>NZ_JAVDTY010000002.1:0-685044 GCF_031456075.1 Allobosea sp. BE125
CCATTACAACTGGCATCGACCGCACGGCGGTATCCAGGCCAAAACCCCAATCAGCAGACTCGCTCTCGACGAGGACAACCTGTTGAGGCTCCACAACTAGATGTCATTCTCGGGCTTGCCCCGAGAATCTCACCTAAGGCGCCCTACCCGGTCTTCGACGTGATCGTCATGCCGTCGAAGGCCGCCTCGATCCCCGCCGGCAAGCGCCGGGACAGGACCGCATAGTCGAGATCGCTATGCAGATTGGTCAGGATCGTGCGGCGCGGCTTGAGTTCTGCGATCGCCGCCAGCGACTGCTCCAGGTTGAAATGGCTCGGATGCGGCGTCTCGCGCAGGCAATCGAGGATCAGGATGTCGAGACCGGCCATCGCAGCCTTGGCCTGCGCCGGCAGGACGCTGACATCCGGGAGATAGGCCAGGTCGCCGAAACGGAAGCCGAGCGATTCATAGCCCGGACCATGCTCGACGGCGAAAGGCAGCGCTTCTATGGGCTTCCCGGCTCCCTCTACCGTCAAGGGGCTGCCGACCCGCATCGGCTTCAGATCCAGGATCGGCGGATAGGTGCTGCCGGGCGGCGTCTCGAAGATATAGCCGAAACGGAGGGCAAGCGTCGCGGATGTACGCTCGTCAGCGTAGACCGGCAGCCTGCGGCGCATATGCATGACCAGCGCGCGCATGTCGTCGATGCCGTGGGTGTGGTCGGCATGGTCATGCGTGACCAGCACCGCATCGAGATGCATCACGCCGGCGTCGATCAATTGCTCGCGCAGATCGGGCGAGGTGTCGACGATCAGGCTGGTCGTTCCATTCGGGCCGACGCTTTCGACCAGGATCGAGCAGCGCCGCCGCCGGTTCTTCGGCTCGGCGGGATCGCAGGCCCCCCAGCCGGAGCCGGGGCGCGGCACGCCGCCAGACGAGCCGCAGCCGAGGATGGTGACCGTCAGCGCCATGCTAAGCGAAGTCTCATGAGCATTGGGCCTCTGGGCGTTGGGCCTGGGGTGCGGCGTGGTCCATCTTCCAGTAGCAACGGCGTGCATTGGCCGTGGTCAGGGCCGCGATCTCGTCGAATCCAACGCCGATCGCTTCACCCAGAACCTTCGCCGTTTCAACGACATAGGATGGCTCGTTGCGCTTGCCTCTGAACGGGACGGGCGCGAGATAAGGCGCATCCGTCTCGACCAGGAGGCGGTCGCTCGGCACGAGCCGCGCGATCCGGCGCAGCTCCTCCGAGGTCTTGAAAGTCAGGATTCCGGAGAAGGACACGTAAAGCCCCATCTCGACCCCGGCAAGCGCCAGCGCCTCGCCTGCCGTGAAGCAATGCAGGATGGCGGGGAAGGCGCCCTTCCCCATCTCCTCCCGCAGGATCGCGATCATGTCGTCATCGGCCTGGCGGGCGTGAATGACGAGCGGCAGCTGCGTCATCCGCGCAGCGGCGATATGGGTGCGCAAGCCTTGAGCCTGCGCCTCACGCGGGCTCTTGTCGTAGTGATAGTCGAGCCCGGCCTCGCCGATGGCGACACAGCGCGGATGGCGCGACAGCGCAACCAGCTGCTCGGCCGTGACATCGAGTTCCTCATGCGCGCCATGGGGATGCGTGCCGACGCTGCACCAGACCGAGGGGAAGCGTTCGGCGATTGCCGCATAGGTTGGAAAGCGCGCCACGCGGGTCGAGATCGTGACCATGCGGCCGACGCCGGCGGCCTCGGCGCGCGCGACGAAGGCGTCGAGGTCCTCAGTGAAATCGGGGAAATCGAGATGGCAATGCGTATCGATCAGCATCAGGCGCCCTCGCCGGCCTCCGGCTCGATATAGCGCGGGAAGATGCCGCTCGGCACCGGAAGCGCGATCCCGGCGGCCAGGCGGCCGGACTTGCCCAACGCGGCGAAGCTGCGGGCGTCAGGCGCGACGCCCAGCAGATCGAGTAGCTTGGCGGACGCTTCAGGCATCACCGGTTGCACCAGGATCGCGACCTGCCGCAGCACCTCGGCCGTGACATAGAGCACGGTGTCGCGGCGCGCAGGATCGCTCTTGGTCAAGCGCCAGGGTTCGTTCGCGGCGAAATAGCGGTTCGCCTCGGCAACCAGGGCCCAGAGCTCGGCCAGCAGGCTATGCAGGGCAAAATCCTGCATGGCGTCGCGGGCCTTGGCGAGCGCGCCATCGGCGAGCGCGAGCATGGCGTCGTCGCCTTCTGTCAGCGCGCCGCAGGCAGGCACCCTGCCCTCGCAGTTCTTGGCGATCATCGAGAGCGAGCGCTGCGCCAGATTGCCGAGATCATTGGCAAGGTCGGCGTTGATGCGCCCGACGATCGCTTCATGGCTGTAATTGCCGTCCTGGCCGAAGGAGACCTCGCGCAGGAAGAAATAGCGTAGTTGGTCGACGCCGTAGGCGTCCGCCAGCTCGAACGGGTCGACGACATTGCCCAGCGACTTCGACATCTTCTCGCCCTTGGAGAGCAGGAAGCCGTGACCGAAGACGCGCTTAGGCACCGGGAGACCGGCAGACATCAGCATGGCGGGCCAATAGATGGCGTGGAAGCGCACGATGTCCTTGCCGATGATGTGGACATCGGCCGGCCAGTAATGCCAGCGCGGATTGTTCTCGTCAGGGAAGCCGCAGCCGGTCAGGTAGTTGTTGAGGGCGTCGACCCAGACATACATGACGTGGTTCGGTGCGCCCGGAACCGACAGCCCCCAGTCGAAGGTGGTGCGGCTGACCGAGAAATCCTCCAGCCCGCTCCTTACGAAGCTGACGACCTCGTTCTTGCGCGTCTCCGGCGAGATGAAATTCGGCACCTCCTCATAGAGCTTCAGGAGACGGTCCTGATAGGCGCTGAGGCGGAAGAAATAGCTCTCCTCCTCGACCCACTCCACCGGGGTGCCCTGCCCGCCGAGCCGCGTTCCGTCGGGCTGCAGCGTGGTTTCCTTCTCGGCGTAGAAGGCCTCGTCGCGTACCGAGTACCAGCCGGCATATTTGGCGAGGTAGATGTCGCCATTGGCTTCCAGGCGCCGCCAGAGCTCATGCGTCGAAGGCAGATGGTCTGCGTCGGTGGTGCGGATGAAGCGGTCGAAAGAGCAGCCGAGGCGCGCCTCCATCTGCTTGAAGCGTTCCGCGATCTGATCGACGTAAGCCTTTGGTGCAAGGTCATTTTGTGCTGCCGTACGCTGCACCTTCTGGCCATGCTCGTCGGTTCCGGTCATGGCAAAGACGTCGTAGCCGTCGAGCCGCTTGAAGCGCGCGATCGCGTCCGACGCCACCATCTCATAGGCGTGGCCGATATGGGGGGGACCATTCGTGTAGTGAATGGCGGTCGTCAGATAGAATTTGGGCGCCGTGGCCATAGTCCGGTCCGAAGGGTTCGCTTCACGCTGCGCGCGAGCGGGCAACCGCATCCGACAGATCATGAAACATCGTCATCACGAGAGGGCGGCGATCGAGGTTATAGGTGTCCACCTCTCGGGCCGCGCGTCCCAGCTTTTCCCATACCTCCGCCAGCGGTGCAAGGCGCGCCGGACTTGCTGCGGCATGGGCATGGAGATGGTCGCCGAGCCAGCTCTGGATGGTGTCGATCATCACCGCGAAGTCGCCCTCGCCCGCCTTGCCGGCGACATCCTCGGCGAGCGCCAGCAAAGCCGTGAGGTCGATGCCTGGAAGCGCATCAAGCCGAGCCCGCACGGCCTCGACCAGCGCCAACGTCTCAGGATCGACATAGGTGAGCGCGCGGCGCACCGAGCCGTCGCTGAAGCTGGCTGCGCGCAACAGGGCCGATTCGTCGAAGGGATCGCCCATTCGCTCCAGCGCGATCCGGCCAGCCTGCGCGATAGCGGCCTCATCCAGAGCCGCGAAGGTCAGGAGCCGGCAGCGCGAGCGGATCGTCGGCAGCATGCGGCCGGGCGCATGCGCCACGATCAGGAAGAGCGCGCGCGGCGGCGGTTCCTCCAGCAGCTTCAGCAGGGCATTGGCGGCCGAGCGGTCCATATCCTCGGCGGAATCGACGATGGCGACGCGCCAGCCGCCTTCGGCCGCGCTCGAACCGAAGCGGTCGAGCACGCGGCGAACCGAATCGACCGGGATATTGCTGGTGTAGCCCTTGCCATCGGGCTTCTGCGTCCGGCGCAGTACATGCAGATCGGGATGAGATTGCGCCATGATGCGCCGGCTGGCGGGATCCTCTTCCGCCATGGCGAGCGAGGCGACATCTGCCGCACGCCGGGCCGGGTCACCGGCCGCCAGCATGAAACGCGCGGCGCGATAGGCGAAGCTCGCCTTGCCGATGCCTTCCGGCCCGCCCAGCAGCCAGGCATGGTGCATCCGGCCCGAGCGCAACGCTTCGAGAAAGTCCTGCTCCTGCGTGCCATGCCCAACGAGCGCCAGCGTCTCGCGCGGGTGCGGGGCATTCGGCAACCGGTCGGGTTCGTCGCTCGTCGCGCGCATCAGGCGTCCTGTGACAATCGCAGGCGCTGGTGGAGCACAATCCTGACCACGACGGCAAGCGTTTCCGGCACGGTGGAAACGTCAACCACCGCGATCGATGCGCCCAATGCGAGAAGTGGTGGCCTCAGGCCGACGAGACCCGGGAGGACTGTCACGACGCCTCATCAGGCGGGCGGACCATGAAGTCGAAATCGCAGCCTTCATCGGCCTGCAGCACGGTTTGCTGGAACAGCCGCGCATAGCCGCGCTTGGGCATTGCGGGCGAAGGCGAGGTCTTCAGCAGGGATCTGCGGCGCTCGAATTCGCCATCGTCGATCAGGAGATCGATGCGGCGGCCGGCCAGGTCGAGACGGATCATGTCGCCGCTCTCGACCAGCGCAAGCGGCCCGCCGACGGCCGATTCCGGCGTGATATGCAGCACGATCGTGCCGAAGGCCGTGCCGCTCATGCGGGCATCGGAAATCCGCACCATGTCCTTGACGCCCTGGCGGCCGAGCTTCTTCGGAATCGGCAGATAGCCGGCCTCAGGCATGCCGGGCGCGCCTTTCGGACCGGTGTTGCGCAACACGAGAACATCGTCCGCGCTGACGTCTAGCTCGGGATCGTCGATGCGGGCCGCCATGTCCTCGACCGAGTCGAACACCACCGCCCGGCCGGTATGCTGGAGCAGGCGCGCGGATGCCGCCGCCTGCTTGATGATCGCACCGCCCGGGGCGAGATTGCCGTAGAGCACCGCCATCGAGCCCTCGGCCTTGATCGGGGCCGAGCGCGGCCGGATCACGTCCTGCCCCGGCACATCCTCGGCCTTGGCGACGATATCGCGCAATGTCCCGCCCGCGACCGTGCCGGCATCGAGGTCGATCAATTCGCCGAGCTGGGCGAGCAGCTTGGGCACGCCGCCGGCATGGTGGAAATGCTCCATATAATGGGCGCCCGAGGGCTTGAGATCGACCAGGACCGGCACCTTGCGGCCGATCTCGTCGAGCATGTCGAGGTCGTAGCGATGCGGCGTGCGATTGGCGATCGCGGTCAGGTGGATGATGCCGTTGGTCGAGCCGCCGATCGCCTGCATCACGACCGTCGCATTGCGGAAGGCCTGCGGCGTCAGCAACTCGCTGGGCCGCGGACCGCCATCGACCGCCATGCGGGCGGCGGCCGCGCCGCTGGCTTCGGCCAAGCGGATACGCTCGGCATGGGGGGCTGGAATCGTCGCGCTCATCGGCAATGACAGGCCAAGCGCCTCGGTGATGCAGGCCATGGTCGAGGCCGTGCCCATCACCATGCAGGTCCCGACGGAAGGCGCCAGGCGGCTGTTCACGGTCTCGATCTCGGCCTCGTCGATCTCACCGGCGCGATGCGCGCTCCATAGACGCCGGCAATCCGTGCAGGCGCCCAGCACCTCGCCCTTGTGGTGGCCGACCACCATCGGCCCGACCGGGACCACGACGGTGGGCAGGTCGACGCTCGCGGCCGCCATGATCTGCGCCGGCAATGTCTTGTCGCAGCCGCCGATCACGACGATCGCGTCCATCGGCTGGGCCCGGATCATCTCCTCGGTGTCCATCGCCATCAGATTGCGCAGGAACATCGAGGTCGGATGGGCGAAGCTTTCATGGATCGAGATGGTCGGGAACACCATCGGCATCGCCCCCGACAGCATGACGCCGCGCTTCACCGCCTCGATCAGTGCCGGCGCATTGCCATGGCAGGGGTTGTAGTCGCTGTAGGTGTTGGTGATGCCGACGATCGGACGATCCAGCGCATCGTCGGAATAGCCCATCGCCTTGATGAAGGCCTTGCGCAGGAACAGCGCAAACCCCTCGTCGCCATAGCTCGTCAGTCCCTTGCGCAGGCCTTTGGCCATTATCGTTCCTCCTGCGGCCGAGGCCGGCCAAGTCGCGGCGAAACATCTCCGCGAAGCCTTTTATTGTCAATAATAAATGCCGGCATTCGCCTCAATAACGCACGTGGAGCTCCCATTAGATATTAATTATTGACAATCTGATGCGCCCGGGTAGCCTCCCCGCAAAATAATAACAACCAATCTCGGAGGAGACGCATCATGAGACTTCGCGCTATCGGTTTAGCCGTCCTGACGGCTGCTTCCCTCGGCCATGCGGGCCTCGCGCTCGCCCAGGAGAAGCAGATCACGATGTGGAGCAATTGGCCCGACGAGCCGGCCAAGAAGGACTGGGTTGCGGCCCGCGTGAAGGAATTCGAGGCGGCCAACAAGCAATGCTCGGTGAAGCTCAGCTTCATCCCGAAAGCCGACATCTACACCCAGGCGAAGTCGGCCGTGCGCACCGGCCAGGCGCCGGACATCTTCTACATGGAGCCCGACCAGCCGGAGTTCCTGGCAGGCGGCTTCCTGGAGCCGCTCGATTCCTATGTCGATCTGGCGAATCTGGAGGATTGGGCCAAGCCGGCCTGGGCCTCGAAGGGCAAGGTCTACGGCGTGCCTGTCGAGGCCTATACGGTCGAGCTCTATTACAACAAGGATCTGGTCAAGAAGGTCGGCGTCGATGTTCCCGCGTCCTTCCAGTTGTCTCAGGCACAGTTCCTCGATCTGGTGAAAAAGGGCGCGGCCGCCGGCATCACGCCGGTTTCGCAAGGCGTCGGCGACCGGCCCTTCCCGGGCGGCCAGTTGTTGTTCGAGTCGCTGCTGCGCAAGCTCGGCTCCGACGACTACGCCAAGCTGCTCAACGGCGAGCTGTCTTTCAAAGACCCGCGTGTCGTCGAGGTCATGAACTGGGTCAAGCAACTGGTCGACGCCGGCGCCTATCCCAAGAGCTTCGCGACACTGAAGCTCGGCGAATCCCATTTCTATTTCTACAATACGCCGGGCGCGCTGACCTTCCCTGATCCGAGTTGGTTCACCGGACGCGCCTTCGCCGAGCCCGAAAAGGGCGGCATGCCCGCGAACTTTCCGCTCGGCATCATGAAATTCCCGGCCATGGACAAGGGCAATTGCCCGGAATGCAAGACGCTGGCGATCGGCGGTAGCTTCGTGATGTTCTCCAAGAGCAAGAACAAGGATTGCGCTGGGGCCATGCTGAAATCCATGGCAACACCCGAAAATGGCACGAAGTGGATCGGCGAAGTCTCGCTCCAGAGCGGGCTCAAATCCGATCAGGACAAGATCGTGAGCCCACGGAAGGATTATTTCGCTGAGCTGAACGCACGCAACAAGGACGCGAAATACTTCTTCGGCACGCCGCTGCTCTACTATCGGGCCAAATGCGCCGACACCTATGTCCAGGTCATGAACAACGCCTTCCCGGCAGGCTTGCTGAGCGTTCAGGAGGCAGCCGAGAAGATGGACGGCGCTTGCCTGAAGAAGTGAGCCGACCATGCCAGAGGCGATTGCCTTGAACGTCAAGACGAACGACCGGGAGGCGTCCACCACCGCCCGGTCGCTAGCCGACCCCCGCCGCGCGAGCCGCGTCGTGCTTGTGATATTCTTGGCGCCGGCGCTGCTGGTCTATTGCGGGCTAACCGCCTATCCGGCCTTTCGGACCATCTTCGACAGCTTCTTCACGATCGAGGGGATCGAGGCCACCTTCGTCGGCCTCGCCAATTATCGCGAGCTGGTCTCCGACGAGACCTTCTGGATCGCGGTGCGCAATACGCTGATCTGGTCGTTCGTTGCGCCGGTGCTCGATGTCGCGACTGGCCTGCTGCTGGCGCTGGCGCTCTATGCCGGGGTTCCGTTCGCCCGCTTCCTGCGCGTCGCCTGGTTCACGCCGGTGCTGCTGTCCTATGTCGTGGTCGCGATCCTGTGGATGTGGATCTTCAACTACGATTGGGGCATCCTGAATGCGATGCTGCGCGCGGTCGGGCTCGATGGCCTCGCCTCGTCCTGGCTCGGCGATCCCCATCTTGCCCTGGCGTCGGTCATCGTTACCCATGCCTGGAAATGGGCCGGGTTCAACATGGTGGTCTGCCTCGCCGCGATCCATTCGCTGCCGCGCGAGGTGCTCGAGGCGTCTGAACTCGACAATTGCGGTTGGGGCGAAAAGCTCCGCTACATCATCATTCCGATGCTGCGGCCAACGCTGCTTTCACTCTACATCCTGGCGTTCATCGGCAAGATGAAGATCTTCGACCTCGTCTGGATCATGACGCAGGGGGGCCCGCTCTGGGCGACCGAGACGGTCTCGACCTATGTCTACAAGCGCGCATTCAACTGGAACACCTTCGATCTCGGCTATCCGTCGGCGATCGCGACGGTGTGGTTCCTCGTCGTGTGCGCCTCCGTCGTGATCCTCAACCGTCTCCTGAGCACGCGCGACCGGCTGGAGTATTGAGATGGCGCAAAGCTCCGCTCTCGCGCAACGCCCCGCGCCAATGCCACGCCTGTTCAGCCGTGGCGCGCTTGCCCTGATCCTTGCTGTCTACACCCTCTATACGCTCGGCCCCTTCCTCTGGCTGGCGACGATGTCCGTGCGCACCACCGCCGAGATCAGCGCTGACCACTATGCCTGGCCACGGCCGTTCCACTGGGAGCAGTTCAGGAGCGCCTGGGTCGATTCCGACTTCGCGACCTATTTCTGGAATTCGACGCTGGTCGTGGTCGGAGCCGTGGCGGTCGTTACGCTGATCGGGGCGGCGGCCGCACATGCGCTGGCGCGCTATCGCTTCCGCGGCAACCGGCTGATCTACGGCATCCTGTTCTCGTCGATCATCTTCCCGCCGCAGATCACGCTGATCTCGCTCTATCAGATCCTGGTCGACTACAATCTCTACAACAGCCTGCTCGGCCTCAGCCTCGTCTATGTCTCGCTGCAGCTGCCGCTGACGGTCTACCTGCTGGAAGGGTTCTTCGCCCGCATCCCGCAGGACCTGTTCGACGCCGCCAAGATGGACGGCTATGGCGATCTGGAGATATTCTGGCGCATCGTCCTGCCTGTCGGCATGCCGGCGATCGCGACCACGCTGATCCTGAACTTCATCCAGCTCTGGAACGAGTTCCTGTTCGCGGTGGTGCTAATCACCGACCCGGAGAAGCGCACGCTGCCGATTGGCATCCGCGCCTTCATGGGCGACCATTTCCAGGACATCGGCATGATTGCGACGGGCGTGATGATTTCGGTCATCCCGGTCATCATCGCCTATGTCTTCTTCTCCGAGAAACTCATCCGCGGCATGACTGCCGGCGCGATCAAGTAGGAGACTGCCATGGCCGTCGTCGGACTCGACAAGATCAGCAAGCGCTATGGCAGCAGCGGCCCGGTGGTGGTCGACGATATCGACCTCGCCATCGGGGATGGCGAGTTCATGGTGCTGCTCGGCCCCTCGGGCTGCGGCAAGTCGACGACGCTGCGGATGATAGCAGGGCTGGAGACGATCAGCAGCGGCACGCTGTCGATCAATGGGCGGGCCGTCAACAACGTGCCGGCCAAGGATCGCGACATTGCGATGGTGTTCCAGTCCTACGCACTTTACCCGCATATGAGTGTCGCGGAAAACCTCGCCTTCGGCCTGCGCCGACGCAAGATCGCCTCCGACGAGGTCGATCGACGCGTCAAGGACGCGGCCGGGCTGCTCGGCCTGACCCCGCTGCTGGCGCGTCGTCCGAGCGCGCTGTCGGGCGGGCAGCGGCAGCGCGTCGCGCTTGGCCGCGCCATGGTGCGCGAGCCGCAGGTCTTCCTGTTCGACGAGCCGCTCTCGAATCTCGATGCCGCGCTTCGGGTCAACACGCGTAGCGAGATCATCAAGCAGCATCATCGGCTCGGTTCGACCATGATCTACGTCACGCACGACCAGGTCGAAGCGATGACCATGGGCACGCGCATCTGCGTGATGAATGCCGGCCGGGTCGCGCAGATCGGTGCGCCGCTGGAGGTCTACTGGCAGCCGGCGGACACTTTCGTGGCGCGCTTCCTGGGCTCGCCACCGATGAACCTGCTGAAGGCGACGATCGCCCCCGATGCCCTGCATGCGCGCAGTGCCGCAGTCGATGCGCCGCTGACGCGCTGGTCTGACGCCACGCTTGCCGGCATCGCCGGGTGCGAGGTGACACTCGGCGTGCGTGCCGAGGATTTGCTGATCGATGCGGCAGCGTTGAACGGCCAGCCGCATGGCTCGATCAGGGGCCGTACCATCGCCGTCGAACCGCTCGGCGCCGAGACGCTGCTTCTGGTCGAGACTGAAGGCGGCACGGAGTGCATCGCGCGCCTGCCGCGCAATGTCGTGGCCGCGCCGGGCGAAGCCGTCGAACTCTTCTTTTCCGCTGAGGCCACCTATCTGTTCGACGGTCAGACCGGCCGGGCGGTTCCCGCCTTGGCGACCACGCCTGCCGCGCAAAAAGCCGCCGCCCAGCGGAAATCCCATTGATGGCTTTGCCGCTCAGGATCGGGCTGATCGGAGCCGGCTGGGTCACGCTCTACCATCTGCGCGGCTGGCAGGCGCTTGCCGAGGAGGCCGTGATCGTGGCGATTGCCGATCCGTCGGATAAAGCGAGCGAAAACCGCGCCGCTGAATTCGGTATCGGTGCACGCTACCGGAGCGCAAGCGAGATGCTGGCGGCAGGCGGCCTCGATGCGGTTGACATCGCCGCGCCACGTGCCGCCCATGCCGAATTGGTTCGTCTGGCAGCCGATCACGGGCTACCTATCCTG
This sequence comes from Allobosea sp. BE125, assembly GCF_031456075.1. Lineage (NCBI taxonomy): Bacteria > Pseudomonadati > Pseudomonadota > Alphaproteobacteria > Hyphomicrobiales > Alloboseaceae > Allobosea > Allobosea sp. BE125. Next base: position 11,052 of record NZ_JAVDTY010000002.1, read on the forward strand.
TGCCAGAAGCCGCTGGCTCCGACCCTGGACGAGGCCCGGCAACTGGTCGCTGACATGACGGGCCGGGTTCGGCTGATGGTGCATGAGAACTGGCGCTTCCGTGCCTATTACCGCCAGGCCGCGCAATGGATTGCGCAGGGCCGGATCGGCAAGGTCAAGGCGGCCTCACTGTCGCTTGTCACCTCAGGCACGGTGCCGAATGCGGAGGGGCGGCTGACCGCTCTGGAGCGACAACCTATGCTGCGCGGCGAGCAGAGGATGCTCGTGGCCGAAGTGCTGATCCACCATCTCGATACGCTGCGCATGCTGCTCGGCCCGATGAGCGTGCGTGCGGCTGTGCTGAGCCGGACCTGTCCCGAGATTCTCGGTGAGGACGGTGCGGTCCTGCATCTCGAAACGGCCGGCGGTGCAGGGGTTTCGGTCTTCGCGAGCTTTGCCGCATATGGCGCGCAGCCTGAACAGGTCGATCGCCTCACCCTCCTCGGCGAGCGCGGGATGATCCGCCTCGATGGAGCCGAACTCGTCTTCACGAGTGGAGGCGATGAAGAGCGGATCAGCTTCGATCAGGCTGCGGTCTATCAAGGGGCCTACACCGCGACGCTCGCCCATTTCCTCCGCAGCCTGCGCGAGAATACGCCGTTCGAGACCTCGCCCGAGGACAATCTCGAAACATTGCGTCTGGTTGAGGATTGCTATCGCCTCTCCAGCTGGGAATCGGCGGGCAAAAGCAGAACAGAAGGACACGCGGCATGAGCGAAGCATCGGCATCGGCATCGCGTGTTGAGGAACAGGCGGAAATCCTCCGCCGGCTCGAGGAGGACATCATCTTCGGGCGTCTCGCGCCGGGCTCGCGGCTTGTCGAGGACAGCCTGATGGCCCGCTACGGCGCGACGCGGCACTTCATCCGGCAGGCTTTGGTTCAGCTGGAACGCACCGGCGTCGTCCGCCGCGAGAAGAATATCGGCGCGACCGTCTGCTCCTACTCGGCCGAAGAGGTCCGACAGATCTACGAAGTCCGCGAGATGCTAACCCGGCAGGCGGTGCTGATGATCGCGCTGCCGGCACCAGCCGAACTCATCATGCGGCTGAAGGCGATCCAGGCGGATTATGCCCGCCACGCCGAGGCCGGCGATCTGCGCGGCATCCACGAGACCAATGACGCGTTCCACATCGCTTTGTTCAGCGCCTGCGGCAATCCGTATCTGGTGCGCAGCCTGCAGGATTACATGGGCCTGACCTTGCCGATGCGGGCGAAGAACCTCGCCGACCGCGAGGGTTTGCGGCTCTCATTGCGCCAGCACGACATCATGATCGAGCTGCTCCAAGGCACGGATTCCTGGGCGCTCGCGCAGATCAACATCGATCACATGCAGTCCAGCAAGGCCGATTATCTCGCACGCACCGCGTCGATCGCGGGCAGGACGCAGCTCGGTCTCGTTGATTGAGCGCTGCGCCAAGCGCTTCCAGCGCAGAACCGGACTGAAGATGGAACCCGGCTTGAAGGGAAAGACCGCGCGGGTGCTCGGCGCGGGCGGCGAGTTTGCCAGTGCCATCGCCGCGACCCTGGCACGCGAGAGCGTGCGCGTCGCGCCCAGCGATATCGACGAGGCCGCGCTGGAGAGGGTTGTCGGGACAATTTCGCGAGATGGCGGCGAATACGAGAGCAAAGCCTTAGATCGAAAAGTTGGCTGGCCACGCGTCGAACGTCCGGCTTTGAGCGAAAGCCTCTCTCGAGGCTCCCTCACAAGCCAACATCCCATCCGCTGATAGTCCCCGCTTTACGCCGCCATGAAATGGGTCAGCTTCACGTTGAGATAGTCCTGGATGGCTTGCCGGCCGCCTTCTCGGCCCATGCCGGAATGATCGACGCCGCCAAAGGGGGCCTCGGCATGGGCGATCATGAAGGTGTTGACTCCGACCATGCCAGCCTTGAGTTCTGCGCTAAGCGCCTCCGCGCTACGCTGACTGGCAGTGAAGCCATAGGCAGCCAGGCCATAGGGCGTCGAATTCGCCCGCTCGATCGCGTCGTCCAGCGTTCGGAAGGTGGCGATCGGCGCCAGCGGGCCAAAGGGCTCGTCGCGCATGATACGGGCGCCGTCGGGCACGTCGGAGAAGACGGTTGGTTCGAAATAGAAGCCCTTGTTCCGGTTGGCCGGGCGGCGCCCGCCGGTGAGGCGACGCGCGCCCGAAGCTTCCGTATCGGCAGATAGCGCCTCGACGCGGTCGCGCTGGCTGGCGAGCGTCAGCGGGCCCATCGTCGTCGCCCGGTTCTGACTGTCGCCCAGCACCAGAGCCTCGGCAGCCCTGACCATGCCGCTGGCGAAACGTTCGGCCAGGCTTTCATGCACATAGAAGCGGTTCGGCGCGATGCAGACCTGGCCGGCGTTGCGGAACTTGAACAGCGCACACACTGTCGCGGCGCTGTCGACATCGGCATCCTCGCAGATCACGACGGGGGCATGGCCGCCGAGTTCCATCGAGCAACGCTTGACGGTCTTGGCGGCCTCGGCCAGCAGCATCTGACCGACGCGCGTCGAGCCGGTCAGTGAAATCTTGCGGACCTCCTCGGCAGCCATCAGGAGAGGCGTGATCGTCTCTGCCGGGCCGAAGAGCATCTGGACGGTGCCAGCCGGAGCTCCGCCTTCCGCACAGGCGTCTGCGATCAGCGTCGAGGTCAGCGGCGCCTGCTCGGAGGGGCGGCAGATGATCGGGCAGCCGGCGGCGAGCGCCGGCGCGATCTTGCGGGCGAGCAGATTGATCGGGAAATTCCAGGCGGTGAAGGCGGCGACGATGCCTACCGGCTCCAGCGCCGTGGCCAGGCGCCCGCCCTGGCGGGAGGGAATTGTCTCGCCAAAAAGGCGCTCGGCCTCGCCGGCAAACCAGTCGAATTGCTCGATCGCGATCAGGACTTCACCCTCGGATTGGGCGATCGGCCGGCCGATCTCATAGGACAATGCGCTCGCCAGCGCGCCCTTGCGCGCTTCCATCGCTCGGGCGATGCCGCGCAGCACCTTGGCCCGCTCCCAACCATGCACCCTCGACCAGGTTTTCAGTGCGGCACGCGCGTGATGAAGCGCTTCTTCAACCTCGGCTGGGCCGGCGCGCGGAGCCGTCCAGAGCAACTCCTCGGTGCAGGGGTTGATGACCCGCAACGGCTCGAGCGCCGTCTGAGCGCGGAATTCGCCGCCGATCAGCAGCTTGGGAATCAAGTCGGGCATGGAGCCTCCAGGATGTTCGAGACAAGTTTGGCGCGGCCGGTTGAAGCGAAGCGCGCCGTCTTCCGGCCGTCATTGGCTCGCGGTGACGCCGCCATCGACGTAGACGATCTGGCCGGTCATGTAGCTGCCGGCCGGCGCGGCGAAGGTGATGATCTGGCCGACGACTTCGACCGGCTCGCCGATCCGACCGAGCGGATTGCGGTCGAGGATGAAATCGCGAAAGCCGTCGCGCTCAAGGTGGGGCCGGATACGCTCGGACTGGATGAAGGTCGGCGCAACCGCGTTGACGGTAATGTTGTGCGGCGCGAGTTCCATCGCATGCTGCTTGACCAGCATGACGAGGCCACCTTTGGTGGCGCAATATGCCGAGTAGCCGCGCCCGCGCAGCGCGAGTTGCGAGCGCACGGAGAGCAGGTGGATCTGCCGCCCGCCGCCGCCTTGCGAGATCTGGTGGCGTGCCACGGCCTGAGCCAGGAACATCGCCGATTTCAGATTGGTCTCGTAGACCTCGTCGAAGGTCTCCTCGGTGACGTCGAGCAGCGACTGCTCGCGCTGGACGCCGACGCAGTTGACCAGCACGTCGATGCCGCCCATGGCCTCGGCGGCGCGGTCGGCGACCTCTGCGATCGCGGCTGGCCTGCGCGCATCGAGTTCGAAGCCGTAGGTGTCGACGCCAACGCAAGCCAGCTTTTGCGCAAGTGCGGCCGCCTTTCCGCCATTGGGGCCGGCGATGGCGCAATGGGCCCCGCGCCGCGTCAGCGCCATCGCGATCGCCTCGCCGAGTGCGCCGTAGCCGCCGGGCAGGAAGATGCGCAGGCCCTTGATGTCGAACAGCCTGTCCATCGCGTCGAGGTCGATCTGCGGGGTCAGATTGGTGGCGAGTTGGTTCACGCGGCGTCCTCCACGGCGGCGCGATCGGTCAGCAGGTTGCCGAGATAGGCGCGGGCCGGCTCGAAGGCGAGCAGCCCGGCATAGTCCGGCAGCGGCGTGACGACGCCCTTGTTGACGAAGATGAAGCGCTCGCAGATCTCCTCGAGGATCTCGAGGTGGAAGCGCTCATTGGGATGGACACAGAGGAAGACCAGCCGGCCCTCAGCTCGCAGCCGCCGGAAGAAGTCCAGCATGAAGCCGATATAGCCGTCCTGCGTGTTGAACTGCGGTTCGTCGAAGAGATGGACCAGCGGGTATTGGCTGTCGGCGCGCTCCATCAGGGCATTGGGACGCAAAGACCGGAAATGCCTGACCTGGTAGGACTGGTGGTAGTGGATTGCGAGCCGGTCGCGCTCGTCGGTGCGGACGCGGTGGATGTTGCGGCCGCAGACCTCGACCTTGCCGTCCGTCGGGCTGTTCGAGCCGGTGATCAGCTCAAACAGCGTCGTCTTGCCGGAGCCGTTGGGGCCCATCATGCCGACGATCGCCGGCTCTTCGATGCGGAAATCTGCGTCGAGCCGGAAGGTCGGCGTTCGGTCGAACCGGCCACGCGTGTAGATCTTCGACAGGTTACTGACGTCAAGCATGGCGCTCATGTCACATTCCGATCAGGCGCTGGCGCCGGCAACTGTCGTCGAGTAGCGCGCGGGCCGGTCCCTCATGGACGATCCGGCCGCGGTCCATGACGTAGGCGCGATCCGAGACCTCGAGCGCGGCGAGTGCGTTCTGCTCGACGATCAGGACGGAGATGCCCTCGGCCTTGAGGCGGCGCACCGTCGACAGCACGTCCTGGACGATCTTGGGCGCGAGACCCTGGCTCGGCTCGTCGAGCAAGACGAGGCCGGGCGAACCCAGCAGCGCCCGCGAGATCGCGACCATCTGCATCTCGCCGCCGGAGAGGTTCTCGCATTCGCGCGGCATCAGATGTTCGAGCGCCGAGAAGATCGAGAACATCTCGCTGACCTGCCAGGACCGGAAACGGGTCTTGCGCATGCCGATCTGCAGGTTGCGCGCGACGGTCAGCGTCGGGAAGACGCGGCGGTCGTCTGGCACCCAGCCGATGCCCATGGCCGAGATGCGATGAGTCGGGTGCTTGGTGATGTCCTGCCCGTCGAAATGGATCTGCCCGCGCCGCGGCGGGTTCAGCCCCAGGATCGAGCGGATGGTCGTGGTCTTGCCGGCGCCGTTGGCGCCGAGCAGCGAGACGACCTCAGCTTCGCCGACCCGCAGCGAGGTGCCAAACAGGGCCTGCGTCTCGCCGTAGAAGGTTTCGATGTCGCGGACCTCAAGCATGGGTCGCCTCCGCCAATGTCGAGCGCCGCACCCACTTGTTGTCGCCAAGCTGTGCTGGCGTGCCCTCGGCGATGACCTGGCCCCAGTGGATCACCGAGATCCTGTCGGCGAGCTCGAACAGGAAGCGCATGTCGTGCTCGATCATCACGATCGTGTAGCGCTCGCGCAGCCGCTTCACGAGCAGAGCGAAGCGCCGCGTAGCCTCGGCACCGAGGCCCGATGTCGGCTCGTCCAGGAAGAGGATGCGAGGTTCGGCCGCGAGGGCGACGGCGATCTCAAGCGCGCGGCGATCGCCATAGCTGAGCGAGGCGGCCGCGTCCCAGGCCCGCGCGGCGAGGCCGACCTGATCGAGCACGGCCAGCGCCTGGTCGATCAGGACGCTGTCCGAGAACACCGCCGACATGGCGTGAAGACGGCGCGTCCGGAAGGCCGGCAGCGCCAGCATGACGTTCTCGATGACGACCGTATCGTCGAAGAGGTTCATCAGCTGGAAGGAGCGCGAGACGCCCATCCGGGCGATGCGCTGAGGCGGCAAGCCCGAGATCCGCTGCCCATCGAACACGACCTCGCCGCGATCCGGGCGGTGCTGGCCGGTGAGGACATGGAAGCAGGTCGACTTGCCGGCACCGTTGGGGCCCATGATGCCGCTGACCTGGCCTGCCTCGAAAGACAGCGAGATATTCTCCAGCACGACGCGCGAGCCGAAGCGCTTGTGGATGTTGCGGACCTCAAACAGCGCCATCACGCGGCCTCCGTCGCGGCGGCGGAAACGGAGCCAGGCCGCCGAGGCGGGCTGCGCCGCAGCAGGCCATACAGCATGCCCGCCAGCCCTTCGGGCCGCAGCATGACCATCGCCATGAAAATCAGGCCGTACCAGAGCAGCCAGGTCTCGGTCAGGCCGCCGAGGACATCCCGGGCGACGAAGTAGAAGATCACGCCCAGCACCGGGCCCCAGAAGCTGACGAGGCCGCCACCGACGAGGACCATCATCACGACGAGGCCCGACTGATGCAGGCTCATCACATCGGGATAGGCGCTCTGCTGGGCCATCGCGAGCAGGCTTCCGGCGAGGCCGGCGATCACCGCGGAGAGTGTGAAGACGGCCCATTTGAAGCGCCAGACTTCGTAGCCGACGAAGCGCGCGCGGGTCTCGTTCTGGCGAATAGCCTGCAGCACGCGGCCGAAGGGCGAGTTCGCCAGCCGCCAGCAGAGCACGACCACGACCATCAGCAGCACTGCCGCGAAGTAGAACAGCGCGCGGTTGTCGGTGAGCGCGACCTGCCAAGGCCCGAGCGTCAGCGGCGGGCGCGGAATGCCGAGCAGCCCGTCCTCGCCGCCGGTGACGCTATGGAGCTTCATGGCGAGAAACCAGAAGATCTGGCCGAAGCCGATCGTCAACAGCGCATAGTAGATGCCGCGGCGGTGGGAGAGGAATGCTCCGACAAGGGCGCCTGCGACGCCTGCCGCAAGCACGGCCGCCAGGAGGCCGCCCCAGAGGCTGACCGCGACATGGTGCTGGAACAGCCCGAATGCATAGGCGCCGATGCCGAGATAGGCGCCATGGCCGAAGGAGTGCAGCCCCGCATAACCGAACAGCAGGTTGAACCCGAGCGCGAAGGTGATCCAGATCGTGATCTCAATGCCGAGATACTGGTAGAGCCCGATGGCGGGCAGCAGGTTCGGCGCCGCCAGCAGCAGCACGGCCAGAACCAGCATCGGGGGCGTGATCCAGGCGCGCGGGCGGATGGGGATGTCCGAGAGCGAGATCATGGCGTCAATTTTCCAAGGCGCTCTTGCGACCGAGCAGCCCGCGACTACGGAAGCCGAGGATCGCGATCAGAAGCAGGTACATCGACATCGTCGACCAGGCGGCCGCATAGGCACCGGTGATTCCGATGGCCAGGCCGACCAGCAGGGCCGCGATGACGGCGCCCCAGAAGCTGCCGACGCCGCCGATGACGATGATGAGGAAGGCCGGGATGACGATGTCGACGCCGACATGCGGACGCAGGCCCCAGATCGGCACCATCACCACGCCGGCGAGCCCCGCCAGCGCGGCGCCGAACCCAAAGACCAAAAGCCTGAGCCTGGCGAGATCGTAGCCGAGCGCGCGGACCATCTCGCTGTCATGCGCGCCGGCCTTGATCACGGCGCCAGCCGAGGTGCGCTCCAGGAAGAGCCAGACGGCGGCGATGGCGACGATACTGAAGCCGGATGCGAAAAAGCGGTAGGTCGAGAAGATCATGCCGTTCAGCAGGAAGGCCCCGTTGATCGCCTGGGGCAAAGCGAGGTTCTGCTCGCCCGTGCCCCAGACCAGCCGGATCAACTCCTCGACCACAAGAGCCGCGCCGAAGGTCAGGAGCAGGCCGTAGAGCGGCAGCTTGCCATAGGTCGGGCGCAGGCAGAGCTCGAGCAGCATGCCGGCCAGTCCCGCAAGTGCCGGCCCGATCGCGAGCGCCAGCACATAGCGCAGGCCGAGCGGAAGGCTCAGCCACCAAGCACCGAAGGGCGTGCTCGAAAACCAGCTGCCTGCGATCACCGTTAGCGCGAAATAGGCGCCGAGCGCGAACAGCGAGCCATGGGCGAGATTGATCACCTCCATCACGCCCACGATCAGCGTGAAGCCAAGGGCGATGAGGGCGAAGAGCAGGCCCAGCGTCAGGCCATTGATGAGATGAGGCAGTAGATCGATCATGCGTCGTCCGTCCTGATGCGGTCGAGGGCGCGCTCCGCGACCGTGTGCGGGCCGCGGATGGCAGGACGAGTCAGGCGTCGAAGGTCGGTGTCTTGTCGTAGGGCTCCAGCTTGCAGAGCTTGGCGGAGTCCGTGTCGCGCACGTCGTCCGGCTTGGCATGGCTCAGGATCTCGAAGAGATCGTCCTTCTCTTTCGCCGCGCGGTTGGCGGTTGCGAGGTAGATGGTCTGCTGGACCTGATGGGTTTCGGCGTCGATCGTCGCATCGAAATGCTGCATGCGATCCCTGGCCGGCATCTTATGGCCCTCGAGCGCCTTGATCACGGCGATGTTGTTGGTTGTGCCGGCCCGCTCGATGGCGCCGAGAAGCTCCCGGATCGACATGTAGCCATTGTAGAAGACGTTGCCGGGCGAGCGCATGGCGGTCTCGGGATACATCGTCTGGTAGCGCTTGACGAAGTCGGCCACGCCCGGAAGATCGAGGCGATAATACCAGGTGGTGCCGAAGACGCCGAAGAGGTTGTCGACCGGCAGGCCGTAGACGTCGTCCCAATCCTGCTGGCTGTTGATCCAGGCCGGTTTGTCGCCCATGCCGAGCTGCGCGACCTGCTGGCGCATCGCCTTCTGGTCGTCGCCGCCGATCGCTGCAGAGATGACGCCGGGCTTGCGCTGCTGCACCTTCAGCAAGGCCGAGGTGAAGTCGCGTGTGCCCTGCGGGATCAGCACCTCCTCGATGACCTTGCCGCCATACTCCTTCAGCAGGGACTTGGTTGCCGCGGCGGTGTCGTGGCCCCAGACATAATCGTTGGTCAGGAGCATCCAGTCGGGCCCGAAGCGCTCGATCGCGCTCTTGACCGCCGCCTTGGCGAAGTTGGTGCCGTTGCCGTCGAAAACGAACTTGACGCGGTGGCAGTTCTGGCCGGCCTCGGTCGGCGAGGACGAGTTCGTGTTGATGTAGATCACGCCGTATTTCTGGGCGACCTGGCTGATCGCGTTGGCCACGCCGGAATGGACCGCGCCGACGAGGAAACCGCATTGCTCGCGGCTGATCATGCGCTCGGCGACACGACTGCCGGTCGCGGCGGTGGTTTCTGTGTCGATGTGCACGAACTCGATCTTGCGGCCAAGCACGCCGCCGCGCTCATTGGCTTCGGTGATCGCCATCATCATGCCGCGTTTGTCGCTGGCGCCGGAGTTGGCGTACTGGCCGCTGGCATCGGCTGTGATGCCGATCCGGATCGGCTTGGACGCGCCCTGCGCCCAGACGCGATTGTGCTTCCACGGGCCGGCAAACAGCGAAATGGCGCCTCCGGCGGTGGCCGCACCGAGAATGGCGCGCCGCGTAATCCTGATCTTCGACATCGACGCTCTCCCCAAGAGGGACGGGTTCTGGCCCGCCTTCACGCTTCGGTTGGATAACCGAATGAATTTTCAAAGAGCATGAATATTCGTTTTATATCTGTCAACCCTCCATGAAAGAGAATGCTTTTCCTCCCCTGCCGGGCACGCTATAGAACGGAATGAACGAAAATTCATTCAAAAACACCGACCAAGCTGCCGCAGATCTGCCCAAAGGCTCCGGCCAGGAGACCTTCGAGGCGCTTCGCCAGCGCATCCGCAACCGTTTTGAGCAGCTCAGCCCACATCTTCAGCGCATCGCGCGGGCTGCGCTCGAACAGCCCAACAACTTCGCCCTGCAGACCGTCGTCACCATCGCCGGCGAATTGAACATCCAGCCATCGACGCTGATCCGTTTCGCCAAGGAATTCGGCTACAGCGGCTTCTCCGAGATGCAGCGCATTTTCCGCCATCGATTAATCGAGGGCGCTCCGGGGGCGCGCGAGGAGGTCTACGCCAAGCAGGTGGCGCCGGGGCTGGCCGCTGATTTCGGCGCACTGCTCGACGACAGCATCGACGCCCTGATCGCCTCGCTCGAAGACCTCCGCCGAACCATTTCGTCCGAGGCGCTGGCCCAGGCGACGACGATGCTGCGGCAGGCTGACCATATCTACATCGCGGGCTTGCGCCGCTCGCGCCCGATCGCAAGCTATCTTGCCTATGGGCTGACGCGGTCCGAACGTCCGTGCAGCCTACTGGATTTCGGCAGTGGCATGGCGGCCGAACAGATCGCCGCCATGCGGCCGACTGATCTCCTGGTCGCTATCGCCTTCACGCCGTATACGCAGGCTGTGGTCGACATCACGCTCGACACGCATCTGAGCGGAAAGCGCATTCTCGCTCTGACGGACGTGCCGGAGAGTCCTCTCGCGCGCCATGCGGAGCTGGTTTTCTTCGTCGACAACTCCGTCACCAGCCAGTTCAGGCCGATTTCCGGAGCCATCGCCTTGGCGCAGACATTCATCACTGGACTTGGGAAGACCTGACACCTGACCTAGGCCGTCAGAAAGCCATTTCAGCCTGCCTCTAAGCCGCTTGCGCAACGCTTCCCTCTCCCCCTGATCAGGGAAGCTGCCTCGTCTCGAACTCACGCCTGCTTGACTGCTCGCTGAACGGCTCCTCGGCTTCGCGGCCCTTCGGCAGCTCTTCCAAAACGTTTCGGATGGCATTATCCTGCCGCGCAGGCTGAGATCGGGATCCGTCGCTCTCAACCGAAAGGCAGAGGCGGCCGATGAGTTCATTGCGCGAGTTGGCGCGAATGCTGGGGTTGTCGATCACGACCGTGTCGCGGGCGCTCGACGGCTATGGCGATGTCGCAGTCGCCACACGCGAGCGCGTGCTCGCCGCGGCAGAGACGACCGGCTACCGGCCCAATTCCGCGGCCAGGCGGCTGCGGCGCGGACTGACCGAGATCGTCACCATGGTGCTCCCGGCCGAGCCCGGCCATTTCAACGAACCGCTCTATATCGAGTTGCTGAGATCGACCGGCGAACGGCTCGCCCAGCAAGGCTACGATCTGACGCTGATCGCCGCCCTGCCCGGCCCCGACGAACTCAAGACCTATCGCCGCCTCATCGAAGGCCGGCGCACCGACGCGATCATCGTCGTCCGGACCCGGCGCGAGGATGCGCGCCTACGCTATCTCACCGATATCGGCTTCCCCTTCGTCGCGATGGGACGCAGCGATTTCGCCGAGCCCTATGCCTATGTCGACGGCGATGGCGAAGCCGCCTTCCATGACGCCGCATTGCGATTGACCGGCCTCGGCCATCGCAGGATCGGCCATCTCGCCGCGCCATCCGCCTTCACCTTCGCGCATCTGCGCCGCAGCGGGTTCGCCCGCGCCATGCGCGATGCCGGACTTCCCGGCGAGATCGTCGAGGACAGCGCGACCGAGGCCGGCGGCTATCGCGCGGCGAGCGTCATGCTGGCGCAGGCGGAGCCGCCAAGCGCGCTGCTCTGCGCCACCGACAGCATGGCGTTGGGCGCGATGCGCGCCGTGCGCGAGCGGGGTCTCGTGGCCGGGCGCGACATCGCGATCATCGGCCACGACAACATCCCGGCAGCCGCTTTCTCCGACCCGGCGCTCGCCACCATGGAATTACCGATCGCCGCGACGGGTCGCCGCCTCGCCGAAATGGCGCTGGCGCGCATCGGCGGCGCCGATCCGCGCGACATGACCGAGATCAACCCGGTCGAGTTCATCCCGCGCGCATCCCTCGGGGAGGCGCGAGGCTGAGCCATCACGGAAGACGCGGGCGTCTCGCAGCCGCCGCTTCCGAAGCCAATCAAAGCAAGCGAGCCAGGGAGGAAGCCATGAAGACACTCAACCAGCTGGCGCTCGCCGCCATGATGGCGGGAGCCGTTCTCGCCGCACCAGTCGTGAAGGCGCAGGATCTCGTTTTTCTCTCGACGCAATTGCGCCCGATCGACGAGGCGCAGAAGGTGCGCGAGGTGCTGCTCAAGGGCGTACCGAAAACCACCTATGTCGTTGAAGAGCCGCCGCAATTCGCCGTACGCATGAAGGCGGAGCAGGCCGCCGGCAAGCGCACGATCAGCCTGATGGGTGCCTTGCATGGCGAATTGCAGCCTCTGGCGCCGACGGCCTCGCTCGACGCCATCGACGATGTCGCGGCCAAACTCGGCGCAAGCGGCATCCCCGCCGGTTTGATGGAACTCGGCAAGCTCGGCACATCCACGCAGCAATACATCCCCTGGATGCAGGCGACCTATGTCCTCGTCGTCAGGAAGGAGGCTTTGCCCTTCCTCCCAGCGGGCGCCGACGTCAACGCCTTGACCTACGAGCAGCTCGCGGCCTGGGGCAAGGCGATCCAGGACAAGACCGGCCAGCGCCGCATCGGCTTCCCGGCCGGCCCCAAAGGCCTGTTCGCCCGTTTCCTCCAGGGCAATCTTGTGCCCTCCTATACCGGCTCGATGGTGACAGAGTTCCGCTCGGCCGCCGCCGAAAAGGGCTGGACTGACTTCAAGGCGCTCTGGGCGACGGTCAATCCCAACGCCAACAACTATAATTTCATGCAGGAACCCTTGATGGCCGGCGAGGTCTGGATCGCCTGGGACCATATCGCCCGGGTCAAGGATGCGCTGACCGCCGAGCCCGACAAATATCTCGTCGTGCCGCCGCCGGCCGGCAGCCAGGGTCGCGCCTATATGCCGGTGGTCGCCGGCCTCGCCATCGCCAAGGATGCGCCGAACCGGGCCCAGGCCGCGGCCGTGATCGAGCATCTGCTCAAGCCGGCGACGCAGATCGCCACCGCCATGGAGGTCGGCTTCTTCCCGGTCATCAACGCACCGCTTCCCGCCGATCTGCCGGCCGGCGTCAAGCTGCTGGCTGACGGCATCGCCAAGACGCAAGGCGCGAAGGACGCGATCGTCGCCCTGCTGCCGGTCGGCCTCGGCGACAAGGGCGGCGAGTTCAACAAGGTCTATTTCGACACCTTCCAGCGCATCGTGCTGCGGGGCGAACCGGTCCGCGCGGTACTCGATTCCCAGGCCGAGACCCTGCGCGCGCTGATGACCCAGACAGCAGCGCCTTGCTGGGCTCCGGACAAGCCGAGCCAGGGCGCCTGCCCGGTGACCTGAGTGGTTCTGGCGCCACCTGTCGTCCCGGGCGACCAAAGGGAGACCCGGGACCCATGTCTGACGCTTTCCGAATAGCGCTCCGGCATGGGTCCCGGGCCTGCGCTGCGCTCCGCCCGGGACGACGTCGCGGTTTAGTTTACAAGCGGAAAGTTCCCCCATGCCCCAGCCACGCTGGCTGCCCTATCTGCTGATTGCACCCTCGGTCGCATTTCTTGCGGCCTTCTTCCTGGTGCCGCTTGGCCAGACCATCCTGCTCTCCTTCGATGGTGGGCAAGGGCTCTCGCTCGCCAACTACGCTCGCATGGCCGGCGATCTCAATTTCCCGACGGCGCTGCGCAACACCTTCGCGCTCGTCATCGTGGTGATCCCGCTGCAGGTGGCGCTGGCGCTGGTCATGGGCCTGATGCTGCAGAAGATGACGCGCGGACGCGAGCTCGTGCTGTGGATCTGGACGATCCCGCTCGGCGTCTCCGATCTCGCGGCCGGCCTCGTCTGGCTCGCGATCCTGCAGGATTCCGGCTATCTCAACACGCTGCTGTTCCAATTCGGCCTGATCAGCGGGCCGACCGCCTATCTCAACAGCGAGACCCCCGTCGCCCTGTTCTTCGCCGTCGTGCTGGCGGAGGTCTGGCGCGCGACCGCGATCGTCCTGATCATCCTCGTCGCCGGCATCCAGCTCATTCCCAAGGAGTTCGGCGAGGCGGCAGACATCTTCGGCGCGAGCCCCTGGACCAAATTCCGCAAGATCACGCTGCCCTTGCTGAAGCCCAGCCTGCAATCGGCGCTGATCCTGCGGACCGTGCTGGCCTTCGAGGTCTTCGCGGTCGTCTATGCGCTGGGCGGGCGCAATTTCCCGATCATCGTCGGCGAAGCCTATACCTGGCAGAACGAGAACCAGAATTACGGCGTCGCCGCAGCCTATGCCGTGCTGATCATGGCGATCTCGCTGGCAGCGACGGTGATCTATCTCAAGGCGCTGCGCGTCGATCCGGAGGCGCAAGCATGAGCGCGCCCCGCAAATGGCTCTACATCACCGGCATCCTGATGCTCTGCGCCTGGGTTCTGGTGCCGATCTACCTGATCGGGCTCGGCGCGATGGGCGGACGGATGGCCGTGTTCAAATGGCCGAAATCGCTCGCCCCCACGGAGACTTCCTTCGCCGCGCTCGCGGCCTTCCTGAAGATCGAGGGCGTCTGGAACGCGGCGCTGAATTCGCTCATCGCCGCCTCGCTCACCATGCTGTTCTCGATCCTGCTCGGAGCTCCGGCAGGCTATGCGCTGGCGCGCTTCAGCTTCCGGGGCCAGAGCGCTTTCCGCCTGCTGGTGCTGCTGACGCGGGCTTTCCCACTCGCAATCCTGGCCCTGCCGCTGACCGTCATCTTCATCAAGGTGGGGCTCTACGACACGCCGCTGGGCGTCTCGCTGGTCCACACCGCGCTGGCGCTGCCTTTCGCGGCCCTGGTGACCTCCTCGCTCTTCATGGGCATCCCGCGCGAATATGAGGAGGCGGCCTGGGTTTTCGGCTGCACGCGCTGGCAGGCCTTCCGCAAGGTGGTGCTGCCGCTCGCCCTGCCGGGCATTGCGGCGGCCGCGATCTTCGCCTTCGTGATCTCCTGGAACGAGGTCTTCGCCGCCTCGGTGCTGACCGTGCGCGAGCGCACGCTGACGGCCTATCTGCTCGCGGTCCTGTCCGAATCGCCGCTGCATTATCGCTTCGCCGGCGGCTTCATTCTCATCGTCCCTTCGGTGCTCTTCATCTTCGCGGTCAGGAAATACCTGTTCGCGATGTGGGGCGTCTCGAGCAAATAGGAGGCGCCCATGGCCGGCATCCTGATCGACAAGGTCGCCAAGCAGTTCGGCAACACTGTGGCCCTGCAGGAGATCTCGCTTTCCGTCGCGGACGGCGAATTCGTCGCCCTGCTCGGCCCTTCCGGCTGCGGCAAGACCACGCTGCTGCGCATCATCGCGGGGCTCGATGTGCAGAGCTCCGGCAAGGTCGTGATCGGCGAGCGCGACGTCTCGGCGCTCAAGCCATCCGAGCGCGGGCTTGCCATGGTCTTCCAGAACTATGCCGTCTTCCCGCATATGACCGTGTTCGAGAACGTCGCCTTCGGCCTGCGCATGAAGGGCGCCGATCAGGCCCGCGTCGAGGCGCAGGTGCGCAAGGCCGCCGCCCTGCTGCATATCGAGGAGTATCTCGCACGCTACCCCGCCAAGCTCTCGGGCGGGCAGCGTCAGCGCGTCGCCGTGGCGCGCGCGCTCGCCGTCGAGCCCGCCGTCCTGCTGATGGACGAGCCGCTCTCCAATCTCGACGCCCTGCTCAGGCTCGAGATGCGGGCGGAACTGCGCAGCGTGCTGCGCGAAGCCGGCACGACCACGATCTATGTCACCCATGACCAGACCGAGGCGATGGGGCTCGCCGACCGCATCGCGGTGATGCATGGCGGCCATATCGTCCAGATCGACACGCCGACCACGATCTATTCGAAGCCGGCGACCCGTTTCGTCGGCGGCTTCGTCGGTTCGCCGCCGATGAACTTCGTCAACACTACCGCCACCGCCGGCAGCGCCAGGCTCGGCGGCATCACGCTGGCTTCTCCCGTCGATGGGCCGATCATCCTCGGCTTCCGCGGCGAGGATGCCCGATTGACGGATACCGCCAGCGGATTGCCGTTCAAGGTCAAGGTCGCGGAGCCGATGGGCTCGCACCTGCTCCTCACCGGGCATGTCGGCGGCGACCTCGCCCGCATCGTCGCCCCGTCGAACACGCGGATCGATGCCGGCGCGACGCTGGGCCTGGCGCTCGACCCCACCCGCATCGTCTGGATCGACCCGCAAACCGGTCGCACCCATCCTGGAGCCTAAGCCTGTGTTGTCGACAACCCCTTTGACCGATCGCGATGACGCGGCGCGCGCCGTGCTCCGCCGCAACGACCGCGGCGGCTTCACCGTCCCCAATGGCCGGGTCTACCCCTTTCAGTGGAACTGGGATTCCGCCTTCGTCGCGCTCGGCTTCGCGACCTTCGATCTCGACCGCGCCTGGCGCGAGCTGGAGACCTTGTTCGAAGGCCAATGGCAGGACGGCATGGTGCCGCATATCGTCTTCCGCGCCCCGGCCGAGGGCTATTACCCTGGCCCCGAGGCCTGGGGCATCCAGCGCCAGCCGCTGACCTCCGGCATCTCCCAGCCGCCCGTGGCGGCGACCGCCGCGCGCGTGCTGCACGATCTCTCCGCCGGCGATGCAGCGCGCATCGCGGCCCTGTTCCCCAAACTCTTCGCCTCGCATCGCTGGTGGCACGAGATCCGCGACCCGGACGGCACGGGACTCGTCACCATGGTTCACCCCTGGGAATCGGGCCGGGACAATTCGCCGGATTGGGACGAGCCGCTGAGCCATGTCGTCCCAAGCGTCGATGTCGCGCATCTGCGCAAGGATCTCGGCCATGTCGACCCCACGCAGCGCCCGACCCATGATTTCTACAACCGCGTCATGACCCTGGTCGAGGAAGCCAAGGCGCTGGCCTGGGACGGGGTGTCGGTCGCCCGCACCCTCTCCTTCCGGGTCTGCGATCTCGGCATCCAGTCGATCCTGCTGCGCGCCGATCGTGATCTGCTCAAGCTTGCGGACGAACTCGGCTTCTCGAATGAAGCCACAGCCCTGCGCGATTGGATTGCGCGCAGCGAGACAGCGATGCAGCGCTTGAAAGGCGCGGACGGGCTCTATCGCTCGCTCGACCTGCGCAGCGGCCAATTGAGCGAGGCTGTCACCTGCGCTGCTTTCCTGCCGCTCTATGCCCGGACCGCCAGCCAGGAGGACGCGCTGGCCCTCAAAGAGTACCTTGCAGCGACGCGGGCTGTGGCCGGCTTCTCCGTCGCCAGCACCGACCCGCGCGACAGGCGTTTTGATGCCACGCGCTACTGGCGCGGGCCGGTCTGGCTGATGATGAACCGGATGATCGCCGACGGCCTGTCCGGCTATGGCTTGAGCGAGGAGGCCAACACGCTCCGACAGGACAGCGGCGAGCTCGTCCGGCGCAATGGCTTCTGGGAGTATTTCGACCCGCGCGACGGTGCCGGCTGCGGCGGTCCGGATTTTTCCTGGACCGCGGCGATGTGGCTGTCCTGGAGCGGATCGCCAAGCAGCCCGCAGGCGCTGACCGCGCTTTGATTCGGATTATGAAGGAAGCCAGCCAAACGGCTCTTTAGTCAGGCAATTCTCTCGGCCAGAATTTCGCTGACCTGGCTCAAAGCCTCCCGTTCCACGATCGCGGGCGGCCGATCGGCATCGACGACCTTGTACGGGGCCGGCAGTTTCGCAGCCTGGTCCAGGAATGATTGGCGAACGCGGCGATGGAAGGCCAGGTCGAGCGCCTCGAATCGGCCTTCGTCGATCTGCGACTGCTGCAACCGCATCCGGCTCCGCCCCAGGGCGATCTCGGGGTCGAGATCGAGCACCAGCGTCAGGTCGGGCCAGAGATTCTCGATGGTCAGGCGGTGAAGATCGAGGATCAGCGCTTCTGAGAGCCCCCGCCCCGCGCCCTGATAGGCGATCGTCGAGCCGACGAAGCGGTCGCAGAGCACGATCTTGCCGGCCTGAAGCGCGGGCAGGATGACCTGGTCGATATGCTGCCGCCGGCTGGCATTCATCAGCAGCAATTCGGCGGTGGGCGTCCAATCATAGGCGTTGCTGGCCAGCAGGATCTTGCGCAAGGCGGCGCCGGCCTCCGTGCCGCCCGGCTCATGGGTCGCCAGCACCTCGTGCCCGGCGTCCCGCAATGCGGCGGACAAGGAACGCGCCAACCCCGACTTGCCGCTGCCGTCGACGCCTTCGAGGGCGATCATGAAACCGCGAGACCGCTTGTGCCGAGACTGCTTGTGCATTGCCATCAAAACCAGTTTGCCGCGGTGCCGCACGGATGCCGAAGACTGCATACGAGATTCGAGGGCAGCCGATAACGCAACCTTACAGGCGTGACGACATATCCCGGCTTGGGTTGCGCGCCGTTCAGCTCCGCTTCAAGACCTTGCGCACCCAGCCTGTGGCGAGCTCCATCACCGCATCGAGCGCGCGGCGCTGCAAGGTGCCGGATTCGACGGTTTCGGCGGCGTAGAGCGGGACTTCGAGCGTCTTGACCTCGCCGCGCGTGACGAGCAGGCGCCCGACCTCGGCTCCCTCCTGAACCGGAGCGACCAGCGGACCGCGATAGACGATCCGCGCATTGAGGCGCTCGCCCGCGCCACGCGGCAGGAGCAGGCTGACAGGCCCTTTCGCCTTCAGCGCGACACGACCCTTCGCGCCGCCGAAGACGCTGGCCTCGCCGACGATTTCGTCCTCCCCGAAGATCTTGCGTGCCTCGAAGGCGCGAAAGCCCCATTCCAGCAGCTTGCGCGCTTCCTGCGCCCGGTCGCGCGCGGTCTTCAGGCCATTGACCACGACGATCAGGCGTTGACCGTTCTGGACCGCCGAGCCGACAAGGCCGAAGCCCG
The DNA here is from genome assembly GCF_031456075.1 of Allobosea sp. BE125. Taxonomy (NCBI): domain Bacteria; kingdom Pseudomonadati; phylum Pseudomonadota; class Alphaproteobacteria; order Hyphomicrobiales; family Alloboseaceae; genus Allobosea; species Allobosea sp. BE125. The sequence continues at coordinate 29,671 of NZ_JAVDTY010000002.1, forward strand.
CCTCGTCGATATTGCCGGTCTTCAAGCCATCCGCGCCGATCTCCATCGCCAGCAAGGGGTTGCGGTTCTGCTGCTTGATCTTGTTCCAGGTGAATTCGCGCTGGCCGAAGATCTTGTAGAGCTCGGGATAGGTCTTGATGATGTGGTCGGCGAGCCTTGCCAGTTCGCGAGCCGTGACCTTCTGCTCCGGGTCGCCTACCCCGGTCGCGTTGCGGAAGACGGATTTTGTCAGGCCGAGTGCGCGCACGCGCTCCGTCATCACCCGGGCGAAGGTGGGCTCATCACCGGCGATGGCCTCGGCCAGCGCGATCGCGGCATCATTGCCGGACTGGACGATGAGCCCCTGCAGAATGTCCGAAAGCTTCACCCGGCTGTTCAGGATCGCAAACATCGTCGAGCCGCCCGAGACGCCGCCGCCCTTGCGCCAGGCGTTCTCGGAAATGCCGATCTCGCTATCGAGGGTGAGGCGCCCCTGCGTGATCTCCTGGAAGGCGACGAGCGCCGTCGCGATCTTGGCGAGGCTGGCCGGGACCATCAGCTCGTCGGCGGCCTTCTCGTAAAGCACCGTGCCGCTGGCTGAGTCGAGCAGGACGGCATAAGGCGCCGGCGATTGAAAATTCTGGGCGCGCAGGCCCGTTCCAACCAGCGATAGGACCAGGCTCAGAAACGCAACGACGCCCAGCCGCAAGGCGGCAGAGCGTCGATCAGATCCGTCGCTGCTGGTAACAGGCGCGCTCATGCTCCGATCTGAAGCAGAGGCGGGCTCGGGCGGTCAAGCCCGAACGGCTTCAATTGCGCGATAGCGGCTGCAAACTCTGGGGCGAGAGATCGCGCACCAGCGGATGCGCGTTCGAGAAGCGCTGGGTGGGGCTGCGCTCGGGCGCAGCGAACAGGCTTGCGACATTGGTGCGCACGGGCGGGAGCGGCGTCGCCCGCGGCTGCATGACGACCGGCTTGCCGGCATTGGCGATGGTGTCGAGGTCGAAGGGGCGGTTGGGCGGCAGCGGCGCGCCACGGACCGGAACGCCCACGCTGGCTGAACTTGCACTGGCCGAGCTCGTGGAAGCTGTCGAGACCATGCTGGCAGCGACCGGAGCACTCGGCGCGATGGTGCGGACCGGCTCGGCGGCATAGGCCTGCGCGATCGGCTGCGAGACGGCAGGCCGGGCCGGCTCGGCCGGCGCTTCGTCGAGATTGGCGCTGGCGTAGCGGCCGGCCGCTGTCGGGGCGGTGCTTGCAACCATGGTCGGGGCGCTGGTGCCCGGGATCGAAGCCGGCTGTCCGTCCGTGCGCAAGGTTGCCAGAAGCAGCTTGTCGTCGGAGCCGGCCAGCGAGGCCTGGCCGAGATATTCGAGCTTGATGCGGGCCGTGCCGAGATGGCGGAAGGCCAGTGCCTCGGCGGTCTTCTGCGAGACGTCCATCAGGCGGTTGCCGTGATAGGGACCGCGATCATTGACTCGTACGATGATCGAGCGGTTGTTCAGTACGTTGGTGACGCGGGCATAGGCCGGCAGCGGCATGGTCGGGTGCGCGGCGCTGATGCCGTTGCGATCATAGACCTCGCCATTGGCGGTGCGGCGGCCATGGAAGGCCTCGCCATACCAGGAGGCGGTGCCGACCGCCGTGTAGCCGACCGGCTTCTCATAAGGCGTGTAGCGCTTGCCGGCGACCGAATACGTCTTGCCGATCAATTGGCGCCCGCCACCCTTGGGCACGTCCTCGCCCTCCGCGACGACGCGCGGGCTGGCAGGGCCGTATTTAGACTGGGGGAACGCGCCGATTTCCTTGGAGCGGCCGCGCTGGGCGACCTGATTACCCGCGCAATTGGCGACGAAAAGCCCGGCAAGCGCGACGCAACCAATGCGCATGACGCGCGTTGTCAGAGTGTAACTGCTGAGGCCGCCTGGCTCGGACGCGTCGGAGGACGATTCCGGGACCGATGAGCATGCGCCTCGAGTCATTCCGTCGTTCCGCTTTCTGCGCCGAAAAACTCAACAGACCGGCCAGCCGCATCAGCGGCGAAACCGAAGTTTTCGGACAATCCAATTAAGAGATCGTTAAGCGGAGGATCGCGGATCGCGACACCGTTAACGACAACCTGTGTGCTCTTGGGCGAGCACAAAGGTGTCGGAAATGCGGCACGTGTCAACCTGGGACGGGGACAAGGCGCGATTTTGGGCGCGCGTGGCAGCCCTGCAACGCGATCGCGGCGGCGAAACATGCAGGCTTTCGCCCCGACCGCGGCCAGCGACCAAGACCGACGCATACGAGACGGATCGTCCTGCCATTGCAGAGGTTTTTCGGTTTTGGCCGGAGTTTTCCGCCACCCGAGGACAGGCGAATAGGGCGCGAAATTCACCTGCGCGATAAGCGGGCTTGCCAAAACACGATGCGCCCGGCAATGACAAGCACACCGGAAGGGTGGCCGAGTGGTTTAAGGCAGCGGTCTTGAAAACCGCCGTGGGTGCAAGCCCACCGTGGGTTCGAATCCCACCCCTTCCGCCAATTAATTTGGCGCAACGCGCTGATATCGCTTAATTTTTGATTTTTCCGATCGCAGCGCACCCTAATTCGCACCCTAAGCCCCGAATTCGCTCGTCGTCACCGGCACGGTCATTGCCCTCGGCGGCACGCTCTATCGTCTCCGGGCGTGACGGCTGCGCTTGCTGCAATGGCAACGCCACGCCGCGCGCCGTGGCAGGTTTGGCAGATCGCCGCGCGCCTGCCCGGCATCGGTCACTATGGCTGAGACCGGCGTCGCAAGAGCCAGACCGGGGTGGCAGCCGAGACCCTGAAAATCAACGAATCACCGACGGGAGCGGCGGGCTGAACTTTCTCGTCAACGGGCAGATTGCCACGGAGCAGCTCGATCTTCCCTCGCAGATTGCGCAGGTCACCCTCGCAGTGCGGGGAGCAAGATAGAGCGATCACAACCTTGAACACCGCCCAGCAGCAGGGTCACCGTGACATGCACGCGACCGCGTCAAGCTCGGCCTGGTCGAGCAGTCGGCCGCGATCAGTAGCTGCTTCATCGAGCAGGCGTAGAGCTTTGACGCGGTCACGGCGCACCACGACCAGCAGCTGAAGTCGCTCGCGCGGTCCATTTGGGATCTGGCGGCCCGCCGGCCGCTGCCACCGTGAGCGCCCCGCCCTGTGAGGGAGCCATGTTTGCCTTTGGCGCTTCGCCGCTGGGCCGGGTAATTTGCTTTATGAAATCTGTAGTGAACTTTATGGCGTGCCTGATGGAGCCGCCGCGGGCTTCAACTCTGAGAACCGATCAGAGCCCATAGTTGCAAGTTTGCTTTCCTGAAAGCGATCGAGGAATACCTCCTTCAAGGTGTAGGAGGCCGAGTTTTTTGCTTGACTGAAGGCATTGATCAGTTGCTGGTTGGCGGGGTCCATCAGCAACTTGTCAGCCGCTTGCCTGAGCTGCTCGAAATCTTGCTCTATGCGCTGCTTGACATCCGTGGGGACGAACTTTCCTAAAACATAGGCGCTCTGGCTGATGCCGAGCAAATAAATGAACTGCTCGGGCAACTCGAACGCATTGAGCCCGCCGTAGCCCTTCGCCACGATGCTCATAGCGACGATCACCGTGAACATCAGCGCCTGGACTTTTGCCACATCAATCTCGCCTTGAGTCTCCAGCAGATCGGAAAAGCGGGGCTTCTCCAACTGTTTAACGATCAAGCCCTCACCGAGCAGCACCCTTCGCGTCGCGCTCGACAATCCATACCAGTCTGGCGTGGCGCGGGCGAAAGTGCCGCCAGCGACCATGATGCCAAGGAGAATGAGAATAGTATTGGAAACAGAGGTAAGCTCACCACTATGGATGAAGATATAGAATAGAACCACCCCGACGACGGTGGTGAAAAATAGGATCTGCACTCGCGCCAAACTGCCATATCCGAGGCTGTCCTGTGCAATAAAGATGGGATTGCTAGCTTGCCACGCTTTCCAAATGTAGCGGCGAGCCGCCAAATAATCTTTAAATTTTTTCTTCTCGCAGTGCTTCTGCCACAGTTGTTCGAGCTTTTGGGCATTAAGCTGCCAAGCTGCAAAAGATATCGCCGACCAAAAGATTAGCAAGGCAGCTAACGAGATAATGATGACAGTCTTTGCTGGCCAGACAGTGATTTTCGTATTCGTATAGGCGAGGATCTTGTCGTCGTTTCCGCTGCAGATAACGATCACGATGCTCCAATCGTCCCAAAAAAAGGAACGGGCAGCCCCTGGGGCATTGAGCCTGACGACCAGATCATCGCCCGAGCGTTCCCGAAGCGTCGTGAAGATTGCGGTTTCTTTCGCCGCTTCCTTGGACGTCGGATCCACACGGCGTTCTGTCTCAGCGGCACCGAATGTGTAAGCTTGGTTCCAGTTAGCAATATCGAGAGAGCTGGGCCGCTTGACCCTGATGGCGATTTCGGAGCCTGTGACGATCGACGCTAGCGGCCGTTCTGGAGATGTAAGCCCCGATATCTCTGCGATCGAGTTTGCTAGGAGTGGAGACCCTGTTCCGCCAGCGGGCCGGTTGAGCGTCTTGCTCAGAAGTATCCGTGCGCTATCGTTGCCGGTTGTTCCGCCACAAGTCGCTGCCGGCGCAGGTTGTGCTGAGACCTGCAAAGCGCTCAAAATAAAAAATGCCGCCGCTGAAACTAATGCCTTCATCAGCGAAGTCCTTACATCGAGATTAATGATGGAAATCAAATAGCTAAAACCAATCTTTCTGCCAGACATAGCTCCGATAAACCCAAGGTGGATATTTTTCTAAAGTCGGCTTGGTGTAGATCTTCAGTAGCTCGTCGCCGAATGTCGAGACGCCGGGCACTAGTCCCTTCTCCCATTGGAAATGCCACCATTCGGCCCCAAGCCGGTCACCTCCCGCTTCGAAGCTTTGCCGAGCACGAATCGGCTTGAAGCCAGCACTGTCAAAAAGGGCGGTCAGATCAATGAAATGCCCAGTGGCGGCCACGCCCTTGCTGCGCTGCTGATAGGTGACTACGTCCTTGATCGTTGTTTGAGGTGGAAGCGCGCCGTCTTCGGCTCGCTCTGGCCAGCAGCGCGCGAAAACCCGATATCGGCGATCTCCCAAGCGCTGCGCCACGTACGGATCTTTGTCAGGGTTTTGCATCGCAGCCCATACGTACAAATCGTGGGCTCGGCCCGAATAGTGCAGGGAAGTCGCGCTTCGGTTAGCATTTACGGGGGTGTCTAGGCTTCGGATGCCGCCTGACGACGTCATGAGACCACCAGCCCTCCTCAGCGCGACAGCCACATCAATGAAGGCCATCATCGTGTCGCTGCGCAGCCTGACGCGCTTGTACCCCTCCTCATAGGCATCCACGTTGTAGGTTTCGATCGTCAAGCTATCAGGCTGGGGGATCGCCGCTGGAGACGTCAGTTCAATGCTTCGCCTGCTGAAATCAGACTCAAGTTGGTGCAGCGTAATCGGACCGACTCGGCCGTCCGCGTAAAGATTATTCTCGCGCTGGAAATCTAAAACAGCATCTTCAGTGTCTGGACCGAATACGCCGTCAATCTCAAGAGGAATATAAGGCGAATTTGTCTTGTACTGCATTCTTCCTTTAAAATGCAAGAAATTCAGCATCTCCTGCAATGACCGAACGGCATCATTCTTGTCACCTAAAGATAACATCGCGCCCCGCCGTTCATTATTCTGAATTGGCGGAGATATTTGCCGCACCACGAAATGGAGTCAAGCACAACCTTACGTCACTATCCGATGCGCCACGATGCCTCTCGTTGAATCGGGATTACAGCACGCGGGTCTCCTCCTCGATTTCCTCCGGGATCATGCTGCTCGAGCACGTCGAATTCGCTGACCTCGCCGGTTTCGTCATCGGCAGTGACATGAATCACCACCATGCCCTCGGCCGTGCGCCCGAACCGCAAGCTCTCATTCAGGGCATGGCGCTTCGTCTTCGCAAGAACGCATTCGCCCGGTGCCAAGCGCTTGCGGTGCGTCTTGAAGGGCTGGAGAAAGAACGCCTCGACATTGGCCATGGCTTGACTCCAAAGGCATCTTTGTTCTCATTATGTTCTCATTTTCTGAGGGCGGGCGCAATGGTGGCGGAACGGCTTAAAGACACCGATCCAGCGACGGAGATCGAGTGCGAGATCGACGATCTCGTCGCCGAACACGGTAGCGAACGGGCAGCGCTACGCGCAGTGCTGCACGACATGACCGTGTTGCTGGCGGACGCCCACCGCTCAGTTTCGCATGGCTATCTCCGGGGTCTGTTTTCGAGCGGCGCTCGGCCTGCGGTGCCTGATGAAGAACCGTGAGCCAGGCGCCAACCGACGAGACGACGCTCGAGCATTATCCTTGGATCGTGGCCCGCTTCCGCTGCACGCGCTGCCGGCGATATGGCGATTCACGCCTTGCCCGGCTCGCGGAGAAGTTCGGCGCGACCGAAACGATCGCGGCGCTGATCTCGCGGTTCCACGCGACCTGTCCGAACCGGCCGCGGAGCCGAAGCGGTCGCATCGTCCTGACCAATGACCGCTGCGGCGGCTATTGCCCTGACCTTGGCGCAACCAAGCCACCTGACCTCCCGCCGGCCGTGGGCGGCCTCAGCTTGATCGAGGGCGGCAAGGCGGACATGCTGCCGGCCGAGCCTGGGCAGAAGCCGCGCCATCGGCGTGTTGGTGGTGGGGACGAGTGATGTCGGTTGTTCCTCTAATCCCGCTGCGCCGTGTCGACGATCTGGTAACCCGCATCGAAGAACTGACGAAGGACGCCAAGCGTCGCGGGTTCGGCATGATCGCCCATCTGCTTGAGACGGCCCTTATCGAGCACGGATCGAACAGCGGCGGATGCAGAATGAGAAGGCCGCCCGCAACGCGGACCCGCGCGACCTCTGGACTCAGGTGGCCTGACCCAATGTGCAACCTGTACAGCATGACCAAGGGCCAAGCGGCGATCATCGCTTTAGCGCGGGCGATGCGCAACACGACCGGCAATCTGCCGCCGATGCCTGGCATCTTCCCGGACTACCCCGCCCCGATCGTCCGGAACGCCCCTGACGGCGTGCGCGAACTCGCGATGGTGCGATGGGGAATGCCGTCGTCGAAGCGAGTTATCTTCGACGCGGCGAAGAAAAGAGCGGGAAAGCTGGAGGCCAAGGGCAAGCCGGTCGACTTTGAAGAGTTGCTGAAGATGGAGCCTGACGGCGGGACGACCAACGTCCGCAACACCTCGAGCAACCATTGGAAGCCGTGGCTCGGCGTCGAGAGTCGCTGCGTCGTGCTGCTGACCAGCTTCAGCGAGTTCGATCACGGCACAAAGCAAGACGTCTGGTTCGCTCTCGCGCCGGATCGGCTGCTGGCGTTCTTCGCCGGGATCTGGACGCCCACATGGACCGGCGTCCGCAAGATCAAGACGGGGATCGAAACCACCGACCTTTTCGCTTTCCTAACCACCGAACCCAACCGAGAGGTTGGCGCGGTCCATCCCAAGGCCATGCCGGTGATCCTGACGACGCCGGAAGAATGCGAGACCTGGATGACGGCGCCATGGGAACTTGCGAGGGGGCTTCAGCGTCCTCTCCCCGACGGTACGCTCGAGATCGTCGCACGTGGCCTGAAAAAGGATGAAGCTGGATATGTCTAAGAGTGAGTTGGACGATCGCATTGCAATCCTGCGCAAGAACATCTCCGATTTGACAGCGCAGGCGACCGGCGTGTCTGGCGCCGCCGCTGAAGAGCAATTGGCATCTCGAATCGAGGATCAGCAATCTTTGCTGGATGAACTCGTGAAGCAGCGCGTGGCCATGGAAGAGAAGATCGGCTGAGAAAGTCGCGCCCGCTTGAAGCCGCCCCCTTGAAGGGTGGCGAAGCGGCTTAGCTACCGGCGGAGCATCAAAATGGACGGCGCGAAAAACAAGCAGCGTGTGCGACGGCAATGCCTGGCGGGCAGCCGTTATCTCCAAAGCGCTCAGCTCCCATACACGCAATCATGTACTGCCCGTCTCGGATAGTTGCAGTGAAGTTTGGACCCAGGTCGGGCTTGAATTGAGCTATCCACGACGCTCGACATTTCGAAAATGGCACTTCACTTGAGGGCATCAGGAACAGCGCAAGGAGCGTCACGCCCAGGGCTATGAACGTCCACTTCAATGCGTGTTTCATTCTCTGACCCTGAGCTTCATCCTCTCCACCATATCTCGACGAATGCTTGACCGGCCATCGCCAAGCCACCCGCTCATTTCCTTCCTGCGCGCCTCGACGGTGGAGAATAAGCCGATTGCGATATCGTATGCCGTAGGGACACTCTAAGAGTTGCGTTGGGCTTGAAATCGTCTGGCGCCAACCGGGTTTTAGCTTCGGTCCGATTATGGGTTGGCTGCTTCAGCCCTTTACCGAGTGGGAAAATTCAATGAGCGATCTAGCCGAACAGGCGTGGGCAGTAGCGGTTGATGGCAGCGTGCCAGGTGGAGTGCCATATCGCCAAATCTTCTACGTCGGGCTGGACACCGAAGTGGAATGTGTTGCCGCAGTAAAGGCGGATCCAAGGGCTGCGGATTACAAATCGGTCCAGGCTATGCAGCGGCTTTCGGCAAACGATATTGCCGGTATCGGGCTGCGGAAGGCCGAGGTGAGGAGCGGCGACCAGCCGCCTCCAGCCCAAATCTTGTCTTCCACGTCATGAAACGCCTGATTGACTAGAGAAGGCCATAGGCGGCTTCGACCCGGGTCAAGCGGCGATCCAATGATGCGGCGCAGGAAGCGCTATCAACGCTGCCCCAGGATCAGGCCAGCACGGACGCGATCTGCTCTCCATGATTCTGATCGGAGAGAAGGCTAGAGGCAAATCCGCAACCGTTGCGGGTTCGGGAAGGCCATGGAGCCCGCGCCGGACGCGGGTGCCATGCACTGCCACGGAGCTGCTCAGCGGGCTCCAAAGCGGGATTCTGCCGTTGACCAGCCACCGGCGCGTCCCGCCATGGGCGTGACGAGAGCATGTCGCCGTCGCCGACGGGCGGTCTATACCACCGCGCCTCCTGCGCGCGCTTCTAGATCCTCAAAATTGCGCCCGGCGGCTCGAAATTGCTCCCAGCGAGCTTTGAGGCCTCACTTGGATGCAGCTTTCGATAGAAGGGCAGCAATACCGATATCCGGCGCTCCGTCGTCCTTGACGATGCCGTCGGATGTCGACTTGAAAAGGCCGGTGAGAATGATTTTAAGATCCTCTGGACCGACCTGCTCCTTGAGCTTCAGGGCGAGATAGGTCTGCACCATGATCGCGCGTTCCTCGGCATCAATCGCCAAATGGTGTTCGCTCATAAACAGGCGCACCATGATCCGGGCGGCCCAGAACGCGATCGTCGTTACGAAGACACCGATGCCAGCATACGCGAGAGCGCCCGTGCCGGCGCCCTTCCCAGCTTCGACGACAACGCGGTTTGCTACCTCGAACAGCAACCAGCCCAGAGCTACGGTGGCCGCGATCCCGAACACGCAGAGGACCCTGCGATAGAAAACAGCTTTATCTTGGTGGCGCGTTTTCTTTTGTTCCCAGTAGGCCACGGGCGCTTGGAGAGCCATCTGGACTTTGTAGGTATCTTCGACGTTGCGGATGTCTTTCTCCGCCGCATCGAAGCGCTGCTTGGCATCTGCCAGCCGGCGCCGATACCGCGAGGTCCATTTGACAGCTGCTCGTCGAAGACGCTTCGTAGCCACGTCTCTCTGGTCCGAGATTTCGCCCAACAGCTCTGCGCTATCGTCAGCGAATTTGCGGTGATGCCGTGTGCCTTGATCAGCGATTGACTTGAAGGCCGACCGAAAATTCTTCGCGCTGTTCGCGTCGATGCCGATGTCAAAGGCTGCCGCGAGATGAGCTCCTTGGATCGTCTCACTGCTCTGCGTCAGATTGCCCAACTGGTTTGTAAAGTAGCCAATGGCGCCGGCAGCGACGCCGTCGCCCCTCTGTTCCGCAATGTCCTGGACATACTTGCCCCTAGGTCCGCTCGCTGTTGGAAAGCTGAACGGGATCCTATCGCCAAAAGCTGCTGCGAGAGTTTCAGCAAGCCTGTCGAGATAGGTCGGGTCGCCTCTCGCATTTGCAACCATATTTTGTGCGTCTACAATACGCTGCCAGGCCGCACCGCCAATGTGGCCTCTTAAAATTCGCGCCGGTGCCGCGGCGCTTTCGTTAGCCAGAAACGCGTCGACCTCGTCGAGGTCGTAGAATAGTCGAAGACCTCCGTTCTCGCCCAGATCGACCGTGAGCAGCGGCTCCCGCATTTTCCTCGCCATTTCACTCCCCCAGTTTTGATTTCTCGTATGACGCTGGGTGAGAATCGCAAACTCGGCAAGCTAGTCATTGCCCTTCCGCGAAGCGCGATGTGCAGCACTCGCAGTGATCTTCACTCAAACGTCGGAGGCTCGACGTTTTGGATGGGAGAGTGCACCTCAATAATTGCGGTACCGGAAGCATCGCATTTGTCCCACCGTGGGAGACCTCGCCCGGATTGAGCGACGCTGCCGAACCAAAACTGAGACCATCCCTGTTTCGTCGAGATGTCTGAAAGGTGGGTGCCGCACCTTTTGCATCTGGCATTGCCGCAGGCGGAGACAGCAAAATCGCGAACTCTGCGGATATCGAATCCCGCCCTGGGTTCGAAACTGAGGTTTCAGCCCAAATACCTGCAAACGCAGGCGGATCTAGCAATGTGTATGTTGAACGTATGTCTATTGTATCTCTATAAGCCATTGATATCACAGATATTTTCTTGTTGACGCCACTTCCTTCTGACCCCATCTCTTGCTCATACCGAAGAGCGAGAGGGCAATGAGCGATCTGTCACAAAGGGCGGCACTGACCGCCAAAGAGCTGCGGAGCTATGTCGGGATTTCCGAGGCGACGGTTTATCGCCTGGTTGCCTCCGGCCGGCTCCCTTCCGTGAAAATTGGGCGTCGAACGCTATTCCGGCGTGCTGATGTTGACGCCTTGCTCAGCCTGGGGGCCGCGACACAGTTGTCGACGTCCTCGATTTTCGACTGAGACCCGACGATGGGTGCTGACGACAAATCCCGGTTTCTGACACAGCCCGCGCCTGGCAGCCGCTTCGAGTTCCTGTGCGAATGCGAGGCGACCGTGAGCGGAGACTTCGTGCCGCCCTTGTGGATGACGGCAGCGGACGAAGCTTACGCGGCTCTCGACGCCACCGAGGTCACCGCGTGGTGGAACCGGTGGAGGTCCCACCTCGAGCGGCAAGACCAGAGCTTCAGGGATCTTGCCCGAAAACGACTGTTGGAGCGCGGTGCGCCAGAGACTTGGGTCGAGGCGGCCGGCGGGCTCGCGATGATCGACGACATCGTCGGTGATTGGCGGCTGCGCCTCATGTTAGCGGACCAGAAGGATGCCACGCGAGAGCGAAGGAAGCGCATCTCCCCCTCGAAGCCTGCTCGTGACAACGAATACGACCGGCGGATCTCGCAGGACGTGATCTACGCCGCGGAGCATCTTACGAAGTGCGCCGGCCCGAAGGCGTTGGCGGACTGGCTGAACACAGGCGGCATCCCCGGAGCGGCATCGCGCCTTACAAGCGACCACGTAGCGAGGGCGCTTGCCGCTCGATCTGCCCGGGTCGGCAGATGGCTACAGGCGTGCAAGCGCGCCGGCCTGGACCGCGAAGCCGTGATCGATCTCGTGGCCCGAACCGACTTCGAACTTACGCAGCAAATCGGGATGTTTCTTCGCGTCCATGACCGCGCCCCGGCCTTGGGGTTCCGCAGCCTTAAAGGAGCAGCCCTGGCCCGCGCCATTCATGCTCGCTTCGACTTGTGCGTTGGAGCTCGGCAGCTCGAACAAAAGAACTCGGAGCTCCTGGCTACCGCCTAGGCCGCGATTTCAGCCGGTCAGATAGGCATTTTTTCGCGGTTAGCCGCGGGACACGATGCAGATCCCAACCCGGAGCAAACCATGTCGAACGCCACACTGTTCCACGAGCCCGATCATCTGACAGTCGCTCAAGCCGCGCTCCTGCTCGGCCGATCCCGAACCTGGGTCCACACCGCCCTCTCCTCTCACGAACTAACGACGACGGACGGCCGCCCATGCCTGACATCGAATGATCGTTCGCCGTTGCGGATCTGCCCGGAAAGCGTTCGCAATCTTCAGGAGAGACAGGGTCGCGCGTGCCGCTCCCGGCCGCGGCTGGCGTGGGTGAACCCGAACCTATGAAAAACAAATCGGCCGGCGCGTCGCTGTAACGACGGCCGGCCGCAAGGATTTTCAAATGCCGACCTCGAATATAGAGCCGAAGCCGAACGGGATCAACGGCCATATGCCGCAGCCGTCACTGGCTGACTACCTATCCCAGAAAATGCGAGGCGCTTCCGAAGCTACATCAAGCGCTCGCCAGCCTCGCGCGGTGCTCACCATCAACCTTACGACACTTGAGAGTCGACGTGCGCTCACGAAAAACTTCGAGATCGGAGCGACGGGAAAGATTGAAGGGACGGGGCGCGGCGAGTTCTCGAACGGCACCGCCACGCGAACACAGCTCACCGGCGACGGCCCTGCCGACGTTCTTCACGGCCTCGCCGAGTTGCTGTGCGGGCTGTCGTCTCGCCAAGCGATCGTGACAACCGCGCCGCCGGCTGGCGCAAATACCCACAAGGTCGTCACTAAGAAGGAGCTTCGGGAAAACCCGGGATCGATTGCAAGATCCAGCGAGCACTTTCGCGCGGCGCCCGGCCCCTCCCTGCTCATGATCGACTTCGATACGCGGGCGTATCCCGGTAGTTTGCGCTCCCAGATCGAAGCCGCGGGCGATCTTTCTGCTGTCCTGCGCCAGGTCTTCCCGGGTTTCAGGGATGCTGCGTCGCTGTGCCGGAATTCCGCGTCAACGGGCGTTTGGAATGTCGCGACCGGCGAACAGACCTCAGATAGCGGACAGCATCGATATTACGTGGTGGCTGACGGCCTGGACGCTGCCGATTTCGTCGAGCGCCTGCACAAACGTCTCATAATTGCCGGATACGGCTTCGGCACAGTTCGACAGTCCGGCGTCGTGGGTATTTGCTCTCCTGTCGACGTTTCGGCGTCTGCGCCAGAGCGGATTGTCTACGAGGCCAATGCCGAGCTAGGCGATGGGCTCGCACATATCGCCAACGCTCGCGAGCCAACCGTTTCGGATGGCGGACTGCTCGACACTCGCGCCCTACCCGCACTTAGCCCCGACGAAGAACATGACTTTCTGGCGCAATGTGAAAACATCCGCCACGCCCTGCGGGAAGAGGCCGAAGCGCAGCGCGCCGTCTGGATTGAAAAGCGCGTTGCTGAGCGCATGGCAAAAGGTGAATCGGAGGATCGTGCCCGCCGCTCGCTGAGAGGCGCCGCCGAGCGGCACGAGCTCAGCGGCAACTCGATCGATATCGTGTTGGACGACGGAGGCACGGTCACACCCGCCGAGATCCTGGCAAACCCTGGCGCGTACCACGAGAAGACGTGCGCCGATCCGCTGGAGCCGGAGTACGGCGGCGGTCGCAACCTCGCAATCATTTACGCCGAGGGGCGCGGTCGCCCGATTATCCACTCGCAGGCACATGGCGGAATTCAGTATGTGCTTTGGCCCGATCTCGACGCCCATTTCACTGATCTCGAAGACGAGCCGAATGCGGCCGACGACCCGCAATCAGTTTTCCAGGAGCAGTCCAAGGCGCCGAGTGGTCTGAAATTCTTGTCGATCGCGGATGTTCTCGAGCGCGGGCTAGAAGACGCTGTCGAGCCGCTTGTTGACGGACTCCTCGACCGGGGTGCGCTGTCTGTCCTTTATGGCGATAGCAACGTCGGTAAGACGTTTGTCGCGATGAGCTTGGCCTTCAGCGTCGCCTGCGGCAGCCCATGGGCAGGCCAGAGGACCGCCGGCCTGCCGGTCGTTTACGTTGCGGCCGAGGGCGGCCGGGGCGCAATGCGACGCCTGCACGCACTTGTCTGCGAGAGCGGGCGACACGACGCCGCATTTCATCTCTATCCGTCCAGCGTCGACCTGCTCAGGGCCGACGCTGATCTCGAACCGCTGATTGCCGCTATCCGTGCCGCCGATGGCGTTGGTCTGGTCGTCATCGATACGCTGTCGCGAGCGCTGGCGGGGGGTGACGAAAACAGCAGTGTCGATATGGGCAAGCTGGTCCGCCATATCGACCGCCTTCGTTCTGTCACCAAGGCGCACGTCATCATTGTGCACCATTCTGGTAAGAACCAAGCCAAGGGCGCCCGCGGGCATTCCTTGCTGCGCGCAGCCACAGACACGGAGATCGAGGTCACCGCCGGCCAAATGGAGGTCACCAAGCAGCGCGACATGGAAGGAGCCTTCAAAAGAGCCTTCCGCTTAAACCGCGTTGTGCTCGGGTTTGATCGAAACGATCGTGTTGTTTCGAGCTGCACAGTCGCATTCGACGCGGAGCTATCGCAAGACAACGCCCACGCATCGAGTGCAGCAACACGCGCGGAGGAGGAAGTCCTCGACGCATTGAGACGTCTCCACAAGACGTCACCATCGGCGCGAGGATTTTCAGCGCAGGAGATAAGCGACAGCGGATTGCTGAAGGGCAGCAACGCCGAAACGCTCAGGACGCACTTGCGCCACCTGGCCGGTAAAAATCAGGTCGAGAAAATCAGCCGCGGAATGTGGGCGTTGAGAGCGATCCGGGACGGTCGCGGGTCGGAAAATGCCTCTACCGGTTCGGTTTCGACGACAACCCCGGCAGCTTCTCCGGACGCCCTGTCCGGCGAGCATTCGGTACACGGTTGCTACACGGATATTTTCCAATGAATTCAGCAGCTTATCTTATTCGGTACAAACCGGTAGAAAACCGGAAAAATGACGACTACCGGTCGTGCATCAAAACCGGTACAACCGGTAGCCACCCTTTAGGGGCTACCGGTTTACCGTTTGCACCGGGTTGGCCGCGTGCGAGCAATATTCAACACCAACAAAATCACGGACGGATTGTCCGATCGGCCTGGATAATTCTCGCCGCAGCGATACCTCATGCGCGCGGAGTTGGCGCATGCCGGTGAAGACGCCGCGCGAGTTCGATCGCCGGGGGCGGCGCATCGTGACATGGACCCGCACGCAGGCAGGCCGGGCGTGCGCCCGCCACCTGATGGTGGAGCTGAATGCGAAACGGCATCTGAAGCCGAAGTGTGGGGCAAAATCGAAATCGACTGGCGAGCCCTGCCGACAGGTCGCAATGGCCAACGGGCGATGCGTCTACCACGGCGGCTCGACGCCGTCGGGGGACAACTGGCACAAGCCGCGATGGCCGAAGGCCAATGCACCAGGAGCAGACGCAAAGCTAGGTGGCAAACTGCGAGATCTCGACCTTACAGCGCGGAAGCGGGAGAGGCGCCTAGCGGCGATGACGCCGGAACAGCGGGAGCAGTATCGTCGCTGGCAGGCCGCTCACAAGCCCGGCCCAGCGGCGAAGCGCCGATCTGCCCGCCTTCCCGGGGTCAAACACGTTAAACTCGACGAGCCGGCGTCCTCGCTGGCCACCTCCACCGCCCCGGAATTCGCGGAGCTCAACCGGCTGTTGGGTGAGGCCAAGGCTCGATTGGACAGCCTTACGAATGAAAACCTAGGGATTTTTGGATGAACGGCGAAGCCAAACGGCGCAAACAGCGCCTCATTGAGCGCATACAGGTCGAAGGTGCGGAAGCAGCTTTTGAAGCGGCGCTTGAGGTTTGCCGAGATAAGAAAGCTCAGCCCTCTGCCCGTTCTTCCGCTGCGACCTCGATCCTGCGGGCAGGCGGATATTTTGATCGCGGGGCGACGCAGCTTGACGAGACCGACCCTCATGAAATGACGCCGCAACAGCTCGAAAGCGCTCTTTCTGGGCTTCTTTCCAGGCGTCATGCAGAGCCCGAGCCCGACGTCTTCAGCTAGGCTGTACGACGCAACAGCACGGCGAGCTTCGCCATAATCTTGAATCATTTGGCCCGTGCGCCCTAGGCGTTGCAGGACGCATACTTAGCCGTGACAGAAGATCGTCGCGCTCTATCAGCACCGGCCGACCAGGCAGGTAAGGCAAAACACCTCACACACGCAAATCTTCGATGACCCTCTTTGGCCTCCCGATGGCCTCGGCGGCCCCAGCCTGCGTCAGGAACTGTGGCCATTCCTCAGGCGCATTTTCGATCTTCGTTCTCAACGGGGAGTGCGCTTCTTGGCGATAGCCTTGAGCGCCCAAGCTCGTGCCTCTTCCACGCGTCGTTCCCGATCGCTCAGCCTGGCGGCCTCGGGTTGGTGAAGCAGCGCGGCTCGACGCTTTTCATTGTCGATGAAGGCGAGAAGATCCGAGCGAGCGATGAGGACAGGCCGGCCAGGGATGAAAGCGAGC
Source organism: Allobosea sp. BE125 (assembly GCF_031456075.1). Classification (NCBI taxonomy): domain Bacteria; kingdom Pseudomonadati; phylum Pseudomonadota; class Alphaproteobacteria; order Hyphomicrobiales; family Alloboseaceae; genus Allobosea; species Allobosea sp. BE125. The sequence goes on from NZ_JAVDTY010000002.1 coordinate 46,045, forward strand.
TTTCCGCTCAAACGATAGCGTTTAATGGCGCTGGTCGACCGACGCAGGATCCGTGCGACCTCGGCTTCTATAAGGAGATCGTTCGGACCAGAGTTCAATTTGTTGTTTTCGTTATCCACACCCCTGGCACCCAAATTGTTGAGCGATAAGAGGGTCATAAAAAATAATGGCGTCTGTCAAAGCGGACTTGTCAGCCGACATCAACAAACACCATCAGTTTTAACATACAGTTATTCAGGTTATTGGCACAAAACGCAGCTGCCTAGACCAATTTTGAGCGATTAATCTAAGCACATTTGAAATTTTCCGTCACTTTCTTTTCTTGCCCTCGCTACCCGCTTCTTCGAGTGCGCGATAGACGCTCGCCCTGCCAATTCCGAGATGAGACGCGATCTCACTGGCACCCACGCCCTCGGCGCTCAGTTTGCGGACAGCAGCACCATCCACCGACGGCTTACGGCCGCGGTACACGCCTGCGGCTTTCGCCTTGGCTATGCCTTCGGCCTGACGCTCGCGCCGGAGGTTGTTCTCAAACTCGGCAAACACGCCGAGCATGTCGAGAAACGCCTTGCCGGCCGCCGACGCCGTGTCAATGGGCTGCTCAGTTGCCTTGAGGACCGCCCCGCGCGCCTTTAGCGATCGCACGATGTCCTGGAGATCGCCAATCGATCGCGCCAGCCGGTCAATTCGCGTGACTACCAACGTGTCGCCCGGCCGGATGAATTCCAGAACCGTCTCGAGTTCGCGGCGCCCCTCTCGAGAGGCACCGGAGACCTTCTCCTCACGAATTATCGTGCACCCGGCGGCGTGCAAGGCCTCACGTTGAAGCGTGAGGTCCTGACCAACGGAGCTAACCCGCGCATAGCCGAAAATTGTCATTGGCCTTCCTCAGGACGCTAAGAGTCGCTGTGCAGCGGTGCGCAGCGCCGGGCGTTTCGTGTGCATCGCAATGGCTTCGATTTCATCGATGGCGTTGCGAATTGCGCCGAACCGCCGTCTCCTTTTGGCTTCGGCTAGCTCACGAGCAACCGTCCAGAAATTGCGTAGTTCGGTTTCGCCGATGCTCGTCTCAATGTTCAACATGGGACCAATCTTTCTCAATAGGGTCTAGGCCCTTTCTTGCTATCGTCCCAAAATTCCATTGTCAACCCTATTGAGACATAATTTTTGTCTCACGCAGTTGCTCCGCTGGGGTATACCGAAATGAGACGGTTCGGACGGGATTAGGTACGCCGCCGCGCTCGCAGCTCGACAACGTTTGCTGTCGTCGGGCTCGGCGAGACGGTCGGAGACCTAACCGACTCCGCACGGGGTGCGAGCTGAAGGCGCAGCTCTTCAGCCGCTTCAATAATGCCCGCGAGCATTGCGCCAATGCGCTCCGCCGCTGCGGGCGGGAGCGGCTGTTCCGCAAGCTCGTCGGCCACCATGTGCGCCACCGCGCCTATGAAGTGCGCACGGAGATCTGCAGGCATCATCGCTCACGCTCCCCGCCCTCGACCGCCAGAGGGGCGCGCGGCACCCTCGCCCCTGCCCGGCCCCGCCCCCTGGCTGCACTCCGCCGCGCGGTCCAAAGTCAGCACCCGCGGTCCATACAAAATCGCGTCGCGCTGGAACTTTTGGTCACTGCTAGAGCCTATCATGATATTCGAGCGCCGCGATATTGACCGCTTTCTCGGTGCTTTTTTCGCGGCGTCATCAGGCCGAAATTCACTCTCGACCGCACCGGCGTGGTGGAGATTGGAATGGACCAATCCAAACAGATTGGGCCGCAGGGCCTCAACGAAGATTTCGACGGTTCGCCGACCGCCGACCGGCAACTGCCCGGCCGCAGGCTGGAAGAGCTTGATATCGACATCGCTAAGGCGATGGACGAGTTCGAGCGCCTCACCGTTTTTTCCGAGGATACCTATTATCGGCTGTCTCACGCCTGCTTGTTCCTGGCCAACGCCGCCAGCAAACGGCGTCCCGAGCGCATCTCCCACCAGTCCCGAGATCATCTGATCCGGGGCATTCTCGACGCACAATTCGCTGTGGTTCGGCGCGCGCCCGACAGGGCCGCCGGGGTCATCATGCGGGGTTTTGACGGCCTCTTCGTCCTCGCCGCCCATCTGGCCGAGTCGGACGAAGAGCGCGCTCGGCGCGGACCCGACGTGATCCGCGATGCCGTCGACGTTGTCAGGATCATGCGCAATTGCGCTCACAACGAGGACCTGAACAATAGAATTCAGCAGCGCGCGGCAAACCGTCGGAATTCCGCAGTCGCAGCGATCATCGCCTCTTCGCTGGAGCGCGCGGCATGAGGGAACAACCCGACCTCCGGCAATGCCTCCAGACGGTACGCGACCGGCTTTTGAAAGCGGCTGCTGGCGAAGATCCGGCATGGAACGCCTTGATGGCGATTGAAATCGTCTGCGGAGCGACACTCGGCGAGACTGGCTGGCGCGATCCGCACAGCGAGCTCATTCGCGAAATCGCCATAGCTGCGGAGGCCGCCAGCCCTATTCTTGCCGAAGTGCTCGCTTCACGGCTCGAGCCGAAAAAGGTCCATCTCGGCATGCAGGCGCTTGCCATTCTGGTGGTCGATCCGGATCCGCACCTGCAAGCCGACTGGCAGGCGTATCTCCGCATCACTTTTTTCACACTCGGCATCATCTTCAACGAGCGCGAGATCGACGGCCGAGGCGACCGGATCGCGTCGAAGCTCAACGTTACGCTTGCGACGCGGCAACCACCGTCGCTTGTGTTGCAGTAACGATAGGAGGCGACAATTTGTGATCCCTTGACCATCACCGGCGTCGTTCTGAGCGGGGTCGCGGCTGCCGCGAACGCCTCCGCACAGTCGAAAGTCCAGTCCGCGCGCGACGACGCGATGGCGGCCGAGCGTATCCGGCAGAAGGGCTACGACCAGCAGGCCGACGCCACGAACGCGCACGCGCAGGATCAGTATCAGAATTTCGAGGCCCAACAGGGCGATCGCAAGACGCAGCTCGCCGACTATTACAAGGCTCAGACGGCGCAGCCGGTCGATCAGACCGGCCCTGTCGCGCTGCCGCAGTCGTCCAGCAACGTCACCGTCCAGGCCGAGAATACGGCGCGAGGCCAGGCCAAGGCGTTCACCGACAAGCAGGGCGACACGCTGGCCGGGATGCGCTCGTTCGGCGATCTTCTCGGCACGCTCGGCCGCGGCACGGCGCGCGACGCCATCACGGTCGGTCAAATCGGCGGGTTCAAGAAGGGCTCGTCGGCGGTGCTGCCTTACGAGCTCGAGGCAGCCAATTCCAAGGGCTCGGGCATGAAGATGCTCGGCGATGTGGCCGGCGGGCTCGGCAAGATCGGCGTCAGCGCGGGCTTGTCGACTCCGGACCCGCTTAAGGCAAACTTCGTCCCGAACACGGCTTCGCCCTACGCCTACGGCTCTGGCGGTTACACTGGAATGGGTCCCTTTAAGGATCCAGGCCTTCAGATCGGCGGTATCAACCCGTACTCGCTATTTGCTCGCTGATAGGTGCAAGATGGCCGATCTGCGGGCTCAATTCTGCATCTTTCCGATCGCGCCAGCCAACGCCGGTCCGTGGGCGTAATTCCGCGCCGCGCCCGCATGCATTGACAGGCCCCCGCGAGCCGACAAGAGGGCAGAGCCGGTTTCCTGGCGATGGCCACCCCCTAGTTCTGGCAGGGGTCAAAAGGCCCGCCGCCTCCCCAACGGCAGGCTTTTCGTCGCGGTGCTGTTGCTGCGTTGTTCAGCCTGTTCAACCCCTATTCCATTATTGGCTTCCAGTGATCCTTCAAGAACGGTGCGGCCTTTGAGTTAGCGATTGAAACGCTAGTTAAAGGCGCGTGCTGCCCAGGCAAACACGATGTTATTTGCGCCTTTATTGATTCGACATTTTGTAAAGATAAATTAAATCCGGTACCAAATACTCTCTTTATTCCACCCGGCGGCTGCGTTGTAGATATATTCATTAACTTCATGTTTATATTCGCATACGAAAACCCTAAATAAACGATCCTTTTCGCGTGACTTAATACGCTGTGCATCCGCTTGAGCACATCTTCTTCCTCGATTTGCTCCGTGAAAGTTTTAATTTGACCGACAAGCTCGATGAGCTCATCAGCAGAAGGTGCCTTACCAAAGTCGATTGCGCCAGTTACACTTTGCCATGGCAAACGCCCCACCTGACCATAGGGGTGGATGATCTGTAGCCGGGAAGTGATCTGCTGAGCACCGTCCAATGTTATTCGAAAATAATTCGCAATCGCACTCGCAAGATAATGCTCGATGCACCTGTCGTAATTAAAGCATATGAAAGATACATTAGTGAAAATAGACTCCAATTCCTCCCTAAGAACGCCTTCAGTTAGCATTTGAAAGAATACATTATACCAAGTATCTTCTAGATCATCCAATCGCATTCGGCCGCGATTACGGGAGTGAGACATAGAGCTTTTTGACTCCGCCTCAAGGATAGATGAGACGATGCCTGCTTTACCCATCCAATTTATTGTAACATCAGACGAGTGCGTATGTAGGTAGTTATCAATCGATATGGCCTGACTCATTGACGCGGCGATTGATCCACCTGATTGGAAATAGACATTCGGCGCAAAGTATGGGTGAGCGCCCCCCGCGTCTTTCGTACTCAACTCATTTCGAAGTTTGATCGCGGCAGCGATTACTGGGTCTCCGTGCGTCTGTCGGAACGCATCTTCGTGCCGAATATCAACCTTTCCGCCAATGATCTTGACCAGTCCGGCCCCCAAGGGAAGTCCGACGTCGCTACTAGCACCAGCGCCTACAACAAAGACCGTGGGGCGGATAAACATCGAATCTCTGCTGCCTTTTGTAGATCAGTAGAATTGCGCGGCTGAGCGCGGCGATCAATAGAAGCGGGTAGCCGTGCACAGCACTGTCATCCGACCGGGTCGTGGCTTGCCTCAATCGGAAGGTTTGTCTTTCTATTTTCCCGCATCCGAGGACGAGACCGTGTCAGCAGCCGTGCCGCGGCGCTCGCCTGGTTCTAGCCGCCGCTCCCGGCGCGGTCGCCCATCGCGCGGCACCGATAAAGATCATCGAGCCGGCCCAGCTTGGCGGCGCGGCATCAACGCGAATTGCGATCGATGGCTTCTTCGAACTCGAAGCGCAGCGCGAAGCTGACGCGGACGATGCGCCCGTGAATTTCGCATCGGTTGCCGCCTTGGAGAGGCTTGGCGAAGTGGAGGTCCAAAACTAGCTGCGAAACCGCGTAGCACTGGAGCCGTCGCCGCAGGTCGTGGTGAGATTTCTCAGGCGCCCTGCTTCCTGGAGCAACCCCACGTTAATCTGTAGTCGCAAATGCTTGGCTCGGAGGTCATCCATGCCTAAGCCCATGCTCCGCCTCGTCCGCGACGAAGACGTGCCTGCAGTTCCGGTCAATGAGGCTGGGGATGCTGTGTGCGTGGAAGTCGAATATCGTCGAGCACTCCTCCTGCTGGAGATCTCCGACTGCGAACGCGACCACGGTCAAGATGCGTATACGCAGTACGTTCGGAAATATGGAAAGCGCCCACCTCCAGCGGAGGCCAGGGCGATGGCGCTTGTCATGGGCAAGCGAGTGAAGGCCGCGGATGGCCGCTGGTACCCAAAGAAGACAGCAGTTGACCGTCGTCTCGACCAGCAACGGAGGGCGCTTCAACAAGCGGCCTCTGTTCGGTGCGAACGTTCGTCCAAACTACGACAAGCCATCGCCATACTCGCCAGTCTGGACATATCCCCAGAAGAAATCGAGCTAATCTACCTGGACGATCGTGAAATCGAGACAAAGCTGCCCACAGCGATAAACTGGCTAAACCGATTCGCTATGCTGAGGCTGCATGATGGCCAAGACGCTTGCCCCGAAGACGCGTACCCTCATCGCGAAGCTGATCGCGACACTGCCTGACACTCGCAGAGACCCCGACACAATCTTCGAAATGCTGGAGGCGTCGCACGGAGCCACGTTGGCGGCTGAACAACGTGAGTTGAACCGCCTTGCCTTGGCCGAACTTCTCAACCGGGTGTGCAAGACGCGTGGTCGAGCAACGGAGCTCGACGACAACCAAATCGATTTTTGGCGGCGTAACAGGCTGAAGCGAGCAGTGACGATCGTTCGCGAAGACGGAAAGAAGGCCCGCAAAAGCCCATACGACATGAGTTTCGCTGAGTTGGAAGCTTATGTCGAAGAGCATACGGCCGCACGCCCGGCGATCTCGAAAGAGGTGCTCGACATGAAGGTCACACTGGACGCGGTTCGCCCTTATGTCGTGAATGCACATGCTCCGATGGCAGAACTCTGGCGTGAAAAACGCGCCGCCGAAGGCTGAAGCAAAACCCAGTCCGACGAGCCCGGAGCCCCTGATGCTCCGGACGATGTTTGGGGTGAAACAGCTACGTCAGCCGAATGCCGCGGGAGGTGTCGGGCGTATATGTCACTCAGCTCGCAGATTTCTTCCTATCGTTCAGTGCGCATGCTTCTAAACCAATGCCGATGCGGCCAAGCCTAGGTTGCCGGCTGCCGCTGGGCAAACAGTCGGTGCTTGCGCGTTTCGCTCAACCACAGCCGTTTCTCGTGATTCCAGTCACGCGCCATGTATCGGCCAGGCCTTTCCCGTCGATCGCGACCGTGTCGATCAGCATGCGGCATTGCCCTTGCGCCGCTATCGTCGGCACGCCGTAGCTGCCGGGCAGCACGATCGTACTCACCGGCCCTAAAATGACGAACGTCCGGCCCGAGCTCGTCGGATACATGTCGGTTGGCGTCAGGCCAGTGCGGCGCATGAAGTCGGCCATGGTCCCGCCGACGAGAGACTGGAATTCTGCGTCGCGCCGCGCAGCAATCTCAGCATTCGTCGTGCAGCCTCCGGCGACAAGGACCAAAACAGCCGAACTCACAAAAAGATGTCGAAGCATCCCTGTTCCCCCTGCCCTTCCTGTTTCTTGGTCTTGGCGCGCTTCTTTGCGGCGGGCATTGGCATGACGGCCGGCGCCGGAGGCTCTGCCGCAGGCTCGGTTCCTGCGCAGAATGCCGCCCAAGCTTCCATGAGCTCTCGGCGCTTCGCCAGGGCATCGCCACGGCGGTAGGCGCGCTCCGTTTCATCGCCGACCAGATGCGCCAGCGCGGCCTCGGCCACTTCGCGAGGAAAGGACGTCGTTTCCCCGCACCAGTCGCGGAACGATGATCGGAAGCCATGCACAGTCACGTCGAGCTGCAGCCGACGCAGAACCATGTCCATCGCCATGTTGGAGAGCGGCTTGTGGGTGTTGCGGCCGAAGAAAACGAATGCGTCAGGCACCCGCCCTACCCTCGACATCTCATCCAGCGCTGCGACCGCCGGTACCGATAGCGGAACCCGGTGCTCTCGGCCGCCCTTCATGCGAGCGCCTGGCACGGTCCACACAGCCTGCTCGAGATCAAACTCGCGCCACGTCGCACCAAACGTTTCGCCCGAGCGCGCCGCTGTCAGGATCGTGAACCGCAGCGCGCACGCGGAAGGCGACTTGAGCGCCGTGAGCCGTTTCATGAAGGCGGGCACGTCGGGAAAAGGCATGGCGGCGTGATGGCCGCGAGAGAGCTTCCTGCGCTTCGGCAGCAGTCGATCTAGGTGGTTGCGCCACTGAGCTGGGTTTGCGCTGCGGCGCTGCCCCTTTGCGCTTGCCGCGGCTAGAACGGCCTCGATGCGGCCGCGGAGCCTTGAGGCAGTCTCAGGCTTCTCTTTCCAGATCGGGGCGATCACGGCCAGCACGTGCTCGGTCTCGACTTCGTCAACCCGCAGAGCGCGAAGAGCCGCCAGAGCGGACCTGTGCGCCTTCTCCGCGGCGGCGTCGATCCGCAGCTTGCTCGCATCGGCCTCGTTAATGCCAAGCGTGGTCCGCCATTGATCGACGTGCTTCGGGTTGCGCCAGCCCGGCGCCATTGCCTTGACGTAGTCGCCTGCCGCCGCCCCGAACGTTGGCTTGTCCGCCACAGGAAGAGCCGGCTCCGCAGCAAGCGGATCCTTGCCGTTCTTCAAGGCCAGGCGTGCCGCACCAGCGAAGTCGCGGGCCTGAGCCAGCGATACCGTGCCGGCACTACCGAGACCCTTCTCGCGGAGCTTCTTGTTCAGCCAATAGAGGAATACCCAGCGCTTCGCGCCGGACTTGTCGACGACCAGATAGAGATTGCCACCGTCGGCGTGGCGACCCGGCTCTGTGATCGCCGCGACAGTTCGTGCTGTCAGTCGATTGATCTGGCGGGCCATCTTACCCTAATATCCACCCTAAGCTCTGACTGCGATCATGAGACATCATGAGAGTGGATAGGCAAGTGAAATCGCCAGTATCTCTGGATAATGCCCATTTTTAAGCGCAATTGAAGCCGCCGGATCATAGAGTGAGGCGGACAACCCCTCCGCCACATAATTCGCGCTGCAAAAACCGTATATTTTTCAACCAGCTCGGCAAATCATCGCAAGGTTGACCTAGAAGGCTCCTTAAAAAAGACCTAGAAAAATCGGCACAAAGTGCATGGGGCAGACCCGGGGGCATGCGCGGCAAGGCAGTAACACATGGGCCGAAGCCAGCGAGGACCTGCCTATTCTGTGGTGGCCGGGGCCTGACACGCGAACACATCTGGCCCTCCTGGGCGCATGGCCTTCTCGACGTTCGGCCTAACGCCGCCCACCGCCGCACCCGCTATATGACCCCCGAGGGAAAGCCTAACTTTGCCAGTGTTGAGAACGTTCGTCATTTTCAGGGGACGCTCTTCAATCTGACTGTGAAGGCTGTCTGCGGGGACTGCAACAACGGTTGGATGAGCCAGCGGGAGGCCACCGTGAGGCCCATTCTCGGGCCCCTTATCAAGGCTCAGCCACTGGTCCTTGATGAGGATAGCCAGCGTAAGCTGGCAGCGTGGGTTGCCATGAAGATCATGGTCCAGGAAGCCGATAACCCGGTCGATATGGTCTCCACTTTCGAGGATCGAACTTGGGTGCGTGACCACCTCCGCCCTCCTCCCGGCTGGCAGATATTCATTGGACAACACAGCCAAGCCGAATGGAATACCAAGTGGCAGAGGTACGCCTCCACGTTAGTTACGTCCGATGGAAACGGTGAAGAATTTAAAGACGTTGAGACCCTCGCCAAAAACATGCAGATGATCACGTTTGGGTTTGGAAAGCTGGTCGTCAACGCCTTCAGTACAAAAATCATAGGTCTCGGCATTGAATATGCGGCTGAGCACTCACTTCTATTTCGGCAGATATGGCCGTGGAAGGGAAATTTGCTTTGGCCCACGGGGCGCGAGTTGAGTTTCGCTCAGATACACAAGGCATCTGTCGCCTTGAGAGATTTCATCGCAGTGAACGCTCGCTCTCGGTCTGTTGACCTACCGCAGTGACCACGGACATCCGGCTAAAAATCGGTCAGCCCCCCTAGGGAAGACGCGTCCGCCCCCCTCATGCCCCTGCCGCCTACAGCGCCGGTTCCCGATCCTGCCGGGCACGCTATCGGCCGCACGTCGCAGGATATTGCCGCCACCCGGCCGGTTTGTCTCAAAACCTGCGCGAGCGGCCCGGCGGTACATTTCGATACATTTGATCGCCGCACTCCCGCCGGATCGCCGCGCCATGCGCCAGAATCCAGGCCGCCAGCGAATCCGGCGCTGGTTTCAGCGTCGCGCCGAGAACCGCGATCTGATGGCCCTCCCCGCGTTCCCACGTCGCACCGATCATGTGTCCGGCAGCTCCGCTTTAATCCGGCTCAGGCACTTTCAAGATCACCGTCTCGCCGGGGCCGATCGCTCGGCCATCTTGTGTGCGAATGTCGAGCCGGACCGAGAGACCCGTGTCACGCTCGACCAGGGATGAGCGCGGCTCGTCCGCTTCGAACAGATGGCGCTCGCCCCATTGCCGGAGCGCGACCATCACCGGGAACAGATCCCGGCCCATCTCGGTCAGGCGATACTCCTGACGCACGGCGCCCTCTCCGGCAGGAACAACCTCCAGGATGCCGCGCGAGACCAGCGTCCGCAGCCGGTCCGAGAGGATGTTCTTGGCGATGCCGAGGCTCTTCTGAAACTCGCCGAAGCGCGCCAGGCCGTCGAAGGCGTCGCGCACGATCAGCAGCGACCACCAGTCCCCGATCACATCGAGCGAGCGGGCGCTGGGGCAGAAATCCGCTTTCAGGCTTCGCCGCCCAACCATCGATTTTGCTCCAGGGTCGTTGAATGGGCAGCTTAATCCGGTTGCATCATAAAACTGAAAACGGTACAGGTCGATTGGTTTCATTATAAAACCGATTCCCGACGGAGCTTATAATGCATGGACAGCAGGAGGCGGCGTCCACCGGCGCCGTCAGCGATGGCGCGCGCCTTCAAGAGCGGGCCGATGGGCAGATCGTCGCCTGCGCTTCACCACAGGCGTCCCGGCTGACTCGCCCGGTCACGCTGCTGTTTGCGGTCGCGAGCGGGCTTGCAGTCGCCAACGCCTATTTCGCCCAGCCCTTGCTCGATGTGATGGCGCAGGAGCTCGGGCTCTCCCGGACGATCGCGGGCCTGATCGTCGGGGCGACCCAACTCGGCTATGGGCTGGGTCTGATCCTGCTGGTGCCGCTGGGCGATCTCATCGATCGGCGCAGCCTCATCGTCGGTCAGTCGCTGCTGTCTGCTCTCGCGCTGATTTCGGTCGGCTTCTCATCGACGGCCACGATGCTCCTGGCCTCGATGGCCGCGCTTGGTTTGCTGGCTGTCGTCACGCAAACCCTTGTCGCCTATGCTGCGAGCCTGGCGCGGCCGGCCGAGCGCGGGCAGATCGTCGGAATGGTCACGAGCGGCATTGTCTTCGGCATCCTGCTCGCCCGAACCGCCGCCGGGCTGCTGACCGATCTGTCGGGATGGCGCACGGTCTATCTCGTCTCCGCGGCCTTGACGCTCCTGATCGCCGGCCTTCTCTACAAAGCCCTGCCCCGGCAGGAGCGCTTGCCCGCGACACTCTCCTATCCGCGCCTGATCGGCTCGCTCGTCACGCTCTTCCTCGAGGAGCCGGTGCTGCGCATCCGTGCCGTGATCGCCATGCTGATCTTCGCCAACATCACGACGCTGCTCACACCGCTGGTCTTGCCGCTGAGCGCACCGCCCTTCTCGCTGTCTCACACCGAAGTCGGCCTTTTCGGCCTCGCCGGCGCCGCAGGCGCGCTTGGCGCCACGCGGGCCGGGCGCTGGGCGGATCAGGGATTGGGCCAGCGCATCACCGGCATCGCGCTCGGCCTCATGCTGCTGGCCTGGCTGCCGATCTCATGGCTGGGACACTCGATCCTCTGGCTGATCCTGGGCGTCGTCATCATCGATTTCGGCCTGCAGGCAACCCATGTGACCAACCAGGGCATGATCTATCGCGTCAGGGCGGAGGCGCAGAGCCGGCTGACGGCCGCCTATATGGTGTTCTACTCCATCGGCAGCGCGCTCGGCTCATCACTCTCCACGATCGTCTACGCTTATGCAGGCTGGAACGGCGTCTGCCTGCTCGGCGCCGGCATCAGCGCGCTGACGATCGCCTTCTGGGCTGCGACCTTGCGGGCCACGCCTGCAATGGCCACAGGGCGCTCGATGGCCGCGGAGTGATCTGGCTAAACCTCAGCGCAATCTAGAGCTTCTTTCCGTCCTAGAGCTTCTTGCCGTCCTGGCCGAACTGCTTGAGGAAGGCGGTGAGGTCCTTGATCTCCTGCTCGTTCTTGATTCCGGCGAAGATCATCTTGGTGCCGGGAATCTTGGCCTTGGGGTCCTTGATGTATTCGGCGAAGGTCGCCTCGTCCCAGGTGATGCCGGAGTTCTTGTTGGCCGCGGAGTAGCTATAGCCCTCGACCGAGCCCGAGTGCCGCCCGAACAGGCCATTGAGCTCAGGGCCGACCAGGTTCTTGGCGCCTTCGCCGGTCTGATGGCAGGCGCGGCATTTGTTCCAGGAGCGCTCGCCGGCGGTGATGTCCTGGGCAAGGGCCGGTAGGATGGCGGTGGCGGAGATCAGAATGGCGCAGGCGATCGCTTTCATCAGGCTTCCTTCGAGGCTGGGCTGGGGCCGCACCGATGAGATATGGGCGCGGGAGAATCGTTGCGGTCTGCGAAGTGTTCTAACTTGCGAATATGGAAACCCCGAGAAGCTGGCGGCAGCATGTCCCCCCTGTCAGCTCACATTCTGGGGATGAGGCGCTTCGACAGCTCTTCGTTCGCACAAATCCGGGCACGCTCTCGTCCGCATAGCCTCGCTCGCAGTTCGAACGAATGTCGTTGCGTTACATCAAAATGCGCGCCGCTTCATGGTGCGCCCGTTTCGATCTTTATGCCGCCTTTATGCGCTGCCCTGCCCTTCCGGCTCGACCCTTGAGCCCTCCGGGCACCATCTCTCCGGTCTAACCTGACCGGAGTAAGGCTCATGGCCGACATCCTTTATCTCGTGCTGGGAACCGGGGCCTTCGTGCTCTTCGGTTACTACGCAACGCTGCTGCGCAAGGTCTGACGATCATGGCGCTCACCTGGCTTTACGCGACTGCTGCCCTCGGGCTCGCGGTCTACATGGTCGCCGCGCTTTTGCGCCCCGACCGCTTCTGACCTCAAAAACATAAGGAGACCTCGCAATGGATTGGCGGGGCTGGGCCGAGATCGTTTTCACGATCGCGTTGACGGTGGCCATGGGTTGGCCGCTCGGTATCTTCATGGCGCGCGTCTGGGCGGGCGAACGCACCTGGCTCGATCCGGTGCTGCGGCCGGTCGAGGCGCTCGCCTATGCCGCCTTCGGCATCGACCGCAACAAGGGGCAGAACTGGCTGGGCTATGCCGGGGCGGTGCTCGCCTTCAGCGCAGCTGGTTTCGTGCTGCTCTATCTGCAGCTGCGCTTCCAGAACCTGCTGCCGCTCAATCCGCAAGGCTTCGACGGCCTGTCGCCGCATCTCGCCTTCAACACGGCGGTGAGCTTCGTCACCAATACGAACTGGCAGTCCTATGCCGGCGAGGCGACGATGAGCAATCTCAGCCAGATGGCGGGCTTGACCGTGCATAACTTCGTCTCGGCCGGCACAGGTCTCGCGATCGCGGCTGCGGTCGCACGCGCCTTTGCCACCGACCGCGGCGAGAACCTCGGCAATTTCTGGGTCGATCTGACCCGCACCACGCTCTACGTGCTGCTGCCACTTTCGATCGTGACCGCGCTTGTGCTGGTCGCGGCCGGCGTACCGCAGACCCTGCTCGCCAATGTCGAAGCCTCGACCATCGAAGGCGCCAAGCAGGTGATCTCGCTGTTCCCGACCGCCTCGCAGGAGGCGATCAAGCAGTGGGGCACCAATGGCGGCGGCATCTTCAACGTCAACTCGGCGCATCCGTTCGAGAACCCGACGCCGTTCACCAACCTGATCGAGGCCACATCGATCAACGCGCTCGCCTTCGGCACCGTGATCGCTTTCGGGCGCATCGCCGGGGCGCGCAAGGAGGCCAAGGCGCTGATCGCGGTGATGATCATCCTCGTCGGCGTCGCCGCCGCCGCGATCTATGCTTCGGAAACGCTCACGCCGCAGCCGGCGATGATCGCAGCCGGCATCAGCGACGCCCCGTCCAACATGGAAGGCAAAGAGGTCCGCTTCGGGCCGGCCGCCTCATCGGTCTGGGCGGCGCAGACGACCGGCGCTTCCAATGGTTCGGTCAACGCCATGCATGGCAGCTTCATGCCGCTTGGCGGCGGCGTCGCGATGTTCATGATCCAGCTCGGCGAGGTCCTGCCGGGCGGCGTCGGCTCCGGCCTCTACGGCATGGTGGTGATGGCCTTGCTCGCGGTCTTCGTTGCGGGGCTGATGGTCGGGCGTACGCCTGAATATCTCGGCAAGAAGGTCGAGGCGCGCGAGATCAAGTTCGCCATGCTGGCGGTGCTGATCCTGCCGCTCGCCATTCTCGGCTTCTCGGCTATCGCCGCCGTGCTGCCGGTCGCGCTCGAAGGCTTGCTGAACAAGGGGCCCCACGGGCTGTCCGAGATCCTCTACGCCTATTCGTCGGCGGCAGGAAACAACGGTTCGGCTTTTGCCGGTCTGACGGCCAACACCCCCTGGTGGAACACGACGCTGGCCATCGGCATGCTGCTCGGTCGCTTCGCCTATATCGTGCCGGTGCTGGCCATCGCCGGCGCGCTCGCGGCCAAGCCGAAGCTTCAGCCGACCGCCGGCACCTTGCCGAGCGACAGCCCGCTCTTTGTCGGCCTGCTGATCGGCATCGTCTTGATCCTGGGCGGCCTGCAATTCTTCCCCGCGCTCGCTCTGGGCCCGATCGTCGAGCATTTCCAGCTGCTTGCGGCTGCGGCTTCACGCTGAGCCGACAAAGGAAATTCAATCATGTCCATGTCTTTCGTCAAATCCGGCGCGATCGATCAGAGCGTCGTGACGACCGCGCTGAAGAGCGCCTTCGTCAAGCTCGACCCGCGCGCACTCACCGGCAACCCGGTGATCCTCGCAACCGAGGTGGTCGCGGCGCTCGCGACCGTCTCGGCCGGCGTCGCCATCGCAGGCGGCCTGCCGGCCAGCTTCCCGATCCAGATCGCGGCCTGGCTCTGGCTGACCGTGCTCTTCGCCAATTTCGCCGAGGCCATCGCCGAAGGGCGCGGCAAGGCAGCTGCCGACAGCCTGCGCGCCACCCGCGTCACGACCAAGGCCAAGCTGATCATCGACGCCACCCGTAACGCGATAGTCCCGACGCCGGCTCATGAACTCGTGCCGGGCGACATCGTGCTGGTCGAGGCCGGCGACGTGATCCCCGCCGATGGCGAGATCATCGAGGGTGTCGCCTCGGTCAACGAGGCTGCGATCACCGGCGAATCCGCTCCCGTCATCCGCGAGAGCGGCGGCGACCGCTCAGCCGTCACCGGCGGCACCACAGTCGTCTCCGACTGGCTCAAGGTGAAGGTCACCTCGCAGCAGGGCTCCTCCTTCCTCGATCGCATGATCGCGATGGTGGAAGGCGCCGACCGCCGCAAGACGCCCAACGAGTTGGCACTCGCCGTGCTGCTGGCTGGGCTGACGCTGGTCTTCCTGATCGCCGTCGTGACGCTGACCGGGCTTGGCGCCTTCTCGGGCGTGACGCTCGACCCCATGGTGCTCGGCGCGCTCTTCGTGACGCTGATCCCGACCACGATCGGCGGGCTGCTCAGCGCGGTCGGTATCGCCGGCATGGACCGGCTGCTGAAGGTCAATGTGCTCGCGACCTCCGGCCGCGCGGTCGAGGCGGCCGGCGACGTCGACACCCTGCTGCTCGACAAAACCGGCACGATCACCTTCGGCAACCGCATGGCGGTCGAGGTTGTGCCGGCTCCCGGTGTGCGGCCCGATGCGGCGCTGCGCGCGGCGCTGATCGCCTCGCTTGCCGACGAGACGCCCGAAGGCCGCTCGATCGTCGAGCTCGCCCGCAACCAGGGCGTCACGGCGCAAGCTCCGGCGGGGGCGACCTCGATCCCGTTCAGCGCCACGACCCGCCAGTCTGGCCTCGACGCCGACGGCAAGTCCTGGCGCAAGGGTGCGGTGGATGCGGTCATCCGGTCGCTCGACCTCTCCGAGAGCCAGGTTCCGACCGAATTGCGCCAGGCGGTCGACCGCGTTGCGCGCTCCGGCGGCACGCCGCTCGCCGTCAGCGAGAATGGCGCGCTGGTCGGCGTCATCCATCTCAAGGATGTGGTGAAGCCCGGCGTGAAGGACCGCTTCGCCGATCTGCGCCGCATGGGCGTGCGCACCGTCATGATCACCGGCGACAACCCGGTGACGGCTGCCGCCATCGCCTCGGAAGCCGGCGTCGACGATTTCCTCGCCGAAGCGACGCCCGAGGACAAGCTGCGCATCATCCGCACTGAGCAGGCCAAGGGCCGGCTGGTCGCGATGTGCGGCGACGGCGCCAACGACGCGCCCGCTTTGGCCCAGGCCGATGTCGGCGTCGCCATGCAGACCGGCGCGCAGGCTGCCCGCGAGGCCGGCAACATGGTCGATCTCGATAGCGACCCAACCAAGGTCCTGGAGATCGTCGAGGTCGGCAAGCAGCTCCTGATCACGCGCGGGGCGTTGACGACCTTCTCGATCGCCAACGACGTGGCGAAGTATTTCGCCATCATCCCGGCGATGTTCGTCGTCGCCCTGCCCTCGCTCGGCGCCATGAATATCATGGGCCTGTCGAGCCCGCAGAGCGCCATCCTCTCGGCGGTGATCTTCAACGCGCTCGTCATCGTCGCGCTGATCCCGCTGGCGCTGCGCGGCGTGCGTTACCGGGCGATCGGCGCCGCCAAGCTGCTCTCGCGCAACCTCACCATCTACGGCATCGGCGGGCTGATCGCGCCCTTCGTCGGCATCAAGCTGATCGACATGATCGTCGCAGCGCTGAAGCTCGCCTGATCGCTCATCAAAGGACAACGACCATGTGGTCCCATCTTCGCCCCGCCATCGTCTCGATGGTCTTCTTCACCCTCCTGCTCGGTATCGCCTATCCGCTCGGCGTCACCGGGCTGTCCCAGGCGATGTTCCCGGCGCAGGCCGGCGGTTCGCTGATCCGCAACCAGGCCGGCGAGATCATCGGCTCCGAATGGATCGGCCAGATCTTCAAGGACGATGCCTATCTGCGCCCCCGCCCCTCGGCTGCCGGCAAGGACGGCTATGACGCCGCCAATTCCTCCGGCTCCAATTTCGGGCCGCTGAACGAGGATCTCGCCACGCGCATCAAGGCCGATGCCGAGGCGATCCGTGCCGCTGACGGCGCTGGCCCGCTGCCGGTCGACGCCGTGACGGCGTCGGCTTCTGGTCTCGACCCGCATATCTCGCCGGAGAACGCGGCGCGCCAGATCGAGCGCATCGCCAAGACGCGCGGCGCCCAGCCGGCGCAGGTCGCCGAGATCATCGCCCAGAACACGCAAGGTTATCTGCTCGGTTTCATCGGCCGGCCGCGCGTGAACGTGCTGACCGCCAACCTCGCCCTCGACGCGCGCTATCCGAAGGCTCAAGCTAAGCCGTAATGACCACGGACGAGACCCGATTCCGGGAACAGGGTCGCCCTGATCCCGATGCCCTTCTGGCCCAGGCCGGCCGCGGTAAACGCGGCCGGCTTAAGATATTTCTCGGCATGGCGCCGGGTGTCGGCAAGACCTATGAGATGCTCACCCAGGGCAAGCGCGCGCAAGCGGAGCATGGCGAGGTGCTGGTCGGCCTCGTCGAGACGCATGGCCGCCGCGAGACCGAAGCGCTGCTCGACGGGCTAGAGGTGATGGCGCGCCGGCCGATCGAGCATAATGGCCGCATGCTGATGGAGTTCGACCTCGACGCGGCGCTGGCCTGCAAGCCGCGCCTGCTGCTGGTCGACGAATACGCGCATTCCAATGCGCCAGGCAGCCGGCACCCCAAGCGCTGGCAGGATGTCGAGGAGTTGCTGGCAGCTGGGATTGATGTCTGGACGACGCTGAACGTCCAGCATCTCGAGAGCCTCGTCGACGTGATCTGGAAGATCACCGGCGTGCGCCAGCGTGAAACGGTGCCCGACAGCGTGTTGAGCAGCGCCGACGAGATCGAGTTGATCGACATTACGCCGAGCGAACTGCGCCAGCGCATGGCCGAGGGCAAGGTTTACCTCCCCGAGACGGCTCGGCTCGCGGCCGATAATTTCTTCAAGCCGGAGAACCTGACCGCGCTGCGCGAGCTCGCCTTGCGCCGCGCCGCGCAGACGGTCGACGACCATCTGAACCAGGCGATGAAGCGCGCCGGCGTCGAAGGGCCCTGG
The DNA here is from genome assembly GCF_031456075.1 of Allobosea sp. BE125. NCBI lineage: Bacteria > Pseudomonadati > Pseudomonadota > Alphaproteobacteria > Hyphomicrobiales > Alloboseaceae > Allobosea > Allobosea sp. BE125. The sequence continues at coordinate 63,807 of NZ_JAVDTY010000002.1, forward strand.
GCTGCGGGCGAGCGCATCCTGGTCCTGATCGGGCCCGATGCGATGGCGTCCTCGCTCGTGCGCGCCGGCCGGCGCCTCTCCGACATGATGATGGATGCGCCCTGGACGGTCGCCCATGTCGAGCGGCCCAACGGTTCGGACGCCGATCCGGCACGCGGTCAGAGGCTGGCGGAAGCGCTCAAGCTCGCCGAACAGCTTGGGGCCGCCAATGTCGTGCTGACCAGCGACGATCTCGTCGCCAGCGTGCTGGAATATGCGCGGCGCAACAACGTCACCCAGATCGTCGTCGGAAAATCGCATCGCAAGGGTTGGCGCGCCTGGTTCCATCGCTCGCTCGCCCCGGCCCTGCTGCAGGCGCAGAACGGTGCGGCGCTTCACATCATCACCGATATCGCCTCCGTACCAGCCGGCCCGCCCCCGGCCGCCCCTAAGCGGGATCTTTCCTGGCGCGGCCATATCGGTGCGGCGGTCATGGTCGCCGCGGCAGTCGTCGTCGCGACATTGGTCGATCGTCAGGCGGAGAACGCCAACCTCGCCATGCTGTTTCTCGTCAGCGTGCTGGGAGCAGGCGTCGCCTTCGGCCTTTGGCCGTCGCTGACGGCGGCAGGGCTCGCCGCTTTCGCCTATAATTTCTTCTTTCTCGAGCCGCGCCTGTCGATGTGGATCGGCAACCCGGCCGATGTGCTGACCTTCGCCGTGTTCTTCGTCGCGGCCGTCGCCACCGGCGGCCTGACCGGGCGCATCCGCGACCAGGCCAAGGCAACGGCGCGGCGCGCCTCGGCGATCACGGCGCTGCTGGCGGCAAGCCGCAGGCTCTCAGGCGCCGCACGCCGGGAGGACGCCGCGACCGTGCTGGCCGAGCAGCTTTCGGCGGCGACGGCCGGAAAGATCATCGTCCTGCTGCCGCAAGGAGACGAGATCGCGCCCAGCGCCGGTGCGCCCTCGCTGGAGCCGCTGACCACCGCCGACATGACGGCGGCGCGCTGGAGCTGGAACCGGGGCGAGCCCGCCGGAGCCGGCACCGGCACGCTGCCCAATGTCGCCTGGACCTTCCGGCCCTTGCAGGGCGTGCGGGCGCGCACGGGCGTGGTCGGATTCGAGCCCAAGGCCCTGCTGGGTGCGGAGAATGAGCGCTTCGCCATGGCGCTGCTCGACCAGGGCGCGATCGCGCTGGAGCGGGTGGAGCTCGCCGCAGCCGCCGTCGATGCCGAGGCGCTGCGCCGGACGGACCGGTTGCGCTCGGCGCTGCTGAACTCGGTCAGCCATGATCTGCGCACGCCGCTCGCAACCGTGCTCGGCTCGGTGACGACGCTGATCGATTTCGGCAAGAGCGTCGAGCCGGCCGTGGCCGATGACCTGCTTTTGTCGATTCGCGAGGAGGCCGAGCGCCTCAACCGCTATGTCGGCGACCTGCTCGACATGACGCGGCTGGAGGGTGGTGCGCTGGTGACACGCCGCGACTGGACCGATGTCCGCGACGTGATCTCGGCCGCGATCGCGCGGGTATCGCGGCGGCTGGAGAACCGCCGCATCCAGCGCGATTTTCCAGCCGAACTTTCGGCCGTGCCGGCCGACCCGTCCTTGCTCGAACAGGCCCTGGTCAACATCCTGGAGAACGCGATCGCCTATAGCGAGAACGGTTCGCTGATCGAAACCGCGGCCTATGAGGACCGGGGCAATGTCGTGATCTCGATCGAGGACGAAGGTCGCGGCATCCCGACGGCCGAGCTCGAACGCGTCTTCGAGAAGTTCCGGCGCATGGAAGAGGCGACCGATCGCGGCGGCGAGCGCGGCAAGGGGGCGGGCCTCGGCCTTGCCATCTCCAAGGGCTTCGTCGAGGCCATGGGCGGGCGCATCGCGGCCGCAAGCCCGATCCAGGACCGGCCCGACGGTTCCAAGGGCGGCACCCGCATATTGATCAGCCTGCGCAAGGACGGCGCGGCGCCGGAGGTTCTGTCATGACCGCTTTCCGCCCCCGTATCCTCGTCATCGACGACGAGCCGCAGATCCATCGTTTCCTCGGGCCTGCGCTCGATGCAGCCGGTTACGAGCATGTCCGCGCCGATGACGCCACCGCCGGCCTGCGCGAGATCGCGCGCAAACCACCTGACGCCGTGGTGCTCGATCTCGGCCTGCCCGACATGGACGGCAAGGAGGCCCTGGCCAAGGCACGTGCTTTCTATGACGGGCCGGTGATCATCCTTTCGGCCCGCGACCGCGAGACCGAGAAGATCGATGCGCTCGACGCTGGCGCCGATGATTATGTCGAAAAACCCTTCGGCGTCGGCGAATTGCTGGCGCGCCTGCGCGTCGCGCTGCGCCACCGTATCGAGCGGCAAGGCGCGGAGGCGACGATCCGCTCCGGCGATGTCGAGATCGATCTCGTCAACCGCCGCATCAGCCGCGCCGGGGTGCATGTCAAACTCTCCCCGAAGGAATACGACCTGCTCGCCAGCCTGGCCGGCGGAAACGGCCGCGTGCTGACGCATCGCCAGATCCTGACGGCCGTCTGGGGGCCGGCGCATGAGCATGACGTGCAATATCTGCGCGTCTTCGTCGGGCAGTTGCGCCAGAAGCTGGAAGACGATCCGGCGGCGCCGAAGCTGATCGAGACCGAGCCGGGCGTGGGCTATCGGCTGGGCGGATTGGTCTGACGCCATCGTCGCCTCTGCTCCCATGGAGGGCTATCACATTTGTCCCCACAGCCCTCATCCTGAGGAGCGCTTCCGCAGGAAGCGCGTCTCGAAGGATGCTCCAGAAGGCGTTTCCGGAGCAAACTGGAGCATCCTTCGAGACGCCGCGTGCCGCGGCTCCTCAGGATGAGGCTCAAAAAGTCCAAATGCGATGCCCCTGCCCCCTGTGGAGGAAAATCCACTCGATGCGCGCCATGCGCGATGAGCCGGAAAGAGAAATCTCCTCCTTTTGATCGGGAATAAGAAAAAACACGCTACCTCGCGTGAATTGAACCCATCGCCGCTCTGGCTTATTTGAAACGTTCGGAAGAACGAACGGGACAAGCGGCGCAGTGGCCATTCTGAATGTGATCGACCGCGACGGTCGCGCCCACGAACTCGAAGCCGTCGAAGGCTGGCGGGTGATGGAGATTCTGCGCGACTACAAGGTCGGGATCGAGGGCGTCTGCGGTGGTTCCTGCGATTGCGCCACCTGCCATGTCGTCGTCGCGCCCGATTGGGCCAGGCGCCTGCCGGAGCCGCGCGAGGATGAAATCGACGCGCTCGATACCTTGCCATTGATCGAGGCGACCTCGCGCCTCTCCTGCCAGATCATCTGGTCCGACGATCTCGACGGACTGACGCTCACCTTGGCGGAGGCTGCGTGATGGCTGCCGCCCCCAAGCGCGTTCCCTTGCCGGCGATCCTGCTCGCCAATGACCTGCTCGACGGCGATGTCGTATTCGCCGTTGCCGACGCCAACGGACAACTCGCCTGGACGCGCGATCCGGCGCTGGCGCTGGTCGCGTCGGACGATGCCGCGGCAGAGAGCCTCGAGGCTTTCGCGGCGGCCGAGCTCGCGGGCAATCGCGTGGTCGATGCCTATCTCGTCGATGTCACCATGGAGGCCGGCCAGCCGGTTCCGCGACATTTCCGCGAGAGGTTCAAAACGCTGGGGCCCAGCAACCGTCCCGATCTCGGCAAGCAGGCCGGGGACGGGATCGATGCCGGGCAGAGGGCCTGACCGATGTACCGCTATGATGAATTCGACGAGCGTTTTGTCCGCGAGCGGGTCGCCCAGTTCCGCGACCAGGTCTCGCGGCGGCTCGACGGCTCGATCACCGAGGACGAGTTCAAGCCGCTCAGGCTCAAGAACGGCGTCTATTTGCAGCTCCACGCTTATATGCTGCGCATCGCCATCCCCTATGGCACGCTGTCGTCGAAGCAATTGCGCCAGCTTGCGCTGATCGGCGAACGCTACGACCGCGGCTACGGCCATTTCACCACGCGCCAGAACCTGCAGTTCAACTGGCCGAAGCTGCGCGACGTGCCCGAAATCCTGGACCTGCTCGCCGATGTTGAGATGCATTGCATCCAGACCTCCGGCAATTGCATCCGCAACGTCACGGCCGACCATTTCGCCGGCGTGGCGCAGGACGAGATCGAGGATCCGCGCCCGACCGCCGAATTGATCCGGCAATGGTCGTCGCTGCATCCGGAATTCGACTACCTGCCGCGCAAGTTCAAGATCGCGGTGACCGGTGCCGAGCATGACCGTGCCGTGATCAAGGCGCACGACATCGGCCTGCGCCTGCGCCGCCATCCCGACACCCATGAGGTCAGCTACGAGGTCAGCGTCGGCGGCGGCCTCGGCCGCACCCCGATGATCGGCAAGGTCGTGCGCGACTACCTGCCCAAGAATGATCTGCTCGCATTCCTCGAGGCGATCATGCGGGTCTATAATCTCGAAGGCCGGCGCGATAACAAATACAAGGCACGGGTCAAGATCCTCGTCCATGAGATCGGCGTCGAGGAGTTTCGCCGCCGTGTCGAGGAGGAGTTCGCACGGCTCGATGGGCCGTCGGTGAACGCCGATCCGGCCGAGGTCGCGCGCATCGCCGCCTATTTCAAGGCGCCCGATTATGAGGTCCTGCCGGCGACGAGCCGGCTGCTGGAGGCGACGAAAGCCGCCAACCCCGCCTTCGCGCGCTGGGTCGAGGTCAATACGATCCCGCACAAGGCGCCGGGCTATGCGGCGCTGACGATCTCGCTGAAGCCCGTCGGCGAGGCGCCGGGCGATGCGACCTCCGACCAGATGCGGCTCGTCGCCGATCTCGCCGAGCAGTATTCGCAAGCCGAAATCCGCGTGACCCATGCGCAGAACCTCGTGCTGCCCTATGTCCGCCAGCGCGACCTGTTCGCGATCTGGCAGAGGCTCGGTGAAGCTGGGCTCGCAAGTGCCAATATCGGCCTGATCACCGACATCATCTCCTGCCCCGGGCTCGATTACTGCGCGCTGGCGACGGCGCGTTCGATCCCGATCGCGCAGGCGATCCAGCATCGTTTCGCCGACGACAATCGCCAGAAGGCGATCGGCGAGCTCAACATCAAGATTTCGGGCTGCATCAACGCCTGCGGCCACCACCATGTCGGCCATATCGGCATTCTCGGCCTGGAGAAGCGCGGGATCGAATCCTATCAGATCACGCTTGGCGGCGACGCGACCGAGAACGCCGCGATCGGCGAGATCCTGGGGCCGGGCCTCGCGGCGGAGGATGTTCCCGACGCGATCGAGCGGATCGTGAACGTCTATCTCTCCGAGCGGGCCGAGGGCGAGAGCTTCATCGAGAACGTCCGCCGCATCGGCCTTGCTCCGTTCAAGGCCGCCTTCCAGGAGGTCGCCCATGCCGTTGCTTGATCGGAACGGCACCAAAGTCGACGCCTGGACGCGCAGCGAAGGCTCAGGGGTCGACAATCTCTCGCAAGCGCTGGTGCCGTGGGAAGCGCTGACCGAAGCGCTTCAGCAGAAGACGCGCGACCAGCGCATCGGCGTCGTGATCCCTAATAATATCCGCATCGCCGAGCTCAAGCTGGTGCTACGCCAGCTCTCGCTGATCGCGGTCAGCTTCCCGGCCTATTCGGACGGGCGCGGCTTCAGCCTCGCCAAGCTGATCCGCAATCACGGCTTCACCGGAACCTTGCGTGCGAGCGGCCCCCTGATCGCCGACCAGTTCGCCTATGCGCTGTCCTGTGGCTTCGACGAAATCGAACTGCCCGAGGCCAGCGCTGCGCGTCAGCCGGTCGAGCAATGGCTCAAGGCGGTGGGCCAGATCAGCCATGGCTACCAGCGTGGCTATGGCGACAGCCACAACATCCTCGACCAACGCCGGACGGCCCGTGCCGCCGGCCGCCTCGCCGCATCGTAACGCGATGACGCCCCGCGCGGCCGATAGAGACAGCGCCGCCGGACCGGCGACATTGCGCGGATTGAAGGAGGACAGCATGGACAGCGAGATCGCAAATCTGCTTCCGAAGCAGCCCCATGAGCGCTGGTTCGATCTTTGCTTTCGCCTTATCATTATGCTCTTGGCTGTCTTCTGGTTGCTGATGCCGCCAGCGGGGGGCGAGACGCGCCCCACGGAAGTCAGAGCCACCACAGCGACGCGATGAGCGAAAGACAACCAGAGCCGACCACCGCGCGCCGCATCGACAGGCTGGCGACGCTGCCGCTCTTCCACAAGCTGGAAGGACGCAAGGTCGTACTCGCCGGCGGCAGCGAGGGCGCGCTCTGGAAGGCCGAATTGATCGCGGCGGCCGGGGCCGACCTCCGTGTTTTCGCCGGCGATGCGATTGACCGCTTCACGGCCCTCGCCAACGAACCGCCGGCCGGCAGCGTGCGCGTGGTCGCCCGGCATTGGCAGCCGGACGATCTGGCCGATGCCGCGCTTGCCATCGGCGATATCGAGGACCTCACTGAGGCGCGCGCCTTCGCTGCCGCGGCGCGGCAGCTGGGTGTGCCGGTCAATGTCGTCGACAAGCCTGAATTCTGCGATTTTGCCTTCGGTTCGCTGGTCAACCGTTCGCCCCTGATCGTCGCAATCTCGACCGACGGCGCATCCCCCGTCTTCGGGCAGGCGATTCGCGCCAAGATCGAGGGGTTGCTGCCGGCCGGGCTGAAGGGCTGGGCCCAGGCGGCCAAGGACTGGCGGCCCGCCGTGCAGCTACGCGAGCTTCCTTTCGCGCTTCGCCGCGCGTTCTGGGAGCGCTTCACGGCGCGCGCCATCGCCGCTCCCGAACGTGACCCCGGCGAGATCGACAGGAGCGACCTCTTCAGCGCGCTCGACAGGCTCGAAAGCGCCCATGACGGCACCGGCCGGGTGACCTTGGTCGGCGCCGGCCCGGGCGACCCGGAACTGCTGACGCTGAAGGCCATCCGCGCGCTGCAGAGCGCCGACATCATCTTGTATGACGACCTCGTCTCGCCTGGCGTGCTGGAATTCGCCCGCCGCGAAGCCAAGCGCATGCTGGTCGGCAAGACCGGCTATGGGCCTTCCGTCAAACAGAGCGACATCAACGCCTTGATCGTCGCCCTGGCTGGTCAGGGCAAGCATGTCGTGCGCCTCAAGGGCGGCGACCCCGGCATCTTCGGCCGCGCCGGCGAGGAGATCGAGGCCTGCGCTGCCGCCAATATCCCGGTCGCGATCGTGCCGGGCATCTCGGCGGCGCAAGGGGCCGCGGCCTCGCTTGGCCTCTCGCTGACCCATCGCGACCATGCGCGCCGCCTGCAATTCGTCACCGGCCATGCCCGCAGCGGCGACCTGCCTGACGATCTCGACTGGCAGGCCATGGCCGACCCCTATGCGACGACGGTGATCTACATGGCGCGCGCCACGCTCGCAGGCTTCCGCGACCGCGCCGTGGCGGCTGGGCTTGATCCGCAGACGCCGGCCGTTGCCGTGCTGGCGGCGACGCGGCCGGACGAAGTCCGGGTGGCCGCGACGATCGCGACATTGCCTGATATGCTCGCCCAGTTGCCGGCCAAGGGGCCCGTGCTTGTCCTGGTGGGGCATGCACTGGGGGCGGTAGCCGCCACCACCGTATCTCAGGATTTGCGCCGGGCCTGAATTCGGCGCCGCAACAACGGCCTATTTGGATTTGTGCCTGATTTGCCCGCGAATCTCGTTGTGCGGGAAATGCCTGACCAAAAATGCGGTGGAACGCCTTCAAGGGAGACGCGTTTTCTCCCATAGGGTTCAAGTTTGGAACGGGCCTGCTGCAGCATGCCGTTGAGGCTGGTGCGAAAATTCAGTACGTTTCGTTTGTTATTCAGAACGAATGTCGGTGGTTCCTGGCGAGCTTCCGGCATTGATCGCAACGGAGCCCTGACATGACGCAACCCATCTTTCGCCGTGTGCTCAGAGCCGGGCTCGTGTTCGGGGCCTTCTCCCTGTGCTTCGGCGTCGTGGCCGGCGCACGCGCCCAGACCGAGTTGCTGAACGTCTCCTACGACCCGACGCGGGAGCTCTACCGCGATCTCAACGCGGCTTTCATCGCCGAATGGAACGCGAAGAACACCAAGAAGATCACGACCATCCGCCAGTCCCATGGCGGCTCGGGCGCCCAGGCCCGCACGGTCATCGACGGCCTCAATGCGGATGTGGTGACGCTGGCGCTTGCGGGCGACATCGACGCCATCGCCCAGCGCTCGAAGAAGCTGCCGGAAAACTGGCAGACGCGCCTGCCCAACAACTCCTCGCCCTACACCTCGACGATCGTCTTCCTCGTCCGCAAGGGCAACCCCAAGGCGCTCAAGGACTGGGGCGACCTGGTCAAGCCGGGCGTGCAGATCATCACGCCGAACCCGAAGACCTCGGGCGGGGCGCGCTGGAACTACCTCGCCGCCTGGGCCTATGCCGACAAGGCCTTCAACAAGGACGAGGCGAAGGTCCGCGATTATATCGGCAAGCTTTTGGCAAACGTGCCCGTGCTCGACACCGGTGCGCGTGGCGCGACCACGACCTTCACCCAGCGCGGCATTGGCGACGTGCTCCTGGCCTGGGAGAACGAGGCCTTCCTCGCCTTGCATGAATTCGGCGCCGACAAGTTCGACATCGTCGTGCCGAGCCTCTCGATCCTGGCCGAACCGCCGGTCGCGCTGGTCGACGCCAATGTCGACGCCAAGGGCACCCGGGCCGAGGCGCAGGCCTATCTCGACTTCCTCTACACACCGAAGGCCCAGGCGATCATCGCAAAGAACTATTATCGGCCGCGCAATGTCGAGGCGGCCGCCCCCAAGGACATCGCGAATTTCCCGAAGCTCGAGCTGGTCACGATCGACAAGGATTTCGGCGGCTGGGCCAAGGCGCAGCCGACCCATTTCGGCGACGGCGGCACCTTCGACCAGCTCTACAAGCCGGCGCGCTAGCTGATGGCGGCGGCGACCTCAGTTTGGCGGCAGCCGAGCATCCTGCCGGGATTTGGCATCGCGCTCGGCATCACGCTGAGCGCTTTGTCCCTGATCGTGCTCGTGCCGCTGGCGGCGCTGGCGCTGAAGGCGGCGAGTGCCGGCCCGGCCGATATCTGGGCGGTCGCAACTTCGCCGCGGACGCTGGCGGCGCTGCGCCTGTCATTTCTGGGAGCGCTGTTCGCCGCCTGCATCAACGCCGTCTTCGGCATGATCCTCGCCTGGGTGCTGGTGCGTTACGAGTTTCCGGGTCGTCGCTTCATCGATGCGGCGGTCGACCTGCCCTTTGCCTTGCCGACGGCGGTCGCCGGCATCGCGCTCACAGCGATCTATGCGCCCAATGGCTGGGTCGGCAGCTTGCTGGCGCCCTATGGCATCAAGGTCGCCTATACGCCGCTCGGCGTGATGGTGGCGCTGATCTTCGTCGGCCTGCCCTTCGTCGTGCGCACCGTGCAGCCGGTGCTGGAGGAGATGCAGGCCGATGTCGAGGAGGCCGCGGCGCTGCTCGGGGCCGGCCGCTGGCGCACCATCTTCACGGTGATCCTGCCCCCGATCTATCCGGCATTGCTGACCGGCTTCGTCCTCGCCTTTGCGCGTGCGGTGGGCGAATACGGCTCGGTCATCTTCATCGCCGGCAATGTGCCGATGGTCTCGGAGATCGCGCCTCTGCTGATCGTGATCCGCCTGGAGCAATTCGACTATGCCGGCGCCGCCGTCGTCGCGATGCTGATGCTGCTGATCTCCTTTAGCCTCATTCTTCTCGTCAACCTGATCCAGGCGCGGGCGCGCCGGAGGTTCGGCGATGTCTGATTCTGCCCTGCCCCAATTCCGGACCGACACGGCCCGGACGCGTGATACGCGCCGCATCCGCGGCGAAGGCATTGTCGTCCAGGCCGTGCTGATCGGTGTCTCGCTCGCCTTTCTGGCGCTGTTCCTGCTGTTGCCGCTGGTCTCGGTCTTTGTCGAAGCGGGTGCGCGCGGCTGGACGGCCTATAAGGCGGCGGTGACCGAGCCAGATGCGGTCGCCGCGATCCATCTCACCCTGCTGGTCGCTGGTATCGCCGTGCCCTTCAACGTTGTCGTCGGCATCGCCGCCGCCTGGGCGATCGCCAAGTTCGAGTTTCGCGGCAAGAACCTGCTGATCAGCCTGATCGACCTGCCCTTCTCGGTGTCTCCGGTGATCTCGGGCCTCGTCTTCGTGCTGCTCTTCGGCGCGCAGGGCTATTTCGGCGCCTGGCTCAAGGCCAATGACGTGCAGATCGTCTTCGCCCTGCCCGGTCTCGTCCTGGCAACGGTGTTCGTGACCTTCCCCTTCGTCGCACGCGAGCTGATCCCACATATGCAATCGCTCGGTTCGGCCGACGAGGAAGCGGCGCTGACGCTCGGCGCCTCGGGCTGGCGGACCTTCCTGACGATCACGCTTCCCAATGTGAAGTGGAGCCTGTTCTACGGCGTGCTGCTCTGCAACGCGCGCGCCATGGGCGAGTTCGGTGCGGTTGCGGTCGTCTCCGGCAAGATTCGGGGGCTGACCAACACCATGCCGCTGCATGTCGAGATTCTTTACAACGAGTACATGAGCGCAGCGGCCTTTGCCGTCGCCTCGCTTCTGGCAGGGCTGGCGCTCGTCACGCTCGCGCTCAAGACGCTGCTGGAATGGCGTTACTCGGATTCCATCGCCGCCAGCCGCCGCCATTGATGAAGGACGCAAGCATGTCGGTCGCAGTCACCATCGAATCGATCGAGAAGCGCTTCGACGCTTTCGCTGCCTTGCGCGGCGTCTCGCTCGATATCCAGCCTGCCGAGCTCGTCGCCTTGCTCGGCCCCTCGGGCTCAGGCAAGACGACACTGCTGCGCCTGATCGCCGGCCTCGAACAGGCTGATCGGGGCCGCGTGCTGTTCGGCGAGACCGATATGCGCGATCTCTCTCTCCGCGAGCGGCGGATCGGCTTCGTCTTCCAGCACTACGCCCTGTTCCGGACCATGACGGTCGGAGAGAATGTCGCCTTCGGCCTGAAGTCGCGCCCGCGCGCGGAGCGGCCGGACGATGCGGAGATCAGAAAGCGCGTCGGCGACCTGCTCGAACTCGTGCAACTGCCCGGCCTCGACAAGCGCTATCCGAGCCAGCTTTCGGGCGGCCAGCGTCAGCGCGTGGCGTTGGCTCGCGCGCTGGCGATCGAGCCGCGGGTGCTGCTGCTCGACGAGCCTTTCGGGGCGCTCGACGCCAAGGTCCGCAAGGATCTGCGCGCCTGGCTGCGCGATCTGCATCGCCGTACCGGACACACCACCGTCTTCGTCACGCATGACCAGGAGGAGGCGCTCGAACTCGCCGATCGCGTCGCGATCCTGAATGACGGCCGTATCGAGCAGGTCGGTTCGGCCGATGATGTCTATGACCATCCGGCGACGCCCTTTGTCTGCGAGTTCCTCGGCGAGGTGAACAAGCTGCCGGTCAAGGTCGTCGGCAGCCAGGCCTTTTTCGGCGATCGACCGGTTCTGGGCGGGTTGTCGCAGAACCAGGGCGGACAGGCCGCGCTCTATGTCCGGCCGCAGCATCTGCGCATCGTCGACGATCTGCCGCTGGCGCTGCCCGGCGTCGTCGAGCATCTGCGCCGGAACGGCCCGTTGCGGCGCGCCGAAGTCGCGGTCCAGGGGCTGGCGAAGCGCCTCGACGTGGATCTGGCGAGCCAGGTCGCACCGGCGATCGGCGAGCGCATCCGCTTGCGCATCACACATGGCAGTCTGTTCGCGGCAGCCTGAGCGGTCTCGCTTCGGCCTTCACCAGCCGCTAGCCTGTGTGCAAGTGATTTGCATTGGAGCGAACGATGAAAGCGCGGGCGAAATGGGTCGAAGGCATGGCCTTCATGGGCGAGGCCGGCAGCGGCCACGCCGTGATGATGGACGGCGCTCCTGAATATGGCGGCCGCAATATCGGCATCCGGCCGATGGAGATGCTGCTGATCGGACTGGCCGGCTGCACCGGCTTCGATGTCGTGCAGATCCTCAGGAAGGGCCGCGAGAGCGTCACCGGTTGCGAGGTCGAGGTCGAGGCGGAGCGCGCCACGGAGGATCCCAAGGTCTTCACCAAGATCCACCTCGCCTACAAGATCACCGGGCGTGGGCTATCGCAGGCGAAGGCGGAACGGGCCGTCACATTGTCGAAGGAAAAATACTGTTCCGCTTCGATCATGCTCGGGGCGACGGCCGAGATGAGCTACACGCTCGATGTGGTCGACGAATTGCAGAAGGTAGCAGCCGAATGAGCAAAGCCCAATTCTCCGGACTGATCACGCCCGCAGCTCTCGAGCAGCGCCTGGGCGACGGCAATCTCGTCGTCGTCGACATCCGTTCCTCGGTCGATGGCGGAGGCAAGGCTGCTTATGAAGCGGGACATGTTCCCGGCGCCGTACACAGCGACTACGCGGCTGACGGCTGGCGCGCCAAGGTCGGCAATGCACCAGGCATGCTGCCGCCGCTGGAGCATCTGGCCGCTCTCGCGGGACGGCTCGGCATCAAGCCGGATGACGACGTCGTCATCGTGCCGGCCGGCGTCAGCGCTACCGACTTTGCCGCCGCCGCGCGGGTCTACTGGACGCTGAAGCTGATCGGCCACGGCCAGCAGGCCATTCTCGACGGCGGCTTCAAGGCCTGGAGCGCCGATCCGCAGCGCCCGGTCGAAACCGGCCCGTCCGTGCCGAAATCGACCGATCCCTATCTGGTCGTGATGCAACAGCAATTGCGCAGCAACACCGACGCAACCCTCGTGGCTTCGCGCAGCAAGCTCGCGACCCTGGTCGATGCGCGTTCAACAAGCTATTTCGAGGGCCGCGAGAAGGCTGCCGAGGCGGCGCGCGCCGGCCATATCCCCGGGGCGGTCTCACGCGACTATGCCGAGGCCTTCGACCCCGGGACAGGCGCTCTGAAGCCGATCCACGATCTGTCCGCCCTGTTTGCCGGCGTGCCGAACGGGCCGGCGATCTCCTATTGCAACACCGGCCACACGGCGGCGCTGAACTGGTTTGTGATGTCCGAGGTGCTCGGCCGTGAGGAGGTCGCGCTCTATGATGGCTCGATGACCGACTGGACGCAGGATTCGGAGCGGCCGGTTTCGACGGAAGCCGCGGCATAACCTTCCAGATTTGCCAAACAGGCTGAAACGGTTCAAAGGAAGCGCCGTGCGCGCGCCATGCCGCGCCGCTTCCTTTCAGAATTGTCGAGTCGCCTGCCGATGAACGCCGTCGCGCCGAAAATCTCTTTTGTTTCGCTGGGCTGCCCCAAAGCCCTGGTCGATTCCGAGCGGATCATCACCTCGCTGCGCTCGGAGGGCTATGAGCTCAGCAAGTCGCATGCGGGCGCCGATCTCGTCATCGTCAACACCTGCGGCTTCCTCGACAGCGCCAAGGCGGAATCGCTGGAGGCGATCGGGGCGGCCATGTCGGAAAACGGCAAGGTCATCGTCACCGGCTGCATGGGCGCCGAGCCCGAGCAGATCCGCGATGCCTTCCCCAACGTACTCGCGATCACCGGCCCCCAGGCCTATGAGAGCGTCGTCTCGGCCGTGCACCAGGCGGTGCCGCCACGGCACGACCCCTTCATCGACCTTGTCCCCGACCAGGGCATCAAGCTGACGCCGCGCCACTACGCCTATCTGAAGATTTCAGAAGGCTGCAACAACCGCTGCAGCTTCTGCATCATCCCGAAGCTGCGCGGCGATCTCGTCTCGCGGCCGATCGGCGAGGTGCTGCGCGAGGCCGAGAAGCTGGTCAAGGCCGGCGTCAAGGAACTGCTGGTGATCTCGCAGGACACCAGCGCCTATGGCCTCGACATCAAATACGCGCCTTCGATGTGGCAGGACCGCGAAGTTCGGACCCGCTTCTTCGAGCTGGCCCGCGAATTGGGCCAGATGGGCATCTGGGTGCGGATGCACTACGTCTATCCGTATCCGCATGTCGACGAGGTCATCCCCCTGATGCAGGAGGGGTTGATCCTGCCTTATCTCGACATTCCCTTCCAGCACGCTTCCCCCAATGTTCTCAAGGCGATGAAGCGGCCGGCTCATCAGGACCGCACGCTCGACCGACTGCGCAAATGGCGCGAGATCTGTCCTGATCTCGCCATCCGTTCGACCTTCATCGTCGGCTTTCCCGGCGAGACGGAGGAGGATGTGCATTTCCTGCTCGATTGGCTGAAGGAAGCCAAGCTCGAGCGCGTCGGCTGCTTCAAATATGAGCCTGTGAAGGGCGCGCCGGCCAATGATCTGGGCCTCGCTCTGGTCCCGGAAGAGGAAAAAGAGGCGCGCTGGCACCGCTTCATGAAGGCGCAGGCCGAGATCAGCACGCGCATCGTCAAGAACCGCGTCGGCAAGCGCATTTCCGTCATCATCGACGAGGCCGGTCCGACCGTCGCCAAGGGCCGCTCGAAATGGGACGCACCCGAGATCGACGGCAATGTCTATGTCGCGAGCCGCCGGCCGCTTAGGCCCGGCGACATCGTCACGGTGAAGATCGAGCGGGCCGACGCCTATGACCTGCACGGCGTCGCCGTCTAGAGCAATTTCCGATCCGATTGGATCGTTCAATTTCTCTAGCTCTTTGTTTTAACGCGCTTTCTTCACGCGAACCGGTGTCCACTTCGCTCGAAAACGCTCTAAGACCATCAAGGGTACTCGCAGAAATAGCGGATGATCTGGCCGCCCCGGCCGCGCACCGCGAAGACCTCGCCGCCGGCGCAGGCATTGCCGGTCTCCGCGACCTGCCGCACGGGCGGCTGACGCGGCGGCGGCGGTTCGTTGCAGACATGGGTGAGGCAGCCCGTACCGGCGCGCCGCAGCTCGACCGCACGGGTCAGGCGGGCCCTGGCGTGATCCTCGCGCAGCACCTGCAGGATCGAGGGATCACCGCCCCCTCCGCTGCCGCCATTGCCGCCGCCGTCGCCGCCACGGCCTCCACCGCCACCCTGCTGGGCCATGGCGACTGTCGAGATGGTGAGCGAAGCCAAGACGAGCCCCGCGAAACGAATGGTCCGGTTCATGACCTGTCTCCCGAATGAGGATCAGCATGTGCTGACCCTCATTGGTCGCAGGCCGGGCCGGACAGGTTCAAAGCCGAGGCGATTTTTCTCGAATCGGCCTTGAAGCTCGCGTCAGGGGATCAGGACGGTCGAGCCGGTGGTGCCGCGGCTTTCCAGGGCGCGATGCGCATTGGCTGCGTCCTGCAGCGCGAAGGTCGCGTTGACCGGCACGGTGACGGCGCCCGACGCGACGGCGCCGAACAGATTGGCCGCCATCTCGATCATGGTCTCGCGCTTGGCGATATGGGTGAAGAGCGTCGGCCGGGTGACATAGAGCGAGCCCTTCGGCCCGAGCAGGCCGAGATTGAAGGGCTCGACGGCGCCCGACGCATTGCCGAAGCTCGCCAGCACGCCGAAGGGGCTCAGGCAGTCGAGCGAGGGCAGGAAAGTATCCTTGCCGACGCCGTCATAGACCACCGCGCAGAGCTTGCCGCCGGTGATCTCCTTGACGCGGGCCGGGAAGTTCTCCTCGCGATAAAGGATGGTGTGGTCGGCGCCATGCGCCTGGGCGAGCGCGGCCTTTTCCTTGGAACCGACAGTGCCGATCACGGTCGCGCCCAGCGCCTTGCCCCACTGGCACAGGATCAACCCGGTGCCGCCGGCCGCGGCATGGACGAGGATGGTGTCGCCCGGCTTCACCTTATAGGTGCGGTGGAGCAGGTATTCCGCCGTCATGCCCTTCAGCATCATGCTGGCGGCGGCTTCATAGGTGACGGCGTCCGGCAGCGCGACAACCGAATTGACCGCGACGATGCGCTCCTCGGCATAGGAACCGAGCGTCGCAACATAGGCGACACGGTCGCCGACCTTGAACTCGCTGACATTGGGGCCGACCGCCAGAACTTCGCCCGCGCCCTCATTGCCGGGCACGAAGGGCAGTTGCGGGGCGGCGTAGAGGCCGGTGCGGAAATAGGTGTCGATGAAGTTCAGGCCGATGGCGCGGTTCCTGACCAGCACCTCGCCCGGCCCCGGCTGGGGCAGCGTGATGTCTTCCCATTGCAGCGCTTCGGGGCCGCCGACCTTGTGAACGCGGATGGCCTTGACCATGAATCCAACTCCCTAGCTTGAAGAGGGGACCATAGGGACTTGCATCCGTACCGTGCAACGGCTGGACTGCGCTGGGGACCGGCGTTGGACGCCGAGTCGGACTCGCGAAACTTGCACATACGGGGCGGGCGCGTGACATGACCGAACCAATCGTCCGTCGTGGCGATGCCGATATCCTCAAGCAATTCACTCCCAAGCTTATTTCGGCACTGCAGGAAGGCTACGGCCCCGATCGCTTGAAGGCCGACGCGCTGGCGGGCCTCACGGTCGCGATCGTCGCCCTGCCGCTCTCCATGGCAATCGCCATCGCCAGCGGAGCAACACCGGCGGCGGGCCTGTTCACCGCGATTATCGGCGGCTTCTTCGTCTCGGCACTGAGTGGCAGCCGCTATCAGATCGGTGGGCCCGCCGGGGCCTTCATCGTCCTGATCGCGGCGACGATCGACCAGCACGGCTTCGATGGGTTGCTGCTGGCGACGCTGATCGCAGGCGCACTCCTGATCGCCATCGGCCTGCTGAGGCTTGGCACCTATATCCGCTACATCCCGCATCCCGTGCTGGTGGGCTTCACCACCGGGATCGCCATCATCATCTTCGCCAGCCAGATCCGCGACCTGCTCGGGCTGACGCTGCCCGGCAAGGAGCCGGCGGCGCTGCTGCCGAAGCTCGGGGCGCTTGCCGCCGCGCTCGGCACGCTCAATCCCACCGCTTTGGTGCTCTCGCTGCTCACCATCGGCGTCATTCTGGGTCTCAGGCGCATCCGGCCGACATGGCCTGGGCTCTTGATCGCGGTGGCGCTCGCAGCCGCACTGGTCTTCCTGCTGAAGCTGCCGGTCGAGACGATCGGCACGCGCTTCGGCGGCATCCCAAGCACCCTGCCCGCCCCGCACTGGCCTGGCTTCACGCTCGACAAGCTGGTCGCGATCCTGCCCGCCGCGCTCTCGATCGCGGCGCTGGGCGGCATCGAATCCCTGCTCTCGGCCGTGGTCGCGGACGGGATGACCGGGCGGCGGCATCGCTCGAACATGGAACTGGTCGCCCAGGGGGTTGCCAATATGGCGTCCTCGCTGTTTGGCGGCATCTGCGTCACCGGCACGATCGCGCGCACGGCGACCAATGTGCGGGCCGGCGGCGTCACGCCGGTCGCCGGCATGCTGCACGCGCTGTTCATCCTGCTGTTCATCCTGATCGCCGCGCCATTGGCGGCCTATATCCCGCTCGCGGCGCTGGCAGGCGTGCTTGCCGTCGTCTCCTGGAACATGGCGGAGAAGGCGGCCTTCGCCGCGATCCTGAAGCATTCACGCGCCGACGCCGTCGTCCTGCTCGCGACCTTCCTGCTGGTGATGTTCGAGGATCTGATGGTGGGTATCGGCGTCGGCGTCGTGCTCGGCTCATTGATCTTCATGCACCGCATGGCGCAGGTCGTGACTGTCGAGGCCGGCATGGAGGCCGCCTCCGAAGAAGATGAGGCCGATATGGCTGTCGCGGCACAGCACAATGGCAGCGTCTTTCACTACAAGATCAACGGGCCGCTGTTCTTCGGCGCGAGTACGCAGGTCATCACCGTGCTCGACCGGATCGGCAGCTATCCGGAGCGGATCGTGCTCGATCTCTCGGGCGTGCCCTTCGCCGATTCGAGCGCGGCCGTGGCCTTGAAGGCGGTGATCGACAAGGCGAAGCATCATGGCGCGACCGTCGAGATCAGCGGCGCCACCCCGGCCGTGCGGCGCGTATTGCTGCATGAGGGCATCCGCGAGCCACTCGTCGCCTTCCGCAACGCTTGACCTGCGACGCGGCGACCGGTGGCCAAGCCTGTCTGCTTCAGCTAGCGACACAGTTATGAGCACTTCGCAGGACAACGAGGTCGATATCGCGATCGTCGGCGCCGGGGCCGTCGGTCTCGCTGCCGCGCTTGCGCTGGCCAAGGACGGGCGACGCGTCGCCGTGCTCGGCCCCCTCGCCGCGCCGCATGATGGGCGGACCGTGGCCTTGCTCGACGGCTCCTGGCGGCTCCTGGCCGAGTTCGGGCTGACCGATGCGCTCACCGGCAAGGCTGCTCCGCTGGAAGTGATGCGGCTTGTCGACGACACCGGCAGCCTATTCCGCCAGCCGCCGGTCGAATTCAGGGCCTCGGAGGCTGGGCTCGTGGCTTTCGGCTGGAATGTTGGGAACGCCGAGCTCGTGGCGGCATTGGTGAGCGCGGCGCGCGAGCATGACGGCATCCGGCTGGTCGAAAGCCTGGTCTCGGCGATCACGCCCGATCAGGGTGGCGTGATGCTCACCGGCGAGGGCTTTTCGCCATTGCGCGCCCGCCTCGTCGTCGGGGCCGATGGCCGCCAGTCGCGGGTGCGCGCCGCCGCCGGCATTGCCGCGCGCGACTGGCGCTATCCGCAGGTCGCGCTGACGGCGATCCTTGATCATCGCCGAGACCATCAGGAGACCTCGACCGAATTCCACACCCGCAAGGGCCCCTGCACGCTGGTGCCGCTGCCCGGCCGACGCTCATCGCTGGTCTGGATGCTGGATCCCGCGGAGGCAGAGGCGGTCGCTGCGCTGGATGATGCCGGCTTCGCCCGCCGGGTCGAGACGCAGACGCATTCGCTGCTCGGCGCGATGAGCCTTGCCGGCCCGCGCGGGCGCGTTCCGATGGGTGGCCTTTCCGTCGAGCGTTTCGCAGCCAACCGCATGGCGCTGATCGGCGAGGCGGCGCATGTGTTTCCGCCGATCGGCGCACAGGGGCTCAATCTCGGCCTGCGCGATGTGATGGCCTTGCGCGAGGCGCTGCTCGGCTCGGATGATCCGGGCGACGATGTCGTGATGGCGGCCTATGACCGGGCGCGCCAGAGCGATGTGCGCTTGCGCACCAGTGCGGTCGATGCGCTGAACCGCACGCTGCTGACCGATCTGCTGCCGGCCGATCTGCTGCGCGGCGCCGGGCTTCTGGCGCTGTCGCGGATCGGCCCGTTGCGCCGCTTCGTCATGCGACAGGGGCTGGCGGGCGGGACTGCCCGCTGAAGTGCGCTGGCCCGCTTGGGGCTTCAGCCGTTCTTGGGCTTGAGCAGCTCATCGGTATCCACTCCGCTGGCGGCAACCTTGCGCAAGGCTTGCGCCTGATCGCGAAAGACCGGCGCGAGCGGCAGCGGCGTCGAAACGAGGCGCTGTCCGCCCGGCTCTTCGGCCTGCGCATCAAGTAGGCCGCGCGCGGTCAGATGCGGGTCCGTGACGGCCTCCTCCAGCGTGCGCACGACCGTGCAGCAACAATCGAGCGGCTCCAGCAGATCGCGCCAATGCGCAGCGGGGGCTGATGCGATGATGGCTTCGATGGCGGCTTTCGTGGCGGCCGGATCGGTACTGTCGTCGCGCAAGCGCTCTTCAAGAGCGATCGCCTCGCAGAAGCCGTTCCAGAATTTCGGCTCCAGAGCGCCGACTGCGAGAAACCAGCCGTCCTGAGTGGCATAGAGCCCATAGCGCGGGCTTGCCCCGGTCAAGAGGCCCTCCCCGCCGGCGGGATAGCGTCCGGCCGCCTGCCCCTGCGCCATGCCGTACCAGGCGAAGGCCGGCATCGCGTCCGACATGGCGATATCGAGATGGCAACCCTCGCCGCTGCGCTCGCGCTGGCGCAGGGCGAGCAGGATGTTGAGCACGGCCGGCATCGTGCCGCCGCCGATATCAGCGACGAGCGCGGGCGGCAGTGGCGCCGGTGCGCCGCGCTTCAGCGACTGGCCGAGCGGCCCACCGATAGCCTGGTAATTGATGTCGTGGCCGGCTTCCTGCGCGCGCGGGCCGGTCTGGCCGAAGCCGCTGATCGAGCAATAGATCAGGCGCGAATTGATGGCCTTCAATGCTTCGAAGCCGAAGCCGAGCCGCTCCATCACGCCGGGCCGGAACTGCTCGATCAGGATATCGGCGCGCGTGATCAGCGGTGTCAGGCGCGCCAGGGCATCCGCTGCCTTGAGGTCGATCTCGAGGCTCGCCTTGCCGCGGTTGAGCACGGCGAAGGGGGCGGAGGTTTCGCCGAAGCGCGGCGGAAAGCGGCGCATGTCCTCGCCGCCCGGGCGCTCGATCTTGACCACCTGCGCCCCTGCCTCCGACAGGAACAGGCTCGCCAGCGGTCCCGGCAGCAGCGTCGAGAAATCCAGAACCAGCAGGTCGTCCAGCGGCAGCATCGGCGCCTCGCTTCGGCACCGGCTTGGCCGCGCGCTCAGGGGAACAGGTCGGCGACCATCCTGCCCGTCTTCACCAGCCACAGGAAGCCCGTCAAAGTGCCCATCGACACGATGGTGCCGACCAGGATGCAGGCCGAGGCGCGCTCGACACCCACCTTGTACTGCGTCGAGATCACGAAGATGTTCAGCGCCGGCGGCAGAGCGGCCATGATGATGGCGGTGAAGATCCACTGGTCGGGCACATCGGCGATGGCCGAGAGCAGTACCCAGACCAGCAGCGGGTGCAGCACGAGCTTGACCAGGACCAGCAGCGGCACCTCGCCGGGCATCGCCTTCATCGGCCGCAGCGCCACCGTGACGCCGAGCAGGAAGAGCGCGCAGGGCGCGGCCGCCTGCGAGAGCCAAAGCGTCATCTTGTCGATCGCCGTCGGCAATTCGAGATGGGTGAAGGCCGCGATCACACCTGCCGCGGTGGCGAGGTTGAAGGGGTGGGTCAGGACCTTCCAGACGATCTCGCCCATGGTTGCGGGCAGGCTCTTCTTCTCGACACCGGCGATCGCCATCAGGAAAGGGACCAGCGAAAACAACAGGATGCTGTCGAAGACAAAGACCAGCACCAGCGGCGCGCTCGAGGCCGGACCGAGCGCTGCCAGGATCAGCGGCGGGCCCATATAGCCGATATTCGAATAGGAGCCGGCCACTCCCTGCATCACCGACTGGGGTATGTCGCGGCGGGTGAATTTCATCCCGATCGCGAAAGACAGGGCAAAGGCGCAGAAGGTCGACAGCGTCGTAGCGATGACGAAGCGCCAATTGCTGAGCTCGCTCAGCGGCTTGTCGGCGATCAGCCGGTAGAACAGCGGCGGCAGCGCGACATAGATCAGGAAGAACTGCAGCCAGGCGAGCCCCGCCTCCGGCAATCGCTTGTAACGCCCGATGATGAAGCCGAGCAGGATCAGCCCGAAAAAGGGCGCGACGAGATTGAAGATTCCGGCGAGGTCGGCCATGCGGATGGGTGCTACCTGAGACGGGCGCTGTGGCCCGCGTTAGAGCAGGATGCGAAAAAGTGGGCACCGGTTTTTCGCATCCTGCTCTAACTCTTATGAGAGCCGGAATGACGGCGTTGCCTGCCGTTTAGCCGCTTCATGCCAGCGTGCAAGCGCGTTCGCGCCGTGCCGGCAGTCAGCCATCGCCGGGCAAGGGTATTATTCCTGGGAATATAGACCTAACAAATGTGTTAGGTAATATTTCCTAGGCATTGAATCTCCGCCTCCCGCTGCCCGCATAATGGACGATGGACGGGATAGGCGGCCTTCGTCACATTGCGGCATTGCACCATGGAGCCTCGCCATGACCGTCAAGACGCCGCGCCAGTTCTTCCGCCCGCTCGCCATCGGCGCGCCGGAGCCGTTCCGCGAGCTCCCGCTGAAACTGGAACGGATGATCCATTTCGTGCCGCCGCATCTGGAAAAGGTGCGCGCCAAGGTCGGTGAGCTCGCGGGCCAGGTCGATATCGTGCTCGGCAACCTCGAGGACGCCATTCCCGTCGAGGCGAAGCAGGCGGCCCGCGACGGCTTCATCGCGATGGGCAAGGCCGTCGATTTCGGCAAGACCGGGCTGTGGACGCGGGTGAACGCGCTGAATTCGCCCTGGTTCCTCGACGATATCACCGCGATCATGGCGGAGATCGGCGGCAAGCTCGATGTCGTGATGGTGCCCAAGGTCGAGGGGCCATGGGACATCCATTATGTCGACCAGCTGCTGGCCCAGTTCGAAGCCCGGCACAGCCTGCCCAAGCCGATCATGATCCACGCCATCCTCGAGACCGCCGAGGGGGTGAAGAATGTCGATACGATCGCAACCGCCTCCCCGCGCATGCATGGGATGAGCCTGGGGCCGGCCGATCTCGCGGCCTCGCGAGCGATGAAGACGACACGCGTCGGCGGCGGCCACCCGGAATACAAGGTCATAGCGGATCCCACGACGGATGGCGCCCCGCGCGCCGTCGCCCAGCAGGACCTCTGGCACTATACGCTCGCCAAGATGGTCGATGCCTGCGCAGCGGCCGGCATCAAGCCGTTCTACGGGCCCTTCGGCGACTTCGCCGATACGGCCGCCTGCGAGGCGCAGTTTCGCAACGCCTTCCTGCTCGGTTGCTCGGGCGCCTGGACATTGCATCCCTCGCAGATCGAGATCGCCAAACGCGTCTTCAGCCCGGATCCCGCCGAGGTCGCCTTCGCCAAGCGCATCCTGGAAGCGATGCCGGACGGCTCCGGCGCTGTGATGATCGACGGCAAGATGCAGGATGATGCCACCTGGAAACAGGCCAAGGTCATCGTCGATCTGGCGAAACAGGTCGCGGGACGCGACCCGGCACTTGCGGAACGCTATGGGTTATAATCACTAATTTCAGTTGGAACTTGTTGATTTTGACGTATTTGCGACGCAATCCTCAAGCAAGCGCCTGACAATATTTTAGCCGGGCACCTCTTCCGCTTACCCGCCCCAGCATGGACCAAAGCCTACGATGCAAGCACGTTCGGCGAAATTCAGGATCGGACAGGTGGTCAAGCACCGCGTCTATCCGTTCCGTGGCGTGATCTTCGACGTCGACCCCGTTTTCGCCAATTCGGACGAATGGTGGTTGGCGATCCCGGAGAATCTGCGCCCGTCGAAGGACCAGCCTTTCTACCATCTCTTCGCCGAGAACGAGGAGACGGAATACGTCGCCTATGTCTCGGAGCAGAACCTTGTGATCGACGAGTCGGGGCGGCCGATCCGCCATCCGCAAGCCAAGGAATTTTTCCGCCGCGATCGCAAGGGGCAATACCAGATCGATCGCGCCGGATTGAACTGAGGCCGGCCCTCGATCCACGCAAGCCCACATCCATGTGGTCATGAGAAGGCCGGCGATCATGAAAAAGGCCGGCCCCTCCTGGGACCGGCCTTTTCCTTGTGACGTCGTCTCCTGCCTATCAGGGCTTGGGAGCAGCTCCAGGGGCCGGCGCAGCGCCCGGGGCCGAAAGCCCGCCCGGCACGGCAGGCGCAGCTCCCGGGACGCCCGGAGTGGCGTTGGCGCCGCTGCCGCCAAGACGCTGGCGCAGCTCTTCCTGACGCTTGGCCAACTCGTCCTGCAGGGCCTTCTGCTGGTCCTCGAGCACCTTGGGATCGATCGGCGCGCCGTCGAACCCCTTGGCGAAATCGGAGAGCGGAATGGAGAAGGAGACCTCGCGCGCGCCCTGGTTCTGGACGCTGATGCTGAGATTGGTGCCCTTCTTCATCGCATTGATGAAGTCGTCCTTGACCTGCGCCTCGGCGAAGCAACCGTTCGGGAAGCAGATTGCATAGCGGCCCGGGGTGGGCTGCGCGGTATCGACGCCGAAGCGGATGCCCGGCTGCAGCAGCAGGCCGAGCGGCATCAGGAAGCGCACGATCTTGTTGGGATCGCCCTTGACGTCATAGACGGCGACCGCGAGCACCGGCTGGCCCTGGTCGGAGACGAAATCGCGCGTGGTGTAGCAGATTTCCTTGTTGGCAGCCTGGTCCTTGCCGCAGACCTTGGTCCAGTTGGTCTGCGAGGGCTCGGGCTTGACCTGAACGACGGTCGGGCCGGTTGCGGCCTGTCCGCCCTGGGGAGCGGCGGGCTGCTGAGCCGGTTGGGCAGGCTGCGCGGGGCGCTGCGCGGGGCGCGGGGCCTGGGCGAAGGCGGCGACGGGGCCAAGACCCAGCGCTACGCTGAGGGCGGCGCCCAGAACGCGCGAGGACAAGCTAAACGAAGCGGACATCTGTCATTCCTTAATCTGCGAATTCGGGACCACGACTTCGCAAGCCGCGCGCGCCACCATCGACAGCCCAATCGCATATCAGCGCCAGCCACCGCAAGCCGAGCACATCAGGGGTGATTGAGGCGTTTGCATGACACCTAGCGTCGCCTTTAGCGAGTTCCGTTACATGATTCCAGTCCGAATAGCTGCGTGACTGCGAAGTTGCCGTGTTATCCTCACGCACGGGAATCAGGTTTGACGATGTCTTCGCCTCGCATGGGCCGCTCCGCATTGCGCACTGCGGCCAAAGCAATCTTCTCTGCATTGACGCTCATCCTGGCGATGGGCGCGGATTCGCATGCCGAATCGCCCTCCTCTGCCCATGCCATCGCGATGCATGGCGAGCCGGCCCTGCCGCCGGGCTTCAGTCATCTGCCCTATGCCGATCCTGACGCCCCCAAGGGCGGGCGCATCGTCTTTGGCTTGCAGGGCACGTTCGACAGCCTGAATCCGCTGGTCGTGCTCGGCGTCGCGCCCGACGCCGTGCCGCGCTACGTCCAGCAGAGCCTGCTCTACCGCTCAGCCGATGAACCCTTCACCGCCTATGGCCTGCTCGCATCCCGCGTCGAGCTCAATGAGGCGCGGACCCGGCTCGCCTTCGAGATCGACGAAAGAGCGCGCTTCTCCGACGGGACGCCGGTGACTGCCGACGACGTGCTCTTCACCTTCGAGATGCTGAAGACCAAGGGCAAGCCATTCCACCGCTCCAGCCTCGGCCGCGTGACGAAGGCCGAGGCGCCCTCGCCGCGCTCTGTCGTGTTCGAGTTCGGCGACGGCTCGAACCGCGAATTGCCATTGGTGATCGGCGCGATGCCGATCTTCGCCAGGCACGCCACCAATGCGGACACTTTCGGCGAAACCAGCTTCAAGCCGGCGCTCGGCTCTGGCCCCTATCTCGTCAGCGACGTCAGGCCCGGCGAGGCGCTGACGCTGAAGCGCCGCAAGGATTTCTGGGCCGAAAACCATCCGCTGACGCGCGGCCTCTTCAATGCCGATGAGATCCGCTACGATTTCTATCGCGACGCCAACGCCTTGTTCGAGGCCTTCAAGGCAGGCCTTTACGACATCCGGCTCGAACCCGATCCGACACGCTGGATGACCGGCTATGACGTGCCTGCCGTGCGCGATGGTCGCATCGTGCGGGAAGCGCTGCGCTTCCAGGCCCCCAAAGGCATGACCGGCCTCGTCTTCAACACACGCCGGCCGGCCTTCGCCGATGTCCGCGTCCGCGAAGCGCTTGGCATCATGTTCGATTTCGAATGGGTCAACCGCAACCTGTTCCACGGCGTCTATCGCCGCGCCGGCAGCTTCTTCTCCGATTCGGAGTTGTCGGCGCTCGGCGTCCCCGCTGATGCGCGGGAGAAAGCCTTGCTGGCTGCGTTTCCGGGCAGCGTGCGCGACGATATTCTCGCCGGAACCTGGGTGCCGGCTGCAAGCGACGGCTCAGGCCGCGACCGCGAACAGGCCCGCAAGGCGCTCGATCTGCTGCAGACGGCTGGATACGAGCTTCAGGACGGGGTTCTGCGCAATACCAGGACGACCGAGCCACTCGCCTTCGAGATCACCGTCACCAACCGGCCTCAGGAGCGTCTTGCACTGAACTATGCCGCTTCGCTCGGGCGTCTCGGCGTCGGTGTCAACGTCAGGCTGATCGACGATGTGCAGTACTGGCGCAGGCTGTCGGCCTTCGATTTCGACATGATCCAGTGGACATGGCCGGCCTCCGCCTCGCCCGGCAACGAACAGGTCGGCCGCTGGGGCTCAGTCAATGCCGACCGCAAGGGCGCGCTGAATTATGCCGGCGTGAAATCGCCGGCCGTCGATGCTGCCCTGCAGGCTATTCTGGCAGCGCGCGAGCGCGAGGATTTCGTCGCGGCCGTGCGCGTACTCGATCGGGCGCTGCTCTCGGGCTTCTATGTCGTGCCGCTATATTACCTGCCCGAGACATGGCTGGCGCATTCACGCGATGTCACCTTGCCAACACGCAAGCCGGCCTATTTCCTCGCCACCGAAGCTCTGGCGCGCCGCCCGGCGGCGTCGGCGCCGGCCAACTGAAGGGCAGCCGATGCGGGCAGAACAGGACGACGCCGCTTCCGCCCTGCTCGACGGGCTTGACCTCGACACCCTGCTGAAAGCCCTGACCCGCAGCCGGGGGTATGAGGCGGCGCTGCGCGACCCGCCGGGACGCCGGGGCTGGAGCGACACGATCCCGACCTCGCTGAGCTTCATGCAGCTCGAGGAGCGTGTCGACCAACTCGCGCGATTGCTCGCCGTCAATCACGCGCAGCCGGGCGCGACCGTCGCCATCCTGGCGCCGCTCGGTCCGGAGGCGATCGTCGCCATCCTCGCCAGCTTGCGCGCGGGCCTGTCGCCGCTGATGCTGCCGCTGCACGGCAATGAACTCGAGCTGCTGGGGTTGGTCGAGGCGTCCAACGCAGTGATGGCGCTCGGCGTCGGCCGTGTCGGGCCGCTGCGGCCGCTGATCATGCTGCGCAATCTCGCCGTCCGGGCCTTTGGCACGCGCTTCGTGGGCGGTTTCGGGCAGGATGTCCCCGACGGCGTCGCGCCTCTCGATGCGCTGATGGCGAGCGCCGGCCTGCATCCGCTGCCCGAACAAAGCGGGCGACCGGTTCTCCAGGTCGTCGATGCGCTGAGCTTCGCAGGGCCCTTGATGGTTTCCGAGCGCGACGTGCTCGGCAAGTCGCTGGAGATATCGCGCCTTTTGAAGCCGTTGGCCTCGTCGCGGATCGTGACCACGCTGGTCGGCGGCGACCTCGCCGCCTTGGCGACCGGGCCGGGCATGGCGCTGCTGACCGGCGTCGAATTGTTGCCGCTCGGCCTGTTCAGCCTCGGCGACCTGCAGGCCTGCGTCGCGGGTGGACGCAACGTCCATCTCGTCCTGCCGGGTGCGATGGAGCCGGCGCTGGCGCGCTCGCGGCTGGCCGCCGACCCCTCGCTGGCGAGCGTCGTCCTGGTGCACCGCCCAGGAGACGGGCGCAGCTTGCCGGCGCTCGACCGGCCCGATCTCGCCATCGTCGACATCGATGTCCGCTCGGCGGCGGAGATCGACATTAGCAGGCGCTGATCGTCAGGCGGCCTTTCAAGCCGCCTTCTTGCGCTCGGCAATCCGGGCCATGTCTGTCAACAGGCGGCGCGTGCCCTTGAGCCGCTCCTCGGCAGTCTCGAAATCATCGATGAAGACGACGCGCATGTCGGGGCGCACCTTCGCCAGCGTGCCCTGCTTGGCGACATAGCCGACGAGGCCCTCGGGGTTGGCGAACTCGTTGTCGCGGAAGGCGACGATGATGCCTTTGGGGCCAGCCTCGACCTTCTCGACATTGGCGCGTTTGCACAGGGCCTTGATCGCGACGATTTCCAGAAGCTGCTGCACTTCGTCCGGCAGCGGGCCGAAGCGATCGACCAATTCCGCGCCGAAGGACTGGATGTCGCCATCGTCGTCCAGCGTCGAGAGGCGCTTGTAGAGCGTGAGCCTGAGCGTCAGGTCGGTGACGTAATGCTCGGGGATCATCACCGGCGCGCCGATCTGGATCGTCGGCGACCATTGCGCGTTGCTCTCGAAATCGACACCGGACTTCAGCGCCGCGACCGCCTCCTCCAGCATCTGCTGGTAGAGTTCGTAGCCGACTTCCTTGATATGGCCCGACTGCTCGTCGCCGAGCAG
Organism: Allobosea sp. BE125; assembly: GCF_031456075.1. Lineage (NCBI taxonomy): Bacteria > Pseudomonadati > Pseudomonadota > Alphaproteobacteria > Hyphomicrobiales > Alloboseaceae > Allobosea > Allobosea sp. BE125. The sequence continues at coordinate 91,508 of NZ_JAVDTY010000002.1, forward strand.
ATTGCCGGCGCCGCGGATGTCGAGATCGTGGCTGGCGAGCTGGAAGCCGGCGCCCAGCGTGTCCAGCGATTGCAGGACCTTGAGGCGGCGCTCGGCCTGCTCGGTCAGCTTGCGGTTGGCCGGCATGGTGAAGAGTGCATAGGCGCGCACCTTGGAGCGGCCGACACGGCCCCTGAGCTGATAAAGCTGGGCGAGGCCAAACATGTCGGCGCGGTGGACGATGAGCGTGTTGGCATTGGGAATATCGAGGCCCGATTCGACGATCGTGGTCGAGAGCAGCACGTCGTACTGGCCCTCGTAGAAGGCCGTCATGACGTCCTCGAGCTGGCCTGCCGCCATCTGACCGTGGGCGATGCCGACCTTGGCCTCGGGCACCTGCTTGTCCAGGAAATCCTTGACGTCGGAAATGTCCTCGATGCGCGGCACGACATAGAAGCTGCGGCCTCCCCTGTAGCGTTCGCGAAGCAAGGCCTCGCGCACGATCAGCGGGTCGAAAGGCGTCACGAAAGTGCGCACCGCAAGCCGATCGACCGGCGGCGTCGCGATGATCGAGAGCTCGCGCACACCGGTCATGGCGAGCTGGAGCGTACGCGGGATCGGCGTCGCCGTCAGGGTCAGCATATGGACCTCGGCGCGGAACTCCTTCAGCCGCTCCTTGTGGTTGACGCCGAAATGCTGCTCCTCATCGACGATGACAAGGCCGAGATCCTTGAACTCGATCGCCTTTCCCAGCAGCGCATGGGTGCCGACGACGATATCCATCGTGCCGTCCTTGATCCCGGCCTTCACCGCCTTGAGGTCGGCCGCGGCCACGAAGCGCGAGGCCTGGCCGACATGGACCGGCAGCCCTTTGAAGCGCTCGGCGAAATTGCGGTAGTGCTGGCGCGCCAGCAGCGTGGTGGGCACCACCACAGCGACCTGCTTGCCGTTCAGCGCGCAGGCGAAAGCAGCCCGCAGCGCGACCTCTGTCTTGCCGAAGCCGACATCGCCGCAGACCAGCCGGTCCATCGGCCTCCCCGCGGCCATATCGTCGAGCACGGCATCGATCGTGGCCTGCTGATCCTCGGTCTCCTCGAAGGGGAAGCGGGCGCAGAACTCGTCGTAGAGCCCTTCCTGCGGGACCAGGCGCGGGGCCTCCTTGAGTGCGCGCGCGGCTGCGATCGCGATCAGCTTGCCCGCCATCTCGCGGATGCGCTGCTTCAGCTTGGCCTTGCGCGCCTGCCAGCCACCGCCGCCAAGACGGTCGAGCGGAACTTCGGTATCCTCCGAACCGTAGCGCGAGAGCAGTTCGATGTTCTCGACCGGCAGGAAGAGTTTCGAATCCGCCGCATAGTGGATTTCGAGGCAGTCATGCGGCGCGCCGACCGCCGTGATCGTGCGCAGGCCAATGAAGCGGCCGATACCGTGATCGACATGAACCACAAGATCGCCGGGGCTAAGCGATGACAGTTCGGCGATGAAATCCTGCGGCCGGCGCGTCTTCTTGCGCGGGCGCACGAGGCGGTCGCCCAGAATGTCCTGCTCGCCGATGACCGCAAGCTTGCCGGCCTCGAAGCCGGTCTCGAAGCCCCAGACGGCCAGCGCCGTCGTGCCGGGCTTGAGATCGAAGGCGGCGCGCAGCGAACCCGTCGTCTGCACGGTCTTCAGGCCGTGATCAGCCAGCACATGCGCCAAACGCTCGCGCGAGCCTTCCGACCAGGCTGCGAGGATGACGCGGCGGCCATCGGCCTGCAGCGCCTTCACATGGGCGACGGCTGCATCGAACACGCTGCCGGCATTGTCGGCGCGCTCGGCAGCGAAGCTGCGGCCCTGGCGCGCGCCGAGATCGACGATCAGCTTGCCGTCGCTGTCGGGCAATTGGAACGGCGTCAGCGCGGCGACGCCGGCCTGGTCGACGATCCCGCGCCATTCCGCCGGCGAGAGATAGAGCGCATTCGGCAGCAGCGGCTTATAAGGCGCGCCGCCGGCGCTCGGCTGGTCCATCGCCGCCTTGCGGGCGTCGTAATAATCCTTGATCAGGCTGATGCGCTCGCCCACCGCGTCATCGGCCTGGGCATCGAGCACCAGCGGGACATCGGGCAGATAGGCGAAGAGCGTGTCGAGCTTGTCGGCCAAGAGCGGCAGCCAATGCTCGAGCCCGGCTGGGCGGCGGCCTTCGCTGACTGCTTCGTAGAGCGTGTCGTCGCGGCCGGGCGTGCCGAAGGTCGTGATGTAGCTCTGGCGAAAGCGCTTGATGCTTTCGCTGGTCATCTGCGCCTCGGACATCGGCACGAGATCGAGCCCGCGCAATTGCCCGGTGGTGCGCTGCGTCTCGGGATCAAAGGTGCGGATCGATTCCAGCGTATCGCCGAAGAAATCAAGCCGGATCGGCGCCGGCATGCCCGGCGGGAAGAGATCGACGATGCCGCCGCGCACGGCGAACTCGCCGGTCTCACGCACGGTCGAGGTGCGCAAGTAGCCGTTCATGTCGAGCCAGCGCGCGAGCTGCTCGGTGTCGACCATATTGCCCGGCGCGGCCGAAAAGCTCTCGGAGGCCACCTTGCTGAAGGCCGGAACGCGCTGGAGCGCCGCATTGACGGTCGTCAGCAGCAGGCGCGGCTTGTCGCCGGACTTCGTCTTGGCGAGCCGCGACAGTGTCGTCATGCGATGCGCGACGATCGAGGGGGCCGGCGAGACGCGGTCATAGGGCTGGCAGTCCCAGGCCGGGAAGGACATCACCTCGAGATCGGGCGCAACGAATTGCAAGGCGTTCTCAAGCACCTGCAGGCGCTGACCGTCACGGGCGATGAAGACGAGCATGGCCGCGCCCTCGGCCTTCTTCGCCCGGGCGCGCACGAGATCGGCCAGAATGACGGCGTCGAATCCGTCGGGAACGCTGGCGAGCGTCGGCTTGTCGCCGCGGTTGAGCGCATCGAGGATGCGGTCGCTCTGCAGCTTGGCGAGTTGGGCGGGAGGCGGGATGCTCATATGAAAAGCGTCATTCTCGTGGAAAGCGTCATTCTCGGGCTTGTCCCGAGAATCTCGGGACAAGAGGCCACTGGTTTCAGAGATGGTCGGGTCAAGCCCGACCAGGACGAAGGCGCGAGCGCGCGCCTCATCGTCTCACACATGAATCGGCTTGCCGTGGTGATGAAATGCCTTCAGCCGCCGGAACAGGTCAGTATCGTAATTTGTGGGAACCTCGGCTTCGCCCGTGATCCATGACAGCAGGTCGCGGTCGAGCACTTCGATCAGTTGCTCGAACAGATCGAGTTCGGCGTCGCTCAGCGTGCCGATCTCGGCGTCGGCGAAGCGGCCCATGATCAGATCGGTCTCGCGCATGCCGCGATGCCAGGCGCGAAACAGGATCTTTCGCCGGCGCGGGTCGAGATCGGCGCTGGTCCTCGTCGAGCCACTCATGTGAAAACCTCGGGCAAGAAATCTGGAACGGTGCAATGACGATTGGGCCGGCCCCGTCGCGGAGCCTGCCGTCGCGCGCTATATAGCGTTGCGACCCGACGAAGTCAGCGGCAGAACGCCTAAGATCTTCGCACTCCTGACATGTCCCGAGTAGCCGCTTGCGCCCATCCCTTCTCGACCCGCTGTTCGCCCCCGTGACGACGCTGCCGGGCGTCGGCCCCAAGCTCGGCAAGCTGCTGGACAAGCTCCTCGGCGACGAGACGCGCCCCGCACGCGTCATCGACCTGCTGTTTCGCTTGCCGACCGGTGCGATCGACCGGCGGCCGAGCCCTTCGATCGCCGATGCGCCGATCGGCGATGTCGCGACCTTCAATGCGCAGGTGACCGAGCATCGCCCCGCGCCGCCCACCAAGGCGAAGGCGCCCTATCGCATCATCGTCGAGGACGAGACCGGCGACGTGACGCTGGTGTTCTTCCATGCCGATGTGCGCCATCTCCTGCAGACCCTGCCGATCGGCGCCTACAGGCTCATCTCCGGCAAGCTCGAGCTCTGGGACGGCATGCGCCAGATGGTGCATCCCGACCGCATCCTCGATCCCAAATTCGCCGCGACGTTGCCGGCGATCGAACCGGTCTACGGACTGACCGAAGGCCTCAGTGCCCGGGTGATGACGCGGATAGCCGGCGCGGCTGCAGAAAAATGCCCCGATCTGGCGGAATGGCAGGACCCGAGCTTCCTGGCCAAGAGCGGGTTTGCGCCCTTCTTCGAGGCGATGCAGGCCCTGCATCATCCGCCCGATCTCAAGGCGATCGAGGGCGACACGATCGCGCGTCGCCGCGTCGCCTATGACGAATTGCTGGCGAGCCAGATCGCGCTCGCTCTGGTGCGACGGCAGCAGAAGAAGAAGGCCGGCCGGGCGACCGCTGGGGATGGCGTGTTGCGGCGGCGGATCGAGGCCGCCCTGCCCTTTACGCTGACGGAGGGCCAGCGGCAGGCGCTCAATGACATCCATGACGACATGGAAAAGCCCGAGCGCATGCTGCGCCTGCTGCAGGGCGATGTCGGCTCGGGCAAGACGGTCGTCGCCTTGATGGCGATGGCCGCCGCCGCCGAGGCCGGGCGGCAATCCGTGCTGATGGCCCCGACCGAAATCCTGGCGCGCCAGCATGCCGAGCGGCTGGCTCCACTCGCCGAGACCGCGGGCCTCAAGCTCGCATTGCTGACCGGGCGCGAAAAGGGTCCGGGCCGGGCCCGTGTGCTGGAGGGGCTGGCGAATGGGGAGATCGCGATCGCGGTCGGTACCCATGCGCTGTTCCAGGAGGGGGTCGCCTTTCGCGATCTCGCGCTTGCCATCGTCGATGAGCAGCACCGTTTCGGCGTGCATCAGCGCCTGCTGCTCGGCTCCAAGGGCGAAGCGGTCGATATCCTGGTGATGACGGCGACGCCGATCCCGCGCACGCTGTCGCTGACCTGGTTCGGAGACATGGATATCTCCGTGCTGGCCGAGAAGCCGGCGGGACGCAAGCCGATCGCGACCAAGGCGATCTCGCTCGACCGCTATGACGAGGTCGTCGGCGCGGTCGGGCGTGCGGTCGAGGCCGGCGCCCAGGTCTATTGGGTCTGCCCCTTGGTGCAGGAATCCGACACGCTCGACGTCGCCGCCGCGCAGGAGCGCTTCGATGCTCTGCGTGAGTTCTTCGGCGAGCGGGTCGGGCTGCTGCACGGCCAGATGCCTGGACGCGACAAGGATGCGGCGATGTCGGCTTTCGTGGCGGGCCAAACGCGCGTCCTGATCTCGACCACGGTGATCGAGGTCGGCGTCGACGTGCCCAATGCCAGCGTGATGGTGATCGAACATGCCGAACGCTTCGGTCTGGCGCAGCTCCACCAGCTGCGTGGGCGCATCGGGCGCGGCTCGGCCGCCTCGAACTGCCTCCTGCTCTACAAGGGACCTTTGGGACCGGTAGCCGAAGCACGATTGACCATCATGCGCGAAACCGAGGACGGTTTCCGCATCGCCGAGGAGGATCTGAGGTTGCGCGGCGAAGGCGAGGTGCTGGGCACCAAGCAGTCGGGCTCGCCGGACTGGCAGATTGCGCGACCGGAAACGGATGGCGATCTGCTCGCCGCCGCGCGCGACGATGCCCGCCTGCTGATCGAGCGCGATCCGCAGCTCGAGGGTCCGCGCGGCGAGGCTGTGAGGACATTGCTCTATCTATTCGAGCGCGATGTCGCGATCAGGCTGTTGCGCGCGGGGTAGCAATCCCGATCAAACGCGCCCCGGAGGATCCGACCAGTGCTATTTGCCGGTATCCGTGCCCGGCATCAGCTTCGGCGCGGCCTCGCCCGGCTGGATCAGTCCCGCCGACATGATCAGCTTGGCGCCGTCCTCGACGGAGATCGTCAGTTCGATGACCTCCTTGCGCGGCAGGTAGAAGAAGAAGCCCGTCGTCGGGTTCGGCGTGCAAGGCAGGAAAACCCCGATCTGCTCATTTCCATCAGGCAGTTTTCCGGCGATCTCGGGCGCGGCCTCCTGCGCGATGAAGACGATCGACCACATGCCCGGCTGCGGGAACTGCACCATCCCGACCTTGCGGAACGAGGTGCCCGATTGCGAGAAGATCGTCTCGAAGACCTGCTTCACGCCCTTGTAGAGGCTGCGCACCACCGGCATGCGATTGAGCAGCGCTTCGCCCGCCTCGATCAAGGTGCGGCCGACCAAATTGGCGGTGAGGAAGCCGAGCAACGTCAGCCCGATCAAGCCGATGATGATGCCAAGGCCAGGAATCGGAAACGGCAGATAGGAATCGGGCAGATAGGAGTTCGGGATCAACGGCTTCACCAGCCCGTCGATCAGGGTGATGAACCACCAGGTCACAGAGGCTGTGATCGCCAGAGGAGCCGCGATGACGAGCCCGGTCAGGAAATAGCGCCGCAGCCGCGTGCCGGCCGTCGGGCGCAACAGGTCGGTCTGGATGATGAGGCGGGGATCAGGCGGGCCGGCGGTCATGCGAAGGTTCCGGTCAGTCGGGCGTTCAGCCGCCATTGGCCGGCCACCATGCGACAGACGTGCCAACGCTCCCAGCAGAATTCAAGGATCCAGCGGAATTCAAGGATCGTGGCGTGGCCCGGCGAACAAGCTCGCCCCAACATATTGCCGTTTGATGTCGGTTCGCCGCGAGCCGGCCGGGGCCGGCTCGCGCACAGCCGTCATTCCACCGTGACGGACTTCGCCAGATTGCGCGGCTGATCGACGTCCTTACCCATGAAGACGGCGGTCTGGTAGGCGATCATCTGGATCGGCAGGGCGTAGACGATCGGCGCGAAGGTCGGATCCATGTCCGGCATGACGATCGTCGCCTCCGGCTCGATGCCACATTCGGCGGCACCCTTGGCATCGGTGATGAGGATGATCCGCCCGCCGCGCGCCGCGACCTCCTGCATATTCGACGCGGTCTTCTCGAACAGCGCGTCATGGGGCGCGACGACGATGACCGGCATATCCTCGTCGATCAATGCGATCGGACCGTGCTTGAGTTCGCCAGCCGCATAACCTTCCGCATGGATGTAGCTGATTTCCTTGAGCTTCAAGGCGCCTTCCAGCGCCAGCGGGAAGCTGGTGCCGCGGCCGAGATAAAGCACGTCCTTTGCGCGCGAGAGCTTGTGCGAGAGCTGCTCGATCTGTGGCTCGAGCTCCAGCGCGCGAGCCATCAAACCCGGCAGCGAGATCAGATGCTGCACATGGCCGGCCTCGTCCTCGGCCGAGAGCGTGCCGCGGGCACGGGCTGCGGCGAGCGCGAGCGACGCGAAAACCGCGAGCTGGCAGACGAAGGCCTTGGTCGAGGCGACGCCGATCTCGGGGCCGGCGAGCGTCTGCGCGACCGCATCGCTCTCGCGCGCGATCGTCGAGGTCGGCACGTTGACGACCGAGAGAATGACTTGCCCGTTCTGGCGGGCATAGCGCAACCCGGCTAGCGTATCGGCGGTTTCGCCGGATTGCGAGACGAAGAGCGCCAGGCCCTGGTCCGGCAGCGGCGCCTCGCGATAGCGGAACTCGGAGGCGACATCGATCTCGACCGGCAGGCGCGCCAGCTTCTCGAACCAGTATTTCGCGATCAGGCCGGCATAATAGGAGGTGCCGCAGGCGCTGATCGTCAGGCGCGAAAGGCTCTTCCAGTCGATCTGGTCGCCGAAGGGCAAGCGCACCTTGCCGTTGGCCATGTCGAGATACTGCGTCAGCGTGTGGCCGACGACCTCGGGCTGCTCGTAGATCTCCTTGGCCATGAAATGGCGGTGATTGCCCTTCTCGACCAGGAAGGCGCCGGCAGCGACTCGCTGGGCGCGGCGTTCCACCTGCTTGTTGGTCTTGTCGTAGAAGGTCGCGCCGCGGCGATGGAGCACGACCCAGTCGCCCTCCTCCAGATAGGCGATGAGATTGGTGAAGGGCGCGAGCGCCAGTGCGTCCGAGCCGAGATACATCTCGCCCTCGCCGACACCGACGGCCAGCGGCGAGCCCTTGCGGGCTCCGATCAGCAGGTCGTCCTCGCCCTGGAACAGGAAGGCGAGCGCGAAGGCGCCGTGCAGGCGTGGCAGGCTGGCAGCGACCGCATCGACCGGGTTCTTGCCACGATCGAGTTCGCGGGTGACGAGATGGGCGACGATCTCGGTATCGGTCTCGGTCTCGAAGACGTAGCCGTCGGCCTGGAGCTCGGCACGCAAGTCGCGGAAATTCTCGATGATGCCGTTATGCACGACCGCGAGCTTCGGGGTCGCGTGGGGATGGGCGTTGGTCTCGTTGGGCTTGCCATGGGTCGCCCAGCGGGTGTGGCCGATGCCGATCAGGCCTTCGAGCGGCTCGCTCGAGAGCCTGATCTCGAGGTTCTTGAGCTTGCCTTCGGCACGGCGGCGGGCGAGCAGGCCGTTTTCCAGCGTCGCGACGCCAGCCGAATCATAGCCACGGTACTCGAGCCGCCGCAGCGCCTCGATGACCTGGGGCGCGACCGCTTCCTTGCCCAGAATACCCACGATGCCGCACATGCCAAAACCTCTTCAGACGTTGCCGTTGGCACACCGCATAGCGGGCAACGGCGAACATTCCCAATCACTCTAAATGTAGAACTATGAACGGCGGCTTGCGGGGACGGCCGCTTTTCACGGTTATTCCGGCGTTTTCTTGGCTGCGGACTTCTTCGCCATGGCCTTGTCGCGGAATGTCTTCGCCCAACCTTCGCGCTCGATCTGACGGCCGCGGCCGATAGCCAGCGCGTCGGCTGGAACATCCTTGGTGATCACCGAGCCCGAGCCGATGATGGCCCGGTCACCGATCGTCACCGGCGCGACCAGCGCGGAATTGGAGCCGACGAAGGCGCCGGCTCCGATCGAGGTCTTATACTTGAAGAAGCCGTCATAATTGCAGGTGATGGCGCCGGCGCCGATATTGGCATCGGCTCCGACACTGGCATCGCCGATATAGGTGAGATGGCTGACCTTGGCGCCTTCGCCGATATCGGCTGCCTTGATCTCTACGAAATTGCCGACCTTGGCATTGGCGCCGAGCTTTGCGCCCGGACGCAGGCGGCCATAGGGGCCGACCGTCGCGCCAGGCCCCACTTCCGCCCCCTCCAGATGCGAAAAGGCGTGGATGACTGCGCCGTCAGCGACGGTGACACCCGGACCGAAGACGACATTGGGCTCGACCAGCACATCCTGCCCCAACCGCGTATCGAAGCTGAAGAACACCGTCTCCGGCGCGATCAAGGTCGCGCCCTGCTTCATCGCCTCCAGTCGCTTGCGTCTTTGGAATTCAGCTTCCGCGGCAGCAAGTTGCACGCGATCGTTGACGCCTTGCACCTCGCTCTCGGCGGCCTGCAGCGCGACCGCCTTCAGCCCGCGTTCGCGCGCGACGCCGACGGCATCGGTCAGGTAGAACTCGCCTTGCGCATTGGCGCTTCCGATCGCCTCCAGGATTGATAGCGCCTGGCCGCCGTCGAGCGCCATCAGCCCGGCATTGCACAGGCGGATCGCGCGCTGCGCCTCGGTTGCGTCCTTGTGCTCGACGATGGCCACGAGTTCGCCGTCCGCGGTCACGAACCGTCCATAGCCGGCCGGATCTTGCGCCTCGAAGCCAAGCGCGGCAACGCTCGCGCCCTCGGCCAGAGCCTGGCGAAGGCCGAGGAAGGTCTGCGGCCGGATGAGAGGCGTATCGGCGAAGGCGACAAGAATGTCGTCATGCTTGCCCGACAGCGCCTCGCGCGCCGCGAGCACGGCATGAGCCGTGCCGCGTCGCTCGGCCTGGATCGCGATCGCAGCCGAGGGCAGCAGCGCGCGCGCCTCGCTTGCGACATCGGGCCGGCCGGGGCCAATCACGACCACGACCGTGTCGGCGCCGGCCTCCGCCACGGTGGCGAGCGCATGAGCCAAGAGCGAACGGCCACCGACCTCGTGCAGCACCTTCGGCTGCCGCGATTTCATGCGCGTGCCCTCGCCGGCTGCGAGAATGATGGCGAGACAAGACCGGTCGGACTGCATTTTGGTCATGATTATCGTTTCCCTTGGCGCCCCAACGGCAAATCCTGCCGGTCACATCCTGGGTCGTCGCTGGCGATCTGGTGCATGGTGGTGTTGCGAACGCCGTGGATAGCCGATCCTGTCGGCATTTGCCAAAGTCGCTTCCGAGAGCTGCCGTTGCGGCGCAATCGGTCGGCGGGCGGCGGCATTGTATACGGCGACGTAAGAAACAGTCTCTAGGAACGCGACCATCTGCATTTTCCCGACGCAAACGCTTTTCACGTTGCCAGAAAATGCTCTAGAAGCGCGAGAGGGCGAGGGCGTCGCCCGTCTATGTTGGATATCATGTCGAAATCCTTGAATCGTCGGCAGTTTCTGGAAGGCGCGGCGATCGGCCTGGCCTCCGCTCCGCTGATCGGCGCGACGCCGGCGGCTGCGCAGAGCAGCTGGGCGGCGCTGGTTCAGTCCGTGATCGCCGAGGGCCAGAAATTCGACCCGGCCCTGGTCGTCGAGACCGCACGTCAACTGGCGCGTCGCCCGTTGGTGCCGGTCGTCGCGACCGATCTGCCGGACGGTTATACCGCCCTGCCCTTCGATCAGTATTCGGGAATCAGGGCGCAACCCGGAGGCTTGATCTGGGCTGGAGAGAATCGCGGCTTCACCATCGAGCCGCTGCATCGCGGCTATGTCTTCTCCAGCCCGGTCAGCCTGTTCACGGTCGAGGACGAGATCGTGCGCCGCGTCGCCTTCGACCGCGGCAAGTTCGACTATGGCCGCGTTACCCCGCCCCCAGCCAATGTCGACCTGCAATTCTCCGGGATGCGGATCGCGACCGGGCTGGAACGGCCCTATGAGGTTGCGATATTCCAGGGCGCAACCTTCTTCCGCTCGCTGGCGCGCGGGCAGAATTATGGTTCGACCGCGCGGGCGCTGATCCTGCGGCCGGGCGAGACGCGCGGTGAAGAGATTCCATTCTTCCGCGCCTTCTGGATCGAGCGGCCGAGCCCCGCTTCCGGTTCGCTCGTCATCCACGCCTTGCTCGATTCGGAAAGCCTCACCGGCGCGGTGCGGATGACATTGCGCCCCGGCGACATCACCCTGATCGATGTCGAGATGACGCTGTTCGCGCGGCAAGCGCTCGACCATGTCGGGCTGGGTTGCACGATGGGCACCTTCCTCTCGGGTCCGCAGAGCCGGCGAACCTTCGACGATCTGCGCCCCTCCGTGCACGAGGTGTCCGGAGTGCAGATGCTGACGGGCAACGGCGAATGGATCTACCGTCCCGTGAACAATCCCGCGACCTTGCAGGTTTCGTCCTTCATGGACTCCAACCCCCGCGGTTTCGGCCTGGTCGAGCGCGAGCGCGACCCCGCAGCCTTCCAGGATGACGACCAGCGTTTCGAATTGAGGCCGAGCGTCTGGGTCGAGCCGCTCGGCGAATGGGGCGCGGGTTCGGTACAGCTCATCGAGATCCCCAGCGATTCCGATGTGAACAAGAACGTCATCCTCTATTGGCGGCCGCGCCAGGTGCTGGCGCCGGGCAGCGAGACGACACTGGCCTATCGGCAGGCCTGGTGCTGGCAGCCGCCGGAGCGGCCGGCGCTGGCGGTCTCGGGACGCGTGCGGCAAGGACGCGGCTCACAAGGCCGCCGCCGCCGCTTCATCGTCGACTTCACCGGCGACCGCCTGGCCGATGCCGCGGTCGTCGCGTCCACCCGTGCCAACATCACTGCGACGCCGGGTACGATCCAGAATGTCCGGATCTGGCCCTATCCAGAGCGCAAGCTGATGCGCGTCGGCTTCGAGGTCGATCCCGGCACGGAGAATTTGAGCGAGCTCAGGCTCGTCTTGCAGTCCGGCGGTCAGCCGGTCTCGGAAACCTGGTTGAATCGATGGACGTGGTGACCGCAGCGCGCCCGGATACGGCCGCCGGGACTGAAGCGCGACGCTATGCAGTCAGCGCCGAGCCGGCGACGCCGCCCGAGAACCGGCTGCTCATGCCGGTGCAATCCTTCCGGAGCTGGAAGGCGTCCGACCGGCGCAAGCCCGCTGTGCCGAAGCTCTGGACGACGCCCTGGCTGAAGCGGCTGTTCGTCTTCGGCGGTGGCATGGTGCTGACAGCCTATGGCGCCTGGGAAATGTACAATGTCGTGTCGGTGAGCCGCACGACCTCGCTGCAGTACGTCTTGCTCGTGCTGTTCACGGTCAATTTCTCATGGATCGCGCTCGCCTTCACCAGCGCCCTGCTGGGTTTCTTCGGGCTTCTGGTCGGAAGCGGACGCACGAGCCGGGTCGAGACGCTGCAGCACCGCACCGTCGTGGTGATGCCGATCTACAATGAATCGACGGCGCGGACCTTCGCCGCGCTCGCGGCCATCAAGGAATCCGTCGAGGCGACGGGCCTTGGCGAGCATTTCGACTATTTCATCGTCTCCGACACGACCAATGCCGATGTCTGGATCGCCGAGGAACGCGCCTTCCTGGCGCTGCGCGAAAAGCTCGGCCCCGAAGCCCGCGTCTATTACCGGCATCGGCCGAAGAACCACCACCGCAAGGCCGGCAACATCGCCGATTTCGTCACGCGCTGGGGCGGCTACTACGAGCATATGGTCGTGCTCGACGCCGATAGCCTGATGACCGGCACCTGCATCGTCCGGCTCGCGGCCGCGATGGAGGCCGATCCCGATTCCGGCATCATCCAGTCGCTGCCGCTGATCATCAACCGCAACACCTTCTTCGCGCGGCTCCAGCAATTCGCCGCCCGCGTCTACGGCCCCGTCATCGCGACCGGGCTCGCCATGTGGTCGGGCCGCGACGGCAACTACTGGGGCCACAACGCGATCATCCGCACGAAGGCCTTCGCCGACCATTGCGGCCTGCCTGACCTGAAGGGCAAGCCGCCCTTCGGCGGCCATGTGCTGAGCCACGATTTCGTCGAGGCGGCGCTGATGCGCCGTGCCGGCTGGTCGGTCTATATGCTGCCCGACCTGACGGGATCCTATGAGGAGAGCCCGCCCTCGCTGATCGACATCTCGGTGCGCGACCGGCGCTGGTGCCAGGGCAACCTGCAGCATTCGCGCATCATCGGGGCGAAGGGCTTCGTCTGGTCGACGCGCCAGCATTTCGCCACCGGCATCATGGGCTATCTCGCCTCGCCCTTCTGGCTGATGCAATTGGTCGTCGGTATTTTGATCGTGCTGCAGGTCAATTACGCGCGACCGGAATATTTCACGCAGGAGTTCACGCTCTTCCCGGTCTGGCCGCGCTTCGACCCCGAGCGCGCCTTGAACCTGTTCGCATTGACCATGGCGATCCTGCTCGCGCCGAAAGGCTTCGGGCTCGTCCTGACCCTGATCAACGGCAAGCTCCGGCGCGCCGGCGGCGGCGCGATCAGGCTGATCTTCTCGGCCTTGCTCGAGATCCTGTTCTCCGCCTTCTTCGCGCCGATCATGATGCTGATCCAGTCCGGCTCGGTCTTCCAGATCCTGCTCGGGCGCGACACCGGCTGGAATCCGCAGCGGCGCGACGACGGCTCGATCCCGCTGAAGGACATCATCCGCCGGCACCGGACCCACACGGTGCTCGGTGTGGTCGCCGGCATCTCGGCCTTCATGATCGCGACATCGCTGTTCGCCTGGATGTCGCCCACGATCGTCGGCCTCGTGCTGGCGATTCCCTTGTCCTGGGCATCGGGACAATTGGGGCTGGGCCTCTGGCTGAAGCGGCACAAATTACTGGTGACGCCAGAGGAAGGCGACCCGCCAGCCATCGCGCTGCGGGCGAACGCGCTGCAGGCTGAATTCGCCGAGGCTGGCTTCGACGAGGCGGACGGGCTCGTGGCGCTTCATGCCGACGCGGCTTTGCGCCACGCCCATGACATGATGCTGCCGGAGGGCCAGCCGCGTCGGCGCGGCGAGATCGAGCCCGACCGCGCCGTGGCGCAGGCCAAGCTCGTCGATGCCGAGACGATCGAGGATGCCGCGATCTGGCTGAAGCCCAAGGAGCGCATGGTCGTGCTGCACGACCGGGCGCTCGTCGGCCTGCTGGCGACCTTGCCCAAAGAGCGCGCCTCAGCCTGAAGCGGCGTCTTGCGCGATCAGAAGCCTTGTTGCGCGATCAGAAGCTCATCGCGGCGGCGTTGATGACGCCAGCCGCAAGTGAGGCCGCTCCAAGGAAGAGCGCCGCGGCGAGCTCTCCCGAGGCGATCCGCGACGACAGGTTGGGCAGCACCAGCCGCACCAGCGCATAGACGACCAATTGCACGATGATGGCGACGATGCCCCAGACCGCGAGATCCACGATCGTCGTGGAATGGACGATGGCGCTCGACAAGGGCAGCGCGAAGCCGATCAGGCTCAAACCCAGCGAGAGTGCGGCAGCGAGGTTGTTCTGACGGATCAGGCCGAACTCGTTATGCGAGGTCGCGAGCGTGTAGATCAGTAGGTAGAGGCCGGCGAGCGCCAGCGAGCCGGTAAAGAACAGGGCGAAATCCGGAAGTTTCGCCAAAGCGTCAGCTATCATGGATGGCCCTGTCCCGTTCGCCGGGACAGGATGGCTTCAACCCTGCTCGAAGGCAATAACGCAGCCCAGCGCAGCGGCCGCCGGCACGACAATCCGCTCCTCGCCCTGTGCGAAGGGAGCGCCCGCTGCACGCAGCCGCGTGGCGACGGCTTCGAGATCCGCCACCGTCACGCAAAATCCGAGAAAGCGCGCCGGCGTCGGGTCCGGCTCGACATGGTAGATCGCGCTCGCGGCCTCGCCATCGAGCACGTCGATGCGACCGCGCGGCAGGTCCAGGACGTAATCCTCATTGCCCTCGAGGATCTCGGCCCCGCCGGTAAAGGCGGTGAGGAAGGCGCGGTGCTGCTCGGGCTCGTCCGTCACCAGGATCGCCGCAGACAGCCCGGTCGCGCCATTCTCATGCTGCTGAAAGGCCGGATTCCAGAAATTCTGCGGTTCGTGCTGCTCGCAGACGAAGAAGCCGCATTCAGGCGCGGCGGCATCGTCGGCAAAGGCAAGCGAAAAGGCGACGCGCACCTCCTCCCCGCTCGGGCGGCGTGCCTGCCGTTCGAAGAAAAACGGCTCGAAGGCGCCGATGCCGGCGGCCTTGAAGGCGAGATTGTCGGCCTTGGCGTCCTGGCTTTCCAGAACCAGCATCGACATGCCTTCGCCGCGCTCCAGGGCATCGCGCACGAAAGCCCCGAAGGAGAAGCGACCCGGCGCAGGCGCCGGAATCGATTCGGCATCGCCAATGGTGATCAGCTCGAGGAAGGAGCCTGGAAACTGGACGATCCGATTCTGCGTGCCCCAGGGATGGCTGTTGCGTACTCCGACGCGGAAACCGAGCTTCTCATAGAAGGCGCCGGCGGCGTCGAGATCGCGCACGCCGATGACGAGATGGTCAAGGCCGCGAGGGGTGGTGGGAGCAGGCATGGCGATGTCTCGCAAGGCAGGAGGCTCGGACAGCTCCTTGTCTAGCAGGTCATCGGGCGCAGGTCATGGCGCGATGCAGGTCATGGCTCGATATAGTGCGGCAGGAAGCGTGAGGTGTTTTTGGTGATCGGCGTCGCATCCTCCCGAATGCAGAGGCCGCAAGCCTGCGAGGCGACGAGCCAGGAGCCGATCACCGCGTAGTTTCCGTCGGACTGGAACAGGTTGGTCGCGGCGTCCTGCAGGATGAAGCCCTCGGCGCCATAGGGACCATCATCGCTGTCCAGCACCTTGCCGCGCTCCAGCAAGGTGATGTTGGCGCCCTCGCGCGAATAGAGCGGCTTGCGAACCCGGCGCGGCGACAGGCTTTCGCAGCGAGGATCGCCTTCGAAGAAAGCCGGCAGCAGGTTCGGATGGCCGGGTTCCATCTCCCAGAGGCAAGCCAGCAAGCCCTTGTTCGAGAGCAGCGCCTTCCAGGGCGGCTCGATGAACTGGCAGCGCGAGCCCGAAAGCGCGCTGGCATAGCGTTCGCGGAAGAGCCATTCCCAGGGGTAGAGCTTGAACATGGTCTCGATCGGCACGTTCGAACCGTCGCAGAAGCAGCCATCGGTAAGCAGGCCGATCTCTTCGATGAAGGTGAAGCGGGCGTCGAGCCCGGCCTGCTTGGCGCAATCGAGCAGATAATCGACCGTGCCCTTGTCCTCGGCGCTCTCCTGCACGCAAGCAAGATGCAGTCGATAGGGCGACGGCGCACGCAGCCCGGCAAAGGCGGCGATCAATCGCTCATGCAATGAATTGAACTGGTCGCAGCCGGCGGGCAGCCTGCCATTCGCCATGGCCTGCTCGAGCCAGTCCCATTGCACGACGCTCGATTCGAACAGGGCCGTCGGCGTATCGGCATTATATTCGAGCAGCTTGGCCGGCCCACGCCCGTCATAGGCCAGGTCGAGCCGGCCATAGAGATTGCGCTCGCCGCGCTGCCAGCTCTCGCGGATGAAGGCCCATTGCGCTTCGGGAATGGCGAGCCGAGTCAGGACCGCGTCATCGTCGATCGCCTTCTCGATGAAGGCGAAACAGAGCTGCTCGATCGCCTCGGTCGGCGCCTCGATATCGCGCTCGATCTCGTCCAGCGTGAAGGCGTAGGCCGCGCCTTCATCCCAATAGGTTGCGCCGTCGATGGTGTGGAAGGCAAAGCCGAGGCGCTCGACCTGAGCCTGCCAATCCGCGCGCGCTTCGAAGACGACGCGGCGCATCTCAGGACGAGGATGAGGAGCTGAAGGAATGCGAAGTCGAGCCGAAGCCGCCGCGCGAAGCAACGCTGGTCGTGCTGACGCCGCTGCTGGAACCGCCGCTGCGCGCGACCAACGCTTGACCAGATGACGTCGAATAGGCGCGGGAATAGCTGCCCCCGCGGGAACCACCACCGCTGCTGCTCGATGAGGAGCGCGCCTGCTGGCATTCCTGTGCCTGGGAGCCCGGCGGGCAGGCGTCGCGCGTCGGCGGCAATAGCGGCTGCGCCGCGCCGCCGCCCTGGCTCAAACTGCGCGCCAGCATGATGCCGGCAAGGGCGGGAATGACGACCTGCGCCCCGTTCCAGGTTGCGCTCTGGCAGGAGCCGGCGCCATATTCGGTCTCGCAGGCGCTGGTGTTGCTGAATTTCCTGGCGTCGCGCAAATGATTGGCCGTGGCCTCGTTGAAGCGCTGCTCGCATTGGCTGGCGCTCAATTGCCCGCCGGCGCGGCACTCGGCGAGGGTGTTGTAGACGAGGCTGTCATCATCGTCGCTGCCTGAGAGTGACCAGACGGTCGCGACCAGCACCACGCCCGCCGCCGCCAATCCGATCTGCGTCGAGCGCTTCATCGCGCCGCCCTCTCAGACAGTCATGCTGGCGGCCGCCAGCGTGCCGGAAATCACGGCGATGACGGCCAGCATCGCCGCCGAGGGAATGCGATCCTCCTCGATCTTGCGCGAAAGCTCGGGAATGATGAGGCGAGCAAGGCCATAGACGGCGAACTGGATCAGCATCGCGGCGATGGCCCAGAGCACGCAGTCGGGAATGCTGCTCGCCTGCGCGATCGCTTTTTCCAGCGGAATCGAAAAGCCCGTCAGATTGCCGCCGAACGCGATCGCCGCCGAAAGATTTCCGGCGCGGATCAGCGCGATCTCGTCATGAGCGGTGATCCGCAGATAGATAATGGCGAAGCCCGCGATAAGCGCGGCGCCGACCACGAAATAGAGCAGAAAGGCGGGAAGCCCCGCCATCGAGATTGCCATGCCGCTCGCCCCCGGGCCGCAAAAAGCTGTTCGATGACTATACGTGAGTTATGACACAACGCCAGTGTACAGAAATTCGGGCGGTCTAGGAACTCGGCGGGTTGTATAGACGCCTTCCAGGCCCGGTCAGGATTGCGGTAGCTTGCCCTCATGAAGATACGCGCAGCCAGTTGTGCTTGTGGCCAGCTTCGCCTCAGTTGCGAGGGCGAGCCCGTCAGCGTCTCCCTGTGCCATTGTCTCGAATGCCAGCGACGGACCGGCAGTACTTATGGGATCGCCGCCTTCTTCCCGCGCTCCAAGATCAGCATCTCGGGTGTTTTCTCGGATTACTCGCGACCATCCGACAGCGGCTATGCGGTGATGCATCATTTTTGCCCCAGTTGCGGCAGCACCGTCTTCTGGGAACCAACGCGAAAGCCGGATGTGATCGCCGTTGCCGTCGGAGCCTTCGCGGATCCGGCGTTCCCCGCCCCCACGAAGAGCGTTTATCGGGAACACCGGCATCCCTGGGTCGCCGCCCCTGAGTGAGGCGACCGCTAGATGCATCGGCCCGAAAAGTGGGAACCGGTTTCCGGAACAAGCCGATGCAAGGTCAAGGCCTTACAGCATCAGACCGAATACGATATTCGGTCTGATGCCGTAGAGTGTTTTCGAGCGAAGCGGATACCGGCTCGCGTGAAGAAAACGCGCTGAAACAATTCGCTCCAGCCTGGTTCAGACCAGCCGGCTTTGCACCACGGCAGCCTCAACGAAGCTTGCAAAGAGCGGGTGCGGTTCGAAGGGCCGCGACTTCAGCTCCGGGTGATACTGCACGCCGATGAACCAGGGATGGTCGGGATATTCGACCGTTTCCGGCAGGAGCCCATCGGGCGAGACGCCGCTGAACTTCATCCCTTGCGCCTCGAGCCGCTCGCGATAGCTCATATTGACTTCGTAGCGATGGCGATGACGCTCGGAAATCTCAGTCCCGCCATAGATCTTGGCGATCTTGGTGTCGGGATCGAGGATCGAGGCATAGGCGCCAAGCCGCATGGTGCCGCCGAGATTGCCGTCGGCCGCGCGCTGCTCGAGCTCATTACCGCGCATCCATTCCGTCATCAGGCCGACAACGGGCTCTTCCGTCGGTCCGAATTCGCTGGAATTCGCCTTCTCGATATGGGCAAGCGAGCGGGCCGCTTCGATCACGGCCATCTGCATGCCGAAGCAGATGCCGAAATACGGCACCTTGTGCTGCCTGGCGAAGGTCGCAGCCTTGATCTTGCCCTCCGCGCCGCGGTGACCGAAGCCGCCGGGCACGAGGATACCGTGGACATGCTCGAGGAAGGGCGTCGGGTCCTCCTTCTCGAAGACCTCCGATTCGATCCAGTCGAGATTGACCTTCACCCGGTTGGCGATGCCGCCATGCGTCAGCGCCTCGATGAGGGACTTATAGGCGTCCTTCATGCCGGTATATTTGCCGACGATGGCGATGGTGACCTCACCCTCGGGGTTCTTCACCCGCTCGGAGATGCGTCGCCAGTTCGAGATGTCGGGTTCAGCGCTGGCATCCATGCCGAAGGCGGCCAGCACTTCATTGTCGAGCCCCTCCGCATGGTAGGACAGCGGCACGTCATAGATCGATGCGACGTCCCTCGCCTCGATCACGGCGGTCTCGCGGACATTGCAGAACAAGGCGAGCTTGCGACGCTCCTCGCGCGGGATCTCGCGATCGGTGCGGCAGAGCAGGATGTCGGGCTGGATGCCGATCGAGCGCAATTCGGCGACCGAATGCTGGGTCGGCTTGGTCTTCAGCTCGCCTGCGGTCGGGATGTAGGGCAGCAGCGTCAGGTGGATGAAGATGCACTGGCCGCGCGGCAATTGCTGGCTGGTCTGGCGGATCGCCTCCAGGAAGGGCAGGCTCTCGATGTCGCCGACCGTGCCGCCGACTTCCATCAGGACGAAATCATAGCCCTCATTGCCGGTGAGGATGAATTCCTTGATCGCATTGGTGACGTGCGGAACGACCTGGATGGTCGCGCCGAGATAATCGCCACGGCGTTCCTTGGTCAGGATGTCCATGTAGATGCGGCCGGTGGTGATGTTGTCACCCCGGTTGCAGGGCCGGCCGGTAAAGCGCTCGTAATGGCCGAGATCGAGATCCGTCTCGGCCCCGTCATCGGTGACGAAGACCTCGCCATGCTGATACGGGCTCATCGTGCCCGGATCGACATTGAGGTAGGGATCGAGCTTGCGCAGGCGGACCGTGTGGCCGCGCGCTTGAAGAAGAGCTGCGAGAGCCGCCGACGCCAGGCCTTTGCCAAGCGAGGACACCACGCCGCCGGTGATGAAAACATACCGCGTCATGGGAGGTCACCTTTAACGCCAAGGTTTCGATTCGCGAAGCGGCGCCGCGCAGGGCCGTTGTGCTTCACACGCTTGTCCACAGCCTGACGAGTCCAGCGACCCTCCAGGCTGCCTTTGTCCGTCGAGACCGATCCATCAGGGCCACTATAGCAGCGCAGCTGGACCAGGCCCGGTGGAAGCAGCCGGTTGCCCGGCGGCTTCTCGTCAAAAGAGAAGGGCCGGTTTCCCGGCGGCTTCTCGTCAAAAGAGAAGGGCCGGTTTCCCGGCCCCTGCCCTGTCGTCATTGCTGCGGCGCCGCGGGGGGCGTCGGCGGCTGCGAGCCGCCGCTCGGCCCTTGCAGTTGCCGCAATTGGTCGAGCACGCCGCCGGCATTGGGGGCGCTCGGGCCAGTCGGGTTGACGGGCGCGCTCGTCGTGGGCGCGCCGTCGATGATCGAACGCTGCACGCGGCTACGATTCGCGATCACTGCGAGCACGATCGAGGTCAGGAAGAAGGCGCCGGCCAGAATAGCGGTAGCGCGGGTCAGCGCGTTGGCCTGGCCGCGGCCCGTCATGAAGCCGCCCGCGCCGCCGCCGCCGGAGCCCATGCCGAGCCCGCCGCCTTCGGAGCGCTGCAGGAGGACGACGCCGACGAGTGCGACCACGATGATCAAATGGATGACGATGAGAACGTTCTGCATGGTCTCACGAAAATGGGTATGGAGCGGGCCGCCGCAAGAGCGCCCCGCCCCGTCTGCCCGTATCGGGCTTGTAGAGGTCGCGGCGCACATAGCACGCGTCTACGAAGCGCACCACCCGGCAAATCACGCTTGGCGGTGCCCCGGACTCAGGCGCAGGCCCGCGCGATCGCCAGGAAGTCCTCGGCCTTCAGGCTCGCGCCGCCGACCAGTGCGCCATCGACATGGGCGACATTCATCAATTCCGCCGCGTTAGAGGGCTTCACCGAGCCGCCATAAAGCAGGCGAACGCCGGCAGCCGCCGCCTTGCCGAGAATCCGGCCGAGCTCTGTGCGGATCGCCTCATGCATTTCAGCGACATCGGCGGCCGTCGGGGTCAGGCCCGTACCGATCGCCCAGACCGGCTCATAGGCGATGACGAGACCAGCCGCCGTCGAATCCTCCGGGACCGAGCCGCGTAGCTGCTTCTTGACGATCGCCAGGGCCTTGCCGGCCTCGCGCTCATCCTTGGTCTCTCCGACGCAGATGATCGGCACCAGCAGGGCGTCCCGCGCCGCTTGCGCCTTCGCCTTGACGATGGCGTTGGTCTCGCCATGAAGCGTGCGCCGCTCGGAATGGCCGACGATGGCGAAGCTCGCGCCGGAATCGGCGAGCATCGCGGCCGAGACCTCGCCAGTGAAGGCGCCGCCGGGATTGAGGCTGCAATCCTGCCCGCCGGTTGCGATGCGCGATCCGATCAATGCGGCCGTAGTGGTATAGAGCAGGGTCGCGGGCGGGCAGATCGCAAGATCGACGGCCGCCTTCAGCGCGATGTCATAGCCCTTGGCGACCTCGACCGCGATGGCGAGATCGGCCTTCAGCCCGTTCATCTTCCAGTTGCCGGCCACCAGCGGCCTGATGCTGCGCGTCACGTTTTGCCTCCCAAGATGCTGCGCCGGCTCTAGAGGCTGTTAGGGACTATGGGAAGGGTTTGATGAGGTCAAAACGGCGGAGATGGGAGGAGCATTGCGCAGGCGATACCATCGGTATCGGCAAGCGATGCGACGCTGCACTCCGCCGTTTTCACCTCACCCGCAGGGCGCGGCGCTTTTGCGCGACTGCGGCGTCGTTCTTCGTAGCAAACCGGAGGGTTTGCGTCCTCGAACTGCTGACATTCGCGCAAAATCGCCAGCGTCAAACCCTTCCCATAGTCCCTAACAGCCTCTAGCAACGGCCGGCCCATGCCGCAATCGCCCTGCAACACCGCAGTGCCGATCGACTCAGGAATGATTGCGAGTTGCGCAAGCGGTTCCTATAAGCGGCACCGACAAAAACCGGCGGCGCGCCCGCTTGCGCCGCATCCGGACAGGAAAGACTTAAATTCAATGATGATGCAGGGCATCCGCAAGGCGGGTCAGAGTTTCCTCGGGAAGCTCATCATCAGCATAACATTCGGCTTCCTGATCCTGTCCTTTGCGATCTGGGGTATCGGCGACATTTTCCGCGGCTATGGCCGCAACGAAGTCGCGCGCGTCGGCAAGGTCGAGATCGGCCTCGAACAGATGCGCACGGCCTATCAGAACGAGATCCAGACGCTGACCCGCCAGCAGCGCCGCCAGATCACGCCCGATATGGCGCGCGCGATTGGTCTCGACCGGCAGGTGCTGTCGCGGCTGGTGACGGAAGCGGTGCTCGACCAGACGGCGCAGGGCATGCGGCTGGCCGTATCCGACGAGACGATTCGCAACCTGATCTTTGACGATCCGACCTTCCGTGACGCATCGGGCGCTTTCTCGCCGGCGCGTTTCAACGAATTGCTGCGCAATAACGGCTATAACGAGCAGGCCTATGTCCGCGAGCAGCGCGCCACCATCCTGCGCCAGCAGCTCGCCGAGATGGTCGTGGGCGCAGTCGCCGCGCCCGTGGCGCTGCAGGAGATCGGCCACCGCCTGCGCAACGAGAAGCGTAGCATCACCTTCGCCCGCGTGCCGGTGAGCACGGCCGGTGAGCTCGCAGCCCCCACCGAAGCTCAGCTCAAGACCTTCTTCGACGAGCGCAAGGCCGCTTTCCGCGCGCCCGAATACCGCACCGCCAGCATGCTTTCGATCTCGGCCGAGACGGTCGCCGATCCGGCCTCGGTCAGCGAGAACGACGTCAAGGCGCGCTATGAGCAGATCAAGGGGCAGCGCTTCAGCTCGCCTGAGACGC
The DNA here is from genome assembly GCF_031456075.1 of Allobosea sp. BE125. Lineage (NCBI taxonomy): Bacteria > Pseudomonadati > Pseudomonadota > Alphaproteobacteria > Hyphomicrobiales > Alloboseaceae > Allobosea > Allobosea sp. BE125. The sequence goes on from NZ_JAVDTY010000002.1 coordinate 114,325, forward strand.
GCTCCATCCAGCAGATCGCCTTCCCGACGCCGGAAGAGGCGCAGGCCGCCAAGGCCCGCATCGACGGCGGTGAGACCTACGAGGCAGTGGCGACCCAGCGCAACGTCGCCGAGAAGGATCTCTCGCTCGGCACCTTCGCCAAGAGCCAGGTCTTCGATCCGGCCGTACGCGACGCTGCCTTCGCGCTGGCGCAAGGTGCGGTCAGCGCTCCGGTGACGAGCGCCTTTGGCCCAGTCCTGCTGCGCGTGACCGCGATCACGCCCGAGCGTGTACGCCCCTATGAGGAGGTCGCGACCGAGCTGCGCAGCGAGATCGCGACCAGCCGCGCCACGAGCCTGATTACCGACCTGCACGACAAGATCGAGGATCAGCGCGCTGCCGCCAAGCCGCTGGCCGAGATCGCCAGCGAATTGAAGCTGCCCTTGCGCACGCTCGGCCCCGTCGATGCGAGCTTGCGCAAGCCCGATGGCGCGACCGAGACGGCCGTGCCGGGAGGCGACGCGACCGTGCAGGCGCTCTTCCGCTCGGATATCGGCGTCGACAACGAGGCGATCCGGCTGCCGCGCGATACCGGCTATGTCTGGTTCGATCTAACCAAGATCGATCCCGCCCGCGCGCAGGGCTTCGATGAGGTCAAGGCGCAGGTCGAGGCGCAATGGCGCGCCGACGAGGTCGCGAGCAAGCTCTCGACCAAGACGCGCGAACTCGTCGCTCAGCTCGACAAGGGCGAGGCTTTCGACGCGGCCGCTTCGACCGCCGGGCTCACGATCGAAAAGGCCGCCGATATCGGCCGGCAGGAGCAACGCCCCGACTTGCCGGCCAATGTGGTCAGCCTGATCTTCGGCACGGCGGTCGGCAAGAGCGGCGCGGCGTCTCTCGCCGATGGCGGGCGCGTGCTGTTCAAGGTCGATAGCGCGACCGTGCAGCCCTATGCCCGCACGACGCAGGAGGCGGATAATTTCGCCCGCCTGCTCGCTTCGAGCATCAGCGAAGACGTCCTGTCGCAATATGTCGGCAAGCGGCAGTCGGAGCTCGGCGTCAGCGTCAACGAGGCCGCATTCCGCAACGCCACCGGCGGCGCGCAGAATTGACCATGCAAGCCGCTTTCGAACGCTTCGCGCAAAGCTACGAGGCCGGCACGGCACAATTGCTGCGCCAGGTGCTGGTCGGCGATTGCGAGACGCCGGTCGCCGCCTTCCTGAAGCTGCGGCACGCGACGACGGGCCCGGCCTTCCTGCTCGAATCGGTCGAAGGCGGAGCCGTGCGCGGGCGCTACTCGATGATCGGGCTCGAGCCAGACCTGATCTGGCGCTGCCATCACGGCGAGGCCGCCTTGTGCCGACCGGCGCTCGGCGACAGCTTCCTCACCGATCCGCGCCCGGCCTTCGAAAGCCTGCGCGCATTGCTGGACGAGAGCGCGATCCCCGACAGCGAAGGGGCGGAAGGCGAGAAGCTGCCGCCCATGGCCGCCGGCGTGTTCGGCTATCTCGGCTACGACATGGTGCGCCTGATGGAGCGCCTGGCCGAGCCGAAGGAGACCGGCACCGGCGTTCCCGACGCGATCCTGATGCGCCCGACGCTGATGGTCGTGTTCGATTCGGTGCGCGACGAGATCCATGTCGTGACCCCGGTGCGGGCTCAGCCCGGCATCGCGGCCCGCGCGGCCTATGAGCAGGCGCAGGACCGGCTGGACGCCGTGGTGATGGCGCTCGAAGGGCCGTTGCCGGCCGATGCCGCCATCGACATCGCCAATTTGCCGGAGCCGGCGATTGTCTCGAACACCAGCGAGGCGGATTTCCACGCCATGGTCGCCACCGCGCAGGATTATATCCGCGCCGGTGACATCTTCCAGGTCGTGCTGTCGCAGCGCTTCGAGGCGCCCTTCCAGCTGCCGCCCTTCGCTCTCTACCGGGCGCTGCGGCGGGTCAATCCGGCGCCGTTCCTGTGCTATCTCGACTTCGCCGACTTCCAGATCGTTTGCTCCAGCCCAGAAATCCTGGTCCGGCTGCGCGACGATACCGTCACCATCCGGCCGATCGCCGGGACGCGGCGGCGCGGCGCGACGGTGGCTGAGGACGACGCGCTCGCCGAGGAATTGCTGGCCGACCCGAAGGAACGCGCCGAGCATCTGATGCTGCTCGATCTCGGCCGCAACGATGTCGGCCGGGTCGCGCAGATCGGCTCGGTAAAGGTGACCGATTCCTTCTTCATCGAGCGCTACAGCCAGGTCATGCACATCGTCTCGAATGTCGAGGGCACGATCGACCCGCAGCATGACGCGCTGGCCGCCTTGTCCGCCGGCTTTCCTGCCGGCACGGTCTCGGGCGCGCCGAAGGTCCGGGCGATGGAGATCATCGACGAACTGGAGCGCGACGCGCGTGGCGCCTATGGCGGCTGCATCGGTTATTTCGGCGCCAATGGCGAGATGGACACCTGCATCGTGCTGCGCACGGCGGTGGTCAAGGACGAGCGCATGCATGTCCAGGCCGGCGCCGGCATCGTCTATGATTCCAACCCGGCATCCGAGCAGGCCGAATGCGTGAACAAGGCGAAAGCCCTGTTCAAGGCAGCGGAAGAAGCGATCCGCTTCGCCTCGCGGGTTGGGCGCGGGCAGTAGAGGCCATAACAGCCTCTGGCTCGCTTCAGCGTATAGCCAGCGTCGGCGAAGCCGGCGCCTCGTTCAACCAGGCATGGCCGGCGCGCGCCTGTTCGTAGCCGAGCTTGAACAGCTCCTGCATGTAAAGCGAGTCGAACTCCGAGCGCGGCTTGCCCGCGAAATCGTCCGGCACGGCCGTGAAGGCAAAGCTTGCCCTCAGCCGACGCGCCCGTTCCGAGATCGCGGCGATGTTGGAAAGCGCCTGGTACTTCACCAGGGTCGCGATCGAGCGCGTCGCCAAGCCTGCAACCGTCTGGATGCTCGCCTTGTATTCCGGCTTCAGCTTGCCGTTGCGGATGACGAAGAGCGCCAATTTGCGCTCATGTCCGAGATTGCGCCGCGCCGCACCGTTCAGATCGAGCCCCGGCGGAGCGAAGAAGATCTGCGAAGCGACACCGCCATCGACGTGGAGCTCGTCATAAAGCCGCCCATTGCTGGAGACGCTGAGCCGCACCGGCGGGAACGCGGCTGGGATCGCGGCCGAAGCCAGCAGGATATCGACGAAGAGCTGGCGGCGGCTCGCCTGGCCACTGGCGGCGATCGCACCCATGTCCCAGATCACCGGGCGCTGGGCATCGAGATTGGTGGTCTGCACCAGCAGGCGGCGGCCCTTGCGATGCTCGACCGCGATGGCGTCGAGCAGATCATCGCTGGCATAGCGCTCGATCAGGCGACGCAGTGGCGCAGTGTCGTAGAGCGATTCGCCGACGAGGCCGATCACGCCCTTGTCGTTGAAGAGGTCCTTGTCGCCATAGCGGGTGTAGATTTCCTCGAGTTCGGCATCATGCGCGGGGCCGAGGAAGGCAAACGGCGCGGCGAGCGAACCGGTGCTGACGCCGGTGACGACCTCGAATTGCGGGCGATCTCCGCGCGCACTCCAGCCCTTGAGGAAACCTGCACCATAGGCGCCGTCCGCGCTGCCGCCAGAGATCGCCAGGAAGGAAGCCGATCTCTGGCAGGGTTCGCAGCCCGATCTGGCGATCTGGCGGTACTGGACGTCGAGATAGGTCTTCGTCTGCGCATCGACCGCGTCGGCCCAGAAGCGGATCACGCCATAGCCGGTGAGTTCGGCCGTCGCGAGCCCTTCATAGGGCAAGGCCTGAGGCCGCTCGCCGGTGTTGCAGCCGGCCAGCAACAGCGCGGCCGTCACCATGCCAATATACCGGCCGATATATCGATTGAACGCCACGCACCGCCCCCGCGCACTCACCACAAACGCATCCTGCTGGGCGATAGCCTTACCACGCAACGGCGTTCGACGGCGCTGCAACTTGACCGCCCTGCCCTCGACCGTGCATGACCTTGCGCCCTAGCTTGAGCCTTGAACCGATGCGCATCCTGCTGATCGACAACTACGACAGCTTCACTTGGAACCTCGTCCACCTGATCGGCGGGCTGGGGGCTGACGTCGTCGTGCGCCGCAACGATGCGGTCACGGTCTCTGAGGCGTTGTCCGACGACTACGACGCGATCGTGCTGTCGCCCGGCCCCTGTACGCCCAACGAGGCCGGCATCTGCCTTGACCTCGTGCGCGAAGGCGCTGGAACCAAGCCGATCTTCGGCGTCTGCCTGGGCCTGCAGGCGATCGGCCAGGTCTTCGGCGGCGATGTCGTGCGAGCTCCCCTGCCGATGCACGGCAAGATCTCGGCGATCCGGCATCAGTCGCGCGGCATGTTCCGTGGCATCAACGGGCCGATCCAGGCGACGCGCTACCATTCGCTCGTCGTCTCCCGTCAAACCTGCCCCGCAGCACTCGATATCGAGGCGGAGAGCGATGACGGGTTGATCATGGCGCTGTCGCATCGCGAATTTCCCGTGCAGGGCGTGCAGTTCCACCCCGAGAGCATCGCCTCCGAGCATGGCGCGACGATCCTGCGCAATTTCCTCGAGAGCTCCGAGCGATGGTCGCAGCAGCACCGCCCCGCCGCCCTGCCCCAGACCGCCTGATTTCACAGAGTTCCCATGGACGACTTCAAACCCTTCATCGCCAAGGTCGCGACCGGAGCCACGCTTTCGCGCGACGAGGCCAAAGACGCCTTCGACACGATACTCTCGGGCGAGGTCACCAACGCCCAGGCCGCGGCCTTCCTGATGGCCTTGCGCGTGCGCGGCGAGACCACAGAGGAGATCACCGGGGCTGTCGCCGCTATGCGCGGCAAGATGGTCAAGGTCCAGGCTCCGGCTGATGCCATCGACATCGTCGGCACCGGCGGCGATTCGTCGGGCTCCTACAATGTCTCGACATTGGCCGCGATCATCACGGCCGCCTGTGGTGTGCCTGTCGCCAAGCACGGCAACCGCGCCGCCTCCTCTCGCTCGGGCGCGGCCGATGTGCTGATGGCGCTCGGCGTCAAGGTCGGGCTCGACGCGGCGGCGACAGAGCGCTGCATCAAGGAGGCCGGCCTCGGCTTCATGTTCGCGCCGACGCACCACGCCTCGATGCGCCATGTCGCGCCGGTGCGCACCGAACTCGGCACCCGCACGATCTTCAACCTGCTCGGCCCCCTGTCGAATCCGGCCGGCGTGACCAGGCAGCTCGTCGGCGCCTTTTCCGAAACCTGGCTGGAGCCGATGGTGAAGGTTCTGGCCTCGCTCGGCTCGCAGCGGATTTGGGCCGTGCACGGCTCCGATGGTCTCGACGAGATCACCACCACCGGGCCGACACGGGTCGTCTCGCTCGATGGCGGCAAGATCGAGAGCTTCACGATCAGCCCGGGCGATGTCGGGCTTGCGCTGGCGAAGCCTGCGGATCTGCGCGGCGGCGAGCCGGAACAGAATGCGGCCGCGCTGCGCGCCGTGCTTGATGGGCAGAAGACCGCCTTTCGCGATATCGCGGCCTTCAATGCGGCGGCTGCGCTCGTCGTTGCCGGCAAGGCGGGCGATCTGCGCGACGGGCTGGCTCAGGCTTTCGCCGCGCTCGACAGCGGTCGCGCCAAGGCCCGGCTCGATGCATTGATCGTCAGCTCGAACGCGTGAGGCGGCGATGACCGATATTCTCGCGAAGATCGAGGCCTATAAGCGCCAGGAGATCGCCGCCGCCAAGGCCGCGGTCCCGCAAGCCGAGATCGAGCGGCTGGCGCTGGCCGCCTCGCCCGTACGCGGCTTTGCCGCGGCGCTCGCGGCAAAGCATGCCACGGGCCAGCCGGCATTGATCGCGGAGATCAAGAAGGCGAGCCCGTCAAAGGGGCTGATCCGGGAGGATTTCGATCCGCCATCACTGGCGAAGGCTTATGCGGCAGGCGGAGCCGCCTGCCTCTCCGTGCTGACTGACGCGCCATCGTTCCAGGGTCGGCCCGAATTCCTGACGCAAGCGCGCGAGGCCTCCGGCCTGCCGGCACTGCGCAAGGACTTCCTCTACGACGCCTATCAGGTGTTCGAGGCGCGGGCCTGGGGCGCCGATTGCATCCTGATCATCATGGCCGGCGTCGACGACGCCACGGCGCGCGAGCTCAACGCCACGGCGCAGAGCCTCGGGATGGACGTCCTCGTCGAGGTTCATGACGAGGCCGAGCTCGATCGTGCGCTAGAGATCGACAGCCATCTGCTCGGCATCAACAACCGCGATCTGCGTAGCTTCCATGTCGACCTCGCCGTCACCGAACGCCTGGCACCGCGCATTCCCGATGATCGGATCATCGTCGGCGAGAGCGGCATCTTCGGCCCAGCCGATATCGCCAGGCTGCGGCTCGTCGGCGTCGACACCTTCCTGGTCGGCGAGAGCCTGATGCGCCAGGCGGATGTGGCGCAGGCGACGCGCGCTCTGCTTGCCCGTCCAGGCAAGGAGGCCGCGGCGTGACCGGCCTCAGCCACCTCGATGCGCAGGGCCAGGCCCATATGGTGGATGTTGGCGACAAAGCCGAGACGACGCGTATCGCCATCGCCGAGGGCAATGTGGTGATGCAGGCAGCCACGCTCGACATCGTGCGGCGCGGCGACGCAAAGAAGGGCGATGTGCTCGGCACCGCCCGGCTCGCCGGCATCATGGCGGCCAAGCGCACGCATGAACTGATTCCGCTTTGCCACCCGCTGCTGATCAGCAAGATCGCCGTCGATCTCACGATCGACGAGGCATTGCCCGGCGTGCGCGTGCGCGCCGAGGTGAAGATGAAAGGCCAGACCGGCGTCGAGATGGAGGCACTCACCGCCGTCAGTGTCGCCTGTCTCACCGTCTACGACATGGTCAAGGCGGTCGATCGCGCGATGCATATCGAGGGCATTCGGCTGGTACACAAATCCGGCGGGACATCCGGCGTCTACGAGGCGGGGCAGCCGGCATGAGCCTGACCCCGGTCAAGGTCGCACTGCAGGCGCTGCTCGACAGCGTTCCCGCGCCCACGCCCGTCGAGACCGTTCCGCTCGCCTCCTGCGCCGGGCGCGTTTTGGGCGCCGATATCGTCGCGCTCAGGACGCAGCCGCCTTTCGCCAATTCCGCCATGGATGGCTACGCGGCCCGAGCCATAGATCTTACGCCGGCAAATGAGCTGCGTGTCATCGGCGAATCGGCGGCCGGGCGCGCCTTTGCAGGGACGGTCGGCGCCGGCGAGGCAATTCGCATCTTCACCGGCGCGCCTATGCCCGACGGTGCCGATACGATCCTGATCCAGGAGAATGCCGACGGTGTCGGCAGCGCGGTCATCCGCGTCCGCGAAGGGGCTGAGCCGGGGCGTTTCGTCCGCCCCGCCGGGCTCGATTTCCGCAAAGGCGACCTCCTCCTCCCGGCGGGACGCCGGCTCGACAGTGCTGCACTCGGCCTCGCGGCAGCAGCCGGACACCCTGCCCTGCCGGTTCGACGCAAGCCTCTGGTCGCGATCCTGGCGACCGGAGACGAGCTCGTCCTGCCGGGCGAAACGGTCGGGCCCGACCAGATCGTCGCCTCGAACAGCTATTCCTTGGCGGCGATCGTCGAGGAGCTCGGCGGAACGGCCTTCGATCTCGGCATCGCGCGCGACAATCATCCTGATCTCGCCGCCAAGATCGAGCGGGCGCGAGCAGCCGGCGCTGACGTGCTGATCACGCTCGGCGGCGCTTCGGTCGGGGCGCATGACCTTGTGCAGGAGGCCTTGAAGCGCCAGGGCATGGAGCTCGGCTTCTGGAAGATCGCGATGCGGCCGGGCAAGCCGATGATGATGGGACGGCTCGGGGCCATGGTCGCCGTAGGCTTGCCCGGTAACCCGGTCTCGTCGATCGTCTGCGGGCATCTGTTCGTGGCACCGCTGATCGAGGCGCTGCTCGGCATGCCCGATCCCGCGCGCGACCGCAGCGAGCCGGCGATCCTCGGAATCGATATGCCGGCTAATGATGAACGCGAGGATTATCTGCGCGCCGATCTTCAGCACATCGAGGCCGGTTGGCTCGCCAGCCCCTTCGCCAAGCAGGATTCCTCGATGCTGGGCAATCTGGCACGTGCTCGGGCGCTGGTCATTCGCCCGGCCCATGCAAAGCCGGCAAAAGAAGGCGCGCCCTGCCGGATCATCCGCCTCCGCTAGAGAAAGCGTTATCCGATCGGGTTGCGATGCAATCTGATCGGGTCCGGCTCTGGACTTGCTTGCGGAACACAACACGAACGTGTATGATGTTCGTGATTTGTTTCGAATTCGCGCCGCGGGCGCTGGCGGGGACCATGCTGACACGCAAACAATTCGAATTGCTCCGCTTCATCCAGGAACGCCTGCGTGAAAGCGGCGTGCCGCCCTCCTTCGACGAGATGAAGGACGCGCTCGATCTCCGCTCGAAATCCGGCATTCATCGCCTGATCATGGCGTTGGAGGAACGCGGCTTCATTCGCCGGCTGCCCAATCGCGCCCGCGCGTTGGAGGTGATCAAGCTTCCCGATGGCGTCGGCATGCCACAGGGCGGGCGGGCGCGCTTCAGCCCCTCCATCGTGCAAGGCGGGCTTGGCCAGGGCGGCGGCCTCGGCAAGGCGCGCCCGGCGCCCAGTCCCGAAGAGGATGCGCGGGCCACGATCGCAATTCCGGTGATGGGGCGGATCGCCGCCGGCACGCCGATCTCGGCGATCCAGAGCCGCAGCCATAGTGTCGCGCTGCCGGCGGACATGCTCGGCACCGGTGAACATTTTGCGCTTGAGGTGCGTGGCGATTCGATGGTCGATGCCGGCATTCTCGACGGCGACACCGTCGTCATCCGCCGGCAGGACACGGCCAATACCGGCGACATCATCGTGGCGCTGATCGATGACGAGGAGGCGACGCTGAAGCGCCTGCGCAAACGTGGCTCGTCAATCGCGCTTGAAGCCGCAAACCCGGCTTATGAAACCCGTGTGCTCGGCCCCGATCGGGTCAAGATCCAGGGCCGGTTGGTCAATCTGATGCGGCGCTACTGAAGCCGATCGGGCTCGGCTGCCACATCACCCGTATCGTTCCTCTCCGGCTGCCGCGTCGGGGGCGGCTGCGCGGGCCTTGGGCTTGTCACCGCGCGCTTGCGCATCCAAGGGCGATCGGCATCCTTCCGTTCTGCCTGGACCATACGCCAGCCGCCTGCAGTGCCGATGAGGGAGGTCGCGCCGTCGCGGCTCAGGGCCGTCCGGTCGACCAGCTTCGCTGCGCAGGGAGCCGACCAGGGTATCGGCGTGACGACGAGATCGGCGCGCAGGCAATCCTCGATGACGGCGAGCCGGTCTTTCGCATAGGCGATGCGGCGGCCATTGCGGGCAGTGACGACACAGCCTTGCGTATCGCAAGCCGCATTCTGGCGCAGGCTCGCATCCGTGGGCTGCCGCCCATCGCCATCGGCGGTGAGCCATTGTTGCAGCACGAAGCTGCTTGGCCGGCCGGCCAGAATGAAACGGTCGTCGGCTCCGCGCACGACGAGACCGGAACCGTCGCGTTCGATGACGATATCCGGCCGGTCCGGCTTGGCCGCAACCGTGACACCCATCACCAGCGGCACGATGGCGAGCAGCCGAAGCTTCGTGCTCCACAGCGTCAGCCAGAGCAATGTCATGGCGAGGCAGACCAGCGCGGCCTCGCCGAAGGCGGGAATGATCAGCGTCGAATGGTCGATCGCCGCGACCCAGTGGGCCAGCCGCAGCACCACCTCGGAGGCGGCGCCCATCAGCCACCAGGCCGGCCAGTCGAGGCCGAAGGGGTAGACCAGCACTCCGAACACCGCAGCCGGCATGACGAACAGCGAGACGAAGGGCAAGGCGAGCGCATTGCCGAGCAGCCCGAACGGATTGAAGGTCTGGAAATGATAGGCGCCGAACGGAGCCGTCGCCGCCGTCGCCAGCAGGGTCGTGATGACGGTGCCGCTGGCGGCGATCCAGAGTGGGCGCAGCGGCCAGGGCCATGGCGATGGCGGCGCGGTCTGATTGCGTTCCTCCCAGCGCTCGGCAAAGGCGATGAGCGCCGCGACCGCCCCGAACGACATCTGGAAGCTCGGCCCGAGCAGCGCCTCGGGCTCGCGCAGCAAGACGATGATGGCCGCCAAGGCAAGGTTGCGCATGCTCAGCGCCGGGCGGTCGATCAGGATTGCGCCGAGCATCACCAGCGTCATGATCAATGACCTGACGGTTGCGACGTCGGAGCCGGAGAAGATGCAATAGGCGGTTGCTCCGACCATGGCGGCAACGGCGGCAATCTTCTTGAGCGGCCAATGCAAGGCCAGCGTCTGCGAGAGCGCCAGCAGCGCCCGCACCAGCCAGAGGATCGTACCGGCGGCGAGCACCATGTGCAGGCCCGAAATCGAGACGACGTGGTAGATACCCGCCGCGCGCAGATCGGCATTGGTCGTTTCCGTGATCAGGCCACGCTTGCCGGTCACCAGCGCCGCCGCCATCGCACCGGCCTGCCCGCCACCGACGCTGGCGATGCGGGCGGTCAGGGCGTTGCGGGCGCGGTCGATCAGCACGGCTCTTGCGAGCTCGGGTGGAGGCGGGCCGGGCGCCGGCGTCAGCATGATCTTGCCGGGGATATTGCCGACCGCGCCGATGCCGCGAAAGAACGCGTCGCGGCCGAAATCATAGCCGCCCGGTCGCGCCGGACCAGGTGGCGGCAGAAGGCGCGCATTGGCCGTGATATGATCTCCCGGCGCGACTGTCTCCGCCTTGATGTTGACGCGGACGCGTTTGGGCCGTCGCTCCGCTTCGACGCCGGCTATCCCGGTGACCAGCACGACGAGGCGAGCGCCTGCATCGCGCGCCTCGACGGATTCGACATAGCCGGTGAGCTGGCCGCTGCGCGGGCGATCCAGGATCGGCGCCATGATCGTCGCGGTGCGCCAGGTCGCCGCCGAGAAGCCGACGAAGACCGCAACCAGCCCGAGACAAACCGGCAAGGCGAGCCGCCGCCGGCGCAGAGCTATGGCGAGGCCGCTTGCAAGCGCGACGCCGGCAAGCGGCGCCCATAGCGCGGGCTCCCGGTCGCCGGCGAAGTAGAGCAGAATGCCGATGCCCATCATGACCGGGAACCAGAGGAAGAGCCGCCGTCGCTCCGCCTCTGCGGCGAAGGCCTGTCGCGCCTGCCTGGGCCAATCCCGCCATGCCAGGCCGACACCGCCGCCGAGCCATGAGCCGGGCAGGCGCCACGGCAGGACGCCGGCCAGCGCGCCGCGTGATTTCATCTGCTCTGACGGTCCCCTATGCACCGCCGCCCCTTCCCCCTGCCCGCCCGCGATCTTGCGCTTAACGCGGGCGGCCGAGCCATGTTACAGGGGCCACGCCGGCTGTCATGCCATGACCGGTGAATTGTCCTGTTTTTGCCTTCCCTTCCTGTTTTGCCTTGGGCTGCCGATTCACGAGCCCAGCCGGAGCCCAGCCTTCATGAGTGATGCGGTCGTCACGCGCTTTGCCCCCTCGCCCACCGGATTCCTGCATATCGGCGGAGCGCGGACGGCCCTGTTCAACTGGCTCTATGCGCGCCGCCATGGCGGAAAGATGCTGTTGCGGATCGAGGACACCGATCGCGAGCGCTCGACGGAACCGGCGATCGCCGCGATCCTCGACGGGTTGAGCTGGCTCGGGCTCGATTGGGATGGCGACACCGTCTACCAGTTCGCCCGTGCCGAGCGGCATCGCGAGGTAGCCCAGCAGATGCTGGCTGCCGGCAAGGCTTATTATTGCTATGCGACGCCGGCCGAGCTCGACGAGATGCGCGAGAAGGCCAAGGCCGAGGGCCGGCCGATGCGCTATGACGGCCGCTGGCGCGATCGTGATCCGGCGACGGCCCCGGTCGGCGTGAAGCCGGTCATTCGCCTGCGCGCGCCGCAGACCGGCGAGACCGTGGTCGAGGACGAGGTCCAGGGCCGCGTCGTCTGGCAAAACGAGAACCTCGACGACCTCGTCCTGCTGCGCTCCGACGGAAACCCGACCTACATGCTGGCCGTGGTGGTCGACGATCACGACATGGGCGTGACCCATGTCATTCGCGGCGACGACCATCTGACCAACGCAGCCCGCCAGACCCAGATCTACCAGGCGATGGGCTGGCAGGTGCCGAGCATGTCGCATATCCCGCTGATCCACGGGGCCGATGGAGCAAAACTCTCCAAGCGCCATGGTGCGCTCGGCGTCGATGCCTATCGCTCCATGGGCTATTTGCCGGTGGCGCTGCGCAATTATCTGCTGCGCCTCGGCTGGAGCCATGGCGACCAGGAGATCTTCTCGACCGACGAGATGATCGCGCTGTTCAACCTGTCCTCGATCGGCCGTTCGCCGGCGCGTTTCGACTACGCCAAGCTGGAGAGCTTGAACGGGCTCTATATGCGCCAGTCCGAAGACCAGGCTCTGCTCGATGCGCTCAAAGTCATCCTGCCCGAGATCGGCCCGGCACGCGGCCTGCCGGCAGAGCTTTCGCCGGAGCTTGAGGCGCGCTTCCTTGCCGCCATGCCTGGCTTGAAGGAGCGCGCCAAGACGCTGATCGAGCTGCTCGACAGCGCCTACTATCTTTACGCCCCGCGCCCGCTGCAGCTCGATCAGAAGGCCACAGCCCTGCTCGACGAGGCCGCACGCCAGCGCCTGCCGGGCCTGGCGGAGAAACTCTCGGCCTTGAACGACTGGTCGCCGGAGGCGCTGGAGGCCGTGGTTCGCGGCTATGCCGAGGAGCATGGGCTCAAGCTCGGCCAGGCAGCGCAGCCCCTGCGCGCCGCCCTGACGGGCCGCGCCATGTCGCCTGGCCTGTTCGACGTCATGGCTGTGCTCGGCCGCGAGGAGACGCTGGCGCGCCTAGTGGATCAGTCATGACGTGGCGAGGGCTCTGTCCCCCTTTCGGCTCTGTTGAACCGCCTCTGCAAATGGTCTAGTGACGCGCCATGTGACCGGCTCCGCCGCGTGGTGGAAGGGGCACAAATATTGCTTGAATATCAGTTGGATGAACCATCTTCCTGCCCGTATCCGCATTTGCCGTTCCGTCACAGGGCCGTCACGTCCAGGCCTTCGGATGACAGAGATGTCTCGTGCGCAACAATTCGGTGTTGGGCCTGATGGAACAGCGACTGGTCAGCAACGAGCCTGAAAGGATCGGTATCGATGAGCGGAAATAGCAGCCAGCTCCAGGTCGACGGAAAAACCATCGACATGGCGATCAAGAAGGGGTCGATCGGCCCCTCCGTCATCGACATCGCCAAGCTCTACTCGCAAACGGGCATGTTCACCTATGACCCGGGCTTCACCTCCACGGCGAGCTGCGAGTCGCAGATCACCTATATCGACGGCGACGAGGGCATCCTGCTCTATCGTGGCTACCCCATCGAGCAGCTCGCCGAGCATGGCGACTTCCTCGAGACCTGCTATCTGCTGCTGGAAGGCGAATTGCCGACCGCCGCGCAGAAGGCCGATTTCGACTATCGCGTGACGCGCCACACCATGGTGCACGAGCAGATGGCCCGCTTCTTCCAGGGTTTCCGCCGTGACGCTCACCCGATGGCGGTGATGGTCGGCTCGATCGGCGCGATGTCGGCGTTCTATCACGACTCGACTGACATCTCCGATCCGCAGCAGCGCATGATCGCCTCGATGCGCATGATCGCGAAGATGCCGACGCTCGCCGCCATGGCGTTCAAATACACCATCGGCCAGCCCTTCGTGTTCCCGCTGAACTCGCTCGATTACACCTCGAACTTCCTGCGCATGTGCTTTGCGGTGCCTGCCGAGGAGTACAAGGTCAATCCGGTGCTGTCGCGCGCGCTCGACCGTATCTTCATCCTGCACGCCGACCATGAGCAGAACGCCTCGACCTCGACGGTCCGGCTCGCCGGCTCGTCGGGCGCCAATCCCTTCGCCTGCATCGCGGCCGGCGCAGCCTGCCTCTGGGGCCCTGCTCATGGCGGCGCCAATGAAGCCGCCCTCAAGATGCTCGAGGAGATCGGCTCGGTCGAGAACATCCCGAAATACATCGCCAAGGCGAAGGACAAGAACGACCCCTTCCGACTGATGGGCTTCGGCCACCGGGTCTACAAGAACTACGATCCGCGCGCCAAGATCATGCAGAAGACCACGCATGAGGTGCTCAACGAGCTCGGCATCAAGGACGATCCGCTGCTCGACGTCGCCATCGAGCTCGAGCGCATCGCGCTGTCGGACCCCTATTTCATCGAGAAGAAGCTCTATCCGAACATCGATTTCTATTCGGGCATCACGCTGAAGGCGATGGGCTTCCCGACTTCGATGTTCACGGCGCTGTTCGCGCTTGCGCGCACCGTCGGCTGGATCGCGCAGTGGAAGGAAATGATCGAGGATCCGTCCCAGCGCATCGGCCGTCCGCGCCAGCTCTACACCGGCGCCGGCCAGCGCGAATACACCCCGATCGGCCGGCGCTGAAACATCCGGGCCAACTCTTAGTCCGACCAACTCTTGGAAGGCCGCGACGAGCAATCGTCGCGGCCTTTTTTGTTGCGCAGGATTGATAACTGAGACGCATCTGCGCCTACGCTATCGTCACTCCATCAATTGGGAGTGCAGTTTTATGTCGAACCAGAATGGCTTGAATCGTCGCGTTTTCCTGACCGGAGCCTCGGCGCTTTCGGTCGCCGGATTTCCCGCGATCGCGCGGGCGCAAGCCACCTTCCCAACGCGACCGGTTTCGCTGATCGTTCCCTTCGCCGCCGGCGGCTCCACCGACATCGTCGCCCGCCTCGTCGGCCAGAAGATGGGTGAACTGCTCGGGCAGTCGGTCATCATCGAGAACCGCGCCGGAGCGGGCGGCAACCTTGGTTCCACCGCCGTGGCCCGCGCCGCGCCCGACGGCTACACCATCCTGATGGGCACGATCTCGACCCATGCGCTCAATCCCGCGATCCTCAAGACCGTCACCTTCGATCCGGTCAAGGATTTCACACCGATCTCGCTGCTGGCCATAGTGCCCAACGTCATGGTCGTGCATCCGGACTTTCCCGCGAAAACAGTGCCGGAAGTCATCAAGCTGCTGAAGGAAAACCCCGGCAAATATGCCTATGCCTCGTCAGGCGTCGGCACGCCGCTGCATCTTTCGGGCGAGCTGTTCAAGTCGCTCGGCGGTGTCAGCATGAACCATGTGCCCTATCGTGGCGCAGGCCCCGCCTTGAACGACGTGGTCTCGGGCGCGGTGCCGATCATGTTCGACAACCTGCCCTCCTCCGCGCAATTCATCCGCACGGGGCAATTGCGCGCCATCGGCGTCACCACCAAGGCCCGGGTCTCGTCCTTCCCCGACATCCCGACCATCGCCGAGGGCGGCCTGACCGGCTATGAGACCTATACTTGGAATGCGCTGTTCGGGCCGGCCAATCTGCCTCGCCCCATCGTCGACAAGCTCAACAGCGTGGCAAACACAGCGCTGACCGACGCCAATGTGAAGCAGCGCCTCAACGACGTCAGCGCCGAGATCATCGGCTCGACACCCGAAGCACTCGGCGAACACGTCAAGATCGAGGTGGCGAAATGGTTCCCGATCGCCAAGGCGTCAGGCGCGGCGCTCGAATGAACCGGGTTTCAAACCCGCACCGCATCATCTGATGCAAGCAAGGCCAGCGCGGCCTCGACGGCATTCGCCGCCGGGCTCGCGCCGGCCGAACGCATGATCGTCTCGACCTCGTCGAAACCGGCCAATTGGCGCGCGCGCGCCTCGCCCTCTGGAATGATCGCCAGAACTTCCCGGCTCAAAGTCTGAGGCGTTGCCGTCTCCTGGATGAATTCGGGCACGACACTGCGCCCCAGGATCAGGTTCGGCAGGATCACGCTCGGCAGCTTGATCAAGCGCTTGGCGATAGCGGCTTCCCAATTGGCGCCGCGATAGGCGGCAACTGTGGGGATCTGTGCCAGCGCGAGCTCGAGCGTAACGGTGCCCGATGCCGCGAGCGCCGCGCGCGCCCCGCGGAAGGCTGCGAGCTTGTTGGCCTCGCCGGTGACGATATCGGGCTTGACCGGCCAGGAAGCGACGGCTTCGCCGATCAGTTCTCGAAGATGCACGACGGCCGGCAAGACGAAGCACGCTTGCGGCCGCTCGGCGGCGATCAGCGCCACGGCCTGCCCAAAAGCCGGCATCAGGTGATTGATCTCGGAGCGGCGGCTGCCCGGCAGGATCAGGATTTCCGGTCGCTCGCTATCGGCGCGGCGAGCCGCTTCATCGACGTTCGGGCGCAGATCGGCCAGGCGTTCCATCAGCGGGTGCCCGACATAGACCGTGCTTGGCCCATGCAGCCGCGCCAAGGCGGCCGGTTCAAAGGGCAGCAATGCCAGAATGCGGTCGACATGCGGCGCCATGCGCCGTGCCCGCCCGGAGCGCCAGGCCCAGACGCTGGGACAGACCCAATGCACGATCGGGATCGCCGGCGCACGGGCGCGAACCTTCTTGGCGACGCGCAAGGAAAAGTCCGGGCTGTCGATCGTCAGCAGCAGATCGGGCGCGAAGGCGGCAACGCCCTTCGCCGCATCCGACATCCGCCGCAGCAGCAGCGGCAAGCGCGCGATGACAGGCCCGAACCCCATCACGGCGATATCGGCTTGCGGGAACAGCGGGACGAGCCCCTGCGCGATCAGGCTCTCGCCACCCACCCCCATGAGTTCGAGCGGCCGCTCGCCCAAGCGGGCACGCAGCGCCACGAGGAAACGCGTCGCCAGCGCATCGCCGGAGGCCTCGCCCGCGATGATGGCAAGCCGGAATGGCCGGCTCATATGACACCCTCGACGAAGACGCCGAGCTGATCGGCAAGCCGGCCGAGTTTGCCACGATCGCCGACGAGCACGCGGCCAGCCCTGAGCGCGATACCGGCAAGGCCCGCCTCTGAGATGTTGCGCAAGGTATCGGGGCCGATCGCCGGCATGTCGACGCGCAGGTCCTGGCCCTCCTTCGGGGCCTTGACCAGGACGCCGTCGCCCTTGGCTATCTTGAGCCGCCCGCTGGAGGCGAGTTCGGCGACACGCCGGATCATCGCATCGGTGCCCTCGGCCGCTTCTATCGCGACGATGCGATGATCGGCCAGGATCGCCGCCTGACCGACATCGAAAGGGGCAAGCGCGGACAGCATGGAGAAGCCGCGCGCGATCAATTCATGCTGAGCCGGCGTGGCGGCCTTGCGGCCAAGCGCACCCATTGGGACGGTTAATTCCGGCGCGATCTCGGCGGGGCCGTGGACGCGAAAGCCGCGCTCCTCGAAGAAGCGGACGACGCCACGCAGCAAATGGTCGTCTCCGCCCTGAAAGGCGCGTGCAAAATGAGGCAGATATTTCAAGGTCGAGGCTTCCGGCCTCAGCGCACCGAAGCTCGGGCGCGGCAGCGAGCCGATCAGGACGAGATCGGCGATCTCCCGACGGCGCAAATCGTCGAGCAGTCGCCCGAGTTGGCCGAGCCTGTATGAGGTGACCGCAATCTCGCCGAAACGTGCCGGGTCAGCCGCGCCATCGAGTGCGGCGACAAACAGGCTGTGGCCTTGCCGGGCCAAGATTTCGGCAAGAGCAGGCGGAAAATCGCCGCCGCCGGCGATGATCGCGAGCGGCCCGCGCGCCACCGCCGTCGCCTCGGGATGAGCCGCGTTCACCGATCCGGCGCGTTGACGTCGCGCGGGACGCAAATCGCCCGCTCATTGCCGTTGCGGATGAAATCGAGAATTTCGTGAATCAGGGGATGGGCGGCAAATTCGCCTGCAACATCCTCGACGCGCTCCGACAAAGTGCCTTCATCGGCGAAGAGCAGCCTGTAGGCGCGACGCAATTCATGAATCTGCTCGCGCGAGAAACCGCGCCGCTTGAGCCCGACGAGATTGAGACCGGCCAAGTGAGCCGGGTTGTCGCGCACCAGGCCGAAGGGGATGACATCGTTCATGACGCCGGCGCCACCGCCGATGAAGGCGTGATCGCCGACACGGATGAATTGCTGCAAGCCCGTGCCACCACCAACGATGACGAAATTGCCGACCGTGACATGGCCAGCGCACATGACGTTGTTGGAGAAGATGACGTTGTTGCCGATATGGCTGTCGTGGCCGACATGCGAATTGGCGAGGAAGAAGCAACGGTCACCGACCGTGGTCTCCATGCCGCCGCCCTCGGTGCCGGGATTGATGGTGACACCTTCGCGGATCAGGCAGTCGGCGCCGATCACGAGCGTCGACGGCTCGCCGCGATATTTCACATCCTGAGGCGGGTGGCCGACCGATGCGAAAGGATAGAGCTTCGTGCGCTCACCGATGCTGGTGATTCCGGAAACCGCGACATGGCTGATCAGTTCGACATTGTCGGCCAGGGTCACGTCGGGCCCGACCGTGCAAAACGGGCCGATGCGAACGCCCGCCCCAAGGCGCGCTTTCGGATCGACGACCGACATCGGGTGAATGGTCACGCTCATGGGATCGCTGTCCTGACCTTGCTGATCGTCAAACGACCATGGCCGAAAGATCGGCCTCGGCGACCAGGACCCCATCGACCCGGGCCTCGCCGCGATAGAAGTAGAGATTGCGCTTGCGAGTCACCTTCGTCAGGTGGAAGCGCAGCGTATCGCCTGGAATGACCGGCTTGCGGAACTTCGCCTTGTCGATCGTGGTGAAGAGCACGGTGCTGACGGCCGGATCGTCGCTGCCCCTGGCATTGACGACAAGGACGCCGGCGGTCTGCGCCATCGCCTCGATCATCAGCACGCCGGGGAAAACCGGGCGGCCGGGGAAATGCCCGGTGAACTGAGGCTCGTTCATCGTCACGTTCTTGATGCCGATGCCGGAATCCTCGCCGTCGATGTCAACGACGCGGTCGACCAGCAGGAACGGGTAGCGATGGGGAATGCAGGCCATGATCCTCTGGATGTCCGCCACACCCAGGGTTTTCGTCGCGTCGTTCATGGTGTCCCCATTATCCATCCGGGCCCCGCGCTGGGCACCGCATTTTCCATTCGTTCTAGAGCCGGAGCGATCGAGGTGATGCAATCCTTGCCTGTCATGCCATGGCCGACAGCGATGGATCTTGTCAAACGTCCGAGCGATCCGAGGTCTTGCCACGCTTGGCGACCAGCGACTTCAGCAAGGCGCTCTCGCGCGCCCAGCTCAGCGCCGGCTGGGCGGGATAGCCACCATAGCGCGCACCGCGCGGCACATCGCCCGCGACGCCGCTTTGGGCTGCGACCTGCGCGCCCATGCCGATCGTCAGATGACCGGCGAGGCCGACCTGACCGCCAAGGACGACGAAATCCTCCAGCGTCGACGAGCCGGCGATGCCGACCTGGGAAACGATGACGCAGTGGCGACCGATGACGACGTTATGGCCGATCTGGACCAGGTTATCGATCTTGGTGCCCTCGCCGATCACCGTGTCGCGGCTCGCGCCGCGGTCGATACAGGTGTTCGCGCCGATCTCGACATCGTCCTGGATGATGACGCGGCCGATCTGCGGCACCTTCATGTGCCCTTTCGGGCTCATCGCGAAACCGAAACCGTCCTGGCCGATGCGCACGCCCGGGTGAATGATGACGCGGTTGCCGATGAGGGTCGATTGCAGCGTGCTGCCGGAACCGATCGCGCAGTCGCGCCCGATGCGGACCTGCGGTCCGATGACGGCATGGGAGCCGACTACGGTGCCTGCCCCGATCTCGGCGCCGGGACCGATGACCGCGCCGGGATCGACCGTGACACCGGCCTCCAGAACGGCCGTCGCATGCACGAAGGCGCCAGGCGCCACGCCTTGCGAGCCGAACATCGAGCCTGGCTTCAACGCCGTCGGGAAGAAGCGGGCAAGCACCCGGGCAAAGGCATGATAGGGGGTGTTGGAAACCAGCGCGGTGGTGCCAGTCGGCACCCGCATGGCGAAGCGCGACGACACCAGGCACAGGCCCGCGCCCGTCGCCGCCAGGGCGTCGGTATATTTCGGGTTGTCCATATAGGCGAGGTCGGACGGGCCGGCGGCCTCGAGCGCTGCCGCGCCCGTGATCATGCGAGCCGGATCGGCGCCTTCCGGCAAAGCGGCGCCCGAAATGGCTGCGACCTCGCCGAAGCTGAGCGAGGTCGCCAAAGGAAAGAACTGAGGGTCTGACATCGAGAAGATCCGGGACGGGGCAACCTGCCCCGTCGCGTCAGAAGCGCGTGCCGCCGGAGAAGCGGAAGGCCTGCAGCCGGTCGCCGCCATACTTGATGCCGGTCGCGGGATCGCGCTGGCCGTCATCCTTCGACAATGCATAGGCATAGTCGAAGCGGATCGGGCCGAGCGGCGATTGCCAGAGCAGGCTGACGCCGACGGAGGAGCGGATCACGTTCTTGTCGCGCACGCAGGCCACGTTCGACTGACCGAACAGTCCCCCCGTCGTTGCGACTTTGAACTGACGCGCTTCCGCGCCAGCGGGGCAGGTCTGGGCTGTGGTGATCGTCTTCGAGCCGCCCTCATAGTCGAACAGCGTGCCGGCATCGGCGAAGACCGCGCCGCGCAGGCCCAGATCCCGCGGCAAGCCGAAGATCGGGAACTGAACTTCGAGCGAACCGCCGAAATAGGTGGTGCCGCCGAGAGCATTGGCCGTCGGATCGTTCAGCACGTCGCGCGGACCGATACCGGAAGGCGCAAAACCGCGAACCAGCGTCGGTCCAAGGAAGTAGTGGTCGATCATGCGCAGATCGCCGCTGGTCGCCTGGACATGGCCGCCCTGCACACGCGCGAAACCGACGACATCGTCGAAGATCTCGCGGTAGTAGCGGGCATCCGCCGCAACGCGCAGGAACTTCGAATCGCCGCCGACACCAGCGAATTCCGGCTTGATCTCGGCCAGGAAGCCGTTGCGCGGGTTCTGGTAGTTGTCGAGCGAGTTGTAGTTGAAGTTCAGGCCAACCAGCGAGGTCAGCGTCGTGCCGACCGCCTCCTTGACCGCGACTGTCGCCTCGCCGTTGCTCACGCAGTTATAGACAGCATCTTTCCCGATCGCCCCGGCCGTTCCCGGAGTAATGCCGGCCAGCGGCACGGCGCAGTCGTTATAGGGACGACTTTCCGTGTTCGGGATCTTGATCTCGGTCGTGTAGAGCGAATAGCGCGGCGTGATCGAAAACTCTTCCGTGATCGGGAAGGTCAGGCGCACCTGCCCGCCATTCACGCGGCTTTCGAAGCGGCCAGTGTTGTAGTTGTCGTTGTATTTCGAGAACAGATCGAAGCCCGCCCCGATCCGGCGGCCGAGGAAATACGGCTCCGTGAAGGAGAAGTCGACGCCCTGCGTACGCTGTCCGAGCGTGCCGGCGATCCGGACGAACTGGCCGCGGCCGAGGAAGTTCGACTCCGACAGCGAGACTTCGCCGATGACGCCGTCCGAGGTCGAGTAACCGCCGGCGATCGAGAACGAGCCCGTCGCCTTGTCCTCGACGTCGATATTGACGATGACGCGGTCAGGCGTCGAACCCGGCTCGTTGGTGACACGCACCTTGCTGAAGAAGCCGAGATTGTTCAGGCGTCGCTCGGCCCGATCGACCAGGACCTTGTTGTAGGCATCGCCTTCACCAAGATCGAGCTCACGCCGCACGACGTAATCACGCGTACGGGTGTTGCCACGTACATTGATGCGCTCGACATAGACCCGCGGGCCTTCATCGATGACATAGGTGATGCCGATCTGGCGCCCGGCAGAATCGCGGTCGCCGCGCGGACGAACCTGCGCGAAGGCATAGCCACGGCGCGAGACTTCCGTCGTCAGTGCCACCAGCGACTTCTCGACCGCCTCGGCGTTGTAGGTATCGCCGGCGGATGTCGCGACGACGCGCTGCAGCGCATTGGGATCGATATCGGGCAGCTTGGAATCGACCGCGACATTGCCGACGCGGTATTGCGGGCCTTCATCGACCGCAATGTCGACGACCCAGCCGCCCTGTGCCTCATCGAAGCGGGCATTGTTCGAGACGATCTGGAAGTCGGCATAGCCGTTCTTCAGATAAAAACGGCGGATAAGCTCGAGATCGGAGGAGATCCGATCGGCCTCGTAAACGTCCGAGGTCTTGATGAAGCTGAGGAAGTTCGACTCGGTCGAGGTCATCAGACCGCGCAGACGACCCGACGAGTAAACGCCGTTGCCGCTGAAGTTGATCGACTTGATGCCGGTCTTGCCGCTCTCGACGATGGTGAAGACCACATCGGAGCGCCCGTTCGGCAGCGGAGCGATACGGCCGCTCACCGAGGCCAGACCGTAACCGGCGCGGCGATAGGCGTCCTTGAGCCGCTGGACGTCGGCATCGATCAGCGCCTGGCTCATCGGGCCCTGCGCCTTCGACTGGACCTGCTGGAGCAGCACATCGCTCTTCAGCCGGCGATTACCCTCGAAGGCGACGCGATTGATCGTGTCGTTCTCTCTGACCGCGATCACGGTCTGCGATCCGCGGCGGCTGACCTGCACGCTGGAGAACAGGCCGGTAGCCATCAGATTCTGGCGGATATCCTGAGGGGCAGTCGAGCCCTGCCCGGCCGCGTAGGAGCGGATCGTCTCCGCGTCGACGCTTCTGTTGCCCTGGACAATCACGGCCTGCGCGAACACTACGCCACCGCTTACGGCCAACATGAAGGCCGAAAGTCCGACTGATCGAGAGAGCCGCAGCTTGAAAGACAGGCTCTTTTGGGTCGACGTCATCGGGTCGCCTATTCCATTTTCTCGGGTCGCCACCCCAAAGGGGGACCACCGCCTAGGGGCAGTGGCATGGCGACATTGCAGTCCAAACGCTTCTACAAAGTTTCCTGCAGGACGCAAACCGCCATTGTCGTTAACAAAATATTTTTAAGCGCCTCGTTGCCAGGAGGCCACGCGTCCTGCCGTGATTCCGCCGCAAAGCGACGCGGTCAGGACGTGAAAAATCCGCTCAGAGCAGCGAACGGACGTGGAGGATGTCATTCCAGGTTACGAACAGCATCAGTAACAGGACGAGACTGAGCCCGACGCGGGCGCCGATTTCCTGAGCACGTTCACTGAGCGGCCGGCCGCGAAGTGCTTCTATCGCGTAAAACATCAGATGCCCGCCATCGAGCATCGGGACCGGCAGCAGGTTCATCAGGCCAATCGAGACGGACAGGATCGCCACCAGGTTGATCAGACCCAGAAACCCGCCATTCGACGCCACCAGACCGGAGACCTGAGCGATCCGGATCGGCCCCGACAGTTGGTCAGTCGATTCGCGCCCGCTGACCAGTTTGCCGATGTAACCATAGG
This sequence comes from Allobosea sp. BE125, assembly GCF_031456075.1. Taxonomy (NCBI): domain Bacteria; kingdom Pseudomonadati; phylum Pseudomonadota; class Alphaproteobacteria; order Hyphomicrobiales; family Alloboseaceae; genus Allobosea; species Allobosea sp. BE125. The sequence continues at coordinate 137,551 of NZ_JAVDTY010000002.1, forward strand.
TCTGCTCGACCACGAACCAGGTCTCGGAGACGCCATTGCGCAACGCTTCGAGTGGTCCGAAATGCTGGACCCTCCAGTCCTCCGCCTTGCGCGACGCTTCGACGCCGATAACTCCGATCCGCTGTTTGCCAAGCGGAGACGTCGTCTCGATCAGGGCAGGCGTCACCGGGATCGTCAGCTTGGTGCCGGCGCGCTCGACGGTGACCGAGACCACCTCATTGGGCCGTACCGAGATGACGCGCTGCATGTCACTGAAGCTGCCGATCGGCCGGCCGTCGATCGCCACGACGAGATCACCGGCCTGCAAGCCGGCTCGTTCGGCAGCGCTGCCGGCCCTGACCTGATCGACTCTGGGGATCAGCACCTGCTTGCCGAGCAGGAACACGGTGGTGGCGAAGATGACAATCGCGAGCAGGAAATTGGCGATCGGCCCGGCCGCAACGATGGCAGCCCGCTCGCCGATCGACTGCGCCGGGAACGAGCGCGCCCGCTCCTGGGGCGTCATCTGCGCGACTTCGGCGTTGTCAGGCGCGCTCGACGCATCGGCGTCGCCGGAGAATTTCACATAGCCGCCGAGCGGGATCAGGGCGATGCGCCAGCGCGTGCCGTGCTTGTCGTTGAAGCCGTAGATCTCGCGGCCGAAGCCGATCGAGAACACTTTCACATCGACGCCGCACCAGCGGCCGACGAGAAAATGCCCAAGCTCATGGATGAAGACGACGATGGCGAGGACGAACAGAAACGGCACGATATAGCCCAGCACAGAGCTGCCCGCATTCCAGGTTGTCGCTACGAATTCCATCAAAAACTCCCGATCTGTCGCCCTTAGGTGACAGCGAAAGAGGCCTACTACAAGAGCGCCCGCGCGCGCTTTCTCGCATCTTGGTCAATCGCGAGGGCCGCCGGAACGTCTGCCGGAGCCGCCATCTGCGGCGCCGGTTGGCTGCAGACTGCCTCCACCAATGCGGCGATGCCAGGAAAGCTGATCGCGCCGGCAAGATAAGCCGCGACGGCTATCTCATTGGCTGCGTTGAGGATCGCGGGCATGGCGCCGCCTTGCGCCAACGCCGCCATGGCAAGACCGAGCGCCGGGAAGCGCACGAGATCGGGGCGTTCGAAGGCGAGCGGCGCTGTCAGCGCAAGGTCCAGGAAACGCGCCGGCGGTGCGTCGAGCCGACCGTCCACACCCAGGCAATGGGCAGCGGCGACGCGCATATCGGGCACGGCCATGCCAGCGCTGACCGAGCCGTCGCGGAAGGTCACCAGCCCGTGGACGATCTGCTGCGGATGCACCAGCACCTCGAGCTGGTCATGGCGCAATCCGAACAGGAAGCAGGCCTCGATCAGCTCCAGCCCCTTGTTCATCATGCTGGCGGAATCGATCGTGATCTTGGCGCCCATCGCATAGTTGGGATGAGCCAGCGCCTGTTCCGGCCGCGCCGCGGCGATTTCCTCGACGCTCCAGGTGCGGAAGGGTCCGCCCGAAGCCGTCAGCGTCATGGTGCGGATGGCCGAGATCGGCTCAGCGCCAAGGACTTGGAACAATGCGTTATGTTCGGAATCGAGCGGCAGGATCCGCACGCCAACCGCTTGCGCGCGCGCCATGACGGCAGCGCCGGCGCAAACGAGGCTTTCCTTGTTGGCAAGCGCCACGACCCTGCCTGGCGTCAGCGCCGCAAAGGTCGCCTCCAGCCCTGCCGCTCCGGAAATCGCGCTGACGACGATATCGCTCGGCATCGCCACGGCATCGAATACAGCCGAGCGCCCCGCGCCATGGGCGATGCCGCTGCCCGACAGGGCGTCCGCCAGCGCCGCTGCACCACGCTCGTCAGCCAGCGCCGCGAAACGCGCCCCGGTCTCGATGGCGACCTTGGCGAGCGCCGCCGCATCCTTGCCGCCGACAACGGTCGAAATCGCGAGACGATCAGGATTCTCGGCGACGACCTCGCGGGTCGAGCGGCCGATCGAGCCCGTGGCGCCGAGCAGGGTGACGGTTCGAAGCATCGGGTTCTCTACGTCAAAGACGCGTCAGGAAGAGCAGCAGGCCAGCGAAGATCAGCACGGCCCAATAGCCGTCCAGACGATCCAGGAAACCGCCATGGCCGGGAATCAACCGGCTCGAATCCTTCGCTCCGAAGCGCCGCTTGATGGCGGATTCGAAGAGATCGCCAGCCTGGCTGAGGACGGAGGCCGCAAACGACGCAGCAATCGCGAGGCCTGGCCCAACGACCATCGCCGCTTGAGGCGTCAGCGCCCAGACCGCATAGCCTCCGAGCGTGCCCGCCAGCGTGCCGCCGATCGCGCCGGACCAGGTCTTCTTCGGGCTGAAACGCGGCATCAATTTGGGGCCGCCCAACGCGCGGCCGGTGAAATAAGCCGCGATGTCGGTGAACCAGACCGCTGCGAAGCTCCAGACGATCAGAGCCAGGCCAAGATCGGGAACTGCGCGCAAGGCCGGCGTGATGAGCGCGAAGGCCAGCGCATAGGCGACACCGCAGATTTCGAGCGCCAGGCGATTCTGGGTGAATGGCGTCAGCACCGCTCCACACAGGGCCAACGCAGCCGCAACGCCCGCCAGCGCCGGCTGGCTTGCCGGCGAAAACCCGAGCAGCAGCCCCGCAAGCACGACTCCGATACCTGCCGCGACCGCGTTCTGGCGACTGACGATCGAGAGCCACTCATAAGCGACCAGGCCGGCCACGAGCGTCCAGACCAATCGGAACGGCCAGCCGCCCCAAAACGTCGCAGCAAGAATGCCCGCCGCCAGGACAAGAGCCGACGCAACCCGCAGCTTCAGTTCGCTGGAGGCGACCGGCGCGGCGTCGGAGCGGGGCTCATTCACGCTGCCCCCACATTGCGGTCTGCAGGCTCGGACACCCCACCGAAGCGGCGCTCGCGACGACGATACTCGGCGAGCGCATCTTCCAGAGCGGTGCGATCGAAATCCGGCCAGAGCACCGGCGAGAAGACGAACTCGGCATAAGCTGCCTGCCAGAGCAGGAAATTCGAGATGCGCGTCTCGCCGGAGGTGCGGATCACCAGTTCCGGATCGGGCAGATCGCTCGTGTCGAGGCGGCTTGAGAACAGGGCCTCGTCGATCGCGCTTGCCGCAATGCGGCCAGCAGCGACTTCGGTAGCCAGCGCGCGGGCCGTGCGGACAATCTCGTCGCGCGAGCCGTAGTTGAAAGCGATGGCGAGCGTCATGCCGGTATTGTTGCAGGTCATGGCCTCGGCATGCTCGACCAGACGACGCAGATCCGGAGCAAGATCCTCGCGGCCGCCGATGATGCGGACCTTCACGCCGGAGGCGTCGAGCTCGGCGAGATCCTTTTCGACGAAACGCTTCAGCAGCCCCATCAGGAAGGAGACCTCGGCCTGGGGCCGACGCCAGTTCTCGGTCGAGAAGCTGTAGAGCGTCAGCACCGCGATGCCGAGTTCACCCGCGTTCTTGACCGTGCGGCGCAGGGCCTCGAGGCCGCGCCGATGACCTTCCTGACGCGGCAGCCCGCGCATCTGCGCCCAACGCCCATTGCCATCCATGATGATGGCGACATGGCTGGGGCCTGCGGGCTGCTGCCCCTGACGCTGGCCTGCTGACATTCCAATGCCTCGTTCGGCCTAGCGCCGTGATGAGCGTCGCGCGGGGCATTCCCGCGCAGGCTTGATCTCAGTCCTCGTCTCGGAAACCCGTGTCTCAGACGTGCAGAATCTCTTTTTCCTTCGCCGCCAGCGCCTGGTCGATCTCGGCGATGTGCTGGTCGGTGACCTTCTGGACCTGATCGGATTGCCGAACCACGTCATCCTTGGTGAGATGGCCGTCCTTTTCCAGCTTCTTGATCAGGTCGATGCCGTCGCGGCGGACATGGCGCACTGCGATCTTGGCATCCTCGGCATATTTATGGGCGACCTTGACCATCTCCTTGCGGCGCTGCTCATTCAGCTCCGGAATACGGATGCGCAGCACCTGGCCTTCCGTCTGCGGGTTGAGGCCGAGATCGGATTCACGAATCGCCTTTTCAACGGCCGCGGTCATGCTGCGATCCCAGACCTGAACGCTGAGCAAGCGGGCTTCCGGCACGCTGACGGTCGCAAGCTGGCTGAGCGGCGTGCGGGCGCCATAAGCCTCGACCTGGATCGGGTCGAGCATGTTGGCGGAGGCGCGACCACTGCGCAGCGAGGCGAGATCGCCCTTGAAGGACTGGAGCGAACTCTGCATGCGGCGCTTCACGTCCGCGAGATCGAATGTCGTCTGGGCCATTATCTTCAAGACCTTGAGAGCTTATACGAAACCGGGCGCGACCATGGCGGCGGGTCCGCGCAGGGTCAAGGATTTCATGCGCCGCCGCAGTTCCAGAACGGGACATCTGGACGCGGCGGGGTTGACCGCCCGTTCATTCGGTTCCGCCATGGCGAGCCCCCCAAAACGAGTCCTGACACCGGAGTCAGCCATGCCACGCTTGAATCGCATTATCGAGACCGCACTTTATGTCGATGATCTCGAGCGCGCCGCAGCGTTCTACGAGAACGTTCTTGAAGTCGAGGCGATGCTACGCACCAAGACGTTGTACGCTTACGACATCGGCGGGTCGAGCGTGTTGCTGTTGTTCCAGCGTGGAGAATCACTTGGCAGCCAGACATCACCCAACGGAATCATCCCCCCGCATGACGGATCGGGACCGCTGCATATCTGCTTCGCCGTCGACGCCGAAGAATTGCCCGTCTGGGAGACCAGATTGAATCAGCATGGCGTCGCGATAGAGGGCCGCAGGACCTGGGAGCGCGGCGGAGAGAGCCTCTATCTGCGCGACCCGGATGGACACTTGCTCGAACTGATGAGTCCGGGCGTCTGGACCACCTACTAGAGCATTTTCGAGCGAAGTGGACACCGGTTCGCGTTAAGAAAATGCGTTAAAACAAGGAGGTAGAGCATTTCCGCGATTCGGAGAAACGTGGAAATACTCTAACCCCACAGGCCTGAGCAGGCAGCCCGACTCCCAGCCTCAGGGAGTGACGTAAGTCGCCCTGCCCTCGCCGCGCAGCACGGCTGCGAGCGCGCCGGTCTCGGCGATCGAGAACACGACGATGGTGAGGCCGGCATCGCGCGCCAGCGCAAAGGCCGCAGTATCCATCACCTTGAGGTCGCGCTTGATCGCCTCGGCATGGGTCAGCGTGTCGTAACGTGTCGCCTTCGGATCGATCTTGGGATCGGCAGTGTAGACACCGTCGACCTGCGTCGCCTTGAGCAGGTGGCTGCAATCGAGCTCGGCGGCGCGCAACGCGGCGCCCGTATCGGTGGTGAAATAGGGGTTGCCGGTGCCACCGCCCAGAATCACCACCTTGCCGTTGCTGAGGTGGTCGAGGGCGCGGCGGCGAGCATAGCTCTCGCAAAGCGAGGGCATCGGAACGGCCGACATCGCGCGCGCCGGGGCACCGGCAGTCTCGATCGCATGTTCGAGGGCCAGCGCGTTCATCACCGTGCCGAGCATGCCGATGGAATCGGCGCTCGGCCGATCCAGGCCCTTGTTCAGGCCCTGTAGGCCGCGAAAGAAATTGCCGCCGCCGACCACGATGGCGATCTCGACGCCTTCGCGTGCGGCATGTGCAATGTCAGCCGCCAGCGCCGTCAGCGTGTGGCCGTCGAGGCCAGATCCCGCTTGTCCCGCAAGGGCTTCGCCGGAGAGCTTCACAAGGACGCGTTTAGGTCTCACGGATTCGTCTCCCTGGCTACAGCATCAGACCGAATATCGTATGCGGTCTGATGCTGTAGGGCTCTGATCTTGCATCGGCTTGTCCCGAAAGCCGGTTCCCGCTTTTCGGGCCGATGCTCTAGCGCGAACTCGATTCGTATCCGCAGCCATCTTCTTACAAAAAAGGCCGCGCTGGGCGCGGCCTTTTTCTCAATCGTCAACCGGCATTTCAGCCCGTCGTGCCGCCGGCGGCTGCGACTTCCGCCGCAAAATCCTGCTCTTCCTTCTCGATGCCTTCGCCGAGCGCGAAACGAGCGAAGCCGGTGAGCTTCACCGGAGCCCCGACCTTGCCCTCGATCTCCTTGAGCACCTGACCGACCGACTTCGAGCCATCATGGATATAGGCCTGCTCGAGCAGGCAGTATTCCTTGGCGTAGCTCTTCAGCCCGCTCTCGGTGATCTTCTCGAGCACATTGGCGGGCTTGCCGGCGTTCTTTTCGGCCAGGATCGCCTTCTCGCGAGCCAGCACCTCGGGATCGACCGAAGCCAGATCGAGCGCGACCGGGTTGGTCGCCGCGACATGCATGGCGAGCTGACGGCCGAGCACGGCGAGCTCATCGGCGTTGCCGGTCGATTCCAGCGCGACGATGACGCCGATCTTGCCGAGCCCGTCGGCGACCGCGCCATGGACGTAGGAGCCGATCAGGCCGGTCGAGACCTTCAGCGACGCGACCCGGCGCAGCGTCATGTTCTCGCCGATGGTGGCGATGGCGTTGGCGACCGCCTCGGAAACCGTGCCGCCGCCGGGATAATGATGGGCGAGCACAGCATCGACGTCGCCGCCGCGCTCAAGCGCGACATTGGCAATGCCATGAGCCAGCGCCTGGAATTCGAGGTTGCGCGCGACGAAATCCGTCTCCGAGTTCAGCTCGATGACGACGCCGCTATGGCCGACGATCGCAACAGCGACGAGACCTTCGGCAGCGACGCGGCCGGCCTTCTTGGCGGCCTTGGCGAGGCCCTTGGTGCGCAGCCAGTCGATCGCGGCCTCGATGTCGCCGTCGACGGCGCTGAGCGCGGTCTTACAGTCCATCATGCCCGCGCCGGTCTTGTCGCGGAGTTCCTTCACCATGCCGGCGGTGATCGCTGCCATTTGCCTTGTCCTTATTGTCATGCGGACTGCGCCCTCACCGGGGGCAACCGCGCAATTCGTCTCGAAACATCACTTGAAGGAAGAACGCCGACGCTCCGTTTCCGGCCGCCGGCGCTCGTCTCGCATCATTGAAGAATGCGCTTTCGCGACGCGCCGATGACGCGTCGCGGAATTAAGATCACGCGTCGGCGAGATCGCGCGCCTGGGCGACCCAGCCGTCACGCTCGATGCGACCGGCGAGCTTCAGGTCGTGATCGACCTTGGTCACATCGGCAGGCGACATCGCAGCGAACTGCCAGAAATGGAACAGACCGCCATCATTGAGCTTCTGGACGAGCTCGGGGCCCATGCCGGAAAGCTTCATCAGGTCGTCCGGCGCGCCGCGCGGCGCGGTCAGCAGCTCAAAGGTCGGGCCGGCGTCGTTGGCGGGCTCGGCGACGACCTCTTCGACGATCGGAGCCTCGGCAGCGCCGAGATCGATGCCATGGTCGCCCGAAGCGCGCGAGATGCCGTCGATGGCCGAACGCGCAACCAGATCGCAATAGAGCGCGATGGCGCGGCCGGCATCGTCATTGGCCGGAACCGGGAAGGTGATGCCGTCCGGATCGCTGTTCGAGTCGATGATGGCGGCGACCGGAATGCCAAGGCGCTGGGCCTCCTTGATCGCGAGCGCTTCCTTGTTGGTGTCGATCACGAAGATCATGTCGGGCGTGCCGCCCATGTCCTTGATGCCGCCGAGCGCGCGCTCGAGCTTGTCGCGCTCGCGCGCCAACATCAGGCGCTCTTTCTTGGTCAGGCCGGTGCCGCCGCCATTGAGGAGCTCATCGACCTTGCGCAGGCGCTGGATCGAAGCCGAAATGGTCTTCCAGTTGGTCAGCATGCCGCCGAGCCAACGCGAATTGACATAATACTGAGCCGAGCGCTTGGCAGCGTCGGCGATCGAATCCTGCGCCTGGCGCTTGGTGCCGACGAAGAGAACGCGGCCGCCGCGGGCGACTGTGTCCGAGACCGCCTGCAGGGCGCGCGACAGCATCGGCACCGACTGCGAGAGATCGAGGATGTGAATGTTGTTGCGCGTGCCGAAGATGTAGGGCGACATTTTCGGGTTCCAGCGATGCGACTGGTGGCCGAAATGCGCGCCGGCCTCGAGCAACTGGCGCATAGAGAAATCTGGCAGAGCCATGGTATCAAACGTCCTTCCGGTTGAGCCTCTGGGGTGCGAATGAACAAGGCATAAGCTGCCAAGTCACCGGAACGCTTCGAGTATGAAGCGATGCTCCCCATGTGGGATGGGCTGCGCCATACAGGGGATGACGCGGGATTGCAAGGTGTTCGCCGGCTGGCGGGATCACAAACCGCATGAATGCCCCAGCCCGCGACGCTAGCTCGTTGCGCGGGGCCGGGGTCGTCGTGTTCGACCGAAGGCGATCAAGCCTTATTTCGGCAGGGCCGCGCCCATCTGCGTGACCACGGCGCCGATCTGCTTGCAGTAGGTTTCAGCGGTGGCGTTCTGCGCCTTGGCGATCGTCTCGATATTCTGTTGGATGCCCATCGCCGCGATGGTGCCGGTGCGGCCCTGGGCTTCAGCCGAATCGCCGCCGCTCTTGTCGGCGGGAACCGGCACCATGCCGAGCAACTTCTTCTGGATGTCGATGACGTCGGTGCCGATGAAGCCCTTGTCGTTGCAATAGCTTAGAATGCCGAGCTGGTTTCGTCCGGCCTGATAGGCGAGTTTGAGCTGGTCGGCCTGGGTCGGGGCCTGGGCCAGCACCGATGCTCCAGAGGCCAGGAAAGCACTCGCGGCAGCGATATAAATAAAATTCTTAGGAGAGGTCATCTCGGCCATCCTTGGTTATAATTCTAAGCATGATCTTCATGCTTTACCTCCCCCACCCGTTGCCTGATTAGCCTCGCGCGCCGCGCGATGCAACAGAACGATGCTTAGCCAGCAATACTGAGAGCTCTGCGAGGGAACAGCATTACAGCGAATCTGCATCGACCACATGAGCCGACATCGCCGAGGCGATGATTTCGAAATCATGCGCCTCGATATCGAGGAGCCCGAAACGGAGCTGATAACCCCAGTTTCGCTGCCCTGCGGTCAGATGCAATCGGTCGAGCAGCGGCCTGATCGGCGCCTCCCGCGCTTCCAGCCAATCGACATCGCGTCGGAAAGGTTGGAAGCCATTGCCCATATCGGCTCGGTATGGCTCCCTCTCCCGCACCGCCCCGATCGCCGTGAACGCCTGCAGCCGGTCGAAGCCGCCGAATCTGGCGGTCGGCGAATAATAGACGACGTGGTCACCCGGCTTGATGCGCCGCAACGGTGCGCCCTTGCCGTGGCAAACCTGCATGAATCCGCCGGACAGGCCGCGCCTGACATGCTCGGCGGCAGCCACCGCAATCCAGTGCCCATTCATCGAGACCTCCTCACGCCTGTCCGGGCGCGAAGACCCGCAGGCGATGGCCGTCGAGATCGAGCGCCACGAAGGTGCGGCCGAAATCGAGATCCGTTGGCGCCTGCAGAATGGCAAGCCCCCGCGCCGCCCAGTCGGCGTGGGTGGCGTCCACAGCCGCGGCATCAGTGACCGTCATGGCGATTTCCGCCCCGCCGCCAGCCGCCCCCGCCGCAGGTTCGACAGTGTGGCGCGACCACAGTCCCATCATGATGCCCGACGGCAAGGCGAACATCGCGAAGGTCGCAGACGAATCGAGCGGCTCGCGGCCGAGCAGGTCGGCATAGAAGCGGGCGCTCGCGAGCGGGCTGTCGACATAGAGAATGATGAAATTGGCATCCAGCATCGGAGGCTCCTGTTCTTGGAAGGCCTCGTCACACTAGATGTCGATGCTGCCAGTTTCCGGCAGTGTCCGTTATTCCGGCGGAGGGATGCCCTCGCTCTCGCGCCATTCCTTGAGGAGCGCCAGCCTGCGGCGTGGATAGCGCGTCTCCAGCGCGGTCAATTCAGCAATGCGGTCGGCGCGGAAATGCCGGAAGCCCTGCCGCAATTCGCACCAGGCGACGACGATCCGGACATGATCGAAGAAGCTCAGCGCGAAAGGCCAGATCACCCGTTCCGAGCGCGCCTCCTTGCCATTGCGATAGAGGATGGCGAGCTTGCGCTCGGAGCGAATAGCCTTGCGGATGAGGCCGAGATCGATGCGGCCTTCGCTGATCGCCGCGCCGGGCCCGACGAGCAGCGCCGAAGCCTCGGCGCGCTCACGCAGATCAGCCGGCAGAACAGCCGCAATCTTGGCCATGGCGTCGCGCGCAGCAGCGCCCAGGCGCTCATCGGCACGGTCCGCGACCCAGCGCGAACCCAATACCAGCGCCTCGATCTCGTCTTCCGTGAACATCAGCGGCGGCAGCATGAAGCCCGGATGCAACACATAGCCGAGGCCGGGCTCACCCTCGATCGGCGCGCCCTGCCCCTGCAGGGTCGCGATATCGCGATAGAGCGTGCGGATGCTGATGCCGGTCTGTTCGGCGAGCCTGCGGCCGCTGACCGGCCTGCGATGCCGGCGCAGCACCTGAACCAGATCGAGCAGGCGCTGCGAGCGTGACATCTGAAGCTTTCAGCCCGGCAAATCCGTCGCCTTGATCCGCTTGATCCCCAACGCCGCCATATCCGCCCAGGCCTTGGCCAGCGAGCCGTTGAGATCGATCGCGCGGCAGGCCTCTTCGACGACCTGCGTCTCCAGCCCCGCTTTGGCAGCGTCCTGAGCCGTCCAGCTTACGCAGAAATCCGTAGCGAGGCCGACGACGACGGCGCGCGTGACGCCGCGCTCCTTGAGGTAGCCGCCCAGGCCCGTCGGCGTCTTCCGGTCGGCCTCGACGAAGCCCGAATAGCTGTCGATCTCCGGCCGGTAGCCTTTCCGGACGATGGTCTGGGCGCGGGGCAGATCGAGATCGGCCCGGAATTCGGCGCCCTTGCTGCCCTGAATGCAATGGTCCGGCCACAGCACCTGGGGTCCATAGGGCATCTGGATCAGTTCGAACGGCTTCTTGCCGGGATGGCTCGAGGCGAAGGAGGAATGGCCGGCGGGATGCCAATCCTGCGTCAGGACGATGCTCTCGAAACGCTTGCCCAGCCCATTGATCACCGCGACGACCTCATCACCCCCTGTCACGGCGAGATTGCCGCCCGGGCAGAAATCATTCTGCACATCGACGACGATAAGCGCGGTGCGGGCGTCGATCATCGGTTTCTCCTGCGCTTGTGCGGATAGCGGCCGGACCGCGGCGGCGATGGTCAGCACCGTCGCGCCCGCGATCAGGCTGCGGCGATCCACGGTGATAGAATTCAGCATGGAAACGTTCCCCCGTCCTTGTCCAATCCCGCTATCAGGCCAGAGCGCTCGCAGCGACGCGGCGCCCTGTCGCTCATCCCTCAGTCGTGCGCCTCATCCGTGTCATGCCCTTGCGGGCGGCAAACATGCGCCCATAAACGTCGCCCGCCAGATCGGGCCGGTAGCAGCGCTGTTCGAGCAGCGGATCCCACGAGTGCTCATGGGTGTCGATCAGGTCGAAATCCGCTTTCAGGCGGGCTTCCAGCTGGATCCGGTTCTTGCGATTCTGGTACTCCAGCAACACCAGCGAAGTCTTTGAGAGGTCGATATGATCCAACACATCGCCCTCGCCGCCCTCGATATCGATTTTGACGATGTCCGGTGATGGCAGGCTGGCGGGATCCACGACGGCGACCTCGTAGCGCTCGACCATGGCGCCCGCCACGAAGGTATCGCCGGCATAGGATGCCAATCCGGATTCACCGTCCCCGGCGAAGCGGCTCACGAAGCTCGCAGTCTTCTCTCCGCCCGGAAACAGGGCCGCGTTGACGATTACGATATCGCGGCGCTGATGCGTATTGCGTTTCAGGAACTCGAAGGTGCCGGGATGCGGTTCGTAGGAGGTCACCACGCTGCCCGGCCAGCGCGCCGTCGCCCAGAGCGCAAAAGAACCGACATTCGCACCGATATCGAGGATATCGAGGCCGACGCCGTCATAGCCCGCCTCGTACTCGCCCTCGAGCACGTCCTTGATGGCCCAGTGCATCGCTTCGGGCACCGCAAGGCTCATCGGAATGCGCGCGATATAATGCTTCAAGACAGGCCCCCCGGCATTCGGGTCCGCTCCACTCCTCTGGTGAGAAACGGCTTCGCACCCGGATGAAAACGCTTTCCCGCTGCATTTGAAAGCATTGCTCTCGGGTCAGCACAAGGCCGGTAAGATGCCAGTCGGTCGAGCGGGCGAAAACCCGCCCGATCCCAAGCGGCTTTCGCGCCTCTTCAGCGCAACTCGACGCTGACCACGCCGGGCGCGGCGCGCACCGCATTGGCGATCTGCTGGTTGACCGGATAGCGCCCCGGCAACTCGATCTCGACCTCCTGCGCGCCGTCGTTCAGGATCATCACCAGCGCGATCTTGCCCTCGGCCCTGATGCCGTCGCTGCGCGGACGGACACGCTCGGCGATCGAGGCCAGCGCCTTATCGTCACGCAGATAGACCAGCAGATCCTGCTTCTGACGCGCGGCGAGATCGTCCAGCACCTCGACATCCTCGATGCGGGGCCGCACCTCCTCGCCGTCGAGCACGGCAGAAAGGCGCAGGACCAGCGCCCTGCCCGGCTCCAGCAGGTCCCGGTAGCGCTGAAGCCCCTCCGAGAACAGGATCGCTTCAAACTGGCCGCTCGGATCGGAGAGGTTGACGATGCCCATCTTCGAACCGGATTTCGTCCGCCGCTCCGATTTGTCGATGACGGAAACGGCGACCTTGGCGACCGAAGTGCCGTTGGCGCGCACGGTCTGGGCGAAATCGGCATAGCGCTGCACGCGCAGGCGCTTGAGCACGTGCTCATAATCGTCGAGCGGATGGCCCGACAGGAAGAAGCCGACCGCGTCATGCTCGCGCCTGAGCCGTTCGGCCGGCGACCAGGGCTCGACGGGCGGGATGCGGAAAGCCTCCTGGACCATGCCGCCGCCGAAGAAATCGGATTGCCCTGCCGCCGCCTCGTCGCGCGTGCGGTTGGAGAGTGCCAGCATGCCGTCGATCGCCGCCATCGCCCGGGCGCGCTCCGGCTCCAGCGCATCAAGCGCGCCTGCCGCAATCAGCGCCTCGATGGTGCGGCGGTTGACCAGCTTGGTGTCGATCCGCCGGGCGAAGTCGGCAAGATCCTTGAAATCGCCACCGGCGCGGCGCGCGACAACGACGGATTCGACCGCAAGCCGCCCGACGCCCTTGATCGCGCCGAGCGCATAATGGATCGCGCCATCGGCGACATCGAACTCGACGCCGGAGCGGTTGATCGCAGGCGGCAAAACCTTGATCTCGAGGCGCTCGGCATCGCGGCGGAATTCGTTGATCTTGTCGGTGTTGCCCATATCGAGCGTCATCGAGGCGGCAAGGAATTCGACCGGATAATTCGCCTTGAGATAGGCGGTCTGGAAAGCCACCACGGCATAAGCGGCCGCATGGCTCTTGTTGAAGCCGTAATCGGCGAATTTCGCCAGAAGATCGAAGATCTCGGAAGCGATATCCTTGGTCATGCCGCCTTCGACGGCGCCGCGCACGAAACGGTCGCGCTGGGCGTCCATCTCGGCCTTGATCTTCTTGCCCATGGCGCGGCGCAGCAGGTCGGCCTCGCCGAGCGAATAGCCCGAGAGCGCCTGGGCCACCTGCATCACCTGCTCCTGATAGACGATGATGCCGTGCGTTTCGGCAAGGATCGGCTCCATCTTCGGGTGCAGATAGGTCGGGCTTTCCTGACCGAGCTTGCGGCGGCAATAGCTCGGAATGTTGTCCATCGGCCCTGGCCGATAGAGCGCGACCAGCGCGATCAGATCCTCGATCCGGTCGGCTTTCATGTCGACGAGCGCCCGACGCATGCCGGCGCTTTCCACCTGGAACACGCCGACCACCTCGCCGCGCGCCAGCATCTCGTAGCTCTTGGGATCGTCGAAAGGCAGGCTTGCGAGGTCGACCGCGATGCCGCGCTGGGCGATGAGCTTCACCGCCGTCTCAAGGGTGGTCAGCGTCTTGAGGCCGAGGAAGTCGAATTTCACCAGCCCGGCCTGCTCGACCCATTTCATGTTGAACTGGGTGACGCGCATGCCGGTGCGCGGATCAACCGAGAGCGCAACGAGCTGTTCGAGCGGGCGGTCGCCGATGACGACGCCCGCCGCATGGGTCGAGGCGTGGCGGTGCAGCCCTTCGAGCTTCTGGCCGATCTCGAGCAGGCGCGCGACGATCGGCTCCTCCGCCGCCGCCTCCTGCAGCTTGGGCTCGCCTGCTATCGCATCGACCAGCGAAATCGGCTTCGCCGGATTCTGCGGCACGAGCTTGGTCAGCTTGTCGACCTGGCCGTAAGGCATTTCCAGAACGCGACCGACATCGCGCAGCACGCCGCGTGCCAGCAGCGTACCGAAGGTGATGATCTGGGCGACGCGCTCCTCGCCATAATGGCGTTTGACGTAGTCGATCACCTCTTCTCGCCGGTTCTGGCAGAAGTCGATGTCGAAGTCCGGCATCGAGACGCGGTCGGGGTTGAGGAAGCGCTCGAACAGCAAGCCGAAGCGCAACGGATCGACGTCCGTGATGGTCAGCGCATAGGCGACGAGCGAGCCCGCGCCCGAGCCACGGCCGGGCCCGACCGGAATGCCGTGATCCTTGGCCCATTTGATGAAGTCGGCAACGATCAGGAAGTAACCCGGGAACTTCATCCGGGTGATGATGGAGAGCTCGAAATCGAGCCGCTTCTCATAGTCCTCGACCGCATAGCCCGAAGCCGGGCCGTGCTTGGCGAGCCGCGCGGCAAGGCCGGCGCGCGCCTGTGCGTCCAGCTCCTCCGCCTCGTCGCGTCCTTCCGCGCCGAAGCGCGGCAGGATCGGCTTGCGCAGGCCGACGCGCCAGGAGCAGCGCATCGCGATCTCGACGGTCGTGCTCAAGGCCTCCGGCAGGTCGGCAAAGCGCCGCTTCATCTCGGCGCGGCTGGCGAATTGATGCAGCGGCGTGACGCGGCGGCGCTCGCCGTCGGAAACCAGACGCCCCGCGGCAACCGCCAGCAGCGCGTCATGGGCGTCGAAATCGCCGGGCTTTGCGAAGAAAGGCTCGTTGGTGGCGACGATCGGCAGGTCGGCATCATAAGCGAGCCGCAGCAGATGCGCCTCGACCACGGCCTGCCCCTCGCGCTCATGGCGCTGGATCTCGACATAGAGCCGGTCACCGAAGATGGAGGCGAGTTGGTCGAGCCGCGTTCTTGCCTGCGGCGCCTGCCCGGCTCGCAGCGCCATGTCGAGCGGACCGCCATAACCGCCGGTCAGGGCGATCAGCCCGTCATGATGCGCCGCCAGGCGCTCCGGCGACGAGATCGGCTGCCCCGAGCCGCCAGCCGCCAGGCAGGCCTCGGAGACGAGCTTCATCAGGTTGCCGTAACCACCTTCCGTCATGGCGAGCAGGACGATGTGCGGCGTGTCCTGCTGCACGGGCTTGCGGCCGCCCTCGGCTTCATCCGCGAAATCGACCGAGAGCTGCACGCCTACGATCGGCTGCAGGCCGGAGGCCGCCAGCTTCTCCGAGAATTCGAGCGCGCCGAACAGGTTGTTGGTGTCGGTCAGCGCCAGCGCCGGCTGCCCGTCCCCGGCAGCCATCTTGGCGATGGTGGAGACGGTCATCGCGCCTTCGAGCAGCGAATAGCTCGAATGGACATGAAGATGGACGAAGCCGACCTCCGACAGAATGCGCGCCTCGCCGGATTCTCGACTCATTCCACCCTCGCCTGCCCGCTACTCAGCGCACGACTCGCGGCGTCGCGCCAGCGTCATATGAAGCGGTTGCGGAGCAGGCGTCGAGGCGGCGGCATGCCACGCTGTGGATAGACATGCCGCGCTGTCGATAGGTCAGACGCGCGGTCCCGCCATCAACGCCGCCCAGATCCAGATCATGCCGAGAAACAGGCCTAGCGACAGGATTTCGGCCAAGCCAACGACGAGTTTGCGCGCAGCGATCATGTCCATCTCCCTTGTTCTCTATACGTCCAATTTAATTCATGTTTTGTTCTCGTCAATGCCGATAGGTCAGTTCCACTCTGCGCATATGAATGGCAGTTAACAGGACGTTAAGCGAGCATCGACAGGTCCCCAGAGCGGTGCGGCGCCCCATTTCGGGTCATGCCCCGCCGATCGCCCCAGCTGCTATGTTCACGTGAAGCTTCACATGGCTGCGTCAACTATGCAGCTATGATGCGGGAGATCACGCGCTTTGGTCGCTTGAGGAGCGTCCCATGACGGCAAGCAAGGTAATTCTTCGCAAATGGACAGGCCGCATCCGAACGGGCGAGCAAGACGAGTACGGCGCCTATGTCGCTCGCACCGGGGCAAGCGACTGCGCAGGAACATCCGGAAATCTGGGATTTCAAATTCTGATACGCCCGCTGGGCGACGGAACAAGCCAGATTGCGACGCTCAGCTGGTGGGAATCGATGGATGCCATCCGGGACTTCGCCGGCAAGGAGCCTGATCTCGCCCGCTACTATCCCGAGGATGAGCGATTCCTCTTGGATCGTCCCAGTCATGTCGAACATCACCAGGTGATCGCGAGCCGCGTTGCGCTCTCGATCGCGCCCGACTGACTTGCCGTCAGAGCGGCACGACCAGCCCGTCGCGGATCGTGACCTGCCGGTCCATGCGGCTAGCAAGGTCGAGATTATGGGTCGCGATCAGCGCCGCCAGCCCCGAAGCACGCGCCAGGGCCACAAGCGTACTGAAGACATGCAGCGAGGTATGCGGGTCGAGATTGCCGGTCGGCTCATCGGCCAGCAGCAGGCGCGGTGTATTGGCCATGGCGCGGCCGATCGCGACGCGTTGCTGCTCGCCACCGGAGAGTTCGCCCGGCAGATGGTCGAGGCGCGCGCCCAGGCCGAGGAAGGTCAGGAGTTCGGCGGCCCGCTCCTCCGCCAACTGCTTCGGCAGGCCGCGGATGCGCTGGGGCAGGACGACGTTCTCCAGCGCGCTGAATTCCGGCAGCAGATGGTGGAACTGGTAGACGAAGCCGATCTCGGTGCGCCGCAGCCGGGTGCGGCCCTTGTCGTCGAGCTTGGCGGTCGCCATGCCGCCGACGAAGACCTCGCCGGCATCCGGCTTTTCGAGCAGGCCGGCGACATGGAGCAAGGTCGACTTGCCCGTGCCGCTGGGCGCGACGAGCGCGACGAGCTCGCCCGGCCACAGCGCGAAATCCGCCTTGCGCAGGATTTCGAGCGGAGCGTCGGTCTGGGGGTAGAAGCGCTCGACCTGAGAGAGGAAGAGTGCAGGTGTTTCGCGTTGCATGATGCGACCAGTTCCCGCCTTCAACCCATCCTGAGCGCTTGGACGGGGTCGAGACGCGCCGCCTTCCAGGCCGGATAGAGCGTCGCCAGCAGCGACAGGACAAGCGCCATCACCACCACGCTCGTGACCTCGCTCCAGTCGATGACCGAGGGAATGTCGCTGAGGAAACGCACGGTCGGATCCCAGAGATTGGCGCCGGTGAGCCAGTTCAGCGCCGCGGTGATCGACTTGATGTTCCTGGCGAAGACGATCCCGAGCCCGAGGCCCGCCAGCGTTCCGAAGACGCCGATCGCCGCGCCCGTGATCAGGAAGACGCGCAAGACCGTGCCGCGCGTCGCCCCCATCGTCCGCATGATCGCGATGTCCGATGTCTTGTCTTTCACCAGCATGATCAGGCCCGAGACGATGTTGAGCGCCGCGACGAGCACGATCAGGGCCAGGATGATGAACATGACGTTGCGCTCGACTTCGAGCGCGCTGAAGAAGGTCCGGTTGCGCTGGCGCCAATCGGACAGCACGAGCGGGCGCGGCGCATCGGCCTCGATGGCGTCGCGCACGGCCTGGGTCTTGTCGGGATTGTCGACGAAGATCTCGATGACGTTCACGTCGCCGTCGCGGTTGAAATAGGCCTGCGCCTCCGTCAGCGGCATGAAGACGAAGGAGCTGTCGAACTCGGTCATCCCGATCTCGAACACGGCCTGCACCGGATAGGCCTTGATGCGCGGCGCCGTACCAAAGGGCGTGGAGGCCCCGCGCGGCGTCACGATGGTGATCGAATCACCCGGTTGCAGCGACAGGGAATCCGCCAGGCGCTTGCCGATGGCGACGCCGCCGGCCGTGTCGAAGCCATCGAGCGTGCCGCGCCTGATGTTTCCGCCGACAAAGGGGATCGATTTGAGGTCGGCCTCGCTGATGCCACGCACCAGCACGCCGCCATTGGCGTATTGCGACGATGCCAGCGCCTGCCCTTCGACCAGCGGAATGGCGAGCTTGATGCCCGGCACCTTCCGAAGCCGCTCCGCCACCGCCATGTAGTCGTCAAGTGGGCGGTCGATCGGGGTTGCGAAGATGTGGCCGTTCACGCCAACGATCTTCTCCAGCAGCTCCTTGCGGAAGCCGTTCATCACCGACATCACGATGATCAGCGTCGCGACGCCGAGCAGGATGCCGAGGAAAGAAAAGCCGGCGATAACCGAAACGAAGCCCTCGCGCCGGCGCGTGCGCAGATAGCGTCCGGCCAGCAGCCATTCGAAGCCAGCGAAGGGGCGGGTTCCGGTGGGCTGAATCTGCGCGCCCGCATCGGCCGTCTCGGCCGGCATCGCCTGCGTCGCCATATTCATTGACCCCTGCCCTGCCGGTTGCGCGGGTTCACGCGGTCTTGCCCTTGAAGCGGTCGAGCGCGGCCTCGAGCGAGACGAGTTCGCGCTCGCCGCCGGCGCGACGCTTGATCTCAACCTTGCCCTCAGTCAGCCCCTTGGGGCCGACGATGATCTGCCAGGGCACACCGATCAGGTCGGCGGTGGCAAATTTGCCGCCCGGACGCGTGTCGGTGTCGTCATAGAGCGCGTCATAGCCCTTGGCGAGCAGAGCCTTGTAGAGCTGCTCGCAGGCACCGTCGGTCGCAGCGTCGCCGACCTTGAGGTTCAGCACGGCAATGTCGAAGGGCGCGATCTCATCGGGCCAGATGATGCCGCCATCGTCATGGCCGGCCTCGATCAGCGCGGCAACGAGCCGGCTCGGACCGATACCGTACGAGCCGCCATGGACAGGCACGGGTACCCCGTCCGGGCCGGCCACGGTTGCGCCCATCGGCTCGGAATACTTCGTGCCGAAATAGAAGATGTGACCGACTTCGATGCCGCGCGCCGAAACGCGCTTCTCTTCCGGAACCGCCTCGAAGGCTGCCTTGTCGTGCATTTCCTCTGTCGCGGCGTAGAGGCTCGTCCACTTGTCGAAAACGCCCTGCAGGCCGGGGACGCTGTCGAAATCGGTGTCGGCCGCCGGGGTCTCGAAATTCAGGTAGTCGCTGTGGCAGAAGACCTCGCTCTCGCCGGTCGAGGCGAGCACGATGAACTCATGGCTGAGGTCGCCGCCGATCGGGCCGGTGTCGGCCTTCATCGGAATCGCCTTCAGGCCGAGACGCGCGAAGGTGCGCAGATAGGCCGTGAACATGCGGTTATAGGCGTGGCGCGCGCTGGCCTGGTCGATGTCGAACGAATAGGCGTCCTTCATCAGGAACTCGCGCCCGCGCATCACGCCGAAACGGGGGCGGACCTCGTCGCGGAATTTCCATTGGATGTGGTAGAGATTGAGCGGCAAGTCCTTGTACGACTTGACGTAGGAGCGAACGATCTCGGTGACCATCTCCTCATTGGTCGGGCCGTACAGCATGTCGCGGTCGTGCCGGTCCTTGATGCGCAGCATCTCCTTGCCATAGGCGTCGTAGCGGCCGCTCTCGCGCCAGAGATCGGCCGACTGGATTGTCGGCATCAGGATCTCGATGGCGCCCGAGCGGTTCTGCTCCTCGCGGACAATGCGGCTGATCTTGTCGAGGACGCGCAGGCCCAGCGGCAGCCAGGAATAGATGCCGGCGGACTGCTGGCGGATCATCCCCGCGCGCAGCATCAGGCGATGCGAGACGATCTCGGCTTCTTTGGGCGTATCGCGCAGCAGGGGCAGAAAGTAGCGGGAGAGGCGCATGGAGGAACTCGTGGAACGGTGGACTCGCACCGAAACGATGCGAGTCAGTGGTGCCAGAGACACCATCGCCGTTCGCAAAATGCAAATGCAAATCCAATTCGCGTCACTGAAAATGGCGCGGAACCGGGATTAACGCATCGGGAATTTGACCTTGAGCCTAGTGCTGACCAGAGGCGGAACGAAAGCCGAGACATCTCCGCCCATCGACGCGATCTGGCGGACCAGCGTCGAGGTGATGTAGCGCGTATTGGCGGAAGCCGGGAGGAACACGGTCTGCAGATCGGGCACCATGGCCTGGTTCATGCCGGCGAGCTGCATCTCGTAGTCGAAGTCGGTGGCGTCGCGCAGGCCGCGGATCATGATGGTCGCGCCGGCGGCCTGGGCGGCCTGGACGGCGAGATAGTCGAAGGTCACGACCTCGATGGCAACGCCCTCCGCCGCCGCGATCGGCCCCGCGACCTCGCGCAGCAGCGCGGCGCGCTCATCGGCCGAAAAGATAGGGGCCTTGCCGGGATGCACGCCAATGGCCAGGACGAGCCGGTCGCAGAGCCGGCAGGCGCCTGCGATGACGTCGGCATGGCCGTTGGTGATCGGGTCGAAGGATCCGGGATAAAAGGCTGTGCGGCTCATGAGGAAGGGTTAGCCCTTGCCTGCCTCGCCGACAAGCGGCTCGCCGCGCTCACGCCGCGCGGACCTGGATGATGAACTGATCGATCCGCGCCTTCAGCGAACCCGCAAGCCCGCTCAATTCGCTCGACGCCCGCAGGACGGCGGCCGCGGCCTCCGAGGTCTGCTGCGAGGCGTTCGAGACCAGGCTGGTGGCGTCGCCGATTCGGCTGAACTCATGGGTCGCGGCGCTGACATCGGAGACGATGGCATGGGTCACGCCATGCTGCTGGCGCATCGTTCCCGCGGTACGGCGGACCGCGTCGCTCAGATCGGCGATCATGCCGCGAATGCCGGCGATGGCATCGACTGTCTCGCCCGTGGCCTGGTTCATGGTCGCGATCTGGCGCGAAATATCCTCGATGGCGCGCGCGGTCTGAGCCGACAGCCCCTTCACCTCGGAGGCGACGACAGCGAAGCCGCGACCGGCGTCTCCGGCGCGGGCGGCCTCGATCGTGGCGTTGAGCGCAAGCAGATTGGTCTGCGCGGCGATGCCCGAGATCAGGCCCGTGACGTCGGAAACGCGCGCGGCTCCTGTTGCCAGCGAATCGACGATCGCCCCCATCTCGTCCGCGTAATCCCGCGCCGACCGCGCCGAGCGGTCGGAGGACTGAACATCGCCATCAAGCCGATCAATCGCCAGGCGCAGATCGCGCGCCGCCTCCTCGATCGAGCTCATGCTGAAGATCGCCCGCGAAGCCGCCTCGTGGACCGTACCGGCATTAGCCTGCGTCTCGCGCGCTCCCGCCGACAATTCGCTCGCCGTCACGCTGAGAGCCTCAGCAGCGTTGGAGACCGCGCTCGTGACACCCAGCACGGAGCGCTCCAGATCGGATGCGAGATCGCTGAGCAAGGCCGCGCGCTGCCGCTGTGTGTCGCCATCGCGCTCCTCGCGCTCCTGCAGGCGGGCCTGCTCGTCCCGCACCATGGTTTCGCGGATGCTCTGGACGGACGCCGCGATCGCACCGATCTCGTCGCGTCGCTGCGCGCCAGGGATGCGCAGATCGGTGCGCCCGGCCGCGGCTCCCGCAAGCGCCTCGGCGAGCCCGGCGATCGGCTGCGCCACGGAGAGGCCAAGCAGCAGCGCCACCAGCAGCACGGGGCCGAGCACACTGAGGCTGGCCACCACGATCGCTCCCTTGAGCTTGTCGATGACGGCGAAGGCCGAACTCTCCGGCTCGGTCAGCCAGAGCAGCCAGGGCCAGCCGTCGACCGTCATGCTGCGCCCGGTCACGACCAGCGGCGCGCCGTCGCGGCTCGTCATCTGGAGCATGGCACCGCCCGAGGCGGCGAGCCGGCGCGGATCGAGCGTCTCGACGGGCGCCGTGCCAGCCTGCCGCGCGGCCTGGTTCGAGCGCATGAAGCCGTCGGCGCCAATGACATGAGCCTCGGTATGGCGCGACGCGCTGGCGCTCGCCGCCAGAACCTCGTCGATCAGCGAGGTGTTGATCGCGAAGATGAGCGTACCGGCCGGATCGGAAGCCCCCGCATCGGCGGCGGAGAAACGCTGCGCCAGGAAGGCACGCGATTCGCCACCGACCGGGTCGTAGGGCGCAAAATCGATGACGGCCTGCTCGCCGATGGGCAGCTTGCTCGCGGCCTCGAAGACTGTGCCAAGGCCTGATCGGGCAAGGTCGGGCTCGCTGATCAGGCGCCCGAATTCGGGCCCCTTGGTCACGCTGTAGACGACGCGCCCCTTGGCGGAGACGAGGTAGACGTCGGCATAGCCGAACTGCTTCAGGATCGCGGAATAGGTCTCGTGGATCGCGACGTGGCGCCAGGAATAGCCATGTTTGTGATCCTGGCCGGTCCGCGCCACGCGCTCGGACGAAGATAGCGAACCATCTCCTTGATAATAGGACAGAATGGCGCTCCGGTCATAAGCGCCCAGCTCCATCCATTTGCCGATCTCGTCGAGCGTCGTGACCGTATAGGCGCTACGCGCCTGCACCGAGAGCTCGGAGCGGATCTGCAGCCAACGCCGCTCGATCGCCTTGGCATGGCTTTCGGCGAGAATGTCGAGGCGCTCGCGCACGGCTTCGCGCGTCCATTGCTGAACGGCGAAATAGGCCGATCCGCCCACGGCGAGCGCAGCTAGGCACGCCAGGCCGAGCATGGCAGCAGGAAGCCTGAATCTCAGACTGAACAAGCGCCCTGGCCCTCGCAGCGACACCGATGATGGTCTCGCCTGAATAGACAGGTCGGCGTTAACTTTCGCTGAAAGGCCTCGCCCTCAGGACAATGGCAGCCAGGATAGCGGCAGCAACGTCGCAGCGGCGGCGGCGCTGCCGACGATCACCGACGTCAGGACGATCAGGATAGATGCGACCGAGACATGGCGGCGGACGGCAAAACTGGGATTGAGCTGCATGGGATGCTCTGGGCGAATCGAATGGTGTGCGGCTTACTTTGCGTGAGGGTCCGGCCGGGCCGCGGAAAGGCGAGACCGTGGCGAAACCGTGACGGCGTCCGTCGAACAGCCTCCCGGCGCGTTTGACGATTGCTTTAGGGGCGAATTCCCGCCTAAACCGCCGCATGCTCACGATCAACGACATTACCTACAGGCTCGGTGAACGGCTTCTGCTCGATCACGCCAGCGCCTCGCTTCCCGATGGCTCGCGCGTCGGCCTCGTCGGCCGCAACGGTACCGGCAAGACCACGCTCTTCCGTATCATCACCGGCGATCTTTCGCCGGAAGGCGGCAGCATCAGCCTGCCCAAGGGTCGGCGCATCGGCGGTGTCGCGCAGGAAGCGCCCGGCGGTCCGGAAACGCTGATCGAGGTCGTGCTCGCTGCCGACACCGAGCGCGCGGCCCTGATCAAGGAATCCGAGACCGCCAAAGACCCGCATCGCATTGCCGAGATCGAAACCCGGCTTGCCGACATCAACGCCCATTCCGCGCCGGCCCGCGCCGCGACCGTACTGCACGGCCTCGGCTTCGACGAGGCGGCGCAGCAGCGCCCCTGCTCGGATTTCTCCGGCGGCTGGCGCATGCGCGTCGCGCTCGCCGCTGTGCTGTTCTCGGAGCCCGACCTGCTGCTCCTCGACGAGCCGACCAACTATCTCGACCTCGAAGGCACGCTTTGGCTCTACGATTATCTCGAGCGCTACCCGCACACCGTGCTCGTCGTCAGCCATGACCGCGAATTGCTCGACACCTGCGTCGACCACATCCTGCATCTCGACCAGGGCAAGCTGACGATCTATCGCGGCGGCTACACCTCCTTCGCCAGGCAGCGCGCCGAAAAGCAGATGCAGCTCTCCAAGGCCAAGGAGAAGCAGGACGCCGAACGCAAGCATCTCCAGGCCTTCGTCGACCGCTTTAAGGCCAAGGCTTCGAAGGCGCGCCAGGCGCAGTCGCGCGTCAAGCGGCTGGAGAAGATGGAATCGATCGCGACGATCGTGGATCGCGACGTCCAGCCCTTCAGCCTGCCCGGCCCCGAGCGGCCGCTCTCGCCGCCGATGATCGTGCTGGACAACGCCAGCGCCGGTTATGGCGACCGCACCGTGCTGTCGAGGCTCAACCTGACGCTGCTGCCCGACGACCGCATCGCGCTGCTCGGCTCGAACGGCAACGGCAAGTCGACCTTCTGCAAGCTGATCGGCGGCAGGCTGCCGCCGCTCTCGGGCACGATGCGAAAATCATCGAAGCTGGAGACGGCTTATTTCGCCCAGCACCAGCTCGACGAATTGCGGCTGGAGGACACGCCTGTCGCGCATCTGCGCGATCTGATGCCAGACGCGCCCGAGGCCAAGGTCCGCTCCAAGGCGGCTCAGATCGGCTTCCCAGCGAGCAAGGCCGAGACGCCGGTGAAGAACCTCTCCGGCGGCGAGAAGGCCCGGCTGATGCTCGGGCTCGCGGCCTTCGGTGGCCCCCATCTCCTGATCCTCGACGAGCCGACGAACCATCTCGACATCGATAGCCGCACCGCCCTGGTCAACGCGATCAACGACTATCCCGGCGCGGTCATCCTCGTCAGCCACGACCGCTTCCTGATCGAATCCTGCGCCGATCGGCTCTGGCTGGTGGGCGACGGCACGGTCAAGAATTTCGACGGCGACATGGAGGACTATCGCAGCTTCGTGCTCGGCACCGCGAAGGCGGCCAAGCGCGAGAAATCCGCCGCCGAGGCAGCCCCGTCAGGCAATGGCAAAGCCGAGGAGCGCAAGGAGGCTGCAGTCAAGCGCGTCGCGCAGGGCCCACTGCGGCAAAAGCTCAATCTCGCCGAGGCGCGCATCGCCAAGCTGACCGGATTGATCGAGAAGGTCGACGGCGTGCTCGGCAATGGCGCGGCCTTCGCGCGCGATCCCGACAAGGCGCTGATCCTGTCGCGGCAGCGGGCCGAGCTCGCCGAGGCGCTGGCGGCAGCCGAAGAGGAGTGGTTGGGCCTGAGCGAGGAACTGGAGAGCGCCTGAGCCGGGAAGCGGTCACGGCGCCTTCGACAAGATCCGCAGGATATGCGCTCGACCAAGGAACAATCGTTTCTGCTGCCGTATCGTCAATTCCTGACGGGCTTCAGCGCCGGGTCCCAGTGCTCGACGATCTTGCCGTCCTTGACCCGGAACAGATCGAACCAATAGCTGTCATAGGTCTTCAACTCGTTGCCGGGCTCTGCCCGGCTGCGACGCATCACGAGCTGGACGAGATCGCCCTGCGTCACGACGGCCACGAATTCGGTCGCGATGATCGCGGTGGCGGATTTGGGGTTCGGCCAGATCTTCGAGAAATACGCGTTGAATCCGGCCAATCCACTCGCCACGTTGGGATTGTGCTGGATGTAGTCGTCGGCGAGATAGTCCTTCGCCCTGGTCCAGTCCTGCGCATCGAAGACCTTGGACCAGAAGTCGAGGACGAGCGCCTTGTTGGCGGCTTCGGCTTGCGACAATTGCGAGACTGTCTGCGCCGAAGCGGTCCGCGGCATGGTCGAAAGCAGGGCAAGGCCCGTCATGGCGACAGCTGCGAAACGAATGATCGATGACCGCCGCATATCCTGGTTCCTGCTCCCGATGCGGGAATGTGCCGAAGAGGTCAGCCCTGCCCCGGCTTCACGATCCGGCTCAGCCGGTTGTCGGTGAACATGTAGATCTCGCGGCCGCCGGGCTCGGAATAGAGCACCTGCACCTCGCGCTGGCCCTTGCCGCTGTCGCCGATCAGCACATCGGTCGGGCGCGCGCCCTTCAGCTTGACCAGCTCGCATTCGGTGATGCCTTCCGCGATCTGCGGCGGCAAGGGGCGGGTCGAGGGATCGAGCGAGACATCGGCGCTGCATTCGCCATCCGCAGTCAGTTGCGCTTCCTGAGTCGAGACGCGGGCCGTGGCGCTGCTCGTCGTCGTGGTGGTGCGCCCGCCATTGGACTCGGAGGTGAAGGCGAACCCGCCCATATCGACGGAACACCCGCCCAAAACGGCGGCGCAAACGAGCAGGACAGGCAATTTCACGCTTTTTTCTCCCAGCGGCCGGCCTCGTCCTGCTGCCAGTAGCTGGCGCTGGCACCCGAAGCCCGAACCGACTTCCAATCCTCGCGCGCCGCTGTCAGCGCGTCGGGATCGTCACCATCGAAAATCAACACGACGCGCTCGTAATCCTGCAATGCGTCGGGAATGCGGACACCCTCCGCACAGATGCGGACCTGCGCCGCGTTGGGGTTATGCGCCTTCGTCGTCAGCACGACGGGATTCGTCGCCGCGTCGGCCTCGGCCGCCGTGACATGAGCCAGGAAGCTCTCGTCGGAATAGGTCCAGAGATGATCGTCGAGCGCGCTCAATCGCTCCGGGCTGGACAATTCGACCACGACCTTCTGCCCGCGCGAAACCGCCCGATCGAGAATCGTCGGCAGGACCTGTTCGAGCGGGCGCGACTGCAGATGGAAGAACAGGATTTCCGGCATGAAAGCCTTTCTTGCCAAAATGCTGTGGGAGCAGTCTCCGAAACCGAATCAGCTTTCGTAATGCTCCGCCACCAGATGGTCGAGCAGGCGCACGCCCCAGCCCGAGCCCCAGGAGCGGTTGGTCTCGGTATTGGGCGAACTCATGCCCGTGCCGGCAATGTCGAGATGCACCCAGGGGGTGTCGTTGACATGGCGCTGCAGGAACTGAGCGGCGGTGATCGAGCCGCCATAGCGGCCGGCCGAGTTCTTCATGTCGGCGAATTTCGAATCGATCATCTTGTCGTAGGCCGGCCCCAGCGGCATGCGCCAGACCGCCTCGCCTGTCGCCTTGCCGGCGGAACTCAGCCGCTCCGACAGCTCGTCGTTGTTGGAGAACAGGCCGGCGTGCTCCTGCGCCAGGGCAACCAGGATCGCCCCGGTCAGCGTCGCGAGATTGATCATGAATTTCGGCTTGAACTGATCTTGCGTGTACCAGAGCACATCGGCCAGCACGAGGCGGCCTTCCGCGTCGGTGTTGATGATCTCGATCGTCTGCCCCGAGAGCGATGTGACGATGTCGCCGGGGCGCTGGGCATTGCCGTCAGGCATGTTCTCGACGAGGCCGATCACGCCGATGGCGTTGACCTTGGCCTTGCGTGCGGCGAGCGCATGCATCAGCCCGGTGACGCAGGCCGCGCCGGCCATGTCGCCCTTCATGTCCTCCATGCCGGCACCGGGTTTGAGCGAGATGCCGCCGGTGTCGAAGGTCACGCCTTTGCCGATGAAGGCGACAGGCTGGACGCCGGACTTCGCGCCGTTCCAGCGCATCACGACGACGCGACTTTCGCGGCGCGAGCCCTGGCCGACGGCCAGGAGCGCACGCATGCCGATCTTCTTCAACTGCTTCTCGTCGAGAATCTCGACTTCGACACCGAGCTTCTCGAGCTTGGCGGCGCGATCGGCGAACTCTTCGGGGTAGAGAACATTGGGCGGCTCGTTGACGAGATCGCGCGCCAATTCGACGCCCCCCGCAATCGCCTCACGCGCCTTCAAGGCTTTCTTGAGCGCCGCAGGGTCAGACACCCGCAGCGTCACCGTAAGCGGCTCGGCTTCGTCCTTCTCCTTCGTCTTGGTCTTATAGCGATCGAAGGCGTAAGCGCGCAGCCGCATCCCAAGCGCAATGTCGGCGGTCTGGTCGGCCGTCGGCTCACCGTCCGGCAGGGCCAGAATCACATCGGCGCTGCGGCCATGACCAAGGCGCCCGGCAATGGCGCCGCCAAGCTTGGCGAAATCGAGCTTGCCGCGCTCCGCTTCCGGGCCAACGCCGATGGCAATCAAGCGCTCATAGCCGGCGCCGTCGGGAGCCAGCAGTGTCAGCCCCGACAGCGCCTTGCCTTTGAAGCGCTCGGCCACGGCAGCGCGCGCGAGCAGGCTACGGACGCCTTCGCCGAGCCATTCCTCGGCCGTCTTCGGCGGCGTCAGCGCATCCGATACGAGAATCACGAGATCCTGGCCGGAGATTGCGTTCAGGGCTTTGACCTCGAGCTTCAGGCGCTGCGACATGACGGGCTCACGATTTAGGGATTGGGGCATCGGGAAGGGCGAAACGAGACGAACACAAACGATTCCCGTTTGCGCCTTGATTGCGCCTATACCATAGGGTGAGTTCGTCGAACCGTCCAAGGGAGCCTCGCCTCCCAGCCTCGCATCGGAATCAGAAGCTTGTTCCTTAAGCGCCTCGACCGCTACATCCTGAAGATCGCGACGGTCGCGGCCATCGTCCTGCTTGTCGGGCTGACGAGCGTGATCTGGGTCACGCAGGCCCTGCGCGAGGTCGATCTGATCACCGGCAAGGGCCAGACGGTCCTGATCTTCTTCACCGTCACGCTGCTTTCGCTACCGGCTTTGGTCGCAGGCATCGCGCCGGTCGCGCTGTTCATGGCGACGCTCTACACACTGAACCGGCTGAACAGTGATTCCGAGCTGATCGTGATGAACGCAGCCGGCGTCGCGCCCCATCGCCTGACGCGCCCCTTCATCGTCCTGACGATCGCGACCTCGTTGATCGTCTGCTGGATGACGCTGTCGGTGATGCCCGCGGGATTTCGCATGCTGCGCGACCTGATCACGCTGATCCGCGCGGATTTCGTCGCGAACGTGGTCAAGGAGGGCCAGTTCGTCTCCCTCGACTCGGGCGTGACCTTCCATTACCGCGAGAAGTCTGGCGACGCGCTGGTCGGCATCTTCATGCAGGACAGGCGCGATCCGAAGCAGCCTTCGATCTATATCGCCGAGCGCGGACGCACCGTCGATGTCGACGGCAACAGCTTCCTGATGCTGGAAAAGGGCACGATCCAGCGCGAGAATCGCCAGGACACGACCTCGATCATCTCGTTCCAGCGCTACGCGCTCAACCTATCGGCACTGTCGGGCGATCCGACGGGAGGGTCCGGCGAAGGCGATGGCGACAAGGTCACCTACAAGCCGCGCGAACGCTCGACCTGGGCGCTGCTGAACCAGGACCCCAATGAGAGCTATTACAAACTCCAGGAGGGGCGTTTCCGCGCCGAATTGCACAACAGGCTGTCGGCGCCGCTCTACCCGATCGCTTTCATGCTGATCGCCTTTGCGGCGATCGGCGAGGCGCGCACCACACGTCAGGGCCGCGCGGTCGCGCTCCAATCCGCCATCCTCATCGTCAGCGCGACGCGCATCGGCGCTTACGCCGCCTGGACGGCAAGCGTCAGATCAAGCTTCGCGGTCTGGCTGCTCTATATCCTGCCGCTGGCCGCCATCATCATCTCGGTCTCGCTAATCGTCTTCGGCCAAAGGCTGCGTCCTTTCCTGGGACGCCTCACGGCGCCCTTGTTTGCGCCGTTCAACCTGCTCGCAGCAAGGCTTCGGCGCGCCTGATGCTTCTGATCTCGACCTTTGGCCGCTATCTGACAAAGCGGTTCGCACGCGCCATCCTCGGCGTCTTCAGCACGTTTTTCTTCCTGATCGGAACGCTCGACTTCGTCGAGCTGATGCGGCGCGCGGGCGATTCGCCCATCGCCACGACGCCGCTGATCATCCAGCTCGCGCTCTACCGCGCGCCGGCGGTCGCCGAACAGATCTTCCCGTTCGCGGCGCTGTTTGGCGGCATGTTCGCGCTTTTGACGCTGAGCCGGAAGCTCGAACTCGTCGTCGCACGCTCCGTCGGCGTCTCGGCCTGGCAATTCCTGCAACCCGCGGCCCTGGTGGCCGTGGTCATCGGGCTTGTCTCGATCCTGATCTACAACCCCGTGGCGGCCGAGCTGAAGCGCAAGGCCACCGCGCTCGAACTGCGGCTATTCGCCCGCACCGGCCAGACGGCCAGCGGCCAGGACATCTGGATGCGGCAACGCAGCGTCGATGGCCAGGCGATCATCCGCGCCGCCGGCGCACTACCGGACGGCGACGGCCTGTCCGACGTCGCGATCTTCAATTTCGATGCCAATGGCGGCTTCGTCGAGCGGATCGACGCGAAACGCGCCGTGCTCTATCGAGGGCACTGGGAACTCACCGACGCGCGTGTGATCTCCGCCATGGAAGAGCCGCAAAACTACAAGACCTACCTGCTCGCGACCACGCTGGAGCCGGAACAGATGCGGCAAAGCTTCACACCGCCCGACGCCGTTGGCTTCTGGGCGATGCCCACGGTGATCGAAAGAACGCAGCGTGCCGGGCTTGATACGACACGCTATGAACTGCGCTATCAGTCACTTAAGGCACGGCCGCTGCTGCTCGTCGCCATGGTTTTGGTCGCTGCGTCCGTTTCCTTAAGATTTTTCCGGTTTGGTGGAGTAACTAGACTGGTGATAGGTGGCGTGGCGGCCGGCTTCGTGCTGTATGTTGCGACGCAGCTGTCGGAGGAACTCGGATCGTCGGGAATCGTCAATCCGATCGTCGCCGCGTGGCTGCCTGCGGCCGTCGGGACGATGCTGGGAGCCTTGGCCCTCCTTCATCAGGAAGACGGGTAAGAGTACTGTGCCTATGGTTAATTTAGGATTGAGCGTATGAATGTGGGCGTGAGACGCATGGCGCGCTTTGCTACGGCGACCGCCCTCGCCTCGAGCTTGGCCTATATGCTGACGGCCGGCGGCATCGCCGTCGCGCAGGCGCCTGTTGCTGCCCAGAATCCCGCCGGGGCCAAACCGCAAGCTGGGGCCAAACCGCAGGAGCGGATGGTCGTCGACGCTCGCGAATTGGTCTACGACAAGGACAACAACACCGTTTCCGCCGTGGGCGACGTCCAGATTCTCTATCAGGGGCGGACGATCGAGGCCGACAAGGTTGTCTATGACCGCGCCAGCAAGCGCGTCATCGCCACTGGCAACGCCCGGATCACCGAGACCAACGGCACGGTCATCAACGGCGACCATTTCAACCTGACCGACGATTTCCGCGACGGCTTCATCGATTCGCTACGCGTCGTGAACCCCGACAAGACGCGTTTCACCGCGCCGCGCGGCGAGCGTACCGACGGCGAGACCTTCATCTTCGACAAGGGCATCTACACCGCCTGCGAGCCCTGCAAGGACAATCCGGAAAGACCCCCGCTCTGGCAGGTGCGCGCCGCGCGGATCATCCATAAGAAGTCCGAGCAGACGATCTATTACGAGGATGCCCGCCTCGAATTCCTCGGCGTGCCGATGGCCTATGTGCCTTACATGTCAGGTCCGGATTCGACGGTGAAGCGGAAATCCGGCTTCCTCTCGCCGAAGTTTCTGAATACGGGAGCGCTCGGCTATGGCGTCGGCCTGCCATATTTCCTGAATTTGGCGCCCGATTACGACCTGACCATCACGCCGACCTATCTGACGCGCCAGGGCCTGCTCGGCCAGGTGGAATGGCGCCAGCGTCTCGTCAACGGCTCCTACAAGATCCGCGCCACGGGTATTTTCCAGCAGGACCAGTCCGCGTTCCTGGCGACGCCGCTGGGCGCCGGCGACAAGGAATTCCGCGGATCGATCGAATCGAACGGCAAGTTCTACCTGAACCCGCGCTGGTCATTCGGCTGGAACGTGGCGATGTCGACGGATCGCTGGTTCTACAAGAACTACCGCATCCTCAATGAGAGCATCAGCTCGACGACCTATCTGCAGGAGTCGATCTCGACGGTCTATCTCAACGGGCAGAGCGAGACGGCCTGGTTCGACATGCGCGGCTATTATTTCCAGCCGCTGACCTCGACCGATTGGCAGAAGCAGCAGCCCGTGGTGCTGCCGGTCATCGACTATGACAAGCGCATCAACAAGCCGTCCTTCCTCGGCGGCGAATTGACCTTCAACGCCAATGTCACCGCCCTGCACCGCGACGCGACGGCCTACCAGCAAATCCCGAACCAGAGCGCCTATCTGGTCACGACGCCATCCTATTCGCTCTATGATGGCTGCGCGGTCTATCAGAAGAGCACCTGCCTGGTGCGCGGCCTCGCCGGCAATACCGCGCGCGCCACAGCCGAAGTCTCATGGCGGCGCAACTTCATCGATTCGATCGGCCAGGTCTGGACGCCTTACGCCTCGCTGCGGGCCGATGTGTTCTCGATCAATCCGTCGACCACCGGCTACGGCAATGCCTATGCCAAGACGATCGCCGACACCTCAGACGAGATGTTCGGCCGGGCGATGCCGGCGATCGGCCTGATGTATCGCTATCCGTTCGTCGCCAAGACGAGTTGGGGAACGCATATCATCGAGCCTGTCGCGCAGATCATCGCGCGCCCGAACGAGACGAGCAGCCTGCGCGTCGCGAACGAGGATTCGCAGAGCCTGGTCTTCGACGACACCAACCTGTTCGAATGGAACAGCAAATTCTCGGGATATGACCGGCTCGAAGGCGGCACGCGCGCCAATGTCGGCGCCCGCTATACCGGGCGCTTTGGCACCGACGGCTATGCCAACGCTTTGTTCGGACAATCCTACAGCATCGCCGGACGCAACTCCTTCGCTCGCGGGGACCTGGTCAATACCGGGCTTGATTCCGGCCTCGACACAAACCGCTCCGATTATGTCGCGCGCGCCCAGATCTCGCCCTTCAAGAATTTCGTCCTGACGGGCGCGGCTCGCCTGAACGAGAGCACCTTCGAGGCGCAGCGCATCGACGCGGGGGCAACCTATACCAACAGCATCTTCTCGGCGTCGATCGGCTATGGCCGCTATGAGCCGCAGCCCGATCTCGGCATCCCGCGCCGGCGTGAGGGTCTGTCGCTCAACGGCTCGGTCCTGGTCGCGCAGAACTGGCGCGTGCGGGCCGGCGTGCTGTTCGACCTCGACAAGTACAAGTATGACCGCGAAGTTTGGCGCGCCAGCTATGCTGCGGGAACCGCGACCATCGCCACGTACCCGAACACGACTCCGTTCCAGACGGCCTCGACCTCGTTCGGCGTGAACTACACCGACGAGTGCACCATTTTCGACGTCAGCTACACGCAGAACTACGCTGACAAGCAGGTCTCCGGCACGGCGAAAGATACCCGCACGATCATGTTCAAGCTCGAGCTCAAGACGCTCGGACAGATCACCTATTCCCAGAATCTCGGTGGCTCTTCGACCGGCGACGGCGTCAGCCAGTGACGCCGACTGGCATCGACCCCTCTCGGAGGCAAAGGTGCCAGCGCCGCCCCTGGCCCTGACGCAGGGCGACCCCGCCGGAATCGGCCCAGAACTCGCATTGCTGGCTTGGCGCGAACGCGAACAGCGCGCGCTGCCCGCCTTTGCCTGCATCACGGATATCGACCATCTCACGCAGACCGCGCAGAGGCTCGGGCTCGATGTGCCGCTGATCTCCTGCGAATGGGATGCGGTGAACCGCTCCTTTGCGAAGGCCTTGCCTGTCATCGCGCATGGTCACGCCGTTGCAGCAAAGCCGGGGCAGCCGGATCCGGAATCGGCTGCGGGCACGATCGTCTCGATCACCTCTGCGGTCGCGGCTGTGAGGCAAGGACAGGCCTCTGCCGTCGTCACCAACCCGATCGCCAAATCCGTTCTCTACGCCGCCGGCTTCGCTCATCCCGGTCACACGGAATTCCTCGCGCATCTCGCCGCCGATGGCGGCACGCCGCCTCACCCGGTCATGATGCTGTGGTGCGAGGACCTCGCGGTCGTTCCCGTCACGATCCATATCCCGCTGCGGTCGGTGCCGGATGCGCTGACGCAGGACCTGATCGTCGAAACTGGTCGGATCGTCGCCGGTGAATTGTCGCGCCGCTTCGGCATCGGCTCGCCCCGCATCGCAGTCAGCGGCCTGAACCCGCATGCGGGAGAAGGCGGCGCGCTCGGGCGCGAAGACGACGAGGTGGTTGTGCCTGCGATCGCGAGGTTGCGGGCGCTGGGCATCGAGGCGCGCGGCCCCTACCCGGCCGACACGATGTTCCATGCCCGGGCGCGCTCCGGCTATGATGTCGCGCTGGCGATGTACCATGATCAGGCGCTGATCCCGATCAAGACGATCGCCTTCGACGAGGGGGTGAACGTCACGCTCGGCTTGCCCTTCATCCGAACCTCTCCCGACCACGGCACCGCCTTCGACATTGCCGGGCAAGGCATCGCCCGGCCAGACAGCCTCTGCGCCGCGCTGCGGCTTGCCGCACGCATGGCGGCGCAACCCGTGCAGGCTTCGGCGTGAGCCAGATCGACACCCTGCCGCCCCTGCGCGATGTGGTCGAGCGCCATGGCCTCATGGCCCAGAAGGCACTCGGGCAGAACTTCCTGTTCGATCTCAACCTGACGGGACGGATCGCGCGGGCGGCGGGCCCGCTGGAGGGCGAGACCGTGGTCGAGATCGGCCCCGGCCCCGGCGGGTTGACGCGCGCGCTGCTCGCCAACGGCGCCGGCCGGGTGATCGCGATCGAGCGCGACCGGCGCTGCCTGCCCGCGCTGGCGGAGATCGCCGCGCATTACCCCGGCCGCCTGGAGGTCATCGACGGCGACGCACTGGCTGTCGATCTCAGGCCCCATCTTGCCGGCAAACCGGCCCGCATCGTCGCAAACCTGCCCTATAATATCGGCACGCCGCTGCTCGTGGGCTGGCTCAGCCTCGACCCCTGGCCGCCCTGGTGGCAATCGCTGACGCTGATGTTCCAGCGTGAGGTCGCCGAGCGGATCGTGGCGACACCCGAGGAGCGCGCCGATTACGGCCGGCTGGCTGTGCTGTGCAACTGGCTTTGCGACACTAAAATTCTGTTCGACGTGCCGCGCACCGCCTTCGTGCCCCAGCCGAAGATCACCTCCTCGATCGTGCAGCTCATTCCACGCGCCGAGCCGGAGCCTTGCGACCGGCGCCTGCTCGAGCGGGTCACGCTTGCTGCCTTCGGCCAGCGGCGCAAGATGCTGCGCCAGAGCCTGAAGCCGATCCTGTCGGATCCGCTGCCGCTGATCGAGGAAGCCGGACTTGCGCCGACGGCCCGGGCCGAGGAGATTCCGGTCTCGGGTTTCGTGCGGCTCGCCAACGCCTTGGCGCGGCAGCGTTGATTGAGCAGATTCCGATCCATTTGGATCGAAAACTGCTCTACCCCTTTGTTTTAACGCGTATTCTTCACGCGAACCGGCACCTACTTCGCTCGAAAACGTTCTAGAGACGGATGCCGGTGGTCCAAGGCCTTGATCTTGCATCGGCCCGCCCGAAAGCCGGCTCCCAGGTTTTGGGCCGATGCCATGGTTCGCCGTCAGGAGGTCGCGCCGATGCGCCGCGCCATCGCGTCCCTGTTGAGCTGCATCACGGTCGCTATCAGCTTGGCGGGCGCTCGCCCGACTGAAGCCCAGCCGACGGATTATCCAATGAGGCCTGTCCGGATCGTCGTCGGCTTCGCGGCGGGCGGAGCGCCCGATGCGCTTGCCCGCATCGTCGCCGAGAAGCTGACGCAACGCTGGAACAAGCCGGTCATCGTCGAGAACCGGGTCGGCGCCCAAGGCAACACGGCGATGGCCACCGTCGCCAAGGCGGAGCCTGACGGCTACACGCTGGCGCTGATGCCGGTCGGCAATGCAGCGGTCAATCCGGCGCTATTTGCCAATCTGCCCTATGATCCGGTCAAGGATTTCACCCCGATCACGCAGATCGCCACCGTCGAGAACGTACTGGTCGTTGGTTCCGGATCGCCGATCGCGACCGCGCAAGACATGCTGGCGCGCGGGCGGCCCGGCCCGAACCAGCGAGGCCTGACCTATGCGTCTCCCGGCGCTGGCAGCCTGGCCCATCTTGCCGCCGAATTGTTGGCCCGGTCGACCGGCCTATCCATGACGCATGTGCCTTATCGCGGGGTCGCGCCGGCCCTGACCGACGTCCTGCGCGGCGATGTCGACCTGATCTTTGCACAGCTCTCAACCGCCAAGCCCTTGATCGATAGCGGCCAGTTGCGGGCGCTCGGGCTCGCCAGTGCGCAGCGCAGCCCGGTGATGCCGGAATTACCGACCATCGCCGAGGCCTTCGGATTGCCGGGCTTCGAGGCCGTCTCCTGGTATGCGCTGATGGCGCCTGCGGCGACGCCGGGCCCGATCGTCGCGAAGCTGAACGAAGCCGTGTCCCAGGCGATCAGATCCGCCGATGTTGCGGAGGCCATGCAGGCCCAGGGCGCAACGCCGATAGGCAATTCGCCAGCCGAGCTTTCGGCGGTGATCGCGGCCGACAGCGCACGCTGGTCCAAGCTCGTCCGCGACGTGGGCATTCAGCCGAACTGACACAGCTAGAGCCGGATCCCGCTTTTCGGGCCGATGTTCTGGCTGCTACGGCAGAGCCTCACCAAGCAGGCGATCGACGAAATCCTTGAGGCCAGTCGCCCGGCTGCGCTTGAGCCGCTCCGCCGTCAGGATCGCCTTGATCGATTCATAGGCCGCACCGAGATCGTCATTGACGATGACGTAGTCGTATTTCTCCCAGCGCGCGATCTCGTCACGGGCGTTGCCGAGGCGCTTGGCGATGACCTCGGGAGCATCCTCGGCGCGGCGCACGAGCCTGGAGCGCAATTCGGCCATGGAAGGCGGCAGGATGAAGATGGTGACGACGTCCTCGCGGGCCTTCTTGACGATCTGCTGGGTGCCTTGCCAGTCGATGTCAAAGAGCACGTCCCGGCCATCGGCGAGCGACGTCTCGACATCCTTGCGCGGCGTACCATAGCCATTGCCATGGACCTCGGCCCACTCGAGCAGCTCGTTGTGCTGGCGCATGGCGTCGAACGTCGCGCGATCGATGAAGCGGTAATGCACGCCGTCGATCTCGGAGGGGCGCTTGAGCCGCGTCGTCACCGAGATCGACAAATCGAGATTGTTCTCGTTCTGCGACAGATTGCGCGTCAGCGTCGATTTTCCCGCGCCGGAAGGCGAGGACAGGATCAGCATAAGCCCGCGACGGGCCGGGCGAACGGCGTCAGCCATCAGCGCTCACTCCACATTCTGCACCTGCTCGCGCATCTGGTCGACGACGGTCCGTAGCTCCAGGCCAATCCGCGACAAGCCCGCATCACCCGCCTTGGCGCAGAGGGTCGAAGCCTCGCGGCCGAACTCCTGCGAGAGAAAATCAAGCTTGCGGCCGATCGCGCCACCCTGGTTGAGCAGCACCTGCAAGGCAGCGACATGGGCGTGCAGACGATCGACCTCCTCGCGGATGTCGGCCTTGACCGCCAGCAGGGCCGCCTCCTGATGCAAGCGCTGCGGATCCAGTGCCGGGCTTGCCTCCATCAGCGCCTGCAGCTGTGTGGCCAGGCGCTCACGGATCGCATCGACGCCGCGGGCGGGATGGCTCTCGGCCTCTGCCGTGAGACGGGCGATGCTGTCACGATGCCCGGAAAGCACGGCTTCGAGCGCACGTCCCTCGCTTGCCCGCGCCTCCTTCAAGGCCAGCACGACGGCTTCCAATCCCTTCAGCGCGGATGCCTCGACCGCTCCGAGCGCGTCCTGGGCTTCTTCGGTGAACTCGACCACGCCGCGAATGCCGAGCAGCCCGTCATAGGAGGCGGGGCGAATGGCATCCGACGCGGGCAGGCGCGACACCGCCTCCAGAAGCGTGGCGAGAGCCGCTTCGTTGATCCGCGGACGCGGCGGGCCCGCATCGCTGGTCACAGCGAGGTTCACATGCAGGGTCCCACGCGAAAAGGCGCTGGAGATGCGCTTGCGCGCGGCTTCGGCGATGCTCTCGAACCCCGGCGGCACACGCACGCGTACATCCAGACCACGCCCGTTGACGCTGCGGATCTCCCAGGCCCAGGCATGGATGCCCACCGTACCGGCGACGCGGGCAAATCCCGTCATGCTCTCGATGGCCATGGAAATCCCTGCCTCTGCCGCAACAACGCGGCGGACCCTAGAGCCGGATGATGTCTGATGGAATCACGAAGTGGTCCCAGCTGAAATCAGAATCCGTCTCTCATCAAAAAGTGAGAACAGGATCGATGCGAAAAACCGGTTCCCACTTTTTCGCATCCTGCTCTAGTGATAGCTATCCCGGCGAGCAAGGCTTGCCGCCGCGACGCCTCGGTCGGGATGTGGATAGTGCGCCCGGATGGCTCAGGGGCGCAGCGAAGGCACCTGCTTGGGGCTGTTCAGATCGAAGCTCTTGTTCAGCAGCGGATCGCGCGGTGTCCCTTCCGAAGCGTCGAAGGCGCGGGCCCGTCCGGTGACGCCGGCCTGGACGTTGGCGCCCGGCTGAGCCGCAGGAGCCCCCGCACGGCGGCTCCCCGGGGTCGGGAAGGTCTCGACATCATCCGCATCGGTGTTGGCCCGCTGCGGTCCGGGCGCCTCGGTGCGCGTATCGGGCGCCGGCGGCGGCTCGACCTTGTCGACGGAGGATTCCGATGGCGGCTTGCCCGGCTCGCGGCGCCCTGCCTCGAGCTGGCGCCAGCGCCCGACATTGCGGTTGTGCTGGTCCAGCGTCTCGGCGAAGGCATGGCCGCCGCTGCCGTCGGCGACGAAATAGAGCTCCTTGGTCCGCGAGTGATTGACCACGGCCTCCATGGCGGCGCGGCCTGGATTGGCGATCGGGCCGGGCGGCAACCCGTCGATGACATAGGTGTTGTAGGGCGTTGCCTGGGTGATCTCGTTGCGCTGGATCGAGCGGCCGAGTGTGCCCTTGCCACCGACGATGCCGTAAACGATCGTCGGGTCGGACTGGAGCTTCATCTTGCGGTTGAGGCGGTTGATGAAGACGCCGGCGACGCGCGGCCGTTCATCGGCGCGGCCGGTCTCCTTCTCGACGATGGAGGCCAGGATCACCAGTTCCTGCGGCGTCTTGATCGGCAGATCGGCGGGGCGTTTGATCCAGATCGCGTTGAGGGCGATACGCTGATCGCGTGTCATGCGGTCGACGATGGCCTGCCGGGTCGAGCCCCGCTGGAACTTGTAGGTATCGGGCAGGATAGAGCCTTCCCGCGGCACCTGGATCACATCGCCGGTCAGAAGGTCGTTGTCCTTCAGCCTGGCGATGATCTGCTCGCTGGTCAGCCCCTCCGGCACCGTGATCGAATGCTCGACGGCCTTGCCCTCGGCGATGATGTCGAGAATCTCCTGCTGGCTGGCGCGGGCCTTGAACAGGTACTCACCGGCCTTGAGCTTGGTCCAGTTGCCGGTCACCAGCGCCGAGACGCGGAAGGCCCAGGGATGCTCGATCAAGCCTTCGCGCAGCAGGAGATCGGAGATCTCCGTCAGGCCGCTTTCCTTCGGGATGATCAGGACACGGTCGCTGGCGAGCGGGCCTGGCGCCTTGCTCTGGCTGCCGATCACGGCAATGCCGGCGCCGACAACGCCCGCCAGAACCAGCAGCGCCGTGAACAGGCCGCTCATCATGGCGATGAAGGGGCTGCGACGGCGGCGGCGCGCCTTCGGCGGCGGCGCGGGCGGAGCGACCGGCTTGAGTGCCTCGCTGGGGCTCTTGGGGGCGACGCGGGGCGACTGGTTCACGGTTCGGCGCTCGCATTTCTTCAAATTGATACAGGCTTGGTGCCGCCAGCGAGACGGGTACGACCAGCAAGCCAGCCTGTCGTGGTTTCGACCGGCAGACTAGCAGAAATTATGGCGAAAGCGCGCTGCCCCCCGAAACATGGAGCTCAGTCGATGTAGCGCCGCATCACCAACGAGGCGTTAGTCCCGCCAAAGCCGAAGGAATTCGACAGCACAGCGTCGATGCGGCGCTTCTTGGCGACATGTGGCACGAGATCGAGATCGGTCTCGACGGAGGGATTGTCGAGATTGATCGTCGGCGGTGCGATCTGGTCGCGAATCGCCAGAATCGAGAAAATCGCCTCGATCGCGCCGGCGGCGCCGAGCAGGTGGCCCGTGGCCGATTTGGTCGACGACATCGCCGGCTTGCGCGAGGCATTGGCCAGAAGCCGCTCGACTGCGCGCAGTTCGATCTCGTCGCCGAGCTGCGTCGAGGTGCCGTGCGCGTTGACGTAATCGAGATCGGATGCCGTCAGCCCCGCCCGATTCAACGCCGCGGACATGCAGCGATAAGCGCCGTCGCCGTCTTCCGAAGGCGAGGTGATGTGATAGGCGTCGCCCGACATGCCGTAGCCGGTGATCTCGGCATAGATACGGGCACCGCGCGCCAGGGCATGTTCGAGTTCCTCCAGCACGACAACGCCGGCGCCCTCGCCCATGACGAAGCCGTCGCGGTCCTTGTCATAAGGACGCGAAGCCTTCTCAGGCGTGTCGTTGAAACCGGTCGACAATGCGCGGCAGGCGCAGAAGCCTGCAATGCCGAGCCGGTTGATCGCCGATTCCGTGCCGCCGGCCACCATCACCTCGGCATCGCCGAGCGCGACCATGCGGGCAGCGTCGCCGATCGCATGAGCGCCGGTGGAGCAGGCCGTCACGACCGCGTGGTTGGGGCCCTTGAGCTGGTTCTCGATCGAGACATAGCCTGCCGCCAGATTGCTCAGGCGGCCAGGGATGAAGAAGGGTGAGAGTCGGCGCGGACCACGCTCCTTCAGCAGGATGGAAGCCTCATAGATACCGCCGAGTCCGCCGATGCCGGAACCGATCGCGACGCCGGTCGCAGTCTGGTCCTCATAGCTCTCGGGCGCCCAGTTCGCATCGGTCAGCGCCTGCTTGGCCGCTGCCATCGCAAAGACGATGAAATCATCGACCTTGCGCTGCTCCTTCGGCTCCATCCAATCGTCGGGATTGAACGTGCTGTCGGTTCCATCGCCACGTGGAATGTTGCAGGCGATCCGCGCAGGCAGATCGCTCGCGTCAAAACTCGTGATCGGCCCGGCGCCGCTGGCGCCGGACAGAATGCGAGCCCAAGTCGGCTCGACGCCACATCCAAGCGGCGTCACCATGCCAAGGCCGGTGACGACGACACGTCGCATCGTAAAACTGCGTGAAACCATGGGACTTTCGGCGGCGAGCGACCTGAAGGCTGCTCAGGCGGTCTTCGACAGGAACTTGACGGCGTCGCCGACGGTCACGATCGTCTCGGCTGCATCGTCGGGGATCTCGACGCCGAACTCTTCCTCGAAGGCCATCACGAGCTCGACGGTGTCGAGGCTGTCAGCGCCCAAATCCTCGATGAAGTTCGCGCCGTCCACGACCTTCTCCGGCTCGACGCCGAGATGCTCGACCACGATCTTCTTCACGCGCTCGGCGACATCGCTCATGGGTCTCTTCCTTAAAGCTTGAAACACACCGCTGGATCGCGACGCGTAAAGGGGAATTGCACTTCCCGTATCCCGCCTCACCAGAATGGTGCCGGCGGGCCGGAACTCTCGAAGCCTGCACAAACGCAACAACCGGGTCCTCGTCAAGTCCCCTCGGCATCTGCGCTGCAGCGCGACGGCGCTCAGTAACACAGGCCGCGGGGGCTGGCGAGAGTACAAAACCTTCTTTGAAAACTTTTGAAAAGCTTTATCAAGCCATTCAAATCATTGTCATTCCACCGTTGACGTGCAGGGTCTGCCCCGTCACGTAAGCGGCCTCATTGCTGGCGAGATAGGCAACCGCGGCAGCAACATCTGCCCCCGAGCCCAGCCTACCCATCGGCACGTCGGACAAGATGCCCTCGCGCTGCTTTTCGTTGAGCGCCTGCGTCATCGGCGACTCGATGAACCCCGGCGCGACGATATTGACGGTGATGTTGCGGCTGGCGACCT
The DNA here is from genome assembly GCF_031456075.1 of Allobosea sp. BE125. Classification (NCBI taxonomy): domain Bacteria; kingdom Pseudomonadati; phylum Pseudomonadota; class Alphaproteobacteria; order Hyphomicrobiales; family Alloboseaceae; genus Allobosea; species Allobosea sp. BE125. The sequence continues at coordinate 179,042 of NZ_JAVDTY010000002.1, forward strand.
CGGCCGCGAGCGCTTTCGACATGCCGATCAGCCCAGCCTTGGAGGCCGCGTAATTGCCTTGGCCAGGATTGCCGGTCGTCCCGACGACGGAGCCGATCGAGATGATACGGCCATAGCGGCGGCGCATCATCGTCTTCACGGCCGCGCGCGAGAGCCTGAAGGCTGCGGTCAGATTGACGGCGATGACGCTGTCCCAATCCTCGTCCTTCAGGCGCAGGAACAGGTTGTCGCGCGTGACGCCGGCATTGTTGACGAGGATGTCGAGCCCACCGAGCTTTTCTTCCGCCGCCGGCACCAGCGCCTCGACCGATTCCTTGTCGGACAGGTTGCAGGGCGCGATCACAGCCCGCTCGCCGAGCTCGGCAGCCAGGGCCTCCAGGGCCTCGATCCGCGTGCCGGAGAGAGCCACGGTCGCGCCCTGGCTGTGCAGCTGCCGCGCGATCGCGCCACCCAGGCCGCCGGTCGCGCCGGTAACCAGGGCCTTCTTGCCCGTCAAATCAAACATGGTCTCTCCCTGTGTTCGGCGCCCCGCCGTTTCACCCGTTCCGGGTTTTGTAATTCGCGATATCGTCGGCCGTGCCGACGGAGATGGTGGCGGTGCCAGCCGCGATCCGCTTGATCAGGCCGGCCAGCACCTTGCCGCTGCCGGCTTCGACGAATTCCGTGACGCCAGCATCAGCCATCGCCAGCACGCATTCGCGCCAGCGCACCGTGCCGGTGACCTGCGCCACCAATGAGGCGCGAATGGCGGCCGGATCGCTCAGCGGCGCGGCGCCGACATTCGCCATCACCGGAACGACCGGCGCCTGCATGGAGACTTCCGCCAGCGCGGCGCGCATGGCCTCGGCCGCAGGCTGCATCAGGGCGCAATGGAAGGGCGCGGACACCGGCAGCAGCATGGCGCGCTTGACGCCGCGCTCGCCGGAAAGCGCGATGGCGCGTTCGATCGCCGCCTTGGCGCCCGACAGCACGACCTGACCGCCGCCATTATCATTGGCCGCCTCGCAGACCTCGCCCTGCGCGGCGTCACTGGCGATCGAGCGCGCAAGATCAAGCTCCGCCCCCAGAAGCGCCGCCATGGCGCCCTGCCCGGCCGGCACCGCCTTCTGCATGGCGTCGCCGCGGATCCGCAGCAGGCGCGCCGCATCCGTGATGCTGAAGGTCCCGGCCGCAGCGAGCGCCGAATATTCGCCGAGCGAGTGGCCGGCGACGAAGGCTGCGGCGCGCTTCAGGTCGAGCCCAACCTCGGCCTCGAGCACGCGAACGACGGCGAGGCTGACGGCCATCAGCGCCGGCTGCGCATTGGCGGTCAGCGTCAAGTCCTCGGCAGGCCCTTCCCACATCAGGGTGGAGAGCTTCTGCGAGAGCGCCGCATCGACCTCGTCGAACACGGCTTTCGCCTGGGGGAAGGCCTCGGCCAGGCTCTTGCCCATGCCCACGACCTGGGAACCCTGGCCGGGAAAGATGAACGCTGTGGTCATTTCAGGCTAACCTCGATCGTCACGCCATAGTGATCAAGACGGCGCTGTCACATTGCTGGAGAGCTCCCGTCAAGCAACTCATGCAACATTTCCGCTGTCCAGATGGGTTCTTTGCACTGATTTTGGTTGCGCGAGGCGTCGTCAGCCTGTAACGACCCGCTTCTGCTTGTTCGGCCGGAGGCTGAACGGATGGCGGGCTTTCGCCCGCAGGTTCCTAGTAAGGACCGTCATCCCGTGTCTCCGCCTTCGATGAAATCCTGTCGGGCCTGTTCCAGGGCTCGGAGGGCTCCGCGCCGGGCGAAGCAGGGTGAAACAGAAAGGCCACTCAATGGCATTGTACGAGCATGTCCTGCTCGCGCGACAAGACGTCAGCGCGCAGCAGGTCGAAACCCTTGTCGAGCAGTTCAAGGGCATCATCGAGGCGAATGGCGGCTCGGTTCCCAAGGTGGAGTACTGGGGCGTCAAGTCGCTCGGCTACCGCATCAAGAAGAACCGCAAGGCGCATTACTCGCTGCTGAACATCAACGCCCCCTCCGCCGCCGTGCTGGAGATGGAGCGCCAGATGCGCATCAACGAAGACGTCCTGCGCTTCCTGACCGTCCGCGTCGAGGAGCTCGAAGAGGGTCAGTCGGCCATGCTGCAGAAGCGTGACCGCGACGACCGTGGCGATCGGGGTGACCGCTTCGATCGTGGAGGCCCAGGCGGCGGTGGTGACCGTTTCGACCGCGATCGTGGCCCTCGCCGCGACCGTCCGCGTCGCGACGACGAAGTCACCGAAACCACTGGCGCGGAGGTCTGAGCCATGTCGACTGCATCAGCCGGCGCTCGCCGCCCCTTCTTCCGCCGCCGCAAGTCCTGCCCTTTCTCGGGTGAGGGTGCTCCGAAGATCGACTACAAGGATGTGCGCCTGCTCTCGCGCTACATCTCCGAGCGCGGCAAGATCGTGCCGTCGCGCATCACGGCGGTCTCCGCCAAGAAGCAGCGTGAGCTCGCCCAGGCGATCAAGCGCGCCCGCTTCCTTGGCCTGCTGCCCTACGTCATCCGCTGAGCGGGTTTGAGACTACCCGGCGGCGCCTCGGCGCCGCCGGTTCATCGAAACGACAACCCATGGTCGCCCAGTGGTGAAACTCCACCGGGTATGTTGAGGCGAAAAGCCTCTCACCCTGTCGGGCCGGAAGGCTAGCGAACAGCGGGACAGCAGGACGAAAGCATGCTTCCGATCGTCGGCATCGGCGCGGGCCTGGTAGCGGCCCTGCTCTTCGCGGTGGTGATCACTGGATCGCCGCTGGCGGCATTGCTGTATTCCGCCGCTCCCCTCCCGATCTTCATCGCAGCGCTCGGCTGGAACCACCGCGCGGGTCTCGTGGCCATCGCCGCGGGCACGCTTGCGGTCGCCGTGGCGCTCAGCCTCACCGCCGGGGTTGGCTTTGCCGTCATCATTGCCGTGCCGGCCTGGTGGATCGCCTATCTCGCCTTGCTGGCGCGCGAGGAGGCGGGCGCTGTCGAATGGTATCCGCTCGGTCGGCTGCTGCTCTGGATCGCCGGCACGGCCGCGCTTGTCACCGTCGGCAGCGCGCTCGTGATGACGACGGACTACGAGGCGTATCGCTCCGTCATCGCCCGCATCATCGAAAACCTGCTCACCGAGATGGTGCGCGCCAAGCTGATCGCGCTGCCCGCCGATGTCCGGCTGCCGGAGCTCGCCCAGAGCCTCGCGCCAGCGGTTCCGGTCGGCATCGGGGCATCCTTCGTCACCACGATCACCGCCAATCTCTGGATCGCCGCCAAGGCGGTCCGCATTTCCGGCCGGCTGCCGCGGCCCTGGCCGTTCATTCCCGCCACCACATTGCCGCGCCAGGCGCTGCTGCTGCTGGTGCTCGCCATGGTGACGGCCTCGCTCGGCGGCTTCGTCGGCGTCGCCGGCGCGGCGATGACCGGGGCCTTGCTTGCCGCCTTCATGTTCAGTGGGCTCGCGCTCCTGCACGACGCCTCGCGCGGCAAGGCCTGGCGCACGCCGATGCTCGTCTCGGTCTATGTCGCGCTCATCGTCATGCAAGCCGTCCTGACGCCACTTTTGGCTCTGGCGGGCCTGCTCGACACCCTTCTCGGCCTGCGCAAGCGGGTTGCACTGCCTCCACCACCCAACGCCTAAGCCCATCAACCCAACTCAAAACGGAGATTAAGACCATGGAAGTGATCCTGCTCGAACGCGTCGCCAAGCTCGGCCAGATGGGTGAAGTCGTGCGCGTCCGCGACGGCTTCGGCCGCAACTACCTGCTCGCCCGCGGCAAGGCGCTGCGCGCCACCGAAGACAACCGCAAGCGCTTCGAGACCCAGCGCATCGAGCTCGAGACCCGCAATCTCGAACTGAAGTCGGAAGCCGAGACCGTCGCCGAGACGCTGAACGGCCACTCGGTCGTGATCCTGCGCCAGTCGGGCGAGTCCGGCGTGCTCTACGGCTCGGTCTCGACCCGCGACATCGCCGAGTCCCTGACCGCCGACGGCTTCCACGTCGCCCGCAGCCAGGTGACGCTGAACGCCCCGATCAAGACGCTGGGCCTGCACACCGTCCCGGTCGTGCTGCATCCGGAAGTCTCGGTCACGGTCACGATCAACGTCGCCCGTTCGGCTGAAGAAGCCGAGCGCCAGGTGCGCGGCGAGAACGTCACGGCTCGCGAGGAATTCGACCTCGACGATCTCGGCCTCGAGGTCGGTGCGGCCCTGGCGGAAGCCGGCGAGGACGATCGCTGAGCTTTCTCGATTTCGCATCGAGTCAAGGGCGCCATGGCAACATGGCGCCCTTTTCGTTTGGCGGCTGTGGAGTGCCGTGGATTGCGGATTCGGTGCTGGCGCAAACCGTCAGGGTGCTAGACTAAACTACGTTCCGACTCATCCCTGACAGAACCTGTCCGCAGACCATGGCCACCGCCACCGCCCTCGTTGCCCGCCTCGAGAACCGCGAGGCCGAGTACCGCGTCCAGCCCCACAACATCGAGGCGGAGCAGGCGCTGCTGGGCGCGATCCTGGTCAATAACGACGCCTTCTATCGCGTCTCCGACTTCCTGCTGCCGGACCATTTCTTCGAGGCGATCCACCAGCGCGTCTTCGAGTTGATGTCGAGCCTTATCCGCGCCGGCAAGATCGCGACGCCGATCACGCTCAAGACCTTTGTCGGCGAGATGGACCTCGGCGGCATCACCGCCTCGCAATATCTCGCCCGCCTCGCGGCCGAGGCGACGACGGTGATCAACGCGCAGGACTACGGCCGCACGGTCTACGACCTCGCCATCCGCCGCCAGCTCATCGGCGTCGGTGAGGAGCTGGTCAATGTCGCCTATGACGCCCCGGTCGACATGGCGCCGCGCGAGCAGATCGAGGACGCAGAGCGCAAGCTCTACGAGCTCGCCGAAAAGGGCCGCTACGAGGGCGGTTTCCAGAAATTCGACAACGCGCTGCGCACCGCGATCGACATGGCGGCCAACGCCTATGCGCGCGCCGGCGGCCTCTCGGGCATCTCGTCGGGCCTGCGCGATCTCGACCAGCGCATGGGCGGCCTGCAGCCCTCCGACCTGATCGTGCTCGCCGGCCGCCCCGCCATGGGCAAGACGTCGCTTGCAACGAACATCGCCTTCAACATGGCAAAGGCCTGGCGCGGCGAGCGGCAGCCGGACGGTACGCTCAAGACCGTCGATGGCGCCATCGTCGCCTTCTTCTCGCTCGAAATGTCGGCCGACCAGCTCGCGACGCGCATCGTCGCCGAGCAGTCGGGCATCTCCTCCTACAAGATCAGGCAGGGCCGCATCACCGAGGCGGATTTCGCGCGCTTGACCGATGTCGCGGCGCAAATCGAGAAGCTGCCGCTCTATATCGACCAGACCGGCGGCATCTCGATCGCCCAGCTCGTTGCCCGCGCCCGCCGGTTGAAACGCCAGAAGGGGCTCGACGCCCTCTTCATCGACTATCTGCAGCTCCTCTCCGGCTCGTCCAAGAACAGCCAGAATCGTGTGCAGGAATTGACCGAGATCACCACCAGCCTGAAGGCGCTGGCCAAGGAGCTTGCCGTTCCGATCATCGCGCTTTCGCAGCTCTCGCGTCAGGTCGAAAGCCGTGACGACAAGCGCCCGCAGCTCTCGGATCTGCGCGAATCGGGCTCGATCGAGCAGGACGCCGACGTCGTGATGTTCGTCTATCGCGACGAATACTATCTCAAGGGCAAGGAGCCGCGCCCCGGCACCGAAGAGCACAACAAGTGGCAAATCGAGATGGAAGCCGCCCATGGCGTGGCCGAGCTCATCATCGGCAAGCAGCGCCACGGTCCTACCGGGGCGATCGCGCTCCAGTTCGACGCCGAGGTGACGCGCTTCTCCGACCGCGCTGACGACCTCCGACTCCCGGATCGCGAATGAGCACCTTCGATTCGACCGACGCCGCGACCGCCGGCGCCATCCTCACCGTCGACCTTGGCGCGCTGGTCGCCAATTGGCGGGCGCTGGGCGCGCGTGCCGGCACGGAAGCCGGCGCCGTGGTCAAGGCGAACGCTTATGGCATCGGCATCGAACCGGCAGTGACGGCGCTCGCCAAAGCCGGCTGCCGCAGCTTCTTCGTCGCGCATCTCTCCGAGGGTATCCGGGCGCGCAGCGTTGCCCCCGATGCAGCGGTCTATATCCTCAACGGGCTTTTGCCCGACACATGCGGCGTCTATGCGGAACACGGGCTGTCGCCCGTGCTCGGTTCGCATGAGGAACTGCTGGAATGGGCCTCCTTTCGCCAGACCGGCGCGCAGGTCCGGCCAGCGGCGCTGCATGTCGATACCGCGATGAACCGGCTCGGGCTCTGGCCCGGCGAGGGCCTCAATCTGGCCCGCGAGCGCAGCGGCGTGATCGCGGCTGCCGGGATCGGGCTGGTGATGAGCCATTTCGCCTCCTCCGAGGACGAGGCGGACCCGGCCAATGCCCGCCAGATCGCGGCCTTCGCCGAGATCGCGACCGCATTCCCCGACACTCCGGCCTCGCTGAAGAACTCCTCCGGCCATTTCCTGAAGGACTGCCCATCCTATCAGCTGACCCGGCCAGGCTATGCGCTCTATGGCGGCAACCCGACACCAGGCCAGGCCAACCCGATGCAGCCCGTCATCGGCCTGGAGGCGCGCATCATCCAGTTGCGCGAGGTCGAGGCCGGTACGCAGGCCGGCTATAATGGCCGCTGGACGGCCAAGAGCCGGCGCAAGCTCGCCACCATCTGCCTCGGCTATGCCGACGGCTACCCGCGCAATGCGAGCTGGACGGATAGCGTCACGGGCGGCTCGGCGCTGGTCGGCGGCGTCATCTGTCCCTTCGTCGGCTCCGTCTCGATGGATCTGATCATCGTCGACGTTACCGACGCCCCGGCCGGAGCGGCGGCTCGCGGAGAGAGCGTGACCCTGGTCGGCGGCCCACTCGATATCGAGACGGTCGGAGCCGGGGCCAAGACGATCGGCTACGAGATCCTGACCAGCCTCGGCCGGCGTTACGCACGCCGCTATGTCGGGCTTTGAGATGACCCGCCATCGGCGCGTCATGCTCGAGCTCGACCCGAGCATCTCCTGCAAGCGATTCTCGGGTCTGCACTTCGCTTCGCCAGAGAATGACGGCTGATGGCCAAGCGCGGTCCGACCTATATCTGCCAGGCTTGCGGAGCGGTCTATCATCGCTGGCAAGGCAAATGCGACGCTTGCGGCACCTGGTCCTCGCTATCTGAGGAAGCCCAGGCCGCGCCTGTTCCCGGTGGCCGCACCTCATCGAACGGCAAGGCGCGCGGACGCGTCTTCGCCCTGGAGACGCTGAAGGGCGACACGCAGGATGCGCCGCGCATCAAGGCCGGCATCGGCGAACTCGACCGCGTCACCGGTGGCGGCTTCGTGCCGGGCTCGGTGCTGCTGATCGGCGGCAATCCCGGTATCGGCAAATCGACCTTGCTGATGCAGGCCTGCGCCGCTCTCGCGCTCTCCGGCCGCCGCGTCGTCTATGTCTCCGGCGAGGAATCGACCGGCCAGGTCCGCTTGCGCGCCGAGCGCATGGGGCTGGCGGAATCCCCGGTCGACCTGGCGGCGGAGACCAATGTCGAGGACATCATCGCGACCTTGGGCCAGGGCAGCCGCCCTGCCCTGGTGGTGATCGATTCGATCCAGACCATGTGGTCGGGCGAAGTCGAGAGCGCGCCGGGCACCGTCACCCAGGTTCGCGGCTCGGCGCAGGCGCTGATCCGCTATGCCAAGACCAGCGGCGCCTGCCTGATTCTCGTCGGCCATGTCACCAAGGACGGGCAGATCGCCGGCCCCCGCGTCGTCGAGCACATGGTCGACGCCGTGCTCTCCTTCGAGGGCGAAGGCGCGCATGCCTTCCGCATCCTGCGCGCCCAGAAGAACCGTTTCGGCCCCACCGACGAGATCGGCGTCTTCGAGATGACCGGGATGGGCCTGTCGGAGGTCACCAATCCCTCGGCGCTTTTCCTCGCGGACCGGGATCAGGCGGCGCCAGGCGCGGCCGTCTTCGCCGGGATCGAGGGCACGCGGCCGGTATTGGTCGAGATCCAGGCCCTGGTCGCTCCGACCTCGCTGGGCACGCCGCGCCGTGCCGTCGTCGGCTGGGATAACAGCCGCCTGGCCATGGTGCTGGCCGTGCTCGAGACACATGGCGGGCTCAAGCTTGGCCAGCACGATGTCTATCTGAATGTCGCGGGCGGCTTGCGGGTCAACGAGCCCGCCGCGGATCTGGCGGTCGCCGCCGCGCTGGTCTCATCGCTGAGCGGGGCGATCCTGCCGCCGGAATCGGTCTATTTCGGCGAGATCGCGCTGTCGGGCGCGATTCGGCCGGTGTCAGTCACGCCCGCGCGGCTTCGGGAGGCGTCCAAGCTTGGCTTCGAATCGGCGCTGATGCCTTCAGGCGGCGCAGATACGGGCGATGGCGGCGGGCTGATGCTGCGGCGCTTCGGCCATGTCACGGAGCTTGTTGCCGATATCGCGGCGCGTGCACCTCGCAGAGATGTGAAATGACTCGGACGCAATGGTGACGCAGGCCATGCGAGCGCGTATAGCAAAAACGATGTGGCCCGCCCATTTCATGCAGGCCTTCCTGAGTTCTTAAGCGAAGCGGCTCGTCCATGCCTGTCACCATCCTCGATCTCGTCGTTGTCGGCGTGGTTTTGATCTCGGCATTGCTGGCCGCCGTGCGCGGTCTGACGCGTGAAGTGCTGGCGATTGCCTCCTGGGTCGCCGCGGCCGCCGTGGCCTGGGTCTTCCACCCGCAGCTTCTGCCGCTCGCCAAGCAGTACATCCCCAATGACACCATCGCCCTGATCGCCTCGATCGCGGCGCTGTTCCTGGTGACCTTGATCGTGGTTTCGCTGGTGACGGCGCGGATTTCGGACTTCGTGCTGGATTCACGCATCGGCGCACTGGATCGCACGCTCGGCTTCGTCTTCGGCGCCGGTCGCGGCCTGCTGCTTGCCGTCGTCGGTTATCTGTTCTTCAGCGCGCTGCTGCCCGAGAAGAACCTGCCGTCCTGGGCCAAGGATGCGCGCGCCCGCCCGATTCTCGAGGAAACCGGCCGCTCGCTCTTGACGATGCTGCCGCAAGACATCAACTCCGACATGATCAAGAAGATGCTCAAGCCGAAGACGGGCGAGGAGCCGACGGAGGCGCCGGCCGAGGAGCCTCGCGCCCCCGCCAACCCGACCGCCGACCCACAGCGCCGCACCCAAGTGCCCAATGCCAACGACAAGCAGGCATTGCAGCGGGTGATCGAAGCTGGCAAAGCCACGACGCCTGCCCAACCCCGTCCGTAATTCGAGCGTAGAGACCTCCCAGTCCTGCCGCATTGGAGCCCGTGATGACGCTGCAGACCGAAGCCGAAGCCGCTTTTGACCCCAATGCAGATCGGCTGCGGGAGGAATGCGGCGTCTTCGGCATCTTCGGACATGCCGACGCCGCCGCGCTGACGGCGTTGGGCCTCCACGCCCTGCAGCATCGCGGCCAGGAGGCAGCGGGCATCGTGACCTTCGACGGCAAGCGCTTCCACTCCGAGCGCAGGCTCGGCCTCGTCGGCGACGCCTTCTCGGAAGTCTCCGTCATCGAGAAGCTCAAGGGCAAGCAGGCCATCGGCCATGTCCGCTATTCGACCACGGGCGAGACCATCCTGCGCAACGTCCAGCCGCTCTTCGCCGAGCTCCATGGCGGCGGGTTCGCGGTCGCGCATAACGGCAACCTGACCAACGGCCTGACGCTGCGGCGCAACCTCGTGCGAGACGGCGCGATCTATCAGTCGACCTCGGACACCGAAGTGCTGCTCCAACTCGTCGCGCGCAGCCGCAAACCGCGCTTCATCGAACGCTTCGTCGAGGCCATCCGCCAGATTGAGGGCGCCTATGCCTTCGTCGGCATGACCAACAAGAAGCTGATCGGTGCCCGCGATCCGCTCGGCATCCGCCCGCTGGTTCTGGGCGAGCTCGACGGCTGCCCGATCCTGACCTCCGAGACCTGCGCGCTCGACATCATCGGCGCAAAATTCGTCCGCGAGGTCGAGAACGGCGAGGTGGTCGTCATTTCCGAGAGCGGCATCGAGAGCCACAAGCCGTTCCCACCGATGGCCGAGCGGCCCTGCATCTTCGAGTACATCTACTTCGCCCGGCCCGATTCCATCGTGAAGGGCCGCAGCATCTATGAGCGCCGCAAGCAGATGGGCGCCCAGCTCGCAGCTGAGGCCCCCGCCAATGCCGATGTGATCGTGCCCGTGCCCGATTCCGGCGTGCCCGCCGCGCTCGGCTTCGCCCAGGCAAGCGGCATTCCCTTCGAGCTCGGCATCATCCGCAACCATTATGTCGGCCGTACCTTCATCGAGCCGACGCAGAAGGTCCGCGAGCTCGGCGTGCGCCTGAAGCATTCCGCCAATCGCAGCGTCGTCGAGGGCAAGAGCATCGTGCTCGTCGACGATTCGATCGTGCGCGGCACGACCTCGCTGAAGATCGTCAAGATGATGCGCGAGGCTGGTGCACGCGAGGTGCATTTCCGCATCTCCTCGCCGCCGATCACTCATCCCGATTATTACGGCATCGACACGCCTGACCGCGAAAAACTGCTCGCCGCGACGCATTCGCTCGAAGAAATGCGCCAGTTCGTCGGCGCCGATTCGCTGGCTTTCCTCTCGGTCGACGGGCTCTATCGCGCCATGGGCCATGCCGGACGCGACCCCGTCCGCCCGCAATTCACCGACCATTGCTTCACCGGCGATTACCCGACCTCACTGACCGATGTGATCGGCGAGAGCGCCAAGCAGCAGATTTCGCTGCTGGCCGAAGCCGGCTGATCCCCGCTCAAGGAATTCCATGTCCAAGCCTTTGGAAGGGCGCGTCGCGCTCGTCACCGGCGCATCGCGCGGCATCGGCCGGGCAGCCGCGCTCGCCTTCGCCCGGGCCGGCGCGCATGTCGTCGCGCTTGCCCGCACCACCGGGGCTCTCGAAGAGCTGGACGACGAGATTCTGGCGTTAGGCGGCAGCACGACGCTCGTCCCGGTCGACCTCGCGGATACCGCCGCGATCGAGAAGCTTGGCCCTGCCCTGCTGCAGCGCTGGGGCAAGCTCGACATCCTCCTGGCCAATGCCGGCATTCTGGGGCCGTTGACGCCCCTGACCCATGCCTCGCCGAAGGAATGGGCCAACGTGTTCGACACCAATGTCACGGCGAATTGGCGCTTGCTGAAATCGGTCGAGCCGGCGCTGCAGGCCTCGGACGCAGCCCGCGTGATCCTGATGTCCTCCGGCGCCGCGCATAAATGCCTGGCCTATTGGGGGCCGTATTCGATCTCGAAGGCCGCCGTCGAAGCGATGGCGCGCACCTATGCCGCCGAGACAGTGACGACACCGCTGAAGGTGATGCTGGTCAATCCGGGCCCGCTGCGGACCAAGATGCGCGCCGAGGCGATGCCGGGCGAGGATCCGCTGACGCTCAGGACGCCGGAGGAGCTGGCGCCGCATCTGGTCGAGATCGCCTCGCCGGCATGGAGCCAGACCGGCAAGATCTTCGATTTCCCGCAGGGAAAGGTGTTGACGCCGCAAATGCCGGCCTGAGGGCGCCTTATCGACAGGCCGGACGGCTCGACCGTTGGAGTGATGATGCTCGCACGCTCAGCCCCGTTGCTGCCCGCCCTTGCCGCTCTCGGCCTGGCATCGGCCGTGATGATGACGGGGCAAGCCGTAGCGGATGGCGGCCCCGGCGCCCCGTCCGCCTCCCCGGTTGAGGACTTGCGCCGAACCTGCCGCTCCGGCTCCGAGCCGTCGCTCGCGGTGCCATTGGCCGACGCGCAGGCGCTGATCGCGCAAGCGCAGGAGATCATCGCTCGCCACGACCGGGCTCTTGCGGCCTGCAACCGACTGATCGACACTGGAGGCCTCGCGGGCGGCGAGCTCGCAACCGCCCTCCTCGATCGTGGGGACCTTCTCGCGCCGGGAACCGGCGATGCCTACGCCCGCGCGCTTGCCGATTACGACGGGGCCATCGCCCTTGCGCCGACCCTCGCCGTCGCCTTCGCCAAGCGCGGCAAGGCGCATCTGCTCTATATGAGGGACCTTCGGCGGGCCTTGCGCGACCTCGATACGGCCATCCGCCTCGACCCGTCGCAAGCGGATTTCCTTGTCACGCGCGCATCGATTCGAGCCTCGCTCGGAGAGCCGGACAGGGCTCTCACCGACCTCGATCGAGCTATCGCCTTGGCGCCCGCATTGGAAAAAGCCTGGACCGTTCGCGGCTTGACCCATTTCAACAAGGGCGACACCGCCCGGGCCATCACCGATTTCGGTGAAGCCATCCGTCTCGCCCCCGATTCGGATGGCAATTATCGCTTCCGCGCCGCAGCCAGGCGTGCAGCTGGCGATCAGGACGGGGCGCGAGCCGACGAGGCCAAGCTAGGCGAGCTGTCGTCGAGAAATACCGCCCCGTCATCGCGGTAGGCGGCAAGACTTCGGGCGAAGTGGCGTTTCCCTTGCCCCCTCGCGGGGAAGGTGGCATGGCGAAGCCATGACGGATGAGGGCGCGCGGTGAGCTTTCCGCTTGGCCGAACACGACGCCAGCCGGACAGGGCACGGCGCCCCCTCATCCGGCGCTGCGCGCCACCTTCTCCCGCCAGGGGAGAAGGGAAGAAACGGCGCGCGCCCGCCGAACCTCGCGCTACTTCTTGCCCTTGTCGTAGGGGTTTTCGCCGCCGCGCGTATGCAGGCGGATCGGCGTGCCCGGCAGTTCGAAGGCCTCGCGCAGATTGTTGACGAGATAGCGGGTGTAGGACACCGGCAGATGGTCGAGCTGGTTGCCGAAAAGCGCGAAGGTCGGCGGGCGTGCCTTGGCCTGCGTCATGTAGCGGATCTTGATGCGCCGGCCTGCGACGGCTGGCGGCGGATGGGCCGAGAGCACGCCTTCCAGCCAGCGGTTGATTCGGGCCGTCGAGACGCGACGATTCCAGACGTCGTAGCTCTCGAACACGGCCTGCATCAGGCGGTCGATGCCCTCGCCGGCAAGCCCGGAAAGCGGCACGATCGGCACGCCGCGCACCTGCGCGAGCAGATGCTTGGCCTTCTCCTTCAACTCGGCCAGCAAGCCATTCTTGTCGGCGACGAGATCCCATTTGTTCAGGCCGATGACGACGGTGCGGCCCTCGCGCTCGGTGAAGTCGACGAGCGTCAAATCCTGCTTCTCGAACGGGATCGTGGCATCCAGCAACACGACGACGACCTCGGCGAAGCGGATCGCACGTAGCGCGTCCTGCACCGACATCTTCTCGAGCTTTTCCTCGATCCGGGCGCGTTTGCGCATCCCGGCCGTATCGAACAGCTTTACGGGGCGGCCGCGCCATTCATAGTCGACGGAGATGGTGTCGCGGGTGATGCCAGCCTCAGGGCCGGTCAGCAAACGCTCCTCGCCGATCATGCGATTGACCAGTGTCGACTTGCCGGCATTGGGGCGGCCGATGATGGTGACGCGCAGCGGCTTGTTCGGATCGTTGTACTCTTCGTCTTCCTCGCCGGCGGCGGCCGGGGCATCGACCCAGCGCTTGTCGCCATAGCTCTCGTCGAAGGGCTCTTCCTCTTCCGGCTCGTCATCGACGAAGGGCGCGAGCGCCTCCAGCAGGTCGGACGTGCCCTCGCCGTGCTCGGCCGAGAACGGCACGGGATCGCCAAGGCCCAGCGCATAGGATTCGAAGATGCCGTCCAGCCCCTTCTTCCCCTCGGCCTTGTTGGCGAGCAGGATGACGGGCTTGCCGGATTTGCGCACCAGATCGGCGAAGGGCTGGTCCATCGGCGTGAGACCGAGCCGCGCATCGATCATGAACAGGATGACGTCAGCCTGGGCGATCGCGGTTTCCGTCTGCGCGCGCATCCGGCCTAGGAGCGAATCCTTGTCGGCCTCTTCCAGACCGGCCGTATCGATCACGTTGAAGCGCAGATGTCCGAGCGAGGCCTCGCCCTCGCGCCGGTCACGCGTCACGCCGGGCCGATCGTCGACGAGCGCGAGCTTCTTGCCGACGAGCCGGTTGAACAGCGTCGACTTGCCGACATTGGGGCGGCCGATGATGGCGACGATGGCGGTCATTGCGTGTCAACTATTCCTGTTTCGCCTGCGTGGTCCAACGACGTTGGCTCCTTCGCAGCCGATAAAAACGCATGGTCACCCCGGGTCCCCTTAGGGTCGCCTGGGATGACCAGCGCTACAAATGAAATTCTCGCAAACCTCGTTCGTGGGAACTCAGTTCTTCGTCTCGACTGCACCGCCGCGAACCAGAGCAAGGTAGAGATCGGTGCGCTGGCGCAGCACCTGCGGCGCCAGCGGGTCGGTGACGATCGCATCGAACCAGCGCCCGGCATCCTCGAACAGATTGGCCTTGAGCGCGGCGATGCCCAGCATCTCCCGCGCCGAGTGGCGCCAGACGCCCTGAGGCGTCACCAGCGGCTCCAGCGCCGTCTTGACCTCGGCATAGGGCGAAAGATCGACGCGCAGCATGCCGGCGCGCAGGCGCGCCAGATCGCGATAGAGCTGATCGAGCCCACCATCATTGGCGAGCGCATCGAAAGCCGTGACACCGGCAGCGGCATCGCGCTTGGCGGTCTCGGCAGCAAGACGGAAACGCGCGATCTGGCGATAGCCGGCGGGAGCGCCCTCAGTGAGCTCCTTCAGGATCGTTTCGGCCTCCGCGCCATTGCCGTCGCGCGAGGATTTCAGCGCGGCTTCGAGCCGCGCGCCGACGGCCTGGGAGGCTTGGTTCTCGCGATGCAGCCAATACTGCCAGCCCGCGACGGCGAGCACGGCCAGCACGGCCAGCGCGACGAAGACGTTGCCGTATTTGCTCCAGATGGCCGCCGCCTTGTCGCGGCGCACCTCTTCATCGATTTCGCGAAAAATATCGGCCATGGCCCGTCAGAATTCCCTTGTTGCCGTGCCGGTTAGCATTTCCGCGCGGCGATTGCGAGCCGGAACACGACACCGACCCGCATAGGCTTTGGACTCTCCAGCCCACATTCTGAGGAGCGCTTCCGTAGGGAGCGCGTCTCGAAGGATGGTCCCGGAGGCTCTGGAACCGTCTGGAGTATCTTTCGAGACGCAGCCTGCGGCTGCTCCTCAGGATGAGGGCTACGCGCCGCGATGCAGCAGGCTGGCGTCGCCATAGGAGTAGAAGCGATAATTCTCCGCGATCGCATGGGCATAGGCGCGTTTCATCATGTCGAGGCCGCAGAAGGCCGAGACCAGCATGAACAGTGTCGAGCGCGGCAGGTGGAAATTGGTCAGCAGCAGGTCGACGGCGCGAAAACGATAGCCCGGCGTGATGAAGATCGCGGTGTCGCCGGAGAAAGGCGCGATGATGCCGTCCTCGCCAGTGGCGCTTTCGAGCAGCCGTAGCGAGGTCGTGCCGACCGCGACGACGCGCCCGCCCTTCGCCTTGACCGCATTCAGCGCAGCGGCCGTCTCGGCCGAGACGCTGCCCCATTCGGCATGCATGCGGTGCTCGCTTGTGTCTTCCGCCTTCACAGGCAGGAAGGTCCCCGCTCCGACATGCAGCGTCACGAGGTGGCGCGAGACCCCGCGCGCCTCGAGCGCGGCGACAAGCTCCGGCGTGAAATGCAGGCCAGCCGTCGGAGCGGCGACCGCGCCGTCCTCACGGGCATGCATGGTCTGGTAGTCGCTCGCATCCTGTTGGTCGGTCGGGCGCTTGCCGGCGATATAGGGCGGCAGCGGCAATTCGCCGAGCCGTGCAATAGCCTCATCGAGCATTGGCCCCGACAGAGCGAAGCGCAGCTCGACCTCGCCGCCCTCGCCTTTGGACAGGATCTCCGCTTCGAGCCGGCCGAGTTCGCAGACATTGCCTGCTCCGGCCTCGCCGAAGACAATCCTCTCGCCGATAGTGAGCTTCTTGGCCGGGCGGGCGAAGGCGAGCCAGCGATCGGCGCCCTCGCGCTTGTGCAGCATGATCTCGATGCCGGCGGAAGTCTCGCCCCGGAAGCGGCGGCCACGCAGCCGCGAGGGGATGACGCGGGTGTCGTTCAGGACAAGCGCATCACCCGGCTGGAGCTGGCCGACAAGATCGCGGAAGCCGCGATCCTCGAAAGGCTCGGGCGCATCGGGCCTGACGACGAGCAGACGCGCCGCATCGCGCGGGCTGGCGGGCCTCAGCGCGATGCGGTCTTCGGGGAGGTCGAAATCGAAGAGCCCGACATCCACAGCTTGGATCAGGCCGCGTCGGCCAGAACCTTCATCGAGACGATGGAATCGGGGTCGCGCACCGGCTCGCCGCGCTTGATCTTGTCGACGTTCTCCATGCCTTCAACGACTTCGCCCCAGACGGTGTATTGCTTGTCGAGGAAGCGGGCGTCGTCGAAGACGATGAAGAACTGGCTGTTGGCCGAGTTCGGGTTCTGCGAGCGGGCCATCGAGCAGATGCCGCGCACATGCGGCTCAGCATTGAACTCGGCCTTCAGGTCGGGCAGGTCCGAGCCGCCGGTGCCGGTGCCATGCGGACAGCCGACCTGGGCCATGAAGCCGTCGATGACGCGGTGGAAGACGATGCCGTCATAAAAGCCTTGGCGCGAGAGCGTCTTCAGGCGCTCGACATGGCCGGGAGCAAGGTCGGGGCGCAGCTTGATGACGACTTTGCCCTTGGTGGTTTCCATGACGAGGGTGTTCTCGGGATCGAGCGACATCAGATCTGCCTTTCTGTGAACGGCGCGCGGCCGTGGAAGCGAATGGAAAAAGGTCGCCCCGCGATACTCGCTCCGAGCTGCGGCGACAACCTCATCGGTGTGCAATCGCGAACAGCAGCGACGACGGAGTCCGTGAAACGCTGGCGCAGGGCCGGGTCGGTCCGCCTGGTTTCCCAGGTCACACGCGGCTGGCCGAAGAGCGAGCCGTCGCGGCGCAGACTGAACCTGACCGTCGCCATGACGCCCGTATCGGGACCGTCGACGATGGGTGGATGCCAGCAGCGCCGCAAAGCGGGCGCGATATCGGTGAGACGGGCGAGTGCCTCGCCTTCGAACGGTTTCGTCGAAGGCGCAAGCCCTCCCACGACACCGACCTCGCCGCTGCCCGACTCACGCGGCGGCCTGATCCTGCGATAGCCGCTGCCGGGTATATCATCTCCGCTGAACGGACCGCCGACGCCAGGCATGTAGCGCTGCCCCGACTGCGGCGGCAGGATGGGATTCTGCGAACCGGACGCTGGCGGCAAGACGGGATTTTGCGACCCGGAGGGCGGCGGCAGGCCGAGATCGCGCGTATCCTGCGCGCCGGCCGAGCCGGCGGCCAGCAGCAGAGCGAGACAGGTGAGAGCCGCGCGCAGCATTGTCACGGCCCTCCCCTGACTGGCCCTATGTGTGGTTTGGCCGTTACTTGGCGTCGGCCTGCAGGCGCATGCGGACGATCCTGTCAGGGTTCGTAACCTGGCCATTGGCCGATTGGCTGCCCTTCTTGATCTTGCGCACGGCATCCATGCCGGAGACGACCTCGCCAAACAGCGTGTACTGGCCGGTCAGCGAACCACAGCCCTCAAAGCAGATGAAGAACTGGGAATTGGCGGAATCCGGCGATTGCGAGCGGGCCATGCCGACCGAGCCGACCTTGTAAGGCGTCGGGGTGAATTCGGCCGGCAGGTTCGGCAGATCGGACTTGCCGGTGCCGGTGCCTGTCGGGTCGCCGGTCTGGGCCATGAAGCCGTCGATGACGCGGTGGAAGACGATGCCATCATAGAAGCCGCGCTTGGTCAGCGCCTTGATCTGCGCAACATGCTTGGGCGCGAGATCGGGCCGCAGCCGGATCGTCACCGGCCCGTCCTTGGTCTCCAGGACCAGTGTATTGGCCGGGTCCGGTGCCTGGGCCTGGGCGATGCCGAGCGAGGCGATGAGGGCGAGAGCGGCGAGAGAGCTGCGCAGCATAGACGATCTCCATGGCAACCGGCGGGCCCGGCTGGTCTGGCACTCGCCTAGCGGCATCCTTTGGCCGGAACAAGGCGGGAAAACGCCCCGGATAGAACTTTGCTGCACCGCACAAGTGCAACACAGAATAAACTTGCAAAAAGATCAGGCTGCGCATGCCTAAAGTGGTGACAGCCCCGTCATAATCCGCTAATCATTCCGGGCTGGACACGCTTTGCGATTATCGAAGCGCCGCGGACCAGGTCTCGGGAGGAACAAACGCCCGCCTAGTATATGAGTCGCGCGCGATCAGATGCGTGCCGTTACTGCGGTAAAAACAGACTTCCAAGGCAAGGCATCGGCCTTGCCTTTTTCTTTTTGAAGTCCAGCGCGCGAAGTTTAGAGGTCGAACTTCGCCCAGATATACCAGACGAGCGCAAAGACCACCCCGGCGATGACCGAGGTGATCAAGGCCTTCTTGAGCAGGCCGGGAAGCACCGGCGCACCCGGTTCCGTGCCGTCCGTGACCTCTCCGGCCTCAGCCTGGCTGCGCACGCCGAAGGGCAGCACGGCAAACAGCACCGTCCACCAGATCACGAAATAAACGGCGAGCCCGCCAGCGATGGTCATGAGCGGTCATCCCTTGTCGCATCGCCGGCGAGCGCGATGCAGGAGAAAGCGACGCGCGCCTGCGTCGGCACGCCGAAACGGGCGGTATGGCGTGCCGGCAATCCGCCCGGAAAATGCTTCACATATTCGGCGTTGCAGGCGCCATAGTCGTCGGGGTTGGTGATCAGCATTGAGACCTGCACGACGCGGTCGAGGCCGCTGCCCGCCTGCGCCAGGATCTCGGCGATCTTCGCCAATGCGTTGCGGACCTCATCGGCCGGCGTGTCGCCGCGAAAGACGCCACGCTCGGGATCATGTGGCGCCGAACGGCCGGAGACGAAAATCAGGCCACCGGCCCGCGTTGCGGCGCTGAAGGGGCGCGGCGATCCCGCTTCCGGCTCGCCGAAGAAGGTGATCTCGTCCATCGTGCTCAGGCCTGCTCGAGCTCGACCAGCGTGCCGCAGAAATCCTTGGGGTGCAGGAACAGCACCGGCTTGCCATGGGCGCCGATGCGCGGCTCTCCGGAGCCCAGAACGCGCGCCCCTGTCGCCTTCAACCGGTCGCGGGCAGCCAGGATGTCGTCGACCTCGTAGCAAATGTGGTGGATGCCGCCATCGGGGTTACGCTCAAGGAATTTCGCAATGGGCGAGTCAGGGCCCGTCGGCTCCAGCAATTCGATCTTGGTGTTCGGCAATTCCACGAAGACCACCGTCACGCCATGCTCTGGCTGCGGCAGCGGCTGCGAAACCCGCGCGCCCAGCGTATCGCGATAGAGCGCCGTCGAGGCCGCGAGATCCTTCACGGCGATGGCGACGTGGTTGAGGCGTCCGATCATGGCTTTCCCTTCATCGAGCTGACCATCCTGGCTCTGAACCGCACCGTCATCCCGGACAAGCTGCGCAGCAGCGCCGATCCGGGATCCATCGTAGAGCGCAGTTTCCTACGATGGATCCCGGATCTCCGCTTCGCTGCGTCCGGTATGACGCGGTGGCTCCGAGCAAAGTCGTGCCAGCTTAAACCTCGATCACCAGCGCATGCACCAGCGGCTTCTTGCCCCATTCCTCGTTGACGGCGCTGCGCAGGCCGCGCTCCAGCGCATTGCGGAGCGCCTCGGGGTCGCGCCGGCGCGCCTTGGGGATACCGTCGATCAATTCGGAGACGGCCTCGGCGACATATTCGTCGAAATCGGTGCCGTCGCGCGTCCTCGGCGGCAAGCCCAGCACCGCGATCTCGGGATCGCCGGCAAGCCCGCCCTTCTCGTCGATGGCGACCGCGACCGAGATCATGCCGGCGAAGGAGAGCTTCCGGCGCTCGGAGATGGTCTTCTCCAGCGCGTTCACCAAAAGCGTACCGTCCTGATAGAGCCGGCCATGCGTGACCTCGTCGACCTTGCTGGCGCCATCGGCTGTGATCGCGACGACATCGCCATTGCCGGCGCGCACCACGGTCTTGACGCCGAGCCCACGCGCGAAGATGGCGTGCTCCGACAGATGCAGATCCTCGCCATGGGCGGGGATGACGATCTTCGGCTTCAGCCAGCCATAAAGCCTGGCCATCTCCTCGCGGCGCGGATGCCCTGAGACATGGACGAGATGGGTGCGGTCGGTGATGATCTCGATATTGTCGCGCGCGAGCGCGTTCAGGATGTTGCCGACGGCCTTCTCATTGCCGGGAATGGTGCGCGACGAGAAGATCACCCGGTCGCCGGGCGAGAGCGCGATCTCGGGATGATCGTCCGAGGCGATGCGCGAGAGCGCCGCGCGCGGCTCGCCCTGGCTGCCGGTGAGCAGCGCCACGACCTTGTCGCGCGGCAGATAGCCATAGGTGTCTGCCGAGCGGAAGGCCGGGATACCGTCGAGATAGCCGCATTCGCGCGCGACATCGATGACGCGGTCCATGGCGCGCCCGACGACGACGACCTCGCGCTGATCGGCCATCGCAGCCTCCGCAACGGCGCGCAGGCGCGCGACGTTGGAGGCGAAGGTGGTGACGGCGACACGGCCCGGTGCGGAATGCACCAGTTCCTTCAGCTTGGCCGCGACATCGGCCTCGCTCGGGCTGGTGCCGTCGCGCATGACATTGGTCGAGTCGCAGATCAGCGCGAGCACGCCTTCGTCGCCGAGTTCGCGCAGCCGCTTCTCGTCGGTCGGCAGGCCGACCTGCGGCGTCGGGTCGATCTTCCAGTCGCCTGTATGGACAACGAGGCCGACCGGAGTGCGGATCGCCAGCGCGTTCGATTCGGGGATCGAATGCGCGACCGGCACGAATTCGATGTCGAAGGGGCCGAGCGTCACGCGGCCGCCCTGCGCCACCACATGCATCGGCACCTTGGGCGCGCCCGGCTCGGAGAGCCGGCGCGTCGCCAGGAGGCCGGCGGCGAAGCGCGTGCAATAGACTGGCGCGCGCAGGCTCGGCCACAAGGCGGCGAGCGCGCCGATATGGTCCTCATGCGCATGGGTGATGATGATGCCGAGCAGATTGGCACGCTCTTCGATGATGTAGCGCAGGTCGGGCAGGATGATGTCGACGCCGGGAACCTCGGGGCCGGCGAAGGACAGGCCGCAATCGACCAGGATCCATTTCCGCCGCCCTTCCGGGCCGAACCCATAGAGCGCGGCGTTCATGCCGATCTCGCCGAGGCCGCCGAGGGGAACGAAGACGAGTTGATCGCTGGAACGGGTCACTGAATATCCTGACTGGAATATGGATCGGCGTATGAACGCGGGAGATGTGCGGGAGCCCTACCATGCCGGAAGGCAGGTCTCCATAGCGGTGAGGCAGAGCAGTGCCATGGAAAACCCACTTGAGCCCTCATCCTGAGGAGCGCTCCGCAGGAGTGCGTCTCGAAGGATGCTCCAGTTGGTTCCGGAGCCTCCTGGAGCATCCTTCGAGACGCCGCTCCGCGGGCTCCTCAGGATGAGGGCTGAGGGGAACTGGGCGAACCGAAAAACAGATCGCCGGCATCGATGGCGCGGCGGCCCATGGTTGTCTCCATTTCGAGCCGGCCGGATGGGTCGAGCCCGGTGAAGCGCCCTTCGAGCGGGCCTTCCGGCAGCCTGATCGTGATCGTTTCCCCGAGAAAGGCGGCGCGCTCCAGCCAGGCGGCGCGCGTCGGGCCGAAGCCGCCGGGCTGCTGCCAGGCGCTGAAGCGCGCAACCCAGGCCTCGCTGAGCGCCGTCAGCATCGCCTCGATGCTCGCGGTCGGCCGATGCTGCTTCAGGAAGCTCGCCGGATAGGGCGTGCCCTGCGCGCAGGAGGCGATGTTGACGCCGAAGCCGATGATCACATTGAGCCGCCCTGCCCGGCTCTCGCCTTCGAGCAGGAGGCCGGCCGTCTTGGCGCGCTCGATCAGCAGGTCGTTGGGCCATTTCAGAGCTAGATCGGGAGGCGTCAGCCCCGTGACGGCGGCGGCGGCGTCATGCAGCGCCAATCCGGCGACGAAGCCGAGCTGCGGCGCGAGCGCCGGCTCGCAAGGCGCGGTCAACAGCAGGCTGACATAGAGATTGCCGGGCGGCGAACCCCATTGCCGGCCATGGCGGCCGCGGCCGGCGTTCTGGCTGCGCGCGACGATCCAGAGCTTGCCGGCATCGCCCTGGTCGAGCGCACGCCGCGCCTCCTCCATGGTGGAGCCGACCTCGTCACGGACGATCAGGCGGTAGCCAGCAGCGCGGGCTGCTTCAGAGAGCATGGACCGTTCCCGTCATTGCGAGGAGCGCAGCGACGAAGCAATCCAGGAGACGTCGAGCGTGCAGCCCTGGATTGCTTCGCGGAGCCTGTACTCGGGCTTGCCAAAGGCAAGACCCGGGTGCTCGCAATGACGTCGGAGCATCACGCGCGGTCAGAACAGCGACTTCGCCGCCGCTGCCGCCGAATTGAGCAGCGGCGCGGGGGCCAGCGACAGCACCAGCACGAAGGCCGCCGAGATCAGGAGCACGGCGCGCACGCCGATATCGCCCTTCTCGAAGGCGGGCTTGGCGTCGTCGAAATAGATGATCTTGACCAGGCGCAGATAATAATAGGCGCCAACCACGCTGGTCACCACGCCGACCACGGCCAGCACATAGAGCTTGGCCTCGATCGCGGCGAGGAAGACGTAGAACTTCGCCCAGAAGCCGGCGAGCGGCGGAATGCCGGCGAGCGAGAACATCATCATCGACAGCGCAAACGCCATCCAGGGATTGGTGCGCGAGAGGCCGGCGAGCTCGCTGATGTTCTCGACCGGCTTGCCGTCGCGGCGCATCAACAGGACGCAGGCAAAGGCGCCCAGCGTCGTGGCGAGATAGATCGCCATATAGACCATGACGCCCTGCACGCCATTGGCGGTGCCGGCGGCGAGGCCGACCAGCGCATAGCCCATATTGGCAATCGAGGAATAGGCGAGCAGGCGCTTGATGTTGCTCTGGCCGATGGCGGCGAAGGCGCCCAGCGCCATCGAGGCGATCGCGATGAAGATGATGATCTGCTGCCAGTCATGCAGCGCGCCCGGGAAGGCGCCGACGAAGACGCGCACCACCATCGCCATCGCCGCCATCTTGGGGGCCGAGGCGAAGAAGGCGGCGACCGGGGTCGGAGCCCCCTCATAGACGTCGGGCGTCCACATATGGAACGGCACGGCGGAGATCTTGAAGGCGACGCCCGCCGCGATGAAGACGATGCCGAAGATCAGCCCGATGCCGGCATGACCGCCCTGGGTGGCAGCCGCGATGCCCGGGAAGCTCACCGTACCGGTGAAGCCGTAGACCAGCGACGAACCGTAAAGCAGCATGCCCGAGGAGAGCGCGCCGAGGACGAAGTATTTCAGGCCGGCCTCGGTCGACTTCGCATTGTCGCGGTCGAAGGCGGCAACGACGTAGAGCGCCAGCGACTGCAGTTCCAGGCCGACATAGAGGCTGATCAGGTCGTTGGCCGAGATCATCATCATCATGCCGATCGTCGCCAGCACGACGAGGATCGGGAATTCGAAGCGCATCGAGCCGCTGCGGCGCAAGGCATCGGAGGAGAGCAGGATCGTGGCCGCTGCGCCCAGCAGCGTCAGCACCTTCATGAAGCGGGCGAACCCGTCGGCGACGAAGCTGCCATTGAAGGTGATGAGCTTGCCCTCGCCCGAGAGCACCAGGACGAGCGCGAGCACGAAGAGCGCGATCGCCGCGCCTTCGAGCAGGCGCGTCGAACGCTCACCCTTGATCGCGCCGACCAGCACCATGGCGATGGCGCCAAGCGCGAGGATGATTTCCGGCAGAGCGGGCCCGAGGGCGGGAACGGTCATCACAGCCAAACCTTACTGAACGACCAGCATCGCCGTTTTCGCGGCGGTGAGTGCGGCCTGATAATTCTTGATGAGGGCTTCGGTCGGCGCAGCGAAAGCGTCGAGGATCGTGCCGGGGCGGATGCCGTACCAGACCGTCAGCAGGACGAGCGGCACGAGGATCACGATCTCGCGGCTGTTCAGGTCCATGATGCCCTTGAGCTCCGGCTTGACCAATTCGCCGAACATGACGCGGCGATAGAGCCAGAGCGCATAGGCGGCCGACAGGATGACACCCGAGGTCGCGATGAAGGCAACCCAAGGATTGGCCTTGAAGGCGCCCATCAGCGTCAGAAACTCGCCGACGAAGCCAGCCGTGCCGGGAAGGCCGACATTGGCCATGGTGAAGACCATGAAGATGACGGCGTAAATCGGCATGCGATTGACCAGCCCGCCATAGGCCGCGATCTCGCGGGTATGCATGCGGTCATAGACGACACCGACGCAGAGGAAGAGCGCGCCCGAGACCAACCCGTGGCTGACCATCTGGAACATCGCGCCCTGGATGCCCTGCGCCGTCAGGGTGAACAGGCCCATGGTGACGAAGCCCATATGCGCCACCGAGGAGTAGGCGATCAGCTTCTTGATGTCCTCCTGCATCAGCGCCACCAGCGAGGTGTAGACGATGGCGATGACCGAGAGCGCGAAGACGAAGGGCGCAAAATATTGCGACGCCTCCGGGAACATCGGGATCGAGAAGCGGATGAAGCCGTAGCCGCCCATCTTCAGCAGGATCGCCGCCAGGATGACGGAGCCCGCGGTGGGCGCTTCGACATGGGCGTCAGGCAGCCAGGTGTGGACCGGCCACATCGGCATCTTCACCGCGAAGGAGGCGAAGAAGGCGAGCCACAGCCAGCGCTGCATGCCGCCCGGGAAATGATGCGCCAGCAGCGTCGGGATGTCGGTGGTGCCGGCATTCCAGTACATCGCCATCAGCGCCAGCAGCAGCAGGACCGAGCCGAGCAGCGTGTAGAGGAAGAACTTGTAGGAGGCGTAGACCCGGCGCTTGCCGCCCCAGATGCCGATGATCAGGAACATCGGGATCAGGCCGGCCTCGAAGAACAGGTAGAACAGCACGAGGTCGAGCGCCACGAAGACGCCGATCATCAGCGTCTCCAGGATCAGGAACGCGACCATGTATTCGCGCACCCGCTTCGTCACGGATGTCCAGGACGCCAGGATGCAGAACGGCATCAGGAAGGCAGTCAGCACCACGAAGGGGAAGGAGAAACCATCGACGCCGAGCTTGAACTTGATCGCGTCGGAGACCCAGCCATGCGTCTCGACCATCTGGAAGCCGGGATTGCCCGGCTCGAAGCGGCCCCAGGCGACGCAGGCCAGAACGAAGGTCGCGACCGTCGCCGCCAGCGCCGCATAGCGCGCATTCGAGTCGACCGAGGCCTCGTCGCCGCGCTGCGCCAGGATGAAGGCCGCGCCGACCAGCGGCAGGACGAGAAGACCGGTGAGGATACCAAAACCGAACATCATCTCACCCGCGCGCCACGAGATACCAGGTCACAAAGCCCGCGACGCCGATCAGCATGGCGAAGGCATAGTGATAGACATAGCCGGTCTGGAGGCGAACCACCCGGTTGGTGACGTCGACGACGCGGGCGGAAATTCCGTCCGGCCCCATGCCGTCGATGACGAAGCCGTCGCCCTTCTTCCAGAGGAACTTGCCAAGCCACATCGCCGGCTTCACGAACAGGAAGTCGTAGAGCTCGTCGAAATACCACTTGTTCAGCAGGAACTTGTAGAGCGCCGGATTGGCGGCCGCGAGCTTGCGGGGCACATCGGGCCGCAGCACGTAGCAGTAGAAGGCAAACAGGAAGCCCAGCAGCATCGCCAGGAAGGGCGAGGCCACGACCCAGCCCGGCACTTCATGCATCGCGTGCAGGATGTGGTTGTCCTTGCCCATGAACAGAGCCGACTTCCAGAAATGCTCGAAGTCGTGGCCGATGAAGGCCTCCTTGAAGACGAAGCCGGCCGCGACCGCGCCGAGCGAGAGCACGGCGAGCGGGATCAGCATCACCCACGGGCTCTCATGCGGCGTGTGGTCGTGACCATGGCCGTGATGATCGTCATGGGCGTGGGCCGCATGAGCGTGATCGTCATGGCCGTGAGCATCGTGGCCGTGAGCGGCATGGGCGTCCGCGCCCCAGCGCGGCTTGCCCTCGAAGGTCATGAAATAGAGCCGCCAGGAATAGAACGAGGTCATGCAGGCGGCTGCGACCAGCAGCACGAAGGCATAGGAACTCGCGAAACCGCCATGCGCCACCGAGGCATAGGCGCTCTCGATGATGGCGTCCTTGGAGAAGTAGCCGGCGAAGCCCGGGAAACCCGTCAGCGCCAGCGTGCCGATGGTCATCGCGATGGCGGTCAGCGGGATGTGCTTCCTGAGCCCGCCCATGTTCCGCATGTCCTGCTCGTGATGCATCGCATGGATGACCGAGCCCGCACCGAGGAACAGCAGCGCCTTGAAGAAAGCGTGAGTGAACAAGTGGAAGATGCCGGCGCCGTAATTGCCGACGCCGAGCGCCACGAACATGTAGCCGAGCTGCGAACAGGTCGAATAGGCGATGACGCGCTTGATGTCGTTCTGCACCAGGCCGACCGTGGCGGCGAAGAAAGCGGTCGTCGCACCGATGACGACGACGACAGTCAGCGCGACCGGCGCGTATTCGAAGATCGGCGAGAGCCGCGCCACCATGAAGACGCCGGCGGTGACCATGGTCGCGGCATGGATCAGCGCCGAGACCGGCGTCGGGCCCTCCATCGCGTCCGGCAGCCAGGTGTGCAGCAGGAACTGCGCCGACTTGCCCATGGCGCCCATGAACAGCAGCAGGCTCGCCAGCGTCAGCGCATGCCAGTCGCGCCCGAGGAAATGGAAGCTCTGATTGGTCAGGTCGGCGACGCGCGGGAAGATAGCATCAAACCCGACCGAGCCGAACAGCACGAAGACCAGGAAGATGCCGAGTGCAAAGCCGAAATCGCCGACGCGGTTGACGATGAAGGCCTTCATCGCCGCCGCATTGGCCGAGGGCTTCTGGTACCAGAAGCCGATCAGCAGATAGGAGGCGAGACCCACGCCTTCCCAGCCGAAGAACATCTGCACGAGGTTGTCGGCCGTCACCAGCATCAGCATGGCGAAGGTGAAGAGCGAGAGATAGGCGAAGAAGCGCGGCCGGTGCGCATCCTCGTGCATGTAGCCGATCGAGTAGAGATGCACGAGGCAGGAGACGGTGTTGACGACGACCAGCATCACCGCGGTCAGCGTGTCCACGCGGAAGGCCCAGTCGACGCGCAGATCGCCCGACGCCATCCAGGTCGCGATCTGGACGCGGGTCGTGCCATGGCCGAAGCCGACCTGGAAGAAGGCGATCCAGGACAGGACCGCGCAGACGACCAGCAAAGAGGTGGTGACGATCTCCGAGCCGCGCGCGCCGATCAGCCGGCCAAAGAGGCCAGCGATCAGGAAGCCGATCAGAGGGAGGAAGACGATCGCGTGATACATGGGCTGGATCCGGGCGCTCTTTGCGCTCAGCCTTTCATCATGTTGATGTCTTCCACCGCGATCGTGCCGCGGTTGCGGAAGTAGACGACGAGGATGGCAAGCCCGATGGCGGCTTCAGCCGCCGCAACCGTCAGCACCAGAAGCGCGAAGACCTGGCCGACGATGTCGTTCAGGAAGCTCGAGAAGGCGACGAGGTTGATGTTGACCGCGAGCAGGATGAGCTCGATCGACATCAGGATGACGATGACGTTCTTGCGGTTGATGAAGATGCCGAGCACGCCGAGCGTGAACAGGATCGCGCTGACGGCGAGATAATGGCCCAGTCCGATCATCAGACCGTCTCCTCGATGCCGGCGCGGGAAGGAACCTGCTTCACTTCCATCGCAGTCGCCTTGGTGCGGGCGTTCTGCTGGGTGATGTCCTGGCGCTTGATGCCGACGCGCTCGCGCAGGGTCAGCACGATGGCGCCGATCATGGCGACAAGCAGGACGAGCCCGGCCGCCTGGAAGTAGTAGATGTACTGCGTGTAGAGCACCTGGCCGAGCGCCGCGGTGTTGGTCAGGTTGGCCGGGATCGGAGCGACCGGCGTGCTGACGATCTTCGGGTCGATGACCCAGGCTCCGACCACCAGCAGCAATTCGACTGCAAAGATCAGGCCGATCAGCGCCCCGATCGGCAGATAGTTCAGGAAGCCCTGGCGGAACTCGGCGAAATCGACGTCGAGCATCATCACCACGAAGAGGAACAGCACCGCGACCGCGCCGACATAGACCACGATCAGCAGCATCGCCAGGAACTCGGCGCCGAGCAGCATGAACAGCCCCGCCGCGTTGACGAAGGCGAGGATCAGGAACAGCACCGAATGAACGGGATTGCGCGAGGTTACCACCATGAACGCCGAAGCGACGGTGACGCCTGCGAAGAGATAGAAGAAAGCCGCTGAGGCGTTCATCCTGGCCAGCCTTTCCGCCCTTGCGGGCGGTCCTCGTTGCAAAGCGACCGACTCTCGGGCCGGGCGCAGTTTGGAGCGTCTATAGTCAGGCCCATCGCGAGCGACAACCGCGCGACGGGCCCTGTCCCCTTACCGGTAAGGAGCGTCCATCGCGATGTTGCGCGCGATCTCGCGCTCCCAGCGCGCGCCGTTCGCGAGCAGCCTGTCCTTGTCATAGAACAGCTCCTCGCGGGTCTCGGTCGCGAACTCGAAATTCGGCCCCTCGACGATGGCGTCGACCGGGCATGCCTCCTGACAGAAGCCGCAATAAATGCACTTCGTCATGTCGATGTCGTAGCGCGTCGTGCGGCGCGTGCCGTCATTGCGGCGCGGCCCGGCCTCGATGGTGATGGCCTGGGCCGGGCAAATCGCCTCGCAGAGCTTGCAGGCGATGCAGCGTTCCTCGCCATTGGGATAGCGGCGCAAAGCGTGCTCGCCCCGGAAGCGCGGCGAGAGCATGCCCTTCTCGAAGGGATAGTTCAGCGTCGCCTTCGGCTTGAAGAAATAGCGCATCGACAGGACAAACGCCCCGACGAACTCCTTGAGGAGCAGACCCTTGGCGGCTTGAGCGAGTGTCATCGCGCAAAATCCTTATGCGTCGTCAGGGTGGTCGTCATCAATGCACCGGCCCCCAACCCGTGACCTGCAGCACGAAGGCCACGACCACGACCGAGACCAGCGAGAGCGGCAGGAAGACCTTCCAGCCCAGGCGCATCAACTGGTCGTAGCGGTAGCGCGGCACGAAGGCCTTCACCATCGCGAACATGAAGAAGACGAGGCAGACCTTGAGCGCGAACCAGAACACGCCGGGCAGCCAGGTAAAGGGCGCGATCGGGAATGGCGGCAGCCAGCCCCCCAGGAACAGGATCGTCGTCAGCGAGCACATGGTCATGATCGCCACGTATTCGCCGAGCATGAACAGCAGGTAGGGCGTCGAGGAGTACTCGACCATGAAGCCGGCGACGAGCTCCGATTCCGCTTCCGGCAGGTCGAAAGGCGGGCGGTTCGTCTCGGCCAGGGCCGAGATGAAGAAGACGATGAACATCGGGAAGAGCGGTAGCCAGTACCAGCGCAGCATGCCCCAGCTGGTGTTCTGCGCCTCGACGATCGCGGTCAGGTTGAGCGAACCGACGCAGAGCAGCACGGTGATGATGACGAAGCCGATCGAGACCTCGTAGGAGACCATCTGCGCCGCCGAGCGCAGCGCGCCCATGAAGGGGTATTTCGAGTTCGAGGCCCAGCCGGCCATGATCACGCCGTAGACCCCCAGCGACGAGATCGCCAGGATATAGAGCACGCCGACATTGATGTCCGCGATCGCCCAGCCTTCCGCCACCGGAATGACCGCCCAGGCGCCCAGCGACAGGAAGCAGGAGATCAACGGCGCCAGCAGGAACACACCCTTATTGGCGCTGGATGGGATGATCGGTTCCTTGAAGGCGAATTTCAGCAGGTCGGCGAAACTCTGGAACAGGCCGAAGGGCCCGACCACGTTGGGGCCGCGACGCAACTGCACCGCCGCCCAGATCTTGCGGTCGGCGAGCAGGATATAGGCGATGAAGACGAGCAGGCAGACCAGCAGCAGCAGGCTCTTGCCGAGCATGATCGCGAGGTCGAGGACGAGATCCCAGTTCATGGCCGCTTACTCCGCCGCCTGCCGCAGCCGGCCTGAGGCCAGCGCCGAGCATTCGGCCATCACGGCGGATGCGCGCGCGATCGGGTTGGTCTGGTAGAAATCACTGACGGGCGAGACGAAACCGGCCTTCTCGGCCTTGCCGCCGAGACCTGCGAGCTGGCCAAGCCCGCTCGCATCGGAGGCTGGCAGGCTGTCGAGAGCCGCAAAGTGCGGATAGGCTTCGTAGAGCGCCTTGCGCAGACCCGCGAGCGAGTCGAAAGGCAAGGTCTTGCCCAAGGCGGCTGAAAGCGCGCGCAGGATCGCCCAATCCTCGCGGGCGTCGCCCGGCGGGAAGGTGGCGCGATCGGTCATCTGCACCCGGCCCTCGGTGTTGGCGTAGGTGCCCGACTTCTCGGTATAGGCCGCGCCCGGCAGGATGACGTCGGCGCGATGAGCGCCCTTGTCGCCATGCGTGCCCTGATAGACCACGAAAGCACCTGCCGGCACGTCGATCTCGTCGGCGCCGAGCAGGAACAGCACGTCGAGCGCACCCGGCGCGATCATGCCGGCGACGTCCAGACCGCCCTCACCCGGCACGAAGCCGAGATCGAGCGAACCGACGCGGGCGGCCGCCGTATGCAGCACGCCAAAGCCGTTCCAGCCTTCACCCGCGCCACCCAGCACCTGCGCCGCCTTGGCGGCCATGGAGAGGGTCGCGGCACCGTCGGCACGGGCGAGAGCGCCCTGCCCGATCAGCACCATCGGCTTGGCCTTGGCCGCAGTGGCCGTCTTGATCAGCTCGGCCAGCGTATCGCTGCCGGCGCCGAGATAGTCGTAATCATATGTCAGATCGACCTTCTCGCCGATCAGGCTGACCTTGAAATCGCCGCGCAGCCAGCGCTTGCGGATACGCGCATTCAGGATCGGCGCTTCCTTGCGCGGGTTGGCGCCGATGATCAGCAGCGAATCCGCCTCGTCGATGCCGGCGATGCCGGCGTTCAGGATGTAGGAGGCCCGGCCGAACTTCGGATCGAGCTTCGTGCCGTCCTGGCGGCCGTCGAGATTGGGGCTGCCGAGTGAAGCCATCAGGGTCTTGAGTGCGAACATCTCCTCGACAGCGACGAGGTCGCCGGCGATCGCGCCGATCTTTTCAGGGCTCGCCGCCTTCACCCTTGCGGCGATCAGCGCGAAGGCCTCGTTCCAGCTTGCGGGCTTCAACGCGCCGTTCTGGCGGATATAGGGCCGGTCGAGCCGCTGCGTGCGCAGACCGTCGACGATGTGGCGGGTCTTGTCGGAGATCCACTCCTCGTTCACCGCCTCGTTGATGCGCGGCAGGATGCGCATCACCTCGCGGCCACGGGAGTCGACCCGGATCGCCGAGCCGACCGCATCCATCACATCGATGGATTCGGTCTTGGTCAGCTCCCAGGGCCGGGCCTTGTTCTGGTAGGGCTTCGAGGTCAGCGCGCCGACCGGGCAGAGATCGACGATATTGCCCTGCAATTCGGAGGTCATCGCCTGTTCGAGATAGGTCGTGATCTCCATGTCCTCGCCGCGGCCGATCGCGCCGAGATCGGTGCCGCCAGCGACTTCGGTGGTGAAGCGGACGCAGCGCGTGCATTGGATGCAGCGCGTCATCGAGGTCTTCACCAGCGGGCCGATATATTTGTCCTCGACCGCGCGCTTGTTCTCGGCATAGCGGGAATTATCCACGCCATAGGCCATGGCCTGGTCCTGCAGGTCGCATTCGCCGCCCTGGTCGCAGATCGGGCAATCCAGCGGGTGGTTGATCAGGAGGAACTCCATCACCCCCTCGCGCGCCTTCTTGACCATGGGCGATTTGGTCGAGACGACCGGCGGCTCGCCATTGGGGCCGGGACGCAGGTCGCGCACGCCGATGGCGCAGGAGGCCTGGGGCTTGGGCGGGCCGCCCTTCACCTCGACCAGGCACATCCGGCAATTGCCGGCGATGGAGAGCCGCTCATGGAAGCAGAAGCGCGGCACTTCCGCGCCCGCAGCCTCGCAGGCCTGGAGCACGGTGTAGTCGGCGGGAACGTCGACCTCGATGCCGTCGATGAGGAGTTTGGTCATTGTCTCACTCCGCCGCCATCAGTCGAACCGGCTCGGAATGCGGGTTCGCGGCATAATCGTCGATGCGCTTCTCGATCTCGTGACGGAAATGCGCGATCAGGCCCTGGATCGGCCAGGCGGCGGCGTCGCCGAGCGCGCAGATGGTGTGGCCCTCGATCTGCTTGGTGACGTCGAGCAGCATGTCGATCTCGCGCTTCTGCGCCCTGCCCTCGGCCATGCGGCTGATGACGCGCCACATCCAGCCCGTGCCCTCGCGGCAGGGCGTGCACTGGCCGCAGCTCTCATGCTTGTAGAAATAGCTGATGCGGGCGATCGCGCGGACGATGTCGGTCGACTTGTCCATGACGATGACGGCCGCCGTGCCCAGGCCCGATTTCAGCTTGGATAGCGAGTCGAAATCCATCGGCGTGTCGATGATCTGCTCGGCCGGAACCATGCGCACCGAGGAGCCGCCGGGGATGACCGCGAGCAGGTTGTCCCAGCCGCCGCGCACGCCGCCGCAATGGCGGTCGATCAGTTCGCGGAAGGGAATGCCCATCACCTCTTCGACATTGCAGGGCTTGTTCACATGGCCGGAGACGCAGAACAGCTTGGTACCGACATTATTGGGGTTGCCGAGCGAGGAGAACCAGGCCGCGCCACGGCGCAGGATGGTCGGCGCGACCGCGATCGACTCGACATTGTTCACGGTGGTCGGGCAGCCATAGAGACCAACATTGGCCGGGAATGGCGGCTTCAGCCGCGGCATGCCCTTCTTGCCTTCGAGGCTCTCCAGCAGCGCCGTCTCTTCGCCGCAGATATAGGCGCCGGCTCCGTGATGCACATAAAGATCAAAGGGATAGCCGTGCTTGTTGTTCTTGCCGATGAGGTTTGCCTCATAGGCCTCGTCGACGGCGCGCTGCAGCGCCTCGCGCTCGCGGACATATTCGCCGCGGATATAGATGTAGGCGGCGTTCGCGCCCATCGCGAAGGAGGCGATCAGGCAGCCCTCGACCAGCGTATGCGGGTCGTTGCGCATGATCTCGCGATCCTTGCAGGTGCCCGGCTCCGACTCGTCGGCATTGACGACGAGATAGCTCGGTCGGCCATCGCTGACCTTGGGCATGAACGACCATTTCAGGCCGGTCGGGAAGCCCGCGCCGCCACGCCCGCGCAGACCGGACTTCTTCATCTCGTCGATGATCCAGTCCTTGCCCTGTTCGAGCAGGAATTTGGTGCCGTCCCAGGCGCCGCGCGCCATCGCGCCCTTCAGCGAAAGGTCGTGCCGGCCGTAGAGATTGGTGAAAATGCGGTCGCGATCAGCAAGCATCGTCTTCGCCTCACTTCACCGGCTTGTCGCCGAGGGCCGATTCCGGCCGCCAGCCTGTCGCGAGTTTCTTCGCCTGCGAAATCCAGTCGTCGCGCGTGGCCCGGCCCTTGAAGCCGGTCAGTCGCGCATCGACCCAGGCGAGTTCCTCGGCCTTCCAGCTCGCGATCTGGTCGAAATGCCAGACGCCCATCTCGTTGAGCATCTTCACAAGCTTGGGGCCAACGCCCCAGATCAGTTCGAGGTCATCGCCCTTGCCGCCGCGCGCAGCGGTCAGCAATTCCGGCTTCGATTCCGCGACGGCCGGGGCCGGCTCCGCTTCGGCCATCGGCTTGGTGGGGGCCTTGGCCGCCGGCTTGGCTGATTCCGCGACAACCTTTGCCTCGACCTTGCCGCTGGCGGCCGGCGTGTCGTTGGCTGCGCTCGAGGGTTGAGCCGGAGCGGAGGGCTTGGGCCGGCTTGCGGCCGCCGTTTCGCTGGCGGGCTTGGCCTCGACGGCGGCAGGCGTCGCCTCGGCTGCCTTCGCGGCCGCTTCCGCAGCGGCTTTGGCCGCTGCGGCTTCAGCGGCAGCCTTGCGCTGCTCGGCAACGCGCTTTTGCCAGTCGCCGGCGCCGATCACCGTGCCGTCATAGAGCGCAGGATCCTTCAGGGTCTCGCCGCCGCCGAGCGGCTCCGAGCACGAGCGATCATTCTGCGGGCCGGGCTTGGTCGGCCGTCCCTGGCGCAGATCATCGAGCAGCGCGCGGAAATTATCGGGCGTCAGGTCTTCGTAATAGTCGAAATTGATCTGCGCCATCGGGGCGTTGCAGCAGGCGCCGAGGCACTCGACCTCGAGCCAGGAGAGCTTGCCGTCGGCGCTCACGGTCGATTGCGGGCCGATCACGTCCTCGCAGACCTTCTTCAGCGCTTCCGCGCCGCGCAAGGCGCAGGGCGTGGTGCCGCAGAGCTGGATGAAATGCTCCCCCACCGGCTGCAGGTTGAACATGGTGTAGAAGGTCGCGATCTCCATGACGCGCATCGGCGCCATGTCGAGCTTCTTCGCCACCGCCTCGATCGCGGCGCGCGGCACCCAGCCCTGATGCTGTTCCTGCGCCTTCCACAACAGCGGAATCACGGCCGAGGCCTGCCGGCCGGCCGGGTATTTGGCGATCTGCTGGTCGGCCCAGTTCTCATTCGCCACATCGAAGGCGAAAGAGGCGGGCTGGACGTGATCGGGGGCGAGACGACGGACGGACATGTCAGTGATTACCCAAAGCTTTTAACGCCACTGAACATGGCTGCCAAAATCAAAAAACCAGCGAGTGGAAGCCCGATCATCAACCATCCGATGACTTTTAAGGGCCGATCGCCAAAAAAAAGACAAAACGTCACCAAAAATAAATACCCTAGGACAAACCAGTGCCCCGGGTGTGTTACAAAAAAATTCTGCCTAGCGATAAAGCTTCGCCCAACAACCCACACAATATAGCCAACGTTTATTAGAGAAAATGCCGCCACTTTCAGCCGGCTGTGCCGCACATTTTTTGGCGAAACCACAGCTCTTGATGAAACTTCTGACAACAATCGGAGTTCGTTCACCGGTCGACCTCCCCGAACACGATATCCAGCGAGCCCAGGATCGCGCTGACATCCGCCAGCATGTGCTTGCGGCACATGAAATCCATGGCCTGGAGATGGGCAAAGCCCGGGGCCTTGATCTTGCAGCGATAGGGCTTGTTGGTGCCGTCTGAGACGAGATAGACGCCGAACTCGCCCTTGGGCGCTTCAACAGCCGCATAGACCTCGCCGGCCGGCACCTTGTAGCCCTCGGTGTAGAGCTTGAAATGGTGGATCAGCGCTTCCATCGAGCGCTTCATCTCGCCGCGCTTGGGCGGCACCATCTTGCCGTCGAGCGAAGAGATCGGTCCGCCGCCGTCAGCCGCCAGCAGCTTCTCGCAGCACTGCTTCATGATGCGGACGGACTGGCGCATCTCCTCCATGCGGATGCAGTAACGGTCGTAGCAATCGCCGTTCTTGCCGATGGGGATGTCGAAATCCATCTCCTCATAGCATTCATAGGGCTGCGACTTGCGCAGATCCCAGGCGGCGCCCGAACCGCGCACCATCACGCCCGAAAAGCCCCATTTCCAGCAGGTGTCGAGATCGACGACGCCGATATCGACATTGCGCTGCTTGAAGATGCGGTTGTCCGTGAGCAGGGTCTCGAGATCGTCGCAGACCTTGAGGAACGGATCGCACCATTCGCCGATGTCGTGGATCAGCGAGACCGGCAGGTCCTGATGGACGCCGCCGGGCCGGACATAGGCCGCATGCATGCGCGCGCCACAGGCCCGCTCATAGAAGATCATCAGCTTTTCGCGTTCCTCGAAACCCCAGAGCGGGGGCGTCAGCGCGCCGACGTCCATCGCCTGCGTGGTGACGTTGAGGATATGCGAGAGGATGCGGCCGATCTCGGAATAGAGCACGCGGATGAGCTGGCCTCGGCGCGGCACCGTGACGCCCATCAGCTTCTCGACCGCGAGCGAATAGGCATGCTCCTGGTTCATCGGCGCGACATAGTCGAGCCGATCGAAATAGGGCAAAGCCTGGAGATAGGTCTTGGCCTCGATCAGCTTCTCGGTGCCGCGATGCAGCAGGCCGATATGCGGGTCGACGCGCTCGACGATCTCGCCGTCGAGCTCCAGCACGAGGCGCAGCACGCCGTGGGCCGCAGGGTGCTGCGGGCCGAAATTGATCGAGAAATTCCGGATGTTGTGTTCGGTCATGTCAGGCTTCGCCTCTGGCAGTAGGCAGTAGGCAGTAGGCAGTCGTCACTTTTCCAGCGAACGGATCAACGCACGCAGCATCTTTCCGATCGCTTCGGCCAATGAGAGCAGATTGGCTGCATCCAATTCGCTCATAATGCCGACGCGATTGGCCAACAGGGCGTGCGTCTCCAGCTCTTTCAAAGAGCCTTGGGCGACTC
The DNA here is from genome assembly GCF_031456075.1 of Allobosea sp. BE125. Classification (NCBI taxonomy): domain Bacteria; kingdom Pseudomonadati; phylum Pseudomonadota; class Alphaproteobacteria; order Hyphomicrobiales; family Alloboseaceae; genus Allobosea; species Allobosea sp. BE125. Next base: position 215,338 of record NZ_JAVDTY010000002.1, read on the forward strand.
GCAGAAACTGCACATATGCCCCGGTGCTCTCGCGGCCGTACCCTTCCGCGATATTGGCGGGTATCGAGACCGAAGCTCGCCGCATCTGCGACGTCAGGCCAAACAGCTCGTCCTTGGGAAACTGTTTCGTCAGTCGATAGACCGCTTCGGCAAGGCTCATGGCCTCCTGCCAAACGCGCAAGTCCCGATAGGATTGAATGCTCATCGCACAACCCATCTTTCGTCACGACTGCCGACTGCCGACTGCCCATTGCCTTAAACCTTCGCCTTCTCGTCGCCCGGCAGCACATAGTCAGTGCCTTCCCATGGCGAGAGGAAGTCGAAATTCCGGAATTCCTGGTTCAGCTTCACCGGCTCGTAGACGACGCGCTTCTGCTCGTCGTCGTAGCGGACCTCGACGAAGCCGGTCAGCGGGAAGTCCTTGCGCAGCGGGTAACCCTCGAAGCCGTAATCGGTGAGGATGCGGCGCAGATCGGGATGGCCCGAGAACAGGATTCCGTAGAAGTCGTAAGCCTCGCGCTCATACCAGTTCGCCGCCGGGAAGATCTCGATCACGGAGGGAACGGGCGTCGCTTCGTCGGTCTGAATCTTGACCCGAATCCGGTGGTTATGGCGCGGCGAGAGCAGATGATAGACCACGTCGAAGCGCTTCTCGCGCTCGATATAGTCGGCGCCCGCGATGTCGGTGAAGTTCACGAAGCGGAAGCGCGGATCGTCGCGCAAGACCTTGAGAACCTGCACGATCGACGCGGCTTCAGCGTGAACAGTCAATTCGTCGAAGGCGACGACGGCTTGCGTCACGGCGCCGGGTAGCGCCGCCTTGATGTCTTCCCCGAGAGCAAGGAGATCGCTCATGACAGGCCCTCAGCGCTCGATCGTGCCGGTGCGGCGGATTTTCTTCTGCAGCAGCAGCACGCCATAGAGCAGCGCTTCCGCCGTCGGCGGGCAGCCGGGCACATAGATGTCGATCGGCACGATGCGATCGCAGCCGCGCACCACCGAATAGCTGTAGTGGTAATAGCCGCCGCCATTGGCGCAGGAGCCCATCGAGATGACGTAGCGCGGCTCCGGCATCTGGTCGTAGACCTTGCGCAGCGCCGGGGCCATCTTGTTGGTCAGCGTGCCCGCGACGATCATCACGTCGGACTGGCGCGGTGAGGCGCGCGGCGCGAAGCCGAAACGCTCGACATCATAGCGCGGCATCGAGAGCTGCATCATCTCGACGGCGCAGCAGGCGAGCCCGAAGGTCATCCACATCAGCGAGCCGGTGCGCGACCAGTTTATCAGGTCGTCCGTCGCCGTGACCAGGAAGCCCTTGTCGGCGAGCTCGCTGTTGATCTCGGTGAAGAAGGGATCGCGCGCGCCAACGGGCAAGCCGTCGGGGCCGAGCAGGCCCTTGGGCGCAGGCGCGACCAGCGGGTCGCCGCGATCGATCGCTGTTGTTGCCATGATCTGAACCCTTGTAACCCGTAACCGTCAGATAAGTCGCGAAATCAGTGCTGCGGCTGGACGACTAGTCCCACTCCAGCGCGCCTTTTCGCCACTCGTAGACGAAGCCGACGGTCAACACGCCCAGGAAGATCATCATCGAGATAAAGCCATACCAGCCGAGCCCGCCAAACGCGACGGCCCAGGGGAACAGGAAGGCGACCTCAAGATCGAAGATGATGAACAGGATCGCGACCAGATAGAAGCGGACATCGAATTTCATGCGCGCATCGTCGAAGGCGTTGAAGCCGCACTCATAGGCCGAGAGCTTTTCGGCATCGGGCTTCGAATAGGCGATGGCGAAGGGAGCCACCAGCAAGGCGATGCCGATGATGGCCGCGACGCCCAGGAAAATGACGAGCGGCAGATAGTCGTTCAGCAGGGACGGTACTGGGAGTGTTTGCATGGACATGTCCCCGCTTCGGGCGGCCAGGCGACGGCGCGCTGGCACAGTCGATTAGACCCTGCATTAGAATGAAGCAAGACTCCGCCGCGCTGCACAATCGCGCGAGAGGGTTGATTTCGACGCAGATTGGCAGGGATGTCGCAGTGCCTCTTCGCGCGGCTTGCCATTCCGCATCGACTGCGGGTGCTTTTTGCAGCATAGCGCAGGCTTCCGGCTGGCTGTTTGCCGCGCAAAGCGACACACTCGCGCCGAATCGACGTCTTGCGGCCGCGGCCGCCCCTGGAGGGAGAAAGACCGCCATGGTGCTGCCCATGCAACGCTCTTTTCTGCTCGCCGCAGCGCTTGCCGCCTCCATGTTGGGAGGCAATCGCGTCAACGCCGAGGCCCTCGACCTGATGCGCGCGACCTGCGCCGACTTCGTCGCGATGAATGGCAATGACCGGAATCAGCTCTCGCTCTGGCTAGCCGGATATTATGCCGGCGCCGCGCAGCGCCCCCTGATCGACCTCGACAAGATCATGAGCGCGCCCGCCGAGCTGGCCGCGCTCTGCGCCAAGACGCCGCAGTTGCCGCTGGTCGGTGCCGAAACCCGCGCCGTCTTCCTGCCGACCCCGGCGCCCTGAGCGTGAAGTCATTTGCCTTCCCCCTGGCGGCGCTGGTCTTCGCTTGCGCCCTGCAGCCCATGACGAGCTCGGCTCAGGAGGGGCAGCTCATACGTGCCCCGCTGCCGCCGCAGCGCCCCTTTGATCTGGATTTGCCGGCGCAATCGACCTTGCCTGCCATCGTGGTTCCGCCCCCGGCAGCGCCTGCGCCGAGCCCAAGTCCAGGCCCAAGCTCGCCATTCGCCGCCGAGCCCGAAGATGAGGAAGGGCCGGAATGGCCCAAGCTCTCGCCCGGTCAGAAAGCCGGGGCCGAGCCGCAATTCGACCCCAATGAAAAGCCCGAGCGGCCAGGCATCTCGACCGATCCCGGCACCTCCATCATCTGCCTGCCGCAGCGGCTGAAGGACATTCTCGGCAAGGTCGCCGACAAATACGGGGCCGTGAAGGTGACCTCGACCTGGCGGCCGCCCTGGCGCGCCCGGCGCGGCTCCTACCACAAGCGCTGCGAGGCCATGGACTTCCGTGTCCCGGGCGTGCGCCCGCGCGTCGTGCTGGACTATGCCCGCTCGCTACCGGAGGTCGGCGGCAACAAGGTCTATTGGAACGGGCTGATCCATATCGACACCGGGCCGCGCCGCCCCTGGTGAAATCGTGACGGCCGGGTGATCAGTTCGGCGCGCTTTCCATGCCCTTCTCGGCCAGGATACGCTTGGCGACATCGCCCCCGAGAAAGGCAAGGAATGCCTTGGCCGCGTCCGGCTGCGTGCTCGCCGCTGCGATGCCGCCGGTATAGGTCGTGTAGTTCTGGATCTCAGTCGGCAGCGGACCGACCAGCGTCGCTCCCTTCACGGCCAGGATCTCGCTGATCTGGTGGATGGCGAGATCGGCCTCGCCGGTGACAAGGCGCTGCGCGACCAGACCGCCCGGCACCAGCACGGCCTTGGCCTTGACCGAATCCGCGATGCCCATCGTCTCCAGCAGCTTGGCGAAATAGATCCCGCTCGAGCCACCGGCCGCAGGATCGATATAGGCGACCTTGCCGGCGGCGAGCAGCGTGGCCTTGAAAGCCGCGACAGTTGCGATATCGGGGCGCGGGGCGCCGTCCCTGACCGCCACGCCGACCGAGGTCCGCGCCAGGTTCCTCGGCGTGCCCGCAGCGATCCGGCCGGCCTCGACGAGCTCCTTAACCGCAGCAGGCGTCAGCACGGCGAGATCGAACGCCTCGCCCCCCGTGATGCGGCGCAGCAACCCGCCGGCGGTATCGTTGTCGATGACGAGCTTGTGGCCGCTCTGCTTCTCGAAATCAGCGGCGACAGCCAGCACGATCGGCTTGAACGCTCCCGCCGTCAGAACCTTGACCTCGGCGGCTCCTGCGGGGCCCCAGACGCAAAGGCTCGCGATCATGAAACTGGCGACAACTGTGAGGCGCATGAACATCTCCGGCGGGCGCCATCTCATGGCGGCTCAAGGCGATGGGAGATTAAGCCAGTTGCGCCACGCGGCAAGCAGTCCGCGCCGGACGCATCGGAAACGACGCGGGGTGGCCTGCCTATCAGATTGCGATGTAAGGGGAAAATGGCGCGGGTGACGGGGCTCGAACCCGCGACCTCCGGCGTGACAGGCCGGCACTCTAACCAACTGAGCTACACCCGCGCAGGGCGGCTAAGGCCTCGGCCTCAGCGGGGTTGGGATTATGGCGAGAGGCGGAAAGTGTCAAGCGCGCTGGTCAGGTAAATTCACAGCCGGCGACAGAAACATGTTCACGCGGACATCAACTTGCCCATGCAAGCGGACGCGATTGGAAGCCGGATACGCCGCCAAACCGGGGCCAAGGACGTCCGCCATACCCGATTCGGTTCAATCCTCGCCGGATGCCTCGCCACGGTCGGGCGACGCCAGGCAGGGGTCGAGCAGCACATGACGATCGTCCTGGCGGCTATAACCTCCCCGCAGAATCACCTGGTCGCCGAGCTTCAGCTCGTTTCCGCTATAGGTGACGCAGAGAATTCGGACTCCCGGATCGGAGCACACGGCAACATACCACAGCGTTCCATCCGTTTGGATCAGGCTGACCGGGCCTTTGATCGCCATGTCGACGCGCGCATCGGCTGGAACAGTGCTCGGCAGTTGTGTTTTCACGGTCTCGCAGGTCGCCGGCATCCGGGCGGCCTGCTCCGGCTGCGAGAAAGCCGGGCGATTGGCAAAGAAGCCCTCGGGGACGGCCGATTGATCCTGTGCGACCGCCAACCCGCAGAAGGTCAGGCAGCCTCCTGCCAGCATGTTTGCCCCTGCCAGCACATTTGGAAGAAACCTCACTCCACCTCCTCGACCACGACGGGGATCACAGGAGGACGTAGAAAGATGGCGGAATTCGATCGCTGCGGGCTGTACGGCGCTATAGCGACAGAGCCTCCGCCACGACCTCGACCCGCGCTAGCCGAGCACGCCAATGCGCCTGGGCGGGGCATGGTGGGCGGTGCAGGGCTCGAACCCGCGACCCTCTCCGTGTAAAGGAGACGCTCTACCAACTGAGCTAACCGCCCCGATGCCGTGGGGTTTAAGGCCTGGCGCCCCCGCCATCAAGCGCCGAGATGAAGCGAATCGCGCGCTTCTCCCCTTTTCACGCTTCACTCAAAGAAAAAGCCGCCGGCGCTGAACGCCGGCGGCTCCCCGGTCAGGCTGTTCGCCTCATTGGGCCAAGCTGTTCGCCTCAGTGGGCAATGAGGCCGCCTGCGGCATCATCTTCGGCGGCCTTCGGCCGCAGCGCGGTCAGATCCTCTTCCCAGACGATCGGAACGGGCTGGCGCGTCAGCGCATGCTGCAGCACCTGCTCCATCCGCGAGACCGGGATGATCTCCATGCCCTCCTTCACCGACTTGGGCAGGTCGACCAGATCCTTGGCGTTATCTTCAGGGATCAGCACCTTCTTGATGCCGCCCCGCAGAGCCGCCAGGAGCTTCTCCTTGAGACCGCCGATCGGCAGCACCCTGCCCCGCAGCGTCACCTCGCCGGTCATGGCGACGTCGCGCTGGGTCGGGATGCCGGTCAGGATCGAGACGATGGCGGTCGCCATCGCGATGCCTGCCGACGGGCCGTCCTTTGGGGTTGCGCCCTCGGGAACGTGGACGTGGATGTCGCGCCGGTCGAACAAGGGCGGCTCGATGCCGAAATCGATGGCACGCGAGCGGACATAGGAGGCCGCCGCCGAAATCGATTCCCTCATCACATCCTTGAGGTTGCCGGTGACGGTCATCTTGCCCTTGCCGGGCATCATCACGCCTTCGATCGTCAGGAGTTCGCCGCCGACCTCGGTCCAGGCAAGCCCGGTGACGACGCCGACCTGATCCTCGGTCTCCGCCATGCCATAGCGATAGCGCGGCGGGCCGAGATACTCCTCAAGCACCGGCGTGGTCACGGCGACCTTCTTCTTCTTCGAGAGAACGATGTCCTTCACCGCCTTGCGGACGGTGTTGGAGAGTTCGCGCTCTAGGTTGCGGACGCCCGCCTCCCGCGTATAGCGGCGGACCAGCGTCATCAGCGCCTCGTCGTCGATCGACCATTCCTTGGATTCGAGGCCGTGCTTCTTGATCGCGTTCGGGATCAGGTGACGCCGGGCGATCTCGGTCTTCTCATCCTCGGTGTAGCCGGCGATGCGGATCACCTCCATCCGGTCCAGCAGGGCCGGCGGGATGTTCAGCGTGTTGGCCGTGGTGACGAACATCACGTTCGACAGGTCATAATCGACCTCGAGGTAATGGTCGTTGAAGGTGCCGTTCTGCTCGGGATCAAGCACTTCCAGCAGGGCCGCCGAGGGATCGCCACGAAAGTCCTGGCCCATCTTGTCGATCTCGTCGAGCAGGATGAGCGGGTTGGAGGTCTTGGCCTTCTTCATCGACTGGATGATCTTGCCGGGCATCGAGCCGATATAGGTGCGGCGATGGCCGCGGATCTCGGCCTCGTCACGCACGCCGCCGAGCGACATGCGCACGAATTCGCGGCCCGTCGCCTTGGCGATCGACTTGCCGAGCGAGGTCTTGCCGACACCGGGAGGACCGACGAGGCACAGGATCGGACCGGCGAGCCGGTTCGTCCGCTGCTGCACGGCGAGGTATTCGACGATGCGGTCCTTGACCTTGTCGAGGCCGAAATGATCGTCGTCGAGCACGCCCTGCGCGATCGAGAGATCCTTCTTGATCTTGGAGCGCTTGTTCCACGGAATGCCGAGCATCCAGTCGAGATAGTTGCGCACCACCGTCGCCTCGGCCGACATCGGCGACATCTGGCGCAGCTTCTTCATCTCTGCGACGGCCTTGTCACGGGCCTCCTTGGAGAGCTTGGTGCGGGCGATGCGCTCTTCCAGCTCGGCCAGCTCGTCACGGCCTTCCTCGCCGTCGCCGAGCTCCTTCTGGATCGCCTTCATCTGCTCGTTGAGATAGTACTCGCGCTGCGTCTTCTCCATCTGGCGCTTGACGCGCGAGCGGATGCGCTTCTCGACCTGGAGCACCGACATCTCGCTTTCCATCAGCGAGAGAACCTTCTCCAGCCGATGCGCGACATGGGTGATCTCGAGCACCGCCTGGCGGTCCGCGATCTTGACGGCAAGATGCGAGGCGACGGTATCGGCGAGCTTGGAGGCTTCGTCGATCTGCGAGACCGCGGCGACGATCTCGGGCGAGATCTTCTTGTTGAGCTTTACATAGCTCTCGAACTCGCTGACGACCGAACGGCCCAGCGCCTCGACCTCGACCTTCTTGCCGTCTTCCTCGGCCAGGCCAACGGCCTCGGCCTGATAGAAGGCGTCATCGGCGACATAAGCGGTCGCCTTGGCGCGGCCGACGCCCTCGACCAGCACCTTCACGGTCGAGTCGGGCAGCTTCAGCAGTTGCAGCACGCGGGCAAGCGTACCGATTTCATAGATATCCTTGGTCGCAGGATCATCGTCGCCAGCATTCTTCTGGGTGGCGAGCAGGATCAGGCCATCGGTCTTCACGACCTCCTCGAGGGCGCGGATGGACTTCTCGCGGCCAACGAAGAGCGGCACGATCATATGCGGAAAAACGACGATGTCGCGCAGGGGGAGCACCGGGTAGAGGCCGGTCTCGCCGGGAACGAAAGGAGCGCGGGGCGCCGAGCCAGTCATGACTTGTCCTTTGTGGTTGCGCCAGGCCTACCCCCAAATGGGCGGAGCCACCTGACGTATGCGGCCGAGACGACGATCGCCACGTCCGCCCTCGCGCATCACACCCTCAACAGGCATGCGACTCTCGCAAGTGCACCTAAAGTGGAGACTTCCTCGCCGGCTTTCAAGCGAGCCTTCGAGGCATCCCCAGGTTGGATTGTCGCGGGGTGAAGCAAGCGACCGCCCAACCTGCCCCACGACGCAAAACGCGCGCCAACAGGCGCGCGTTTGCAATGTCTTGGGTGCTTGGCGGGCATCTCACGCAGAGGCCGACTTCGCCTCTTCCTCACGCTCCGAATAGATGAAGAGCGGCCGCGATTTCGACTCGACGGCCTCCGGACCGATCACGATCTGCTCGACGCCTTCCAGCCCCGGCAGCTCGTACATCGTCTCCAGCAGGATGCCTTCCATGATCGAGCGCAGGCCGCGCGCACCGGTCTTGCGGTCGATCGCCTTGCGGGCGATCAGGCTGACGGCCTCGTCGGTGAAGGTCAGCTCGGTGTCCTCCATCTCGAACAGGCGCTGATACTGCTTCACCAGCGCGTTCTTCGGTTCGGTCAGGATGGTCTTCAGCGCCGCTTCGTCGAGATCCTCCAGAGTCGCCAGGACCGGCAGGCGGCCGACGAATTCCGGGATCAGGCCGAACTTCAGCAGATCCTCGGGCTCGACCTCGCGGAAGATCGCGCCGGTGCGGCGGTCGTCAGGCCCCTTCACCGTCGCGCCGAAGCCGATCGAGGTGCCCTTGCCACGGCTGGAGATGATCTTGTCCAGCCCCGCGAAAGCGCCACCGCAGATGAACAGGATGTTCGTGGTGTCGACCTGCAGGAATTCCTGCTGCGGATGCTTGCGCCCGCCCTGCGGCGGCACGGAGGCGACAGTGCCTTCCATGATCTTGAGCAGGGCCTGCTGCACGCCCTCGCCCGAAACGTCGCGGGTGATCGAGGGGTTGTCCGACTTGCGGCTGATCTTATCGATCTCGTCGATATAGACGATGCCGCGCTGCGCCCGCTCGACATTGTAGTCGGAGGCCTGGAGCAGCTTCAGGATGATGTTCTCGACATCCTCGCCGACATAGCCGGCTTCCGTCAGTGTCGTCGCGTCGGCCATGGTGAAGGGCACGTCGAGAATGCGGGCGAGCGTCTGCGCAAGCAGCGTCTTGCCCGAGCCCGTGGGGCCGATCAGCAGGATGTTCGACTTCGCCAGCTCGACGTCATTGTGCTTCGAGGCGTGCGAAAGGCGCTTGTAGTGGTTGTGGACCGCGACCGAGAGGACCTTCTTGGCGTGGTCCTGGCCGATGACGTAGTCGTCCAGCACCTTGCGGATCTCGCGCGGTGTCGGAACGCCGTCCTTCGACTTCACCAGCGCGGATTTCGATTCCTCGCGGATGATGTCCATGCAGAGCTCGACGCATTCATCGCAGATGAACACGGTCGGGCCCGCAATGAGCTTGCGAACCTCGTGCTGGCTCTTGCCGCAGAAAGAGCAGTAGAGGGTGCTCTTCGAATCGCCGCCGCTGACCTTACTCATCGTCCATCTCCATTCTCGGAGCCGGACGACCACATCAGCCTGAGCGGATGCAACCGTCGTCTCTCCGTCATTAATAGACGCTCAGATCACGATCATTAGGTTAACGCCCCGTTCCGGAACACCCGGTGGACAGAGCCGACCCAAAACCGGACCGTTTGGGAGCGCCAGTCCGCTCGCCCGATTCCCCATGCAAACATGGGGCCGGTCCCCTTGCAATATGGCCCTTCGCAGCCGCCGCGCCAACCCACAGGCAACGGGGCGGCTGGTCGCAGCCCACGCGGCCGATCAGGCCGTCGCGTCTTCCGGCCGCTTGTCGATGACCTTGTCGATCAGGCCGAAATCGCGCGCCGCTTCGGCAGTCATGAAATTATCGCGCTCCAGCGCCGCTTCGATGTCGGCATAGGAGCGGCCGGTGTGCTTGACGTAGATCTCGTTCAGCCGGCGCTTCAGGCTCTCGACCTCGCGGGCGTGGATCAGGATGTCGGTGACCTGGCCCTGGAAGCCGCCCGAGGGCTGGTGGACCATGATGCGGGCGTTGGGTAGCGCGAAACGCATGTCCTTGGCACCGGCGGTCAGCAGCAGCGAGCCCATCGAGGCGGCCTGGCCGACACACAAGGTCGTGACCGGGCAGCGGATGAACTGCATTGTGTCGTAGATCGACATGCCCGACGTCACCACGCCACCGGGCGAGTTGATGTAGAAGGAGATTTCCTTCTTGGGGTTCTCGGCCTCGAGGAAGAGGAGCTGCGCCACGATCAGCGAGGCGGAATAGTCCTCGACCGGACCGGTCAGGAAGATGATGCGCTCGCGCAGCAGCCGCGAATAGATGTCGAAGGCGCGCTCGCCACGGCTGGACTGCTCGACCACCATCGGGACGAGATTGTTGTAGGTCTCGATCGGATCGCGCAGCATGAAAATCGTCCTTGGGTGGCGGCGCCGGCTTCGGCGGATGGGGAATCAGCGAATGTCTCGGAGGACACCCACATAAGCACGGCAAACGCGGCTGAAAAGAGAAGCGCCGCCCAGCATGAAGCCCGGCGGCGCGAATATTGCGATTAAGGTTGCCGACAATCAGGCCGAAGCGTCTTCGGCCTTGTCCTCGCCCTTGGCGTCAGCCTTCTTGGCCTTCTTGGCGGCCTTCTTCGGCTTGGCCTCGGCAGTCTCATCCGCCTCGTCATCGGCGTAGAGCGCTTCGCGCGTGACGCTCTGGTCCTCGACCTTCACCTGCTCCAGCAGGTGGTCGACGACCTTCTCCTCGAAGATCGGGGCGCGGATCTCGGCCAGGGCCTGTGGGTTCTTCTGGTAGAACTCCCAGACCTGCTTCTCCTGGCCGGGGAACTGGCGGGCGCGCTCGACCAGGGCCTTGGTGACCTCGTCATCGGAGATCTGGACCTTGGCCTGCTCGCCGATCTCGGCCAGCACGAGGCCGAGGCGCACGCGGCGCTCGGCGATCTTGCGGTAGTCCGCCTTCGCTGCTTCCTCGGTCGTGCCCTCGTCCTCGAAGGACTTCTTGGCTTCCTTCATGTCGACTTCGACATGGCTCCAGACGCTGGCGAACTCCTGCTCGACCAGGGTCGGAGGCAATTCGAAGGTGTATTTCGCGTCGAGCGCGTCGAGCAGGCTCTTCTTCAGCTTGCGGCGCGACTGCTCGCCGAAATCGCGGCCGATCTGCTCGCGGATCGCGGTCTTCAGCGCATCGAGCGACTCCATGCCGAAGGCCTTGGCGAGCTCGTCGTCGATCTTGACCGCCTCGGGCGCCTGCACCTCGGTGACCGTGACCTCGAACTCGGCCGGCTTACCGGCAAGATGGGTCGCGGTGTAGTTCTCGGGGAAGGTCACCTTGACCGTGCGGGTCTCGCCGGCCTTGGCGCCTTCGAGCTGCTCCTCGAAGCCGGGGATGAACTGGCCTGCACCGAGATCGAGCGGGATGCCCTCGCCCGTGCCACCGTCGAAGGGCTTGCCCTCGAGCGTACCGACGAAGGAGATCATCAGGCGGTCGCCGCTGGCGGCCTTGGCCTTCTCGCCCTTGTTCGAATAGGTGCGGTTCTGGCCGGCCATGCGCTCCAGCGCGGCGTCGACATCGGCGTCAGGCACCTCGGCGACGGGCTTGGTCAGCGCGACGTCCGACAGGTCGGCGAGTTCGATCTTCGGCAGAACCTCGAGCGCGACGGTGAAGGCGAGATCGCCCTTGGCCTCCATCGCGGCCTCGATCTCGTCCTTGTTCTCGGGGAAGCGGATCTGCGGCTCGAAGGCGAGCTTCAGGCCGTTATCCGTGACGATCTTCTGGTTCGCCTCGTTGACCGCGTTCTGCAGCACATCGGACATGACCGAGCGGCCATAGAGACGGCGCAGATGGGCGACAGGCACCTTGCCGGGGCGGAAGCCATTGATCTTGGCCTTGCCCTGCAGGCCCTGAAGGCCGTCATCGAGCCTGGATTTGAGGTCGGCGGCGTTCAACACCACCTGAAACTCGCGCTTGAGGCCCTGGGACAGGGTTTCGGTCACGTTCATCGTTTTCGATCCGCCAACAGCGTTACTTCAATGTCCAAAGCGCGACGCCGGGAGACCGCCGCCGCGCTCGCGAAATCCATTTTTCTTCAGCGAACGATTCCCGCGCCACGACGCTAACGTCATGATGCGATCGCACGCTTGCTGGTGCGGGCGGAGGGACTCGAACCCCCACGACTTTCGCCGCTGGTACCTAAAACCAGTGCGTCTACCAATTCCGCCACGCCCGCCGGCCCGATAGCGCTGCACGCGAGCAAACGCAGCGCGGCCATCGTTGGGCCGCGGTGCTATACGCATTTCGAGCAGGCCATGCAGCAAAAAAATGCGACGTTTCTGCGAAGGTCGCCCTGCCGCACCGTATCGCGGCGCATCGCCAAGCGGCAAAGGCCACCCCACCGCGCCGTATCACGGCGCATCGCCAAGCCGCGCGAAGGCTGCCTCTCGCCAGATCGCACGCCACAGATTATGCCGGGCGCATGACCGACAAAGGCCTCCCTCCCTCCTTGCGACCGCTCCTTGCGCCGACAAGGCGTGCCACGCTCGCCGGCCTTGGCGCCTCAACCCTTGGCGCCGCAACCCTTGGCACAGCGACGACGATCGCGCTTGCCGGCCGGGCCTCGTCCCAGGCCAGGCCGCCGGCCGGCCCAGCAGGGGCCGAGCCGCCATTGAGCCTGCTGGTTGCGGGTCCCGGCAAGGCGCGCCTGCGGCCGGCGCCGGCGGGCGAAACCGACATCCTGGCGCTGAACGGTGCGTCTCCAGGGCCGGCTCTGCGAATCAAGCTGGGCGAGACGCTGCGCCTCAAGCTCGACAACCGCACCACCTTGCCGCTGTCCCTGCACTGGCAAGGCCTGCGTGGCGCGGCCGCCATGGACGGGGTCGGCGGCTTCAGCCAGCCGCCGGTCGCTCCAGGCACGAGCTTCGAATATAGGCTGACGCCGCCGGATGCCGGTACCTTCCTCTATCGGCCGCTGCTTGTCGGCGGCTCGTCCGAGCCGGCCGGCCGGGGCCTTGGCGGATTGCTGATCGTCGAGGAGGCGGAACCGCTGGCGGTCGACCTCGACCTGCCGGTTATGGTCGCGGATTGGCTGCTCGGCGACGACCATGCCATCCGTCCCTTCGCAGCGGCAAGCTCCGAGAGCGCGGCCGGCGGCCGGCTCGGAAGCTGGCTGACGGTCAATGGCGCTCCGCCGCCGCAGCGCGTTGCGGTCGCGCCGGGCGCGCGCGTCCGCCTGCGCCTCGCCAATGCCTGCAACGCCCGGATCATGCGGTTGCGCTTCGACGGGGTGAAGGCCTCGGTCGTTGCCGTCGACGGGCAGCCGACCGACACCTTCGAGCCGGTGCGCGCGCAACTGCCTTTCGCGCCGGGCACGCGCTACGATCTGATCGTCGACATGCCCGAGGAGCCGGGCGCGACTGCGATCGTGACCGCGCTGATCGGCGCCGGTGTTCCGCTTGTCCGGCTGGTAGCCGAGGGCGCAAAGAAAGCGGCCGCGATCGCGCCTGCCGCGCTGAAGCCCAACCCGACGCTCCCTGCTGCGGTGCGCCTCCAGGATGCGGTCCGGCCCCAGATCGTCATCGAGGGCGGGGCAAAGGTCATGCCCGAGCTCAAGCTGGATCTTGCCGGCCTCGATCTCACCAAACCCTGGCGGATCAATGGCGGTGTCGGAGACGCCACCAAGCCGCTCGTCAGCGTCAAGCGTGGCACGCCGATCGTGCTCGCGATCGAAAACCGGACGGCCTTCCTCCAGCCGATCCATGTGCATGGCCACTGCTTCCGGCTGCTCCATCCGCTCGACGACGGCTGGGAGCCCTATTTCATGGATACGGTGCAGATTCCCGAGGGCAAGCGGCTGCACATCGCCTTCATCGCCGAGAATCCAGGGCGCTGGATGATCTCCTCGACGGTCCTTGAGCGCTTCGATCTCGGGCTCTGGTCCTGGTTCGAGGTGACGTGAAACTGCGCGCCACGATGCGCTGGCTGATGGCAGCGTTCTATCTTGCCGCCGGCCTGTTGCATTTGCGCTCGCCCACGGCCTTCCTGCCGATCATGCCGGACTGGGTGCCGGCGCCGCGCGAGGTCGTCATCCTGACAGGTGTCGCGGAAATCCTCGGCGCCGCGGGCTTGCTGGTCCCGAACCTGCGCAAAGCAGCAGGCATCGGGCTGGCGCTCTACGCGCTTTGCGTCTTCCCGGCCAACATCAAGCACGCCATGGAAGCCATTGCAGTTCCAGGGCTGCCTACGAGCTGGTGGTATCATGGCCCGAGACTGGCTCTGCAACCGATCCTGATCTGGTGGGCGCTGTTCTGCTCTGGAACAATTGATTGGCCGGCGCGACAGCGCCAGCCCTGACAGGGTCAATTCAAACCAGGTTCCGTCAAACCAAGCCTCGTCAGCACCGCGCGCAGGATCTCATCCTTCGGCAGCTCGACCGGCATAACCAGCGGGTGTTCCTCCTCGCCGGGTTCCTCCAGCGCGGCGAACTGGCTGTCGAGCAGCGCGGGCGGCATGAAATGGTGCTGTCGTTCCGCCATGCGCGCGCCGATCAATTCGCGCGAGCCCTTGAGGTAGACCAGTGCGACATCGGGTCGATCGCCGATGATGACGCGGCGATAGGCCCGTTTCAGCGCCGAACAGGTGACGATGCCGTTCTTGCCTGAGGCACGAAGCTCGTCGATCCAGGCGGCGATGGCTGCGAGCCAGGGCTTGCGGTCCTCGTCGTTCAGCGGCGTACCGCCCGCCATCTTGGCGACATTCTGCGGCGGGTGGAACGAGTCGGCATCGCGGAACGGCCAGCCCAGATGCTCGGCCAGGCGCTCGCCCAGCGAGGTCTTGCCCGAGCTCGCGACGCCCATGACGACGATGACGGCGGGCCCGACGCCCTTCTTCGAGTTGTTCATGGCGCGTCAGACCGGCTTCTTGGGCTCGACATGGCCGCCGAATCCGGCGCGCATGGCCGAAAGCACCTTCTCGGCGAAGGTGTGGTCCTTGCGCGAGCGGAAGCGGGTATAAAGCGAGGAGGTGAGGACCTCGGCCGGCGTCGCGGTCTCGATCGCGGCCTGCACTGTCCAACGCCCCTCGCCCGAATCCGAGACATTGCCGGTATAGGCCGAGAGATCCTCGTCGGCTGCGAGCGCCGATGCCGTCAGATCGAGCAGCCAGGAGGTCACGACCGAGCCGCGCCGCCAGACCTCGGAAATCTCGGCGACATCGAAATCGAAGCCGTATTCCGGCGGCAGGCCCTCCTTGGCGGAGGCATTGCGCAGCAGGTCGAAGCCCTCGGCGAAGGCCTGCATCATGCCGTATTCGATGCCGTTATGGACCATCTTGACGAAATGCCCCGCGCCGACCGGCCCGCAATGGAGATAGCCCTCTTCGCTGGTCGGATTGCGACCGTCGCGATGGCTGGTCTCAGGGATATCGCCCTTGCCGGGCGCGAGCGCCTTCAGCAGCGGGTCCAATCGCGCGACGGTCTCCTTGTCGCCGCCGATCATCAGGCAATAGCCGCGCTCCAGCCCATGCACGCCGCCGCTGGTGCCGATGTCGAGATAATGCAGGCCTTTGGCCGAAAGCTCCTGGCCGCGCCGGACATCGTCCTTCCAGAAGGCGTTGCCGCCGTCGATCAGAGTATCGCCTGGAGACAGCAGGCCGGACAATTCGGTCAGCGTCGCCTCGGTGATCTCGCCCGCCGGCAGCATGACCCAGATGGCGCGCGGCGCGGCAAGCTTGGCGACCATGTCCTTCAGCTCGGAGGCGACGACCGCCCCCTTCTCGGCGAGCGCAGCGCCAGGCTTGGGGTCACGGTCATAGACCACGCAATCATGCCCGGCCTGCATCAGCCTGCGCACGATGTTCGCACCCATCCGGCCGAGGCCGACCATTCCTAGCTGCATCGTTTCAACCCTTCATGGCCGGGGCGTCTCGACCGCCGGTCCGCTTCATGGCGCTTCTCGTTCACCGCGCTTCTTGCATCCCGACCGCCTCCGCGACAAGCCAATCACGCAGCAGGACGAGCGCCGGGCTCGGTGGACGATCCGCCGGGCGGGTCAACCAATAGCCGTGCCGGCTGCGAAAACCGAGCCCCTCCGGATTGACGAGGCGGCCCGCCGAAAGCTCCTCCACGACCAGCGCGCGCGGTACCAGCGCCAACCCCTGCCCCGCGATCGCAGCACGGATGACCAGGGCATAGAAGCCGAAGCGGATCACGCGCTGTGGAACAAGCTCAGCCGCGGTATTGGCCTCGGCAAACTCGCCCCAGCGCAGCGGCGTGGGCGGATGGTCGAGCACCGGGAACCGCGCGATATCGCTGACATCGCCGATTGGTCCCAGGCGCGCCAGCAGGTCCGGCGCCGCGACCAGCGCGACATCGCGCCCAAATAGATAGTCCGCCTGCTGCCCGGGCCAGTCGCCCTCACCGAAGCGAAAGATCGCATCCGCGGCTTCGTCCGTGCCATGGGCGACGAAGTTAGTGAACTGGACCTCGATCTCGGGATGCTCCTCGGCGAAGCGCGAGAATCGCGGCACCAGCCAGCGATCGCCAAGGATCGGCAGCACATGCAGCCTGAGCATCGGCTGCTCCTGGCGAAAACCTGCAACACCGCCGACCGCCGACGCCAAAGCGACCAGCACCTCCCTGGCCGGACCGATGAAGGCGTGGCCGGCCTCGGTCGGCTCCAGGCCACGCCGGTTGCGCGCAAACAGGCTCGCGCCGACAATCTGCTCGACGCCGCGCAACTGCTTGCTGACAGCGCTCTGGGTCAGATTCAGTTCGTCGGCAGCGCCCGAGCAGGAGCCGTGACGCGCAACCGCCTCGACGACGCGCAGGCCCATGGTCGAAGGCAGCCGCCGCGGCAGCGGCGCCGAGAGAAGCGAGGGCGCATCCGAAAGCATCGCCCACATTAGTCCACGACGACGCACAGCGAAAGAGCTATTCCAAAATGGAATGCTCGTCGGAAATCATCTCCTTTGCCGGCGCAAACGCATGCGCACTAACCTGCCTGGCGTTACGTCAGAGCGGAGAGCCAGCGTGAACCAGCCATTGCGCCTGTGGGGCGGTCGCTTCACCGCCGACCCCGATCCTGCGCTGATCCGCCTGTCCCGGTCGGAGGCCAGCGATTTCAGCCTCGCGCCCTATGATCTTGCCGGCTCGCGCGCCCATATCCGTGAGCTCGGCCGCGCTGGCCTGCTCGACGATGCCGAGAGCGCTACGATCCAGAGGGAGATCGACGCGGTCGAGAAGCTCCATGCGACAGGGCTGATCGAGCCCTGGCCGGAGGACGAAGACGTCCAGACTTTCCTCGAACGCATCCTGACGCAGCGGCTCGGCCCTCTCGGGGGCAAGATCCGCGCCGGGCGCTCGCGGAACGACCAGGCCGCCAACGACCTGAAACTGTATCTGCGCCACCGTGCCCGCGGGCTGATGAAGGATCTGCTGAGCCTGCAGGACGCCATCGTCGCGCAGGCCCGCGAACATGTCGCGACGCCGGTGCCCGGCGTGACCCACCTTCAGGCGGCACAGCCCATCACCTTCGGCCATCATCTGATGGCCCATGCCCAGGCCTTCGCGCGCGATGCCGAGCGGTTGATCGACTGGGACAGGCGCAATGCCGTCTCCCCGCTCGGTGCCGCCGCGCTGGCGGGTTCCGCGATCGCGCTCAACCCCGAGCTCGTCGCCGAGGAACTCGGCTATGACGGCTCGTTCGAGAACTCGGTCGATGCCGTAGGCTCGCGCGACCATGTCGCGGAGTTCCTGTTCGTCACGGCCATGCATGCGGTCAATCTCTCCAGGTTGGCCGAGGAAATCGTGATCTGGTGCACGCAGCCCTATCGCTGGATTTCGCTGCATGATGCCTTCGCGACCGGGTCCTCGATCATGCCGCAGAAGAAGAATCCCGATATCGCCGAATTGACGCGCGGCCGCTCGGCCCGGCTGATCGGCGGGCTAATGACGATGCTGGCGGCGCTGAAAAGCCTGCCCCTGTCCTATAACCGGGACCTTGCCGAGGATAAGAACGCCTGTTGCGATGCGGTCGAAGGCTTAGCACTGGCGCTTCCCGCCATGGCCGGCCTGGTCGCCACCATGACGGTCAATGTCGCGACCTTGCGGGACGCCGCCTCGCGCGGCTTCACGCTGGCGACCGAGGTCGCCGATTTCCTGGCGCGCCGAGGCGTGGCCTTCAGCGAGGCGCATGAGATCACCGGTGCGCTGGTGCGCCTCTGCGAGGAGAAATCCTGCCAGTTGCACGAGATCGACGATGCCGGGCTGGCCTCGATCGATCCCCGCCTCACCCCCGATATCAGGGAGCACCTGACATTGGAGGCGGCACTCGATGCGCGTATGGCCAAGGGTGGCACGTCGCCTGCACGCGTGGCCGAGCAGATCGACCGGCTGACGCAGCGCCTTGCCGTGCAGCGTGACTGGGCCAACGGATACCGGGGACCGCAACCATGACTTCAAGCCAGATGCCGGCGACGGCGCTCGACCCGACGATCCTCAGTTTGCCTCGCGTCGGCAGGCTGCATCTCGGACGCTGGGTTTCCGCGACCCTGGTCCTGCTTGCGCTTGCACTCGTGGTGAAGGCCTTTGCCGAGGGCGACATCGCCTGGAAGGTGGTCGGCCAGTTCTTCACCGCGCCCGCCATCCTGGGCGGCCTCGTCAACACCGTGATCATGACGGTCTGCGCCATGGTGCTGGGCATCGCGCTCGGCGTCCTCTTCGCGATCATGGCGATGTCGCCCAACGCCGTGATGCGCGGCTCGGCGGCGTTCTACATCTGGTTCTTCCGCGGCACGCCGCTGATCCTGCAATTGCTGATCTGGTTCAACCTCGCGCTGGTCTTCCCGACGATCGGCATTCCAGGCCTGTTCTCGGCCCGGACGATCGACCTGATCGGTCCCTTCATGGCGACGCTGCTGGGCCTGGGCATCAACCAGGGCGCCTATACGGCCGAGGTCGTGCGCTCCGGCATCCTCTCCGTCGACCACGGTCAGGTCGAAGCGGCCAAGGCGATCGGCATGACCAGGCTGACGACGTTGCGCCGGATCGTGCTGCCGCAATCGATGCGGGTGATCATCCCGCCTGTCGGCAACGAGGTAGTCAGCATGGTCAAGCTGACCTCGATCGCCAGCGTGATCCAGTTCTCCGAGATCCTGCGCAACGCCCAGACGATCTACTACGCCAATGCCCGGGTGATCGAGTTGCTGATCGTCGCGGCCGGCTGGTACCTGATCGTGGTCTCGATCCTCTCGCTCGGGCAGGTCGTGCTGGAGCGCCATTTCGCCAAGGGCCGCGCTGGTGCGGGAGCGCGCAATGGTTGAGGCTCCCGCAAACCGCCCCATGGTCCAGGCGCTGTCGCTGACGAAGCGCTTCGGCAGTCTCGCGGCGCTCGATTCCGTCTCGCTCGACGTCGCGCCCGGAGAGGTCGTCTGTATCATCGGCCCCTCCGGTTCCGGCAAGAGTACGCTCTTGCGCTGCATCAACCAGCTCGAACGCATCGATGGCGGTGCGATCTGGGTCGATGGCGAACTCGCCGGCTTCCGGCGCACCAGCGACCGCTTGATCGAATTGACCGACAAGGAGATCGCGCGCCAGCGCCTCGCCAGCGGCATGGTCTTCCAGCGCTTCAACCTCTTCGGCCATATGACGGCGCTGCAGAACGTGATCGAGGGGCCGGTGACCGTGCTGAAGCAGCCCAGGGCGGTCGCCATCGCCGAGGCCGAGCGCCTGCTGGCGCGGGTCGGCCTGGCCGAGAAGAGCGGCGCCTACCCGTCCGAGCTTTCCGGGGGCCAGCAGCAGCGTGTCGCGATCGCCCGCGCGCTCGCGATGAAGCCCAGGCTGATGCTGTTCGACGAACCGACCTCGGCGCTCGATCCCGAACTCGTCGGAGAGGTGCTCGCCGTGATGCGCGACCTGGCCAAGAGCGGCATGACGATGATCGTGGTGACGCATGAGCTCGGTTTCGCGCGCGAGGTCGCCGACCGCGTCGTCTTCATGGATCAGGGCCGCCTGATCGAACAGGGACCTCCCGCCCAGGTGCTGAGCGCACCCGAACATCCCCGTACCCGCGACTTCATCGCCGCGGTCCTGTCTTGAACCCTTGCCCCTGAACCCTTGCCCTGAACCGATCCGGAGGATTGCCATGACCCTGACGTCACGAAGCCTGCTCGCCGCTTTGGCGTTCTGCCTGCCCGCGGCGGTTTCCGCCCAGGAACTGCCGGCCCGGATCAAGAGCGCGGGCAAGATCATCGTCGCGACGCAGCCGAACTATCCGCCGATCATCTTCAAGGACCCGGCGACCAACACCCTGGCCGGGCTCGACATCGAAATCGGCGAAGCGATCGGCAAGGAACTCGGCGTCGCGATCGAGTGGCAGGAGACCGCCTTCGCGCAGATGCTGCCTTCGCTCCAGACGGGCCGCGTCGATATGGTCATGGCCGGCATGTCGGATAAGCCGGCGCGGCGCGAAACGGCCGATTTCATCGACTACTTCTCGTCGGGCGCGCAGTTCTACACCATCACGGCGCTGGCCCCGGGCCTGAAGACGATGGAGGATCTCTGCGGCAAGACGGTCGGCGCCAGCCGCGCGACGAGCTGGCTGGCCGAGATGGAAGCCTGGAGCAAGGAAAACTGCGTCGCCAAGGGCAAACCGGCGCTGACGATCGTCGGCACGGAAGGCTCGGTCGATGCCCGCACCCAGCTCAAGACCCAGCGCCTCCAGGCTGCCGTCCAGGGCAGCGAGGTGATGCCCTATTTCCTCAAGCTCGAGCCTAACACCTATGTGCCGATCGGCGCGCCCTTTACCGATGTGCGCGCCGGCATTCCCTTCGTGAAGACCACTGAGGGCAACCAGTTGCGCGACGCGGTCAAGGGCGCGCTCGACCGGCTCAAGGCCAAGGGCACCTATGACGCGATTTTCGTGAAATACGGTTTGCCCAGCAGTGCCTTGCCGAAGATCACGATCAACGAAGGCAAATAGGCCTGCAACGAAGGCAAATAGGTCTGCATAGTCGAACATCCGGAGGGAGAACGGCCCACGGCCGTCGCTCACTCCGGATGGCGATGCAGGTTGCGCCAGCGACCGGGCGTGACGCCGAAAGCCCGGCGGAACTGGCGTGTCAGATGGCTCTGGTCGGCGAAACCGCAGGCGGCCGCGATATCGGCGATTTCCAGCCCCGACCGCAGCATGGCGCGCGCCCGGTCGAGCCGGCGCATGACGAGATAATTATAAGGGCTCGTGCCGAAGCTCGCGCGGAAATGGCGGGCGAGCGCGAAACGGTCGAGCCCGGCGACGGCTTCCAGCTCTCCTGATGTGACGACCCGCTCCGCATGGGCGTCGAGAAACCGCCTGACGCGCTCCGAAGCAGCCTGGGCATGGCGCGAGCCCATTGGGCGCGCGGCGGATGGGTCCAGCGCCAGCAAGGCCTCGGCCAACCCCAGGACGATGTCGTCGGCTTCCTCGGCCGCCAATGGCGCTTCGATCGCGCGCAAGCCGCGTGCGATCGCCCGGACGAGGCGCGGATCAGACGAAACGGCCGCCGAGATGAAGGGCAGCGTGCGGACCTCATCGCCCAGCGCCTCGCGCAGGAGCCGGGGCTCCAGATACAGCATGCGGTAGCGGAAGCCGGATTCGACGCCGGCACGGCCGTTATGGACCTCGTCCGGATGCAGGACGATCGCATTGCCCGCGCAGCTATCCTGCCGGCTGCCGCGGTAGTCGAAGCTCTGCACGCCGCTCAACGTCAGGCCCATCGCATAGGTGTCGTGCCTGTGCGGGTCATAAGCGTGGCCGGTGAAGAAGGCCTCGATCCGCTCGATGCCGTCAGAGCCCGGCCCCGCGCGCAGCCAGTCACCATGTGAGGGGCCGCACGATCGTTCAAGACCACCCGGCCCTGGCTCGCCTACCGATTGCGCCATGCCTTACGATACCAAGATCCGTTACGACACCAAGATCGCCATAGCGGTGCGCGAGGATCTCGCCACCTGGCAAAAGCTCAACGTCGCCAGCTTCCTCGCCGGCGGCCTTGTCGGAGCTTACCCCGAACTGAGGGGCGAGGACTACAACGATGCATCGGGCCGATTCTACGGCCCGCTGATCCGCCAGCCCGTCCTGATCTTCGCCGCGACCAGCGAGCAGCTCAGATCGATGCTCCAGCGGGCACAGCAGCGCGGCGTGCGGCCGCATCTCTACACGCAGGAGCTGTTCGCGACCGGCAATGATGGCGACAATCGCGCCGCCGTCGCCGCTGTCGCGACAGCGGCGCTCGATCTCGTCGGCCTGGCGGTCCATGCCGAGCGCAAGGAGGCCGACAAGATCACCAAGGGTCTGTCGCTTCACGACTGAAGCGACAGACCCTGGCCTCAGGGGAACATCATCGCCAAGGGCTCGATCGACCAGATCGGCTCGATCCACATCAATCGCGTCTTCACCCCGGCCGGAAAGGCCGGGTCGCCGCGCCAGCGCAGCATGACCGCCTGCGCCGTCTCTGCGCTCTTGAAGCCGAGCGCGATGACCTCGGAGACTGGCCGGCCACGCTCGTCGCGCTCCGTCCCGACGAAGTTGAGCCGGCCATCGCCCGACAGGGCGATGGGTCCGATCCGGTCAAGCAAGCCTGACCGGACGCCGGGCGCTTCGGAGGCGAATTCGAAGAAGACGACGGCTTCCATGGCGGCTCAGCCGTTGCGGAAGGTATAGCTGTAGCCATTGATCGCCGGCACGCCGCCAAGATGCGCGTAGAGCACCTTGGAGCCGGCAGGGAAGAAGCCCTTCTTCACCAGATCGATCATGCCCTGCATGGATTTTCCCTCATAGACGGGATCGGTCATCATGCCTTCAAGACGGGCAGAGAGGCGGATCGCCTCGATAGTCTCCTGCGAAGGCACGCCATAGACCGGATAGGCGTAGTCCTCGTTCAGGACGATATCCTCGTTGGTGATGTCCTTGCCGCCGACGAGGGCGGAGGTCTTCTGGGCGATATCGAGGACCTGGGCGCGCGTCTGGGCCGGCGTGAAGGAGGCGTCGATGCCGATGACGTTGCGCTGGCGGCCATCTTGGGCGAAGCCGACGACCATGCCGGCATGGGTCGAGCCAGTGACGGTGCAGACGATGATGTAGTCGAATTTGAAGCCGAGCTCGGCTTCCTGGGCCCGCACTTCCTCGGCGAAGCCGACATAGCCGAGACCACCGAATTTATGGACCGAGGCGCCGGCGGGAATCGCGTAGGGCTTGCCGCCCTTGGCCTTCACATCGGCGAGCGCCTTCTCCCAGCTTTCGCGGATGCCGATGTCGAAGCCCTCGTCGACGAGCTGGACTTCGGCGCCCATGACACGCGACATCAGGATATTGCCGACGCGGTCATAGACGGCGTCCTCATGCGGCACCCAGCTTTCCTGGATCAGGCGGCACTTCATGCCGATCTTGGCCGCGGTCGCGGCGACCATGCGGGTGTGGTTCGACTGCACGCCACCGATCGAAACCAGCGTATCGGCGTTGCTGGCGATGGCGTCGGGCACGATATATTCGAGCTTGCGCAGCTTGTTGCCGCCGAAGGCGAGGCCCGAATTGCAGTCCTCGCGCTTGGCGAAGATCTCGACATGGCCCCCGAGATGGGCGGACAGGCGCGACAGTTTCTCGATCGGCGTGGGGCCGAAGGTCAGCGGATAGCGCTCGAATTTGCTCAGCATGGCAGGTTCGTCTCCCTCGAAAATGATCGGGGAAAAATATCGAATCTCAGCTGAGACGTCCTTCCAAAGTGAGCGCTTGTTTTTCCTGAAGCTTCCGCGATTATCGGATCGCTACGCCATTGGTTCCGAAAATTGGCATAAAAACGGACGTTTCTTCCATGGCCGAGAAACTCGACAAAACCGACCTCAAAATCCTGCGCCTGCTGCAGGCGGATGGGCGGCTCGGCAATGCCGAGATCGCCAAACGGGTCAACACCAGCCCCGCCACCTGCCATCGGCGGATCCAGCGCCTGTTCAGCGAGGGTTATATTTCCTCGGTGCGCGCACAGGTCTCGCCGCAACATGTCGAGATGGGTACGCTGGCCTTCGTCGGCGTCGTGCTGGATCGCTCCACGCCCGAAAGCTTCGGCGACTTCGAGGCCGCCATCCGGAACATGCCCACTGTCCTCGATTGCCACATCGTCGCCGGCGATTTCGACTACTTCCTCAAGATCCGCGTCAGGGACATGGCCGATTTCAACAAGCTGCACGCCGACAAGCTGATCGCGCTGCCCGGTGTGCGGCAGACGCGGACCTTCTTCGTGATGAAGGAGGTCGTCGACAACGCCCCGCTCGCGTTTTGAGGACGCGCGGCCTCGCCGTCATACCTGGATCAATCGCTGGACCTGATTGGCGTCGAGCTCGGCCATCGGCCCCGACAGCACGACCTCGCCGCGCTCCATCACGAACATCGTGTCGGCAAGGTCGCGTGCGAAGTCGAAATATTGCTCGACCAGCACGATCGCCATGTCGCCCTTGGAGCGCAGATAATCGATCGCGCGGCCGATATCCTTGATGATCGAGGGCTGGATGCCCTCGGTTGGCTCGTCCAGCACCAGCAATTTGGGCCGGGTGACCAGCGCCCGCGCGATGGCGAGTTGCTGTTGCTGGCCACCCGAGAGGTCTCCACCGCGCCGCCCCAACATCGATTTCAGCACGGGGAATAGGTCAAACAGTTCGCCGGGAATGTGCCGCTCCTTGCGGGGCAAGGGCGCATAACCCGTCTCCAGATTTTCCTTCACGCTCAGCAGCGGGAACACCTCCCGCCCCTGCGGCACATAGGCGATGCCGGCGCGAGCGCGATCTTCGCTGCGCAGCTTCGAGATGTCCTCGCCGCCGAAGTTGATCTTGCCGCCCGAGATCGCCTGGTGGCCGACGATGGCGCGCATCAGCGAGGTCTTGCCAACGCCGTTGCGGCCCATCACACAGGTGACCTTGCCGATCTCGGCCGTGACCGAGACGCGGCGGAGCGCCTGGGCTGCACCGTAGTGGAGATCGATGGCGTCGACGCTCAGCATTGGTCAGCTTTCTGCCGCATGATCTGATCGGAAAACCGGTTCCCACTGTTCCCGATCATGCTCATCGTCCCAGATACACTTCGACGACGCGCTCATTGGCGCTGACCTGGTCGAGCGGGCCCTCGGCCAGAACCGAGCCTTCATGCAGCACGGTCACCTTCACGCCGAGTTCGCGGATGAAGCCCATGTCGTGCTCGACCACGATGACCGAATGATCCTTGGCGATCTCCTTGAGGAGGACGGCCGTCTCGGCCGTCTCGCCATCGGTCATGCCGGCGGCAGGCTCGTCGACCAGCAGGAGTTTCGGATCCTGCGCCAAGAGCATGCCGATCTCGAGCCACTGCTTCTGGCCGTGCGAGAGTGAGCCCGCGAGCCGGTTACGCGCTTCGCCGAGCTTGATGATGCCGAGGATGTCGTCGATGCGCTTGGCGTCCGCAGCCGCGGTCTTCCAGAACAGGGTCCTGGCCACCGTGCGCTTCGATTTCAGCGCCAGCAGGATGTTGTCCTCGATGGAGTGGAAATCGAACACCGTCGGCTTCTGGAATTTGCGACCGATGCCGAGATTGGCGATCGCCGCCTCGTCGAGCTTGGTCAGGTCGACGGAGCCGCCGAACATCACCGTGCCGACATCGGGCCGGGTCTTGCCGGTGATGATGTCCATCATGGTGGTCTTGCCGGCGCCGTTGGGGCCGATAATGGCGCGCATCTCGCCGGGCTCGATGGTCAGCGAAAGGCCGCGAATGGCCTTGAAGCCGTCGAAGGAGACGCTGACGCCGTCGAGATAGAGCAGCGAGGAGGTGAGTGCACCGGGAACGGGAGCGTTCATGTCGTTTACTCCGCCGGGGCCGGTTCGGCCGCTGGCGACGGCTCCGCAGGCGCCTTGCGCCGGATCCACCAATCCTGCGCCGTGCCCAGGATGCCCTTGGGCATGAACAAGGTGACGAAGACGAAGAGCGCGCCCAGCGCGAACAGCCAGTACGGCGCCATGAAGCCCGAGGTAAAGACGGTCTTGGCGTAGTTGACGACGACAGCCCCCAAGGCCGCGCCGACCAGCGTGCCGCGCCCGCCGACCGCGACCCAGATCACGGTCTCGATCGAGTTCGCCGGCGCGAATTCGCTGGGATTGATGATGCCGACCTGCGGCACGTAGAGCGCGCCGGCGACACCCGCCATGCAGGCCGAGATGGTGAAGACGAAGAGCTTGAAGCGATCGACCCGGTAGCCGAGGAAGCGGGTGCGGGATTCCGCATCGCGGATCGCGATCACCACCTTGCCGAGCTTCGACGAGACAATGCCGCGCGCGATCAGGAAGCCGGCGATCAGCATGACGCAAGTCATCGAGAACAGAGCCGCGCGCGTCGACTGCGCCTGGACGTTGAAGCCGACGATCTCCTTGAAGTCGGTCAGGCCGTTATTGCCGCCAAAGCCCATATCGTTGCGGAAAAAGGCCAGCAGCAGCGCATAGGTCAGCGCCTGGGTGATGATCGAGAGATAGACGCCCGTCACCCGTGAGCGGAAGGCGAACCAGCCGAAGACGAAGGCAAGCAGGCCCGGCACGGCCAGGACCATCAGCATGGCGAAAGGAAAGGAGGAGAAGCCGTACCAGTACCAGGGCAACTCGCTCCAGTTCAGGAAGACCATGAAATCGGGCAGGATCGGGTTGCCATAGGTTCCGCGCGAGCCGATCTGGCGCATCAGATACATGCCCATGGCGTAGCCGCCGAGCGCGAAGAAGGCGCCGTGGCCGAGGCTCAGGATGCCGCAATAGCCCCAGACCAGATCGAGCGAGATCGCCAGCAGCGCGTAGCAGAGATATTTGCCCCAGAGCGACATGGTCGAGGTCGGCACATGCAGGATCGAGCCCGGCGGCAGGAGCAGGTTGGCGAGCGGGACAAGAACCGCCAGCGCCACGAGCACGGCGAGGAAGACGAGGCCGCGCTTGTCCATGCCCTGGATGAGAAAGCGGGTGATCATGCTTCCACCGCCCTGCCCTTTTGCGCGAACAGGCCGCGCGGGCGTTTCTGGATGAACAGGATGATGAAGACGAGCAGCGCGATCTTGCCGAGCACCGCGCCGGCATAGGGCTCGAGCAGCTTGTTGGCGATGCCGAGCGTCATGGCGCCGACCAACGTGCCCCAGAGGTTGCCGACGCCGCCGAAGACCACGACCATGAAGCTGTCGATGATGTAGCTCTGGCCGAGATTGGGGCTGACATTGTCGATCTGCGAGAGCGCGACGCCGGCCAAGCCCGCCACGCCCGAGCCGAGCCCGAAGGTCAAGGCATCGACACGGCCCGTGCGAATGCCCATCGCCGAGGCCATGCGTCGGTTCTGGGTGACGGCGCGCATCTGCAGGCCGATCGGCGTCAGCTTCAGGATCGCCAGCAGAGCGGCGAACACCAAGGCCGCGAAGACGATGATCCAGAGCCGGTTCCAGGTGATGGCGAGCTGACCGATCTCGAAGGCGCCGGACATGAAATTGGGCGCGCCGACCTCGCGGTTCGTCGGGCCAAAGGCGGTGCGGACCGCCTGCTGCAGGATCAGGCTGATGCCCCAGGTTGCGAGCAGCGTCTCCAGCGGACGGCCATAGAGAAAGCGGATGACGCCGCGCTCGATCGCGATCCCGACGAGGCCGGCGACCAGGAAAGCCAACGGCACGGCGATCAACAAGGAGTAGTCGAACAGGCCGGGAAAGCGGGTCCGAATGATCTCCTGCACGATGAAAGTGGTGTAAGCCCCGAGCATCACCATCTCGCCATGGGCCATGTTGATCACGCCCATCACGCCGAAGGTGATGGCCAGCCCGATAGCCGCCAGCAACAGCACCGAGCCAAGCGAGAGCCCGTACCAGAGGTTTTGTCCGGCACGCCACAGCGCGAGCTTGCTCTCGATGGCTGAGACCGCGCGGCCTTGTGCCTCCCTCAGCCCTGCCGAGGAATCGCCCGGCAGGGAACGCAGGGTCGCCAGCGCATCCTGGTCGCCGCGTTCGCGCAGCACGTCGACGGCAGCGATCCTGTCAAAGGGCGGCGCGTCGGGTTTGGCGATGAGGATCGCGGCCTGGGCCTGACGCAGCACCGCCTTCGCCCGGGCATCGTTCTCCTTGGCGATGGCGCCTTCGAGCACCGGCAGCAAGGAAGCATCGCGCGACTTGAACACCGCCTCGGCAGCGGCGATGCGCTTGCCCGCATCGGGATTGAGCAACCCCAGACCGCCAAGAGCCGCCTGGATGGTACGGCGCACGCCGTTATTGAGACGCACTGCGCTCAAACCCGGAGGCTCGGAGGCAAGTGCAGCGCCGGTCTTGGCGTCAAGCAGTTTGCCGTCTTTGGTCTTCACGGCGACCGCACCGCCCCCAGCCAGAAGCCGACCATCGGCTAGAGCCTCAATGATGACAGCGGCCTGCGGATGAGCGTTCGCGATCAAAATCTCGATGGCGCGGTTGGTATCGGAGAAACTGTCGGCGCCGAGCCTGGTGAAGGCCTCGTCGGCGGCCTGGGGTGAACCTTGGGCTGAAGCAGCACCCGGCTGGAGCGCAAGCAGCGTCGCTAGCGCAATCATGCGCAGAAGGCAGGACACAAATCGCATGGGCTCGTTTCGGGTTCGCGGCTAGGTAGCTTGCTTGGCAGTGACGGACTTGGGTGGTGACGGACGCCCCCAGTTCGAACAAACGGGGGCGTCTCGCCGAATTCCAAGGGACGGCCGAGCCTTTTGGCCGTGCCGTCCCTCCCCCTCATGACCTCACGCGCCGCCGCACTTGCCGGTCTTGACGTTGAAGTTGCCGCACTTCTTTTCGACCCAGTCGCCGATCAGGTCCTTGGAGCCGTCGAGCTCCTTCGACCAGGCGTCGCCGGCGACGAGACCGGTCTTCGAGACCACGTCGAACTGGCCGTCAGCCTTGATCTCGCCGATCAGCACAGGCTTGGTGATGTGGTGGTTCGGGAGCATCTTGGAGATGCCGCCGGTCAGGTTCGGCGCCTCGATGCCGGGCAGCGCATCGATGACCTTGTCGGGATCGAAGCTCTTGGCCTTCTCGACCGCCTTGACCCACATGGCGAAGCCGATGACATGGGCTTCCATCGGATCGTTGGTGACGGCCTTGTCGTTCTTCTTGTAGGCCTTCCACTGCTTGATGAAGGCCTCGTTCTCCGGCGTCTTCACCGACTGGAAGTAGTTCCAGGCGGCGAGATGGCCGAGCAGCGGCTTGGTGTCGATACCGGCGAGTTCTTCCTCACCCACCGAGAAGGCCACGACCGGAATATCGGTCGCCTTGATGCCCTGGTTGCCGAGCTCCTTGTAGAACGGCACGTTGGCGTCGCCATTGATGGTCGAGACCACGGCGGTCTTCTTGCCGGCCGAGCCGAACTTCTTGATGTCGGACACGATCGTCTGCCAGTCGGAATGACCGAACGGCGTGTAGTTGATCATGATGTCCTCGGCCTTGACGCCCTTGGACTTGAGATAGGCCTCGAGAACCTTGTTGGTCGTGCGCGGATAGACATAGTCAGTGCCGGCGAGCACCCAGCGCTGAACCTTCTCCTCCTTGGCGAGATAATCGACCGCTGGGATCGCCTGCTGGTTCGGCGCCGCGCCGGTGTAGAAGACATTCCGCTCAGACTCTTCGCCCTCGTACTGGACGGGGTAGAACAGGATCGAATTCAGCTCCTTGAAGACCGGCAGCACGGATTTGCGCGACACCGAGGTCCAGCAGCCGAACACGGCCGAGACCTTGTCCTTGGCGATCAGCTCGCGCGCCTTCTCGGCGAAGAGCGGCCAGTTCGAGGCGGGGTCGACGACGACGGCCTCGAGCTTCTTGCCGAGCACGCCGCCCTTCTTATTCTGCTCGTCGATGAGCATGAGCATGACGTCCTTCAACGTCGTCTCGGAAATCGCCATCGTGCCCGAGAGCGAATGCAGGATGCCGACCTTGATGGTCTCCTGCGCTGCGGCCGGCAGGAGCGTCCCCAGAAAAGTGGCGCCTGCAAGTGCAGCGCCCAAAATAACGCGACGAGTATTGCTCACGGACATGTCCCCCGAACCAATCCTGTTGAATGCACCCTTGAGCGGGCGCCGAGAGGCCTCCCTGGCCCGGAGGAGCGGGCTCGCAAGCGACATGCCAACGAGCCTTTTGCGATGGTTGCGCCCGCAAAACTCTGCCGCAGAGGCAGCCTTTGCCGAATTTCCTGCCTGGAGAGGCTCCATATACGCAAGGATGATGCGAGAACGGCGTATTTGCCCATTTATTACGCAAATTTTCCGCCCATTTTTTTGGCAGACGATCCGAAGCGCTTCATTTTGCCGGCTGTCGCGGCATTTCGCCTGACAAAGGAAGCGCTTTTTTTGACATTTACGCCGGCCCGAGAATCGCCCTAGCCTGTCCTTGTCGGTAACAACTGAAAGGAGGTGATCCAGTGTCTCATTGTCATCAACCGCTGGTGCAAAGCGGGTGGACCTGGACTCATTCCCAATGGGGTTCTTGTTCCGCGTGAGTTTTCGCGCCTTTGGGTCCGGCTCGCCGGGCCGCGGTTCGACAATGGAAGGGCTGCCCGCAAGGGCGGCCCTTCTTTCATTGGGGATGCTTTCATTGGCGGATGCGGCGATACCGGTTCTGGCGTCGACGCAGCGCTCATGGCAGACAGGAGCCGTGCTTTCTTCGCCCTCCCCCGTTTTGACGAGCCGATATCGTGTCATCGCCCGTGCCTGAGCCGAGCCGTGAGGCGATCCTGGAGTTCATCGAGACCGAGCGTGCCGCCGGCCGCGATGCCAGCCGCCGCGAGATCGCGCGGGCCTTCGGGCTGTCCGGCAACGGCAAGATCTGGCTGAAGCGGCTGTTGAAGGAGATCCAGGAGGATCAGGCTGTCGACGCTCCCGGGAACGGCACGCTGGCCGCGCATCCGCGCGGCGCCTTGCCCCCCGTCCTGCTGAGCGAGATCAAGGCCAAGGATCGCGACGGCGACCTCGTCGCGGCCCCGCTGGAATGGAACGAGGCCGACCAGGGCGTGGCGCCGCGCATCCTGATCGAGCGAGCGCGCGAGTTCCGCGCCAAGCGCAATGCGGCTCCGGCAGCCGGTGTCGGCGATCAGGTCCTGCTCAAGCTGACCCGGTTGAAAGGCGTCGACGGCTTCACCTATTCCGGCCGCGTGCTGAAGATCATGGGCAAGGGCAAGGCCCAGGTGCTCGGCATCTTCCGCGCCCTGCCCGATGGCAGCGGGCGCCTGATCCCGATCGACAAGAAGGCGCAGGGCCGCGAGGCGCTGATCCCGAAGGGTCGCACGGCCGAGGCGCAGGATGGCGACCTCGTCTCCGTCACGCTGCGCAACGAGACGCGCTTCGGACCGTCCGAGGCGCATGTGCGCGAGCGCCTCGGCTCGATCAAATCGGAGCGCGCCGTCAGCCTGATCGCGATCCACGCCCATGGCATTCCCAACGTCTTCTCTCCGGCGACCCTTGCGGAGGCCGACGCCGTGCGCCCCGCGGGCACCGCCGGCCGCGAGGATTGGCGCGATCTGCCGCTGATCACGATCGACCCCGCCGATGCCAAGGACCATGACGACGCGGTCCATGCCGCCCCCGACGCCGACCCCGACAACCCCGGCGGCTATGTCGTCACCGTCGCCATCGCCGATGTCGCGGCCTATGTCCGGCCGGGCTCCAGCCTCGACCGCGAGGCGCTGGAGCGCGGTAATTCGGTCTATTTCCCCGACCGGGTCGTGCCGATGCTGCCGGAGCGGATTTCGAACGATCTCTGCTCGCTGCGTGGCGGCGAGGACCGGCCGGCTCTCGCAGTACGGCTGGTGCTGAAATCGGACGGCTCCAAGAAGACCCATTCCTTCCACCGCATCCTGATGCGCTCGGCCGCCAAGCTGTCCTACCAGCAGGCGCAGGCCGCGATCGACGGCAAGCCCGACGAGACCACCAGCCCGATCCGCAACACCATCCTGATGCCGCTCTGGGCCGCCTATGGCATCGCCTCCCGTGCTCGCGACGCGCGCCAGCCGCTCGATCTCGATTTGCCCGAGCGCAAGCTGGTGCTGAAACCCGACGGCGCGGTCGACCGCGTCATCGTGCCCGAGCGGCTGGCGGCGCATAAGCTGATCGAGGAGTTCATGATCCTCGCCAATGTCGCGGCCGCGGAAACCCTGGAGAAGGCCGGCAGCCTCTTGATCTACCGATGCCACGACGAGCCATCGCTGGAGAAGATGCGGGCGCTCAGTGAGGTGTTGGCCTCGATCGGCATCAAGCTGCCCAAGGAGGCTGCGCTCCGGCCGGTGCTGTTCAACCGCATCCTGGCCATGATCAAGGGCTCGGAGAACGAGCTCTTCCTCAACGAGGTCGTATTGCGGACACAGGCACAGGCCGAATATGTCGCCGAGAATTACGGGCATTTCGGCTTGAACCTGCGCCGCTACGCCCATTTCACCTCGCCGATCCGGCGCTATGCCGACCTTATCGTCCACCGCGCGCTGATCACCGCCATGCGAGCCGGAGATGACGGCCTGCCGAAAGCGACAACGCTCGCCGAATTGCGCGAGGTCTCGACCCGGATCTCGGCGGCCGAGCGCCGCGCCATGGCAGCCGAGCGCGAGACCACGGACCGCCTGATCGCGCATTTCCTGGCCGACCAGATCGGCTCCAGCTTCGACGGCCGGATCGGCGGCGTGAATCGGGCCGGCCTGTTCGTGAAGCTGGACGGCACCGGCGCCGACGGCTTCATCCCGGCCTCGACCTTGGGCGCCGACTATTATCGCTACGACGAAGCCGCCCACGCCATGATCGGCGAGCGCAGCGGCGAGAGCTGGCGCCTGGGCGACCGTGTGCATGTGCGCCTCGTCGAGGCCGCCCCGGTGGCAGGCGCCCTGCGCTTCGAATTGCTCTCCGAGGGCCGGCATGTGACACCGGGACGCTCTGGCAATCGCCCGGCACGGCCCCCTATATCAGGGCGCGCGAGGGCGAAACCGTCCTTCGGCAAGGCGGGCGGCAAGAAGCCCGGCAAGAGGCGCTGATGTCTGTTCAAATCAATCATGCGGTGGGGCGGCCGGTCGAACGCGACTGGCGCAGCGCCATCGGGCGCGGCCTGATGGGGCGCTGCCCGCATTGCGGCGAAGGCAAGCTGTTCCGCGCCTTCCTCAAGCCGGTCGATACCTGCGAGGCCTGCGGCGAGGCGATGCATCATCAGCGCGCCGATGACCTGCCGCCTTATATCGTCATCACCATCGTCGGCCATATCGTCGTCGGCGGCCTGCTGATGGCCGAGAAATACGCCAACTGGCCGATGTGGCTGCATATGACGATCTGGCCCGCGCTGGCGGTCCTGCTCAGCCTCGTGTTGATGCAGCCGGTGAAGGGCGGCGTGGTCGGCCTGCAATGGGCGATGCGCATGCATGGTTTCGACGGCGAGCCGCCGCGGCCGGAGCGCCAGCCCGCAGCCACGCTGCTGCGGCCGTGAGCGACCATGTCGTCACGCTGACGCAGGCCGAACGCGCGCGCGTCAAGGTCAATCTGCGCCCCAAGGATGCGGCGACGGTGCTGATCATCGACCGCTCGGCTAGGACGCCACGCGTCCTGATGGGCAAGCGCCATCCCGGCCATAAGTTCATGCCCGGGAAATTCGTCTTTCCCGGCGGCAGGATCGATCCGGAAGACCGCCGCATGACGGCGACCGGCGCGCTCGACCAGATCTGCGAAAACCGGCTGATGGCGCGTATGCAGCGCCCAAGCCCGATGAAGGCGCGAGCGCTGGCGCTGGCCGCCATTCGCGAGACCTTCGAGGAGACGGGCCTGCTCTTCGGCTCGAGCGAGCTCGGCACGCCCGAGAAGCCCCCGGCCGGCAGCTGGGCGGGCTTCGCCAGCCACGGCATTTTCCCCGACCTCAGCGCCATCACCTTCGTGGCCCGGGCCGTGACGCCGCCGCGCCGACCCAAGCGCTTCGACACGCGCTTCTTCACGATCGACTACGGCGCCCTCGCCGGGAAGATCGAGGGGGTAACGGGTCCCGATTCGGAATTGATCGAACTCGTCTGGGTGACATTCGCGGATGCGCAGAAGCTCGATCTGCCGACGATCACGCAGGTGATTCTGAAGGAAGTCGATGCGCGGCTGAGCGCGGGCTTCGCACCTTATCTGCCGGTTCCCTATTATTGGGAGAAGAACGGCCACTTCGTCCGCGAGGAGTTATAGAGACCAAACCCACCATCGCAGCGCCATGCTGCGCCGCATGACGCGACGAGGCGGAAACAGCCAGGCACGCGCCATTCTTTCTTGACTTCGCCGGCTCGTTGCGGCATTCCCCCAGCCGACGGTTTGCCGGGTCCGCCCGGCCATTTTCTTTTTATAGGGCCTCACCAGCCCCTCAGGCTCGAGGATAATCCCATGGCCAAGGCCGTGACCATCAAGATCAAGCTGCTCTCGACGGCGGATACCGGTTTCTTCTATGTCACCAAGAAGAACTCCCGCACGATGACCGAGAAGATGTCCAAGAAGAAGTACGACCCCGTCGCGCGCAAGCACGTCGAGTTCAAGGAAACCAAGATCAAGTGATCTTGGTTACGATTCAGGCATAACAACGCTCTCGAAAGACCGCTCGTATCCCGGGCGGTTTTTCATTTCGACCTGCCGCGATCCGCCCGTCAGTAGGACGGCTTGGGCACGAACAGGCAGAAGGGTCGCTGCGACGGCGCGATCACGGTCCCGGTCAGGGTGCCCCCACTCCGGCAGATGTGAAAACGCCCGTCTTTCGAGACCCGCGTGGCGCTTTCCCGCACGAAATGACCGTCATGGGTCATATAGCCGCCGGGAACGGTGCGGGGATCGGGTTCGCGGGCATCCTGGTCCATTCCCATGGGCCAGCAATCGCGATCGCTGCAGCAGTCGTAAGGGTACCAACTATGCGCGTAGACAAGCCCTCCGCCCCACGGTGATGCCGTAAGGCAGAGCGCCAATGCGAGGGTACGCATGGGTCGCTCCATAGATTGAGGATGTCAGGCCAGCATCTTCGCAATCCGAACAAGCCTGGATCGCGAATCGTCATCAGGGTATCACGCTGGAGCGCTAGCGTGGATCGATTTGCTGCGCTGCAATCTCCGACGCTGAGAGCGGCCTGGCCGGCGGCGAAGTTTTGCATCCGCCTGCGACGAATATGTCACTTGGCTCGGGCAATAGCTGGCGTAGCATGGGCTTCTCGCCCGATCTTTGCAGGCCGAAAGGCTTATGGGTTCGCGCGGGCCGTCGAGACGGTGCCGGCGCCTGCCAGTTTGAACCTACCCTCTTCTCTGATCGGACATAGCCCTTGAGCAGCGGCGACAAGCATGCCGAGCCCCTCGCCCCAGGCCACAGCCCGTGGCGGCGCTTCCTGAAGCTGCTCGTGGAAGTCGATTCGTCGCGTTTCGCGCTCAGCCGATTGAAGGCGGGGCTGATGTTGCTCGCCATCCTCGCGCTCTTCGCCGGGTTCGGCTACGCACTGCCGGCGCTGTTCTCGCGCTATTTCTGAAGACCGCTCTCGGAGCGCAGGATGCAGGCTTTCGCCCGGATACCGGGCTTGCTCCGAGTGCAACAGGTTTTGAGGGGGGGGTGGTCGGCCGGCGACGGTTCTGATGAGGCCAGAAATCCGTCACCGACCGGCCGAGCCCATCGGTTTCCCAGGAGATGCGGCGGATCCGGGAGCCCGAAGGGCGTTTCGAAGCAGCAACAGTCAGCCGCTGCGTTGAAACGACCCTACAGGCAGGCCCTCTCGAATCAATCCAATTGGATGGATTCACCAATATTCATCGATGCTTAACCCTACCTGCTAACCATTCCGGAGCGCTGGGGCAGGTTTTCAGGCCGCATTGGCCACGATGACGCGGTTTCGCCCGGCATCCTTGGCGCGGTAGAGCGCATCATCGGCGCGCTTCATCATCTCCGCCGCCGAGGCATCGCCCGCGCGCCGGCTCGCGACCCCGATCGAGACCGTCACCGTGATGGAGCGGGTGTTGCGGTGGATGCTGAAAGGCTCGGCCTCGACCCGCTCGCGGATACGCTCTGCAACCGCGCAGGCAGCGTCCAGAGAGGTATCCGGCAGCACCACGACGACCTCCTCGCCGCCCATCCGGGCGACCAGATCGATGCCGCGCGTGCAAGCGCGCACCCGGTCGGCGAATTCGCGCAGCACCTCGTCGCCGGCATCATGCCCCCAGGTGTCGTTGACGACCTTGAAGCGATCGACATCGAGGACGAGCATGGCGAGCGAGCGGGCCCTGAGCGCCGATTCATCGAACATCGTGCCCATGCGGCTGTCCATGAAGCGGCGGTTATGCAGGCCGGTGAGCTGATCCATCACCGCCATTTCCATGGACGACTGGACGCTGTCGCGCAGCCGCTCGGTAAAGCGCTTGCGGCGCACCTGCGTGCGTACGCGCGCCAAGAGCTCGTTGCGGTCGACCGGACGGATCAGGAAGTCATGGGCCCCGATCTCGAGGCCGCGCAGGATGCGGGTGCGATCCTCGGCCTCGCCCAGCATCAGCACCGAGACGTTGCGGGTGCGCTCGAGCGAGCGCAGCTGGCTGCAGATCCGCAGCCCGTCATAGGATTTGAGGTCGAGGCTGACGAGAACGCTGTCGTAATCGCCCTCGGCAGCCCGCACCAGGGCCTGATGCGGATCGGCCTCGATCTCGACGACATGAAAGGCCGAGAGCGCGCTCGATAGCCGCTCGGTCACCGTTGGCCGGTCCTCGATCACCAGGATGCGGCCGTTAAGACCGGTCTCGGAAGCTGCCGCGGCAAGCGGATCGGCGATGCCGAGCCGGCGCGAGGCGAAAGCGCGGTTGCGCAGCTCGTCCGTGACGGATTTCAAGCGGACGAGGCTGCGGACGCGGGCAAACAGCGCCGTGTCGTCCAGCGGCTTGGTCAGGAAATCGTCGGCGCCGGCGTCGAGCCCCTTCAGGCGATCGCCGGGCTGGTCGAGCGCCGTCACCATCACGACCGGGATATGGGCCGTGGTCGCGCCGTTCTTCAAGCGCCGGCAAACCTCGAAGCCGTCCATGCCCGGCATCATCACGTCGAGCAGGACGATGTCCGCCTCGCCGCGTTCACAGATCGCCAGCGCCTCGATGCCGTTGAGCGCGGTCACGACGTCGAAATACTCGGCTGAGAGCTTCGCCTCCAGCAGCTTCACATTGGTGACGATGTCGTCGACGACGAGGACACGGGCTGACATGGTTTGTTTTCGAAGCCTCAGGCTGGGCCAGCGTAGGCGCGGACGGTCTCCAGGAATTTCGCAACCGAGATCGGCTTGGAGAGGTAAGCCTCGCAGCCTCCCTCACGAATACGTTCTTCGTCACCCTTCATCGCAAAAGCCGTCACCGCGATGACAGGGATGGATTTGAGGGTGTCATCCTCCTTGATCCATTTGGTGACTTCGAGCCCCGAAACCTCGGGAAGCTGGATGTCCATCAAAATCAGATCGGGATGATGCGTGCGCGCGAGTTCGATCGCCTCGATGCCATCGGCAGTCTTCAGCGTCGCATAGCCATGCGCTTCAAGCAAATCATTGAAGAGCTTCATGTTGAGCTCATTGTCCTCGACGATCAAAACCGTCTTCATCATGCCGCCCTTCAATCGCGCCACAGACAGGCCATCTCGATCCTGCCATCACAAGTTGGCGGCCTCATTCACAGATTACGTTAGCATGAGAGCCGTTGACGAAACGCAAACCTGAAGCTCGATTCGGAAGGCACTCCCGCCATGGCAAGATCACCCTCCGTCGAGGACGCTGAACATCTCGCGCTACGCGCGCTGGGCTTCCTCGCTGCAGATCCGGCGCGTCTGGAGCCCTTTCTAGCCCAAACCGGCCTCGGCCCCTCGAATCTGAGGGCTGCGGCGCAAGAGCCCGGTTTCCTCGTCGCAGTGCTCGACCACCTCGCGGGCAGCGATTCGCTGCTGTTGGAGTTTGCCGGAAATTTAAGCTTGAATCCGGAAATCGTCGCGCAGGCGCGCGGACGGCTCGCCGGGCCTCCAATGGACGAGGCCCCGTGACGGACCGGGCCGCCCAGCCCGCGCGGCGCGTGTTCTGCCGCGATTGCCTCATCGATCATGAGGAGGCAATCGCGGCGCTGCGCCGCTGCCCGGCTTGCGGCTCGCCCCGGCTGCTGCGCCATCCCGAGCGCGACGCCCTGAGCCTTGCCCATATCGACTGCGACGCCTTCTATGCGGCGATCGAGAAGCGCGACGATCCCACGCTGCTCGACAAGCCGGTGATCATCGGCGGCGGCAAGCGCGGCGTCGTCTCGACGGCCTGCTATATCGCCCGGACCTATGGCGTGCGCTCGGCGATGCCGATGTTCAAGGCGCTGGAGGCCTGCCCCGAGGCCGTGGTCGTCAAACCGAACATGGCGAAATATGTCGCGGTCGGCCGCGAGGTCAGGCGGTTGATGCAGGAGCTGACGCCGCTGGTCGAGCCGCTCTCGATCGACGAGGCCTTTCTCGACCTCGCCGGAACGCAGCGCCTGCATCACGCCAGCCCCGCCATCACGCTCGCGCGCTTCGCCAAGCGGATCGAAGGCGAGCTCGGGATCAGCATCTCCGTTGGCCTGTCTTATGCCAAGTTCCTGGCCAAGGTCGCCTCCGATATGGACAAGCCGCGCGGTTTTTCCGTCATCGGACGGGCGGAGGCCGTCGCTTTTCTGGCGAGCAAGCCGGTCGGCCTCATTCCCGGCGTCGGCCAGGCGAGTGCGGCTAAGCTAGCCGAATCCGGCTTCCGCCTGATCGGCGATCTGCGCGAAGCGCCGATCGACAAGCTTTTCCGCCTGGCCGGCAAGGATGGGCCGCGTCTGAAGAAGCTCGCCAACGGCATCGATGAGCGTCAGGTCACGCCCGACCGCGAGACCAAGAGCGTTTCCAGCGAAACCACGCTCGACACCGACCTGTCGCGCTTCGAGGATCTCGAGCCGGTGCTGTGGCGGCTCTGCGAGAAGACCTCGAAACGCCTCAAGGCCCAGGAGCTCGCGGGCCGGACCATCACCATGAAGCTGAAGACGGCGGATTTTCACGCAATCACACGCGCCAGCCGCCTGCCGGAGCCGACGCAATTGGCAGCCAGGCTGTTCGCCGCCGGGCGCGACCTGCTCAGGCGCGAATGCAACGGCCAGCGCTACCGGCTGATCGGCATCGGCGCGAGCGACTTCAGTGCACCCGAGGAAGCCGACCATGGCGACCTAGCCGATGTCGCGACGCCCAGGCTGAAGGCGATGGAAGGCGCGCTCGACGCGCTGCGCGCCCGCTTCGGCGATGCATCGATCGGCAAGGGCCTCAGTCTGCGCGGTCCGCAGCGGGCCAGCAGCGCAAGCGCTACTTCGCGCAATCCTGCTTCGGAAGAAGATCCAGACGCGTGAGCGTGCCGCGCAGGGCGAAGCTGCCATAGTCGAGCTTGATCGCGCCGGTCACGCCATTCTCGTAAAGCTCGAAGGAAATGGTGTAAGATGGCGTAGTCTCGCCGGAATCGACCTTGAAATAGGAGATCGACACCGGCCAGCGCGCCAGCGTCTCGAACTCCGGCCGCTGCAGCGGCGCCTCGGAAGGCTTGGCCTCGATCCGCTTCCCGATCACCGAGAGCGTGTCATAGACCTCCTTGCCGCTATTGGCGCCGTCATAGAGGCGCACGTTCAGCGTGGTCTTGCCGGCACGCGCCGCCTCGATCACCGCTTTCATCTGCGCGTTCGGGAACAGGGCGTCCGTCGTCTGGCGCACCGTCTCGGGCTTGGGCGCGCTGAGCTTGATCTCGTAGCCGCCACCGGATTTCTGGACCGAGCCGTCGACGATCTCGGCCGGCGCGCCGCCCGCCGAACTTTCGGTCTTGAAGCGGTAGCTCGCCCCGTCGCCTGCCTCGAAGCTCGTCGTGCGCGCATCGATGGTGCGCGGGCCGCCTTCGCTGCTGCTCACCTGCGTGACCTGGCGGAAGGAGAGCACATAACCCTCGCAGGCATCGCCGGTGAAATCGAAGGCGATGCGGCCGCGCGCCGCCTCGATGCTGGTGGCGGGCTTGTCGTCGTCGAGCACGAGATCATAGACCGCGCGATGGGGCGCCAGAACCACGCGCCCGACCGATTGAGGCTGGGCCGAGGCGCCGACGCTCGCCAGCACTGCGACCGTGCTCAGGATACTCGCCAGGGTACTCGCAAGGCCAAATCCGTTCATGCTCATGACACTTGCCGCTCTGCTAGGTGATCGAGCGAGTCTAGGTGCATTGCAGCAGTGGCGCAAACAAGGCGTAAGGCCGCCTTCGCGAACGCCGGTCCGAACCGCCTTGCGAGCATATCGAGGCTGCTTGCGGCTTGCCCGGCCATCGGCCATGAAGGTTTCATTCCATCGAGCCGGAGGCCGCCCCATGAGCGCAATCGAAGCCAAGCTTGCCAAACTCGGCATCACCCTGCCCGCGCCCGCCGCGCCGGTCGCAAATTACGTGCCCTACGTGATCACCGGCAAGCTGCTGGTGATCTCCGGCCAGATCTGCTTCGGGCTGGATGGCAAGCTTTCCGACAGCCACAAGGGCAAGCTCGGAGCCGAGATCTTCAACGAGGCAGGCATCGAGGCCGCGCGGCTCTGCGCCATCAACGTGCTGGCGCAGGCCAAGGCCGCGCTTGGCGATCTCGACCGGATCACCCGCTGCGTGCGGCTCGGCGGCTTCATCAATGCGATGCCGCATTTCGCCGGCCTGCCGGCGATCATGAACGGCGCCTCGGATTTGATGGTCGAGGTGCTCGGCGACAAGGGCCGCCATGCCCGCTCGACCATCGGCGTCGCCGAACTCCCGGCCGACGCCGCTGTCGAAGTCGAGGCGATGTTCGAGATCGCGTGATGGCGCGGCTTGCTACATCCGGACTTGGCTGGCTCGTCGCCCGACCGATCGCGCATCGCGGCCTGCATGATGCGAAGGCTGGGCTGATCGAGAACAGCCTGTCCGCGGCCGAGGCCGCCATTGCTGGCGGCTTCGGCATCGAATGCGACGTCCAGCTCAGCGCCGACGGCGAGGCGATGGTGTTTCACGATTTCGTGCTCGACCGATTGACGGCCGAGACCGGCCTCGTCAACGAGCGGAGCGCGCAGGCGCTGGCCGGAATCGCCCTCAAGGGCAGCAGCGACCGGATTCCGACGCTGAACGGCTTTCTCGATGCGGTCGCGGGACGCGTGCCGCTGGTGATCGAGGTCAAGAGCCGCTTCGACGGCGCTCTCGCCTTGGCGCAGCGCACGGCCGAGATCGTCAACCAGCGCTCTGGCCAGCCGATCGTGCTGAAATCCTTCGACCCCGTGATCGTCACGGCATTGCGCGAACTCGCACCCGGCATCCCGCGCGGGATCGTGGCGATGAGCGACTATTCCTATCCCGACTATGATCACCTCGACGCCGCCCAGAAACATGCGTTGGCCAATCTGCTGCATTTCAGCGAAAGCCGGCCGGACTTTTTGTCCTGGAAGGTTGCTGACTTGCCGAGCGCGGCTCCCTATCTCTGTCGGGAGGCGTTGGGCCTGCCGGTGATGAGCTGGACGGTGCGCAATGCCGGGGATCGCGAGCGGGCCGCATTGCATGCCGACCAGATGGTCTTCGAGGGCTTCAAACCTTGAGTGTTGACGGACGCGACGACCTCAGGGTGCGCGTCGCGACGTCTTTGAAGACCGTCCCCGCCGCCGCGTGGAACGCCTGCGCCAACCCGTTCGCGTTACGCGCCGCCATGGCCGCAACCTCCCCGGCGGCTACCTCCCCGGCCTCGGCCTGCCTGGATACCGCCTCGGCGATCGACGAGGACAATCCCTTCGTCTCCCATGCCTTCCTGCTCGCTCTGGAGGAGAGCGGTTGCGTCGGCAGGCGTTCCGGCTGGTCTCCGGCCTATCTGTTGGTCG
Source organism: Allobosea sp. BE125 (assembly GCF_031456075.1). Taxonomy (NCBI): domain Bacteria; kingdom Pseudomonadati; phylum Pseudomonadota; class Alphaproteobacteria; order Hyphomicrobiales; family Alloboseaceae; genus Allobosea; species Allobosea sp. BE125. The sequence continues at coordinate 256,925 of NZ_JAVDTY010000002.1, forward strand.
AAGATGCGCAAGGCACGCTGCTGGCGGCATCGCCGAGCTTCCTCAAGAGCCATAGCCAGGGCGAATATGTCTTCGACCATGCCTGGGCCGATGCCTATGAGCGCGCCGGCGGGCGCTATTACCCCAAGCTCCAGATCGCCGCGCCCTTCACGCCCGCGACCGGGCCGCGCCTCCTGGTCGCGGACGGCCTGCGCGCCGACGAGGCCCGCGCCGGGCTGATCGCGGGGCTGGAGGCGTTGTGCGGGCAAGCCAACGCCTCCTCGGTCCATGTCACCTTCGCGCAGGAGCCCGACATCACGGCGCTACGCGAGGCCGGCTATCTGGAGCGGCACGACCTTCAGTTTCACTGGCGCAACGAAGGCTTTGAAACCTATGACGATTTCCTGGGAACGCTGGCCTCGCGCAAGCGCAAGGCGCTGAAGCGCGAGCGGCGCGAGGCGCTCTCTGCCGACATCACGGTCGATGTCCTGTCCGGATCCGATCTGACCGAAGCCGTCTGGGACGACTTCCATTCCTTCTACGAGGACACCGGCTCGCGCAAATGGGGCCGGCCCTATCTCAACCGCGCCTTCTTCTCGGCCGTGGGGGCGGCGATGGGCGAACGTATCGTGCTGATGATGGCCAGGCGCGCCGGCCGCTACATCGCCGGCGCGATCAATTTCCGCGGCGCCAACACGCTCTATGGCCGCAACTGGGGCTGCATCGAGGACCACCCCTTCCTGCATTTCGAGCTCTGCTATCATCAGGCGATCGACTATGCGATCGCCCACAAGCTCAGCCGCGTCGAGGCCGGCGCGCAGGGCGAGCACAAGCTGGCGCGCGGCTACCGGCCGGTACTGACGCGCTCGCTGCATCATCTCGCCGATCCCGGGCTTCGCCGCGCGGTTGCCGCCTATCTCGTCAATGAACGCCAGCATATCGCGCAGGCGCAGGAGGCGCTTGCAGCGGAAAGCCCGTTCCGGAAAACCGGGGGTGCCGATGACTGAGGCTGCTTCCACGGATATCGCCAGCATCTTCTGCGACGATTCCGAACTCGGCTATCGCCGCAGCCTGACGGATTTCTCGGTGCCGCTGATGCTGGATGACAGCTATCGACTCGCCCATCTGCCGCTCGTTGCGCCGAAAAACCCGCGTGTCATCCCGCGGGTGGAGGGCAAATTCTACGAGAACGGGCGGCACCCACCGGTTTCCTCGCTTGTCCTGCCGGTTCGCGACGAGGCCTTGCGAGGGTCTGACGCCTTTCTCGCTCTGGAGGCTGAGATCAAGGCCGCGCCTTTCGCCGCCAAAATCGCCTGGGATATCCTGCCGCGCCGCAAGGACAGGCTGCACGCAACGATCTGCGGCTCGCTCGGAACCGATGCGGGGTCGACCATCGTGGACGAGACGCGGCGAGTGCTCCGCGCGATCCCGCCTTTCGCCGTCGAACTGCGCGGCCTGTTCTCGGGCAACATCAATCGTGGCCGGCTCTATCTCGCCGCCTATCCGGAAAAACGCGACGGCATAAACATGCTGCAAGCCGTGCAGCAGGCCTTCGGACGCTCGCCTGGCGATCTCTGGCTGGTCGGCCTCTACAATCTGACAGCCGACCTCGATGCCGGGGAGACCGCGGCGCTGGCGGACATCGTGATGCGCTGGCGGGACCGACCGCTGCTGCGTCTCGAGGCCACGGCGTTTGAAATCCTGGGCGCCTGCGACGATCTCGTGCTCGACAGCGTGGTCGAGGAGATCCTGCCGCTTGCGGCTGCGCGCATTGCGATGGGTTGACGGCACGACGGGCGAGCCACAGGTTGCGCTCTCCCGCCTCCAGCCTGCCGGTCCCGTGATGAGCGCCTATGATCCCTCCAATGTCTTCGCCAAGATCCTGCGCGGCGAGTTGCCCTCGCACAGGGTCTACGAGGATGCCGACACCATTGCCATCATGGACATCATGCCGCGTGCCGACGGCCATGTCCTGGTCGTCCCCAAGGCCGCCTGCCGCAATATCTTCGATGCGCCGCCCGAGGCGCTGACATCCGTCGCCCTCAGCGTCCAGACGCTGGCGCGGGCCGTGAAATCAGCCTTCAATGCCGATGGCGTCACGATCCAGCAATTCAACGAGGCGGCTGGCGGGCAGGTCGTGTTCCACCTGCATGTTCATGTCATGCCGCGCTTCGACGGCGTCGCGCTCAGGCCCCATACCGGCGCCATGGAGAAACCCGATGTGCTGGCCGCCCATGCCGAAAAAATCCGGACCGCGCTAAAAAATAATCTCTGAGCGATGTCACAACCGTCGGCGCTGTCTCGTCTTGCCTTCATCGTACACTGAAGAAGATCAAGATGACCCAACGCCTCAATGCCTTCCAGGTCGCCCCCGCCGCCCTCAACGCCGTGATCGCCATCGAGGGATACATCGGCGAATGTGGGCTCGAACATAGCCTGCTCGAACTGGTGAAGATGCGCGCCTCGCAGATCAATACCTGCGCCTATTGCCTGCACATGCACGCGGCAGATGCGCGCAAGGCCGGCGAGAGCGAGGTACGGCTCTACCTGCTGAGCGCATGGGAGGAATCCGAGCTCTACACCCCGCGCGAGCGCGCTGCACTGGCGTGGACCGAGACCCTGACCCGACTTTCCGACGGCGCCCCAAGCGATGCGGCCTTCGCTGACCTGCGCGAACATTTCAGCGAGGTCGAATGCGTCAACCTGTCGGTGGCCATCGGCGCCATCAACATGTGGAACCGGATCAATTGCGGCTTCCGCACCCGGCACCCGAACGATCGCCGCCGCGAGGTCGCCGCAGCCTGAAGCCGCGCCGACATAAGCCCGCTGGCTCCCCGATCGCCGGGCCAGAACCACCTCAATCAGAAAGCCCCATCATGACCAAGCGCCTCAACCCTTACGTCACCGCTCCCGATACCATGAAGCCGATGATCGCGCTCGAAGCCTCGATCAAGGAGAGCGGCCTCGAGCACAGCCTGATCCATCTCGTGAAGATGCGCGCATCGCAGATCAATGGCTGCGCCTATTGCCTGCACATGCATTCGGCCGATGCGATCAAGGAGGGCGAGAGCCCGGCCCGCCTGTTCCTGCTCGACGCCTGGCACGAGTCGGCGCTCTATAGCCCGCGCGAGCGCGCCGCTCTCGCGTGGACTGACGCGCTGACGCTGATCTCGCAGACCCATGCGCCCGACGAGGCCTATGACGAGGTGCTCAGCCATTTCAGCCCGGAGGAAACGGTGAAGCTCACCTTGCTCATCGGCACGATCAATAGCTGGAACCGCATCTCGATCGGCTTCCGCTCGGTCCATCCCCACGACCGGCCGGCCAAAGCCGAGTCGGCGGCCGCCTGAGACGCGTCCCATGGCCGCCCCGGACGATATCTTCGAGACGCATCGCCGTTTCCTGACCCGCCTCGCCTATCGCATGCTCGGCTCGGTCAGCGATGCCGAGGATATCGTCCAGGAGGCCTGGTTGCGTTGGCGCGAGGTGGCCCAGGAGGCGGTCGAGGCGCCGCGCGCCTATCTCGCTCGCACCGTCACGCGCCTCTGCCTCGACCAAATGAAATCGGCCCGTAGCAAGCGCGAGTTCTATGTCGGCGCCTGGCTGCCCGAACCGCTGATCGAGGAGATCGGCGCAGCTGAATCCGACGTCGACACCCAGCTCGATGCCCCGATCGCGCTGATGCTGGCGCTGGAGCGGCTGACTCCGCTCGAGCGCGCCGCCTTTCTGCTGCACGACGTCTTCGATCTGGATTTCGCCGAGATCGCCCGCACCATCGACCGCAGCGAGAGCGCCTGCCGCCAGCTCGCCAAGCGGGCCCGCGAGCATGTCCGCATCGACATGCCGCCGCGCAACAAGGTCGATCCTGCCGAGGCGAAGCGTTTCGTCGAGGCCTTCTTCAAGGCCGCCCACAAGGCCGACACCAGCGATCTGCAGACCCTGCTCGCCAACGATGTCGCCTTCCACAGCGACGGCGGCGGCAAGGTACTGTCGATTATCAACTCGCTTCACGGCATCAACCGCGTCTTGCGTTTCTTCGCCGGCATCGCCAACAAGGTCGCCCACCGCCACAAGCTCACTACTGTGTACAAGCCGGTGATGATCAACGGCATGCCCGGCTATCTCAGCCTCGAACGCGGCGAGACCTTGCAGGCAACCGCGCTCGATATCCGCGACGGCCTGATCCACGCCATCTATGTCATCCGCAATCCCGACAAATTGCGGCATGTTTCGCCGCCTGTGGGCCCAAATGACGGCTCGATCTAGATCAGCAGCCACGCCCCGGCGATCAGCGTCGCCTCGCCCATGAGCACGGCGAGCATCACCCTGCGGCGGTCGAAGAGCATGATTGCCAGCGCCACCGTGAGCGCACCGATCCGTAAGCCCAGGGGCGCCGCCGCCAGGGCGCCGGGCGGCACGATGATCAGCTTGGCGACAACACCGGCCAGGAGCGCGGTCGCCACCGCCCTCACCCATTCGAGCGCAGGCGATTCAGGCGGGATCCTTCGTGCGAAGGCAACCGCGAGCCAGCGCCAGATCTCGGTCGGCAGCACGGCGAAGAGCAGCAAGGCGAGATAGGGCCAGTAGGCGCCGTCCAGGCCGGGAATCGGCGGCGTCATGCGACCCTCCCGCGCCGGCGGCCGATCAGGAAGGCGATGCTGCCGGCGACCACTCCGGCAACGATCAGATCGAAGCCGCCGCCGATGAAACGGTCGCAGATCGGCGCCAGCGCAAGGCCCAGCACCATGGCTGCGATGTCGCCGCGATGCCGGATGCCGGCCGCCAGCGAAACCAGGAAGAAGATCGGTGTCAGGCAGAGCAGCCCCGCCGCGAACGGAATCGGCAAGGCGTTGACGAGGTAGTAGCCTGAGAAGGTGCCTATCGAGCTGACGGCCATGCAGGTGTTGGCGAAGCCGAGGAAATAGGCGACGCGTTGCGGCGGTGGCACGGCAGGCAAGCGCCGCAGGCCCTCGGTCCAGGCCGTCACGGCAACATAATGCGACAGGGCCAGCTGGAGCCAGACGCTCTGCCCGGGCCGGCGCAGCAGGGGCAGGATCGCGACCGTCATCGGCAGGAAACGCAATGAGGCGAAACCGATCGCGATCGCAATCGCGCTCCAGGCGGCGCCGGCGGCGATCGAAGCGAAGAAGATCACCTGCGACGGCCCGGCCCAGACCAGCATGGTCGACAGCACCGCGACCTCGACGGGATAGCCGACATCCCGCGCCAATGAACCGATTCCGACGAGCCCGAAGCCGACGACCCAGGCCGGCAGGGAGAGCGCATCGCGCATGCCGGCCAGCGCCACACGCTGCCAGCTCCAGTCGGCCGATACGCTCATGAAGGTATGTGCACGCTTGCCCGATCGCCGCCGAGGACCACACAGCCCCCGTTTTCATACGGGCGCTGCAAGCGTTCTAACCCGCACGATCCGGCAAACCGATATCCGGCATCGCGCGGTCAGCCCTGCGTCGGCTGCAGCCGACCGATGGCCCGTAGCGAGCGCCTCAGCGGCCGCCCTTCATGACGATGCCGATGAGCTCATTGCCGAAATCGATCAATTCCTTGGGCACGCCGCCAACCGCCTTCACGCCGAGATAGATCAGGTAGATGAAGGCCGGCACGAGAATCCAGCCCAGGATCTCCTCGAACAGCTTGCGCCGCCGCCTGCGCTGCTCGCGCTTCTCGAACCATCCAAGCTTCTGCTTGCGCGCCGGAGCCTCCGGCGCGGATTCCGGCGCCTGCGCCAGAAGGGGGGCGGGTTTTCGCTTGAACCACACGGTTTCAGGCCTTGGTCAGAGGAACTTTCGGTACGGTCCTGACAAGACGCTGCGTCTTCGGCGCTTCGGGGGCGCCGCCGGGCTTGCCAGCGGAGCCGCCTTTGGCAGGTCTCTTCGGTGATGTCGAGGCCACAGGCTCGCTCGCCGCCTTGGCGCGCGGCTTGCGCTCGCGCTTCTCGCCTGCCGCCGCGACGTCTTTTTCTGGCTTCGGCTTCACCGGCCCTTCCGGGAATTCGAGCCCCAGCACCTTGATGCCGGTCTCGGACTGGACCACCACGACCTTGACCGTGCCGCCATTCTTCAGGCGCCCGAACAGCACTTCGTCGGCGAGCGGCGTCTTGATCGTCTGCTGGATCAGGCGGGCCATCGGACGGGCGCCCATCGCCTCGTCATAGCCGTTCTCGACCAGCCATTCGCGCGCCTCGTCGCTGAGTTCGATCGTGACGTTGCGGTCGGCGAGCTGGGCTTCGAGCTGAAGCACGAACTTGTCGACGACACGGGCCACGACCGTCTTCGGCAGATGGCTGAAGGAGACGACGGAATCGAGCCGGTTGCGGAACTCCGGCGCGAACAGCTTGTTGATCGCCTCGGTGTCGTCGCCCTCGCGCTTCTGGCGGGTGAAGCCATAGGCGTTGCGGGCCATGTCGGCCGCGCCGGCGTTGGTCGTCATGATCAGGATGACATTCCTGAAATCGACCTGCTTACCGTTATTGTCGGTCAGTTTGCCGTGATCCATGACCTGCAACAGGATGTTGAACAGGTCGGGATGGGCCTTCTCGATCTCGTCGAGCAGCAGCACGGAATGCGGATGCTGGTCGATCTTGTCCGTCAGCAGCCCACCCTGATCGAAGCCGACATAGCCGGGAGGCGCACCGATCAGCCGCGAAACGGTGTGGCGCTCCATATATTCCGACATATCGAAGCGCACGAGCTCGACGCCGAGCGACGAGGCAAGCTGGCGGGCGACCTCGGTCTTGCCGACGCCGGTCGGACCGGCGAAGAGATAGCAGCCGATCGGCTTCTCGCCGTCGCGCAGGCCGGCGCGCGCCAGCTTGATCGACGAAGACAGGGCCTCGATCGCCTTTTCCTGACCGTAGACGGTACGCTTCAGCGTGCTCTCGAGATTGCGCAGCACCTCGGCGTCGTCCTTGGAGACGGTCTTGGCCGGAATGCGCGCCATGGTCGCGATGGCGGCCTCGATCTCCTTCACGCCGATGACCTTCTTACGCTTGCTTTCGGCCACCAGCATCTGCGAAGCGCCGGTCTCGTCGATGACGTCGATCGCCTTGTCAGGCAGCTTGCGGTCATGGATGTAGCGGGCCGACAGCTCGACCGCCGCCTTGATGGCGTCGGCCGTGTAGCGCAGCTTGTGGAACTCCTCGAAATACGGCTTCAGCCCCTTCAGGATCTCGATCGCATCAGGAATCGACGGCTCGTTGACGTCGATCTTCTGGAAGCGGCGCACCAGGGCCCGGTCCTTCTCGAAATACTGGCGGTATTCCTTGTAGGTGGTCGAGCCGATGCAGCGCAGTCCGCCCGAGGCCAAAGCCGGCTTCAGCAGATTGGAGGCGTCCATCGCGCCGCCCGAGGTCGCGCCCGCGCCGATCACCGTATGGATCTCGTCGATGAACATGATCGCCTTGGGATGGGCCTCGATCTCCTTCATCACCTGCTTGAGGCGTTCCTCGAAATCACCGCGATAGCGCGTACCGGCCAACAGCGTGCCCATGTCCAGCGAGAACACGGTCGCGTCTTCCAGGACCTCGGGCACCTCGCCGCGGATGATCTTGAGCGCCAGGCCCTCCGCGATGGCGGTCTTGCCCACGCCGGGCTCGCCCACCAGCAGCGGGTTGTTCTTCTGCCGGCGGCAAAGGATCTGGATCGTGCGCTGGACCTCGGCCTCACGGCCGATCAGCGGATCGATGCGGCCGTCGCGCGCCTTGCGGTTGAGGTTGACGCAATAGGCGTCGAGCGCGCTTTCCTTCTTCTTCTTGTCCTTGTCGGCGTCGTTGCCCTGGTCGGCGGCGCGGGAATCGCGCTGCTGCTCGGGCTCCTCCTCGGCGCCGCGCACCGGCTTGGCCTCGCTCGCGCCGGGGCGCTTGGCGATGCCGTGGCTGATGTAATTGACCGCGTCGTAGCGGGTCATGTCCTGCTCCTGCAGGAAATACGCGGCGTGGCTCTCGCGCTCGGCGAACATGGCGACGAGCACATTGGCGCCCGTCACCTCCTCGCGGCCCGAGGATTGAACGTGGATCACCGCGCGTTGGATCACACGCTGGAAACCCGCCGTCGGCTTGGAATCATCACGCCCGTCGGTGACGAGGTTGGTCAGCTCCGCGTCGATGTAATCGACCAGATTGCGCCGCAGCGTGTCGAGATCGACGCTGCAGGCACGCATGACCGCCGCTGCGTCCTGGTCGTCGACCAAAGCGAGCAGGAGATGTTCCAGCGTGGCATATTCGTGGTGGCGTTCATTGGCGAGGGCAAGAGCCCGGTGAAGCGCCTGTTCGAGACTGCGCGAGAAACTCGGCACGGATAGCGCTCCTATTCCGATGTCAGAGGTGAGACCGAATCCAGATCGTCCAAACGCAAGGCTACTTCTTCTCCATCACGCATTGCAGCGGGTGCATGTGCTTGCGTGCAAGATCCATGACGAGTGTCACCTTGGTCTCGGCGACCTCGTATGTGAAGACACCGCATTCGCCGACACCGTTTTGATGCACATGCATCATGATCAGCGTCGCCTCGGCGCGGTCCTTGTTGAAGAAGCGTTCGAGAACGTGAACGACGAACTCCATCGGCGTGTAGTCGTCGTTCAGCAGCAGCACCCGGTAGAGATTGGGTTTGCGCGTCCGCGTCCGCGTCAGGACCGCGGTCCCCGTCCCGTCCCGACCGCCATCTGATGGCGCGCTGGGGCGTTTGGGGCGCTCGACCATCTCGGCGGACGAACGTGGCGCAATCACGGCGCGCCGATCCGTGCCGCCCCTTGCCTCACCCGTCATCGTCGCTGCTGTTCTCAAGATCGTTTCCCGGCGTTCCCACCCGACATAATGCTTCGTCCGCGAATTTACAGACCTCGCGGCTGCTTCGCCAGTCCGTTTGGCGTGATGCCTCCCAAGATTGCAGTGCACGGCAGCTCTTGCTTGACCCGCCCATGCCCCGGACCTAAGCCCGGCGGGCATCCTTGCCAAGGAACCTTGCCCATGACCGCCAACGCCATCGTCAGCATCGGCGCCGACCTCGCCCGGCCGGTCCGTTTCGGCAATAGCCTGCCGCTTTCGCTGATCGCCGGTCCCTGCCAGATGGAAAGCCGCGAGCATGCGCTCGAGATGGCCTTCGCCTTGAAGGAAATCTCGGAACGTCTCGACATCGGCATCGTCTTCAAGACCTCTTTCGACAAGGCCAACCGCACCAGCGCCCGGGGCCAGCGCGGCATGGGCCTCGACGCCGCCCTGCCCGTCTTCGCCGAGATCCGCGAGCGCACCGGCATGCCCGTCCTGACCGACGTGCATGAAGCAAGCCAATGCGCCGCCGTGGCCGAGATCGTCGACGTGCTGCAGATCCCGGCCTTTCTCTGCCGCCAGACCGATCTCCTGGTCGCGGCGGCCAGGACCGGCCGCGTCGTCAACGTCAAGAAGGGCCAGTTCCTGGCGCCCTGGGACATGGTCAATGTCGCCGCCAAGATCACCGAGAGCGGCAATCCCAACGTCATGCTGACCGAGCGCGGCGCCTCCTTCGGCTACAACACGCTGGTCTCCGATATGCGCAGCCTGCCGATCATGGCCGAGATCGGCGCGCCGGTGATCTTCGACGCCACCCATTCGGTGCAGCAGCCGGGCGGCAAGGGCTCCTCCTCCGGCGGGCAGCGCGAATTCGTGCCGGTGCTGGCCCGGGCCGCCGTCGCCGTCGGCGTCGCCGGCGTCTTCATCGAGACCCATCCCGATCCCGACAAGGCCCCCTCGGACGGCCCCAACATGGTGCCGCTCGCCGACTTCCCTGCGCTGATCGCAGAGCTGCAAGGCTTTGACCGGCTTGCCAAGGCACGAGCCTTGCCTACGCTGGCTTATGTCTGAAAGCTCCGCTGCTTCGCCAACGCCTGCCTCGCTACGCCCCCTCATCCTCGTCCTCGGAGCCTGCGGCTTCGCATCGACCTTCACGATGCGGATCGTCGATCCGCTGATTCCGACGCTGGCGAACGAATTCGCGCAAACTGTCCCGCAGATCGTGGCGATGGTGACGGCGTTCTCGCTATCCTATGCGCTGGGCCAGCCCTTCCTCGGCCCGATCGCCGATTCGATCGGCAAGGTGCGCACCATCCTGATCTGCCTGATCGTCCTGGCCACGCTCTCGACAACCGCAGCCTTCTCCTGGTCCTACGAGACGATGACCGTGCTGCGCGCGCTGACCGGCATCGCCTCGGGTGGCGTCATTCCCATCGCCATGGCGGCGATCGGCGATCGCGCCCCGATGCAGGAGCGCCAGGTCGCGCTTGGCCGCTTTCTCGTGCTGATGATCGTCGGGCAGATGTCGGGCTCGGCCTGCTCCGGCCTGATCGCGACCCATGCCGGCTGGCGCGCGGCCTTCCTGTCGGCGGCGGTCATCGCCGTCCTGGCGGCTCTTCTCGTCGCCTTCGTGTTGAAGCCGCGCCGCAATGTCGCACGCCAGCCCTTGAGCCTCTCGGGCGCGATCGCGAACTACAAGACGGTGTTCTCGAATCCCAAGACCAAGCTGCTCTACGGCCTCGTCATCATCGAGGGCATCCTGCTCTTCGGCATCCCGTCCTATGTCGCCGCAATCCTGGCCGAGCGCTCGGGTGTCGGCCCGGCACAGGCCGGCCTCGCCATCGCCGGCATGGGCTTCGGCTGCCTGGTTTATGGGCTTCTGACCCGGATCCTGGTCGAACGCCTCGGCCCCTCGCTGATGACGCGCGTCGGTGGGGCCATCTGCGCCTGTGCGCTCGCGCTGTTTGCCTTCGACTGGCCCTGGTGGAGCGCGGTCATCCTGTTCAGCTTCCAGGGGTTCGGCTTCTTCCTGCTGCACGGCACCTTCCAGGCGCAGGCGACGGAATTGGCGCCGAGCGTGCGCGGCTCGGCGGTCGCCCTGTTCGCCTGCTGCTTCTTTCTTGGTCAGGCGATGGGGCCGGTGGTGATGGGCGTGCTGATGCACCTCATCGGCACGGGCGCCGCAATCGTGATCTTCGCCATCGCGATCGCCACGCTCGGCCAGCTCACGCCGCGCATCCTGCCGCTGGCCGGCAGCCGGACCTGATCAGCGACCGCGATAGGGCGCGACGCCCTGATCGGGCAACCACAGGCCCTTGGGCGGTTCGCCCGTCTGCCAGAACACGTCGATCGGAATGCCGCCGCGCGGATACCAGTAGCCGCCGATGCGGAACCAGACCGGCTGCAACAATTCGACCAGCGTCTTGCCGATATTGACGGTGCAATCCTCGTGGAAGGCGCCATGGTTGCGGAAGGCGCCGAGATAGAGCTTCAGCGATTTGGATTCGACCAGCCAGTCGCCCGGCAGATAGTCGATCACCAGGATGCCGAAATCGGGCTGGCCGGTGACCGGGCAGATCGAGGTGAATTCCGGACAGGTGAAGCGGGCGAGATAATTCGTGCCGGCATGCGGATTGGGCACGCGGTCTAGGCGCGCCTCCTCGGGCGAGGCGGGCAAGGCGCTGTGCTGGCCGAGTTGCAGCGTCGAGGCGTCGAGGGTCATCGCGAATGCTCCTTGAAGGCGGCTTTTTATGACCTCGCAGCCGCAAACGCCACCCGCCCCTTTCCGTTCGGCGCTGCGTTGGTTAGAAGCGCGCCATCACTCCTGTCCTGCCGTTCTCTGGAGCTTTCCATGACCGCGATCATCGACATCATCGGCCGTCAGATCCTCGACAGCCGCGGCAACCCGACCGTCGAGGTCGATGTCGTGCTCGAAGACGGCTCGATGGGCCGCGCCGCCGTTCCCTCCGGCGCCTCGACCGGCGCGCATGAGGCTGTCGAGCTGCGCGACGGCGACAAGAGCCGCTATCTCGGCAAGGGCGTGCTCAAGGCAGTCGAGGCCGTCAACGTCGCGATCGCCGAACAGCTCGTCGCCATGGACGCCGAGGATCAGGTCGCCATCGACGCGGCGATGATCGAGCTCGACGGTACCCCCAACAAGTCGAAGCTCGGCGCCAACGCCATCCTCGGCGTCTCGCTTGCCGTCGCCAAGGCCGCCGCCGAAGCCTCGGGCCTGGCGCTCTACCGCTATGTCGGCGGCACGCAGGCGCGCGTCCTGCCTGTGCCGATGATGAACATCGTCAATGGCGGCGCCCATGCCGACAATCCGATCGACTTCCAGGAATTCATGGTCATGCCGATCGGCGCTCCCTCCTTCGCGGAGGCGTTGCGCATGGGCTCGGAGATCTTCCACACGCTGAAGAAGGCGCTGCACGACGCCGGCCACAACACCAATGTCGGCGATGAGGGCGGCTTCGCGCCGAACCTGAAATCGGCCGAAGCCGCGCTCGATTTCGTCATGCAGGCTGTCGAGAAGGCCGGCTACAAGCCCGGCGAAGACATCGCGCTGGCGCTCGACTGCGCCGCGACCGAGTTCTTCAAAGACGGCTCCTATGTCTATGAGGGTGAACGCAAAACCCGTGATCCCAAGACGCAGGCCAAATACCTCGCAAAGCTTGTCGGCAATTATCCGATCGTCTCGATCGAGGACGGCATGGCCGAGGATGACTGGGAGGGCTGGAAGGCGCTGACCGACGCCATCGGCTCGAAGTGCCAGCTCGTCGGCGACGATCTCTTCGTCACGAACGTCACGCGCCTGTCGCGCGGCATCAAGGCGAAGACGGCGAACTCGATCCTGGTCAAGGTCAACCAGATCGGCACGCTGACCGAGACGCTGGCTGCCGTCGAAATGGCGCAGCGCGCCGGCTATACCGCGGTGATGTCGCATCGCTCGGGCGAGACCGAGGATTCGACCATCGCCGATCTCTCGGTCGCGACCAATTGCGGGCAGATCAAGACAGGTTCGCTCGCCCGCTCCGATCGGACGGCGAAATACAACCAGCTCCTGCGCATCGAGGAAGAGCTGGGCGCCCAGGCGATCTATGCCGGGCGCGACGCGCTGAAGGCCCTCGCCTGAGGCGCTAAAGCGCTTTCGAGCGAAGCGGATAGCCGCTCGCGCGAAGAAAGCGCGTTAAAACAAAGACCTAGAGCAATCTGACGATCCAATCGGATCGTCAGATTGCTCTAGCCAAACCCACTAAAGGCGCGGCAACAGGCTGGACGCCTGCGACAGCGTCCAGAAACCCGCCGCGCCGACGGTTCCAACGGCGCTCGACATGACGTCGCCGACACGCGCGACCGGCTCGGGCACGGCCCGGCCGAGAATCGTCGGCGCCGGCCGCGCCGCAGCCACAGGCTCGAACCCGTCCGACACTGAAGTGGCTTCGACCACCTGAACCGCCGGCAAGATCAATTGCGGCGCCGCTTCCGCGACCTGATGCGAGCGCTCGGCCGCCGGCGCGGTCTTCTCGCCGGCCGGCGCGATCTTGCGGACAGGGGGCAGCACCTGCGCCGTCCGAGCATGAACCTCGGCGGTCACGACCGGGCTGGGCCGCGGCGCCGGCAATCCGATCTCGGGCTGCGCCCAGGCCACCGCCATCGGCATCGCCGAAGCAGCCGGCACGATCAGGCCGCGCGCGGTCAACGACTGCGTCAGCGCCTCGCCGCCGCCCGCATCGTGATGGCGCTCCCTGATCTTGCCGTCCGGCGCGACGGGAGAGATCCAGCCTTGAGATTCTGCCTTCGCCGCGATCAGGCCTGGTGCGGTCGTGACCGCCTGGGGCAGAGCGAAAAAGGCCGCTGCGACCGCAGACGCCACGATCGAGACCGCGGCCTGGTTGCCGACATGGCCGAGAAAGCGCTTCGAACCGGCGAATACGGAGGAAAGGGGCATGTTCGGTTCTCCATGAACCTGCTCAGAGAACCGCCCGCAGCGGGCGCGAGAAAGGCCGAAGCAAGGTGCAATTGCGATCGATTATCTCGGTTTGTGTCTGCTGCGTCGCAAAAGCCTCTGCTGCACCGCGAAAGAATCGCACAGCTCCCATGCGTCGCCCCCTCTAACGGGAGAGCCGACGGGCGCGATAACAAGGGGCATGCACAAGGTCCTGCCGCTTTCGGAGTCCATGCTGGCGCGAGATCGCAAGCGCTGGCGGCTCGCCTTCGGCGGTATGGTCGTGGCCATGGCGATCTTCGGGGCGAATTTCGTGGTCAGCCGGCACGCCATCCTCAACGGCCTCAGCCCGCATGACCTGCTGGCGCTGCGCTTCGGCACCGCCGGGCTCATCCTGCTGCCGATCTTCCTTTCGGGCGGCCTCTCCACTTGCGGCGGCGTCGGCTGGGGCCGGGGCGCCACGCTCGCGATCATGAGCGGGCTGCCGATGAGCTATCTGCTGCTGACCGGGCTGACCTATGCCCCGGCAGCCCATGGTGCGACGATCGGCCCGGGCCTGGTGACCGTGATCGGCATCGTCGGCGGCGTCATCCTGTTCGCCACGGCGCTGACGCGGCAGCTCTTCCTCGGCATCGGCGCGGTGCTCTTCGGGCTCGCCTGCCTCGCCATCGCCGGCAGCACGCACACCAATCCCACGATCCTTCTCGGGGATCTCTGTTTCCTCGGCGTCGGGCTGATCTGGGGCTGCTATCCCTTGCTGATCCAGCTCTGGCGTGTCGATGCGCTGAAGGCGACCGCGATCGTCTCGGTGCTGTCGATGGCCTACCTGCCCTTCTACGCGCTGTTCTATTTTCGCGGCTTCGATGTCGCGCCCTGGTGGGTCATCGCGCTGCACGGCATCAATCAGGGCGTGCTCAATGTGATCCTGGGCCTGTGGATCTGGAGCTGGGCGGCGCGCGTGCTGGGACCGGCTGTGGTTGGCCGTTTCCCGCCGATGATCCCCGTCATCGGCACGCTGCTGGGCATCCCCGTCCTCGGCGAAATCCCGAGCGGCCTCCAGATCGCCGGCATCGGGCTGATCATCGGCGGCTTGTTCATCGCCTCCTGGCGGCGCTCAGCCCCGGCCGCGCTTGAGCTGCATCAGGCCGAGATTCCAGACTATGCAGATGGCGAGCCCCAGCCCCAGCGATAGGCCGGAACCGAGCGCCACGGCGCTGAGATGGACGCTGCCGATCGCCAGCCCGAAGCCGATCAGCCCGAGCGCGCTGTTGGCGATGACGGCCGCCACGGCCGGCCCGCCGATGCGTGGCTGCAGCATTGCGATCATGCTCGACAGCACGACCGGGAACGCCGCGAGCACGCCTGACCAGGCCGGACCGACATGGCTGCTGACAGTGGTGACCGTGCCCGCCAGCATGGCGACGGCGCCCGCGCGCAGCGGGATCGCATACCAGGGCCGGGCCGACACCGCCTTCGGCCGCGCCGCGAGATAGGGCCGGAACAGCAGGTGCAGCGCGCCGAAACCGACGACCGTGGCGCAGACCAGAACGATGAAGGATGGTTCCAGCGCCCGCAGCGTCATCGCAGCCACGAGCCAGGCCGCCAGAGCCGCACCAAGGCTAAGCAGCGTGCCGAGGCGCTGCGCCAGCAGGACATATGCCAGCGACAGGCCGGTATTGGCGAGATTGGCGGACATGCTGCCAAGCGCACCGGCTGCCAGGAAAGCGGGCTCGTGCTCCAGCGCGAGGAAGACATAAACCGGCCCCGCCGAGATCGGCAGAGTCGCGATCATCGCCGCGACCATCGGCCCGGAGCGCTCGGCCAGCAGCGAACAGCCGACGACGACCGACGCCGCGACCGCCATCTTGGCGAATAGCAGGACGAACCAGGGATCGATCACGCCGGCTCGCCAGCGGGTTCTCCCCGCGCCCAGCCTTCCTTGGTCTCGGCGATGAAATCCTGGAGCCGACCCTGCGCGATCGCGGCGCGCAGACCCGCCATCAGCTCCTGATAATAAGCCAGATTGACCCAGGTCAGCAGCATCTTGCCCAGCATCTCCTCGGCCTTGACGAGGTGGTGCAGATAGGCGCGCGCATAGCCATTGGCAGCCTGGCAGGATGATTGCGGGTCGATCGGCCGCGGATCATCGGCATGCTTGGCGTTCTTCAGGTTCATCCGGCCAAAGCGCGTAAAGATCTGGCCGTGCCGGCCGGCACGCGTCGGCATCACGCAGTCGAACATGTCGATGCCGCGCGAGACCGCCTCGACGAGATCGTCGGGCGTGCCGACGCCCATCAGATAGCGCGGTTTCTCCGCCGGCAGATATGGCTCGACGGCCTCGATCATCGCCAGCATGACGTCCTGCGGTTCGCCGACGGCGAGGCCGCCGATGGCGTAGCCCTTCAGATCCATCGCGACGAGCTCGCGCGCGCTTTCGACCCGAAGCGCCGGCACCTCGCCGCCCTGGACGATGCCGAAGAGCGCGCGCCCCGCCGGATTGCCGAAGGCTGTCTTGCAGCGCTCCGCCCAGCGCAGCGACAATCGCATCGCCTTTTCCGCGACCTTTTCCTCGCAAGGCAGCGAGACGCATTCGTCGAGCTGCATGACGATGTCGGAGCCGAGCAGGTTCTGGATCTCGACCGAGCGCTCGGGGGTGAGCACATGCTTCGAACCGTCGATATGCGACTGGAAGGTGACGCCCTCCTCCGTAAGCTTGCGCAGCTGGGAGAGCGACATCACCTGGAAGCCGCCGGAATCGGTCAGGATCGGGTGCGGCCAGTTCATGAACTTGTGCAGGCCGCCGAGCTTCGCCACGCGCTCCGCGCCCGGCCGCAGCATCAGATGATAGGTGTTGCCGAGCACGACATCGGCGCCGAGCGCCTTGACCTGCTCTGGGTACATGCCCTTGACGGTCGCGGCGGTGCCGACCGGCATGAAGGCTGGCGTCCGAATGACGCCGCGCGGCATGCGGATCTCGCCAGTGCGGGCCGCACCGTCGCGGGCGGCGAGATGGAAGCTGAAATCGGTTGTCGTGGATTGGAAGGTCATGGCCTGCGAGTTAGCCCAGCACAGCCCCTGACGGAAGTGCGGTGCGCGCTGGGCCGACGTGACGCAACGGCTCGGCCTCAGCCCAGCGCGCCTGCGTAGATCTCGGGCTTGAAGCCCATCAGCGTCTTGCCACCGAGATCGAGCACCGGGCGCTTGATCATCGAGGGCTGGGCCAGCATCAGCGCGATCGCCTTCCCGGCATCCAGCCCCTGCTTGTCGGCATCAGGCAAGGCGCGAAAGGTCGTGCCGGCGCGGTTGAGCACCGTTTCCCAGCCATGCTCCTGAACCCAGTGCGCCAAGGAGGCGCGGTCTATGCCGCTCGCCTTGTAGTCGTGGAAGGCATGGGCGACGCCCCGCGCCTCCAGCCAGTTGCGCGCCTTCTTCATCGTGTCGCAGTTCTTGATGCCGTAGATCGTGATCGTCATATCCGCCTCGAATCCCTTCAGCGCCGCGCCAGCTTCTCATAGCGCTTGATCAAGCGCTCGCGCTTCAGGCGCGAAAGCCTGTGAATCCAGAACATGCCGTCGAGCTGGTCGATCTCATGCTGGAGGCAGACCGCGAGCAACCCCTCAGCGTCCTCGGAGCGCTCGCGGCCGTCCTGGTCCCGGTAGCGGACCGACAGCTTCGCATGCCGCTCGACCTCCTCGGTCACGCCGGGCATGGAAATACTGCCCTCCTCATGCCGGATTATCTCCTTGGAAGCCTGGACGATCTCCGGATTGACATAGACCCGGACGCCATCCGCGCCCGCCAGCTCGATCACGACGACGCGCCGTGCACTGCCGATATGCGGGGCCGTGATGCCGATGCCGGGAGCCGCCCGCATCGTGTCGATGAGATCCGTGACAAGCGCGCCGAGCTCAGCGTCGAAATCGACGACCAGCTCAGCCGGTAAACGCAGCCGCGCATCGGGATAGCTGACGATGGCGCGTACCGTCACGGCGAGCCGACCGCTTCGCGTCCACCCGCAGGCCGCATCGTCTCAACCTCGTCCGACTGTTCAAGAAGCATCGCAACCTGTTGGAATATCGCGGTATCTGAAGCGGGCTGACGGTTTGAGCATCACCGGTACGGCCCGCGTTTCGGTACCTCCTGCCCTCCATGGCGTCTAGCCGGAACTTCATTGGGCTCAATAGCCCGGGCCTTCGCATTGGCAGGCTTTGCAGAGCCAGGTTGCTTCAATCTCGTCCCTCGCCGCTTCAAGCGCCGTCGAATTCCTTCCGGAATTTTTCGCTGACCGCGACGCTTTCGCGGAACCGCCCGATCGAGAAGGGCTCGAGCGGCGTCGCTGTCGCCCCGTCGACGATCATCTCGCTCAGGCAAAGCCCGACGCCAGGCCCGATCTGGAAGCCATGGCCGCAGAATCCGAAGGCGTGGAAGAGGCCCGGCATCGTCAGGCTCGGGCCGATCACCGGGATCATGTCGGGCAGATAGCCCTCGATTCCGGACCAGACGCGGATGACGTGGCATTGCGCCAGGATGGGGGCGACCCTGGCGAGCGCACGCATCGCGGCCAATGTCTTGGCCGGAGGAACGGGCGCGCGATGATTGACCGGATCGGCCGCCGTGCGCGGATAGCCCGCGAGGATGATATTGCCGCGCGGGATCTGCCGGAAGATCACCGAGCCGTCGATAGACTGGATCGAAGGCTCGATCAGATAGGGAAACGGCTCCGTGACGAATTGCGGCGGCCCTGCCGGGACAATCGGCGCGGTCTCGCCGAAGCGCTCTGCGATCGCGACCGCCCAGGCTCCCGCCGCATTGACGAGAGCCCCGCAGCTCCAATGCGCACCATCGGCCGTCTTCACCGAGAAGCCGTCGCCGCTGCGCTCGACATCGGTGACGCAGGCGTTCTCGATGATGGTCACGCCCAGCGCTCGTGCGGCGCGCGCCACAGTGGGCGTCACCAGCCTCGGATTGGCCGTCGCGTCGCGCGCCGAGAAGGTCGCCGCCACCGCCCGTTCGCTCAGCCAGGGCCAGCGCTTGCGCAGCTCGGACGGTCCCAGGCGCTCGATGGCGAGGCCATGGGATTCGGAGACCTGCGCATAACCTTCGAGCTTCGCCCGCTCCTCGTCGTCATAGGCGAGATAGAGATGTCCGGTCTGCGCGAACTCGCAATCCTCCCCGATCAACGCCTCGATCTCCTCCCAGAGCGCCTGCGAGCGCAGCGAGAGCGGATATTGACCAGGAAAGCGGCCCTGGAGCCGCAGATTCCCGAAATTCGTGCCGCTCGATTGCGCGCCGACGACGCCTTTCTCGATCAACACGACGCGCTGCTTGCGCCGGGCCAGGAAGAAGGCGGTCCAGACGCCGATCAAGCCGCCGCCGACGATCACCACATCCGCCATATGCCTGCTCATGGCGCTTCGCCCGCCGCGCAGAGTGCGATCGGCTTGATCGGCGCCTGCGCCCGCAGCCGGCCGGCCTGTTCGCCTGCGATCCCGGCTGCGCCCGCGACGATCTCCTGCAGTGCCGGGCCGCAGACACGGCCCTGGCAGCGCCCCATGCCGCAGCGTGTCATCGCCTTGACCCGGTTGATCTCGACCGGGCCGAGCTGCTGCGCCATCGCCTGCCTGATCTCGCCGATGCGGATTTCCTCGCAGCGGCAGAGCATCGCCTCATCCGGCAAGGCCCGGATCTGTGCGACTGGCCAAGCAAAAGCTCTCGCCAGCCCCTTCTGGAAGCCGCGCAGCCAGGCGAGCCTGCGGCGAAGCGCAAGGCGCGCCCGCTCATCGACCGGCTCGCCCAAATCGGCGAGCACCGCCATCGCCGCGAGCCCGCCGCTGGCCTCTGCCGCGTCAGCCCCGCCGATCGCCGCCCCATCGCCGGCGAGATAAAGACCCGGCGCAGCGCGCCCGTCAGCGTCGCATTGCGGCAGCCAGAGCCGGAAGGCCTCGTCGAAGCGTAGCGTCGCACCGGCGAGCTCGGCCAGTTGCGTCTCTGGCTTAAGACCATAGCCCAGCGCAATGGCATCGCAGGGAAATCGCCGCTCGCGCCCGCGCCGGTCACGCAGGATCAGGGCTTCGACATGGCCGTCGCCGCCCACCTCGACCGGCGTCACGCCATGCAGGACCGGGACACCCGCCAGCATCGCACCGCCCAGATAGGACAGGCCGCGCCACAGCGTGCGCGGCGAACGAGCCAAGGCTGGCAGCGCCGCCAGCTTGCCTGCGAAAGGCGTGGTGTCGGCAATGACCACCACCTCGCCGCCGAGCTTGCGGTATTGCGCCGCCGCGAGAGCCAGCAGAGGCGATGAGCCAAGGAAGGCGACGCGCCGGCCGATCAGGCAACCCTGGTCCTTGAGCGCGACCTGCGCCCCGCCGAGCGTGAACACGCCTGGCAGCGTCCAGCCCTGGAACGGCGCGATCTTGTCCATGGCGCCGGTTGCGAGCACAAGCGCGTCGAAACGCAGCGTCGCGGCAACACCCGCTTGGACCAAATGGAGCGTTCGATCCTCGACCGCCCAGACCAGCGTCTGCGGACGGTAGTCGATCTGCGGCAATAGCCTCGCGAAGCGGGCATGCAACGCCTCGTATTTGCCGGCTTCCGTGCCCATCAGCGCCGCCATGTCGAGAGCGAGACCGGGCGACGCTCGGCGATAGCCCTGGCCGCCGGCCTGCCGGCCCTCATCGACCAGCACCACGCGATGACCATGCGCGCAAAGCCGCTCAGTAGCATTGATGCCGGCCGGGCCGGCGCCGACGACGACGATCTCAGCCACGCAAGGCATCCACCCCTGGCGGCTGGCTGCGCAAGACCATGCCTGCCGTCGCATCGGTGGTGCAGGCGCGTAGTCGCCCGCCCGTATCCGACCAGACCCAACAGTCCTGGCATGCCCCCATCAGGCAGAAACCGGCGCGTGGCTCACCGCCGAACTCCGAGCGCCGCAGGAACGAGCGCTGCGTCAGCAGAGCGGCAAGCAGGCTCTCGCCTTCAGACGCCTCCACCGCCTCTCCGTCGAATTGGAGCGTGATGCGCGGCCCTTGCCGCGACACGGCCCGCACGAATTGGCCGGCGTGATCGTCCATCCCCGTCTCCGCATCATTCTATCGCAATGCAATAAGATAGTGCGGATGATGATAGGCGCGCCGCCGGACTGTCAAGCCGCGTGCCGCGCAGCCTCCCTCAGACCCGCGAGATCGCGTGGGCGGTGGCGATGATCAGGGAGGAGTAGCGCGTCACGACCTCTTCGCGGCTGTAGCGCGAACACGACACCGCGATATTCACCGCTCCCTCGGGCCGGCCGCGATGATCGAGGATCGGCGCCGCGATCGAGGCGTCGCCCAGATAGAACTCCTCGAAGGCGGTCGCGTAACCCTGCGCCCTCGCCTCCCGGATCTTGCTCACCAGGCTCTCGCGCTGCCATGTCGTGGAGGGCGTATGGGGCTGCAGGTCGGAGCGATCGATGATCGCCAGCGCCTCGGCCTCGGGCAGCCGGGACAGCATCGCGATGCCGGGAGCCGTGCAATAGGCCGGCATCCGCGTGCCGATGATGACATCCGTGTTCAGCACATGCCGGCTGAGGAAGCGCGAGACGAAGATGATCTCGGTGTCCTCGATCATGGTCAGATTGACCGTCTCCTCGGTCTCCTTGCTGAGATGCATCAGATAAGGCATCGCCCGATCGACCAGCCGGCTGCTGCGGAAGAAATGGTAGCCGAGATCGAGCGTCTTGGCCGTGAGCTCGAAGCGCTTGGTCTCGCTGTCCTTTCTCAGGAAGCCGAGCTTGACCAGCGTATGCGTGAAGCGCTGGGCCGCGCTCAAATCCATCCCGGTCACGGATGCGACCTGCGACAGGTTCAGCGTCGGATGCTGGCGGCCGAAGGCCGAGAGCACCCGAAAGGCCTTCTCGACCGACATCACCATCAAGGCGTCGTCTTTCCTCTCGGCGTTATCGTCCGAGGTGGCGGCGCGTTTGCGGCCGGCCGGGCTCGCGTCAAGCGTGGACATGCAGGTCTTCTCCTTCCCCGGATCAATGGCCGCGACCACCCCGGTTGACAAGGTAACCTCATTGGCGTTGATTGAATAATAGAAATTATCGCATTGTAATAGAAATTCATCGGGAGACGGAATCCATGCAGGCATTCGTTCTAAGCGAGGTTCGCGGTCCGGTCGGGATTCTGACGCTGAACCGCCCTGAGGTGCTGAATGCGTGGAACGCCCCGATGCGGGCGCGGCTGGTCGAGGCGCTCGATGCGCTCGAAGCCAATGAGGCGGTGCGCGCCATCGTCCTGACGGGCGCTGGCGACCGGGCTTTCGGGGCCGGCCAGGACCTGAACGAGACCAAGACCTTCGATCCCGACCGCGCCGAGCTCTGGATGGGCGAGTGGGAGCGCCTCTATGATCGGCTGCGCTCGCTCTCCAAGCCCCTCATCGCCGCGCTCAACGGCGTCGCGGCGGGCTCGGCCTTCCAGGTCGCTTTGCTCTGCGACCTGCGCATCGGCCATGACGGCGTCACCATGGGCCAGCCGGAGATCAATTCCGGCATCGCCTCGGTGACCGGCCCCTGGATCATGCGCGAGATGATCGGGATCGCCCGTACCATCGACCTGACCCTGACCGGGCGGATGATGGATGCCGACGAATGCTTCCGGATCGGCCTGATCAACCGGATCGTGGCGAAGGAGACGGTAATGGAGGCGGCGCTGGCACTCGCTACGGAGCTCGCCGGAAAGCCACCTGTCGCAATGCGTCTCAACAAGGCGCGCTTCCGCGAGGTTACGGAGGACAGCTTCCGCGAGTGCCTCAAGGCCGGCATCCGCAATCAGCGCGAGGCTTACGCCACCGGAGAACCCGCCCGCATGATGGAAGAATTCCTCGCAAAAAGAGCCGCGCGGAAAACAGCCTGAGCCTGACGTCACGATCACCCATGGGGAAATAGCGGAAAACCGCGTGAAGGGGAGATGTCCATGACCAGCAAGACGATGATTCCGAACCGGCGCGACCTGCTTCAACTGGCAGGTGGCGCGGCCGCCGGTGCGCTGCTCGCACCCGCCTTGATCAGGCGTGCCAATGCGGCGACGCAGATCACGGTCGCCGATCCCGGCGGACCTTTCGGTCCCGCTTTCCGCAAGGCCTTCTACGATCCCTACGAGAAGGCGACCGGCAACAAGGTCGTCAACGTCGCCCGTGAAGCGGAGCCGACCGCCCAGTTCAAGGCGATGGTCGAGACCAAATCCTACACCTGGGACGTCTGCACGCTGACGCTGTCGGCGCGCGACATCCTGGCCTCACAGAATCTGCTCGATCCGATCGGCTTCTCCCATGCCGACGTGCCGCAATTGATGCCGGAGGCGATTTCGGACAACTTCATGGGCACGGACGTCTATTCGACCGTTCTGGCCTATCGCACCGACCGGGTGAAGAACGCGCCGGCGAGCTGGAGCGACTTCTTCAACGTCGAGAAGTTTCCGGGCCGCCGCGCCCTGCGCAAGAACCCGATCGACTCGATCGAGCAGGCGCTGCTCGCCGACGGCGTGCCGCTCGACAAGCTCTACCCGCTCGATATCGAGCGCGCCTTCAAGGTGCTCGACAAGATCAAGCCGCATATCGCGGTCTGGTGGACCGGCGGCGCCCAGTCGACGCAATTGCTGCAGAGCGGCGAGGTCGACATGATCCCCGGCTGGAATGCGCGTTTCCAGGCCGCGATCGATGGCGGCACGCCAGCCAAGATCGTCTGGAACCAGGGCCTCTACTCGATCGAGGGCTGGGCCATGCCGAAGGGCGGTCCGCGCGCCGAGGCAGCGCGGCAGTTCATCAAGTTCTGCTCTTCGCCGCAGGCACAGGCTGTCTACACCGAGATCCTGGCCTATGGGCCGACCAATCTCGACGCTTACAAGACGATTCCCCCCGAGCGCGCCAAGTCGCTGCCGACCGCACCGGACAACCTCAAGCTGATGGCGATCGCCAATGAGGGCTGGTGGAGCGCCAACCGCGCTGCCGTGACCGAGCGCTTCAACGCCTGGCTGCTGACCTGAGATCGGTGACTGTGGTGGCGATCCAGCCTCACGGCGGCGAGAGGCCGTCCAAGCTCGTCGTCGAGGGGCTGTGCAAGCGCTATGGCGCGACCACAGCCCTCGAAGCGAGCTCGCTCAGCGTCGGTGAAGGCGAGTTCCTCACGCTGCTGGGCCCTTCGGGCTCCGGCAAGACGACGCTATTGCAGTTGATCTGCGGCCTCGTGGAGGCCAGCGAAGGTCGCGTGATCATCGACGGACGCGACCAGTCGCGCACGCCGGTGCATCAGCGCGACATCGGGCTGGTGTTCCAGCACTACGCGCTGTTCCCCCATCTCACGGTTGCCGAGAACATCGCCTTTCCGCTCAAGATGCGCGGCCGGGCGGCAGCCGACATCGCCAGGCGCGTCACTGACGCGCTCGAGATGGTCCATCTCGGCCATCTCGCCCAGCGCTTTCCGCGCGAATTGTCGGGCGGACAGCAGCAGCGCGTCGCGCTCGCCCGCTGCTTCGTCTACCAGCCCTCGATCATCCTGATGGATGAGCCGCTTGGCGCGCTCGACAAGAAGCTGCGCGAGCATATGCAGATCGAGATCAAGCGGCTGCATCGCGAAAGCGGCGCGACCATCGTCTATGTCACGCATGATCAGGAGGAGGCCCTGGCGCTCTCCGACCGGATCTGCCTGATGAACCATGCCAGGATCGAGCAGCTCGGCACGCCGCGCGAGATCTATGAGCGGCCGCGCACCGCCTTCGCGGCCGACTTCATCGGCATTTCGAACATCTTCCGGGGCACGGCGACCGCCAATGGCTCGCTCGAAACCGCGCATGGCCTTTTCGCCCTGCCCGATGGCGCACGCTGCGACGATGGCAAGGGCGCCCTGGTGATCCGTCCCGAGCATCTGCATCTCGGCACCGAGGCCGGCAACAGCGTCGCCGGGACGGTCAGCGAGATCGTCTATGCCGGCTCGGAGACACGGATCATCGCCAGGCTCGATGACGGCGCCGCGCTCGTGCTGCGTCTGGGCCCCGGCGAAACGGTTCCCGGCCTCGACGAGCGCATCGTCGCCGGCTGGCAACGCGACAAGGCAGTGCTGGTGTCATGAGCGGCGCGGTCGCAGCCAGGCAGCATCGGACGGGCTGGCGGCTGCCGCGGCTGGGCCCGCTCTGGCTCGCGCTGCCCGGCGTCATCTTCCTCGGCATCTTCTTCGCCTATCCGGTCGCGCAGCTCCTGGGCCTGAGCCTGGTCGATCCCGCGACCGGTGCCTTCTCGACGGCGACTTATCAGCGCATCGCCGGCACGGATGTCTATCTGCGCGTCCTCGGCATCACCTTCCGCATCGCCGGCTACACGGCCTTGTATTCGCTGCTGATCGGCTATCCCCTGGCCTATTGGCTGGCGCGCCTGCCGGACATTTTCCGCGGCCGCATGCTGCTCTTCGTCATGGTGCCGTTCTGGACGAGCTATCTCGTCAAGACCTTCGCCTGGATGATCGTGCTCGGCCGCAGCGGCATCATCAACGCGCTGGCGACGGGTTCAGGAATCGTCGATCAGCCGCTGGCGCTGCTCCACAATGAGTTCGGCGTCATGGTCGGCATGGTTCACGCCATGGTGCCGCTGGCGGTGATGACGCTTCTGCCGGTCATGGGCGGCATCGACCGGCGCCTCGTCCAGGCGGCGCAGACGCTCGGGGCCTCGCCGGCTCATGCCTTCTGGCTGGTCTATTTCAAGCTCTCGCTACCTGGCGTCGCCGCCGCGGGGCTGCTCGTCTTCATCTCCTCGCTCGGCTTCTTCATCGTGCCGGCCTTCCTCGGCGGTCGCCGCGAGACCATGCTGGCGCAGCTCATCATCACCCAGATCCAGGAGCTGCTGAACTGGCCCTTCGCGGGAGCGCTCGCAGCCATGATGCTCGCAACCGCGCTGATCTCGTGCTGGCTCTATGACCGGCTCTTTGGCCTCTCGACCATTGCGGGCGGCTCCGCACAGGTCAGCACGGGACGTATCCGCGATCTCGGCCTCGTCATCCTCGGCTGGATCGCGGCGCTGGCGGGCAAGCTCGCCGCGCTGACCCGCATGGTTCTCGGCAAGCGCGGCAGCGGTCTGATCCTGCCGCTCTTCGCCTGGGTCACGATCGCCTTCCTCGTGGTGCCGACGCTGCTCGTGATTCCGCTCGCCTTCACCTCCTCGCAATTCCTCGAATTTCCACCGCCGGGCTATAGCCTGACCTGGTTCGAGACCTATTTCGCCTCGCCGCTCTGGATCCAGGCGACGATCCGCTCCTTCCTCGTCGCCTTCGCCACCGCGATCGCCGCGACGACGGTCGGCGGCTTCACGGCGCTGGCGCTGGCCAACAGCCGCACGCGCTGGGGCGGGCTCATCTTCGCTTTTTTCCTGGCGCCGATGATCGTGCCGCGCATCGTGATCGCTGTCGGACTGTTCTATCTATTTGCCCGGATGGGCCTGATCGCGACGGATCTGGGCCTCATCATCGGCCATACCGTGCTGGCGATCCCGTTCACGCTCGTCACCATCGCCGCCGTGCTCAAGAGCTACGACCAGCGCCTCGACCAGGCCGCCGCAACGCTCGGTGCCAATCGCCTGCGCACCCTGGTCGGCGTGACGATTCCCCTGGTGAAAGGTGGCCTGGTGGCCGCCTTCCTCTTCGCCTTCATCACCTCCTTCGACGAGCTGACGATTGCGATCTTCGTCAGCGGCGGCATCAAGACGACCCTGCCGAAGCAGATGTGGGACGACATGATCCTGCAATTGAACCCGACCCTGGCGGCCGTATCCGTGGTCGTCTTCGTGGTGGTCACGGTGATGCTCGTGACCGCAGAACGCTTCCGCCGCGCGCCTTGAACCCGATTTGCGACGATCCAGAGAATCCCATGCCTTTCGATGATGACGGCTTTGTCGGTCTGCTGAACGAGCGCGCCCTGCGCGATCCCGACGGGATCTATGCCCGCTTCAACGGTGAGCCGGTGAGCTATGGCGCGCTCGACCGGCAGGCCCGCGCCTTCGCCGCCCATCTGCATGCAAGCGGCATAGCGCCCGGCGAGCGCGTCGCGGTGATGATGAAGAACAGCATCGCCGCGATCGCCTGCGTTTTCGGTCTGGCCAAGGCCGGCGTCGCCTGGGTTCCCGTCAATGCGCAACAGCGCGGCGACGGGCTGCGCTATCTGCTGAGCCATTCCGGCCCGCGGCTCGTCATCGTCGATGACGAGCTCGCCGCGCTCGTGGCCCAAGCCCTGCCCTCGCGCGATGCGCCCACGATCCTCGTCCACGGGTCAGATGGCGGTCTCGACGCCATCCTGGCCGAGGCCGGCGCGTTCGACCAAGCCCCGCCGTCCCCAGATGCGGTGTTCGCGATCATGTACACATCGGGCACCACGGGGCGCCCCAAGGGCGTCATCGTCTCGCATCGCATGCTGCGGCTGGCGGCCGAGGGCGTCGGGCGCGTCTCGGCCGCAAAACCTGGAGAAGTGCTGTTCGTCTGGGAGCCGCTCTATCATATCGGCGGGGCACAGCTCCTGGCCCTGCCGATGATCCGCGACGTCACCCTCGCCATGGTCGAGCGCTTCAGCGCCAGCCGCTTCTGGGCGCAGGTCAAGGCCGAGGGCGCGAGCCATATCCACTATCTCGGCGGCATCCTGCAGATTCTGCTGAAGCAGCCGCCAGGCCCGCTCGATCGCGATCATGGCGTCCGCATCGCCTGGGGCGGCGGCTGCCCGCCCGATATCTGGCCGCAATTCCAGCAACGCTTCGGCGTCGAGATTCGCGAATGCTACGGCATGACGGAGGCCTCCAGCATCACCACCTGCAACGACAGCGGCGTGGTGGGCTCAGTCGGTCGTTGCATGCCGTGGTTCGGCGTGGCGCTGCTTGGCCCTGACGGCGACCCCGTCCCCACCGGCGAGCGCGGCGAGATCATTGTCGAGACCACGCTGCCGGGCGCGATCTTCCCCGGCTATCTCGACAATCCCGAGGCCACTGCAAAGGCGCTGCGCAACGGCAGGCTGCACACCGGCGATCTCGGCTCCTTCGACGCCGATGGGAACCTCTATTTCCACGGCCGCATGACCGACAGCGTGCGGTGTCGCGGCGAGAACGTCTCGGCCTGGGAGGTCGAACATGTCGCCGCCGAGCATGAGGCGGTGGAGGATTGCGCCATGATCGGCGTCGCAGCCGATATCGGCGAGCAGGACATCAAACTGTTCGTCAAGCCGCGCGACGGCGCGCTCCTCGACCCCGCGACCCTGTCGGACTGGCTCGGCCGTCGGCTCGCCCCCTATCAGAACCCGCGCTACATCGCGCTGGTCGACGAGTTCGAGCGCACGGCAAGCCAGCGCATAATGAAACACAAGCTCTCGCCCCGGCTCGATGATTGCTGGGACCGTGCGGCATTGGCGGAGCGCTGAGATGGCCGCCTGCGACATCCTGATTTCCGGCACGGGCGGCTTTGCCGCGCGTATCGCCTTCGACATCGCCGCAACCGCGGAAGAGCCGGTGCATGTCACCATCGCCGGCCGCAATCAGGAGCGGCTGCGCTGGCTGCGCACCGCCGCCAACGCCCGCGCCGCCCTGTTCGGCAAACCGGCGCGCTTCGACACGCATGCGATCGACCTGCTGGCGCCCGACGCTGCCGACGCATTGCTCGCAGCGACCGGCCCGCGCATCCTAGTGCAGGCCGCCTCGACCCAGACCTCGCAGGTCATAGCCCAGCGCGGCAATGCCTGGACGCAGCTTGTCGCTGAGGGCGGCCTAAGCGCGACCGCCATCTTCCAGGCCCTGATCAGCGCCCGTGTCGCGGCAGCGATCAGCCGCTCTGGCAAGCCGGTCACGCTCGTGAACTGCAGCTTTCCCGATGTCGTCAACGGCATCATCACGGCGCTCGGCCATGACGTCGCCTGCGGCATGGGCAATGTCGCCATCCTGTCCAATGTCTTCGCCGGCTCGGCTTCGGTTCCGGCCGGCGCGGAAATCAAGGTTCTTGCCCATTATCAAAACCTCGCGGCCTGGCGACGCCCGCCGGCGCAACGGAGTGGAAAGCCGCCGCGCGTCTGGATCGACGGTCGCGAGGTCGATGATGTCTTCGCGCGCTTCGCGGATATCCAATTGACGCCGGAGCCGGTGATCGAGATTTCCGGCGCCAGTGGCGTGCCGATGCTGCTCGCCATGGCGGCAGGCCGGGAATGGCGCGGCCATGTCCCGGGACCGAACGGCTTGCCGGGCGGTTATCCCGTGCGATTGAGCGAGGGAACGCTGAAACTCGATCTGCCGGTGGGACTTACCCAGGAGGAGGCGGTGGCCTGGAACGTGGCGTTCGAGCAGGAGAACGGCCTGGTGGTGTCACCCGCAGGCGAGGCCCGCTTCAACGGCGTGCTGCGCGAGCAGCTCACGGCGCAGCTACCCGAACTCGCAGCCGGCTTTTCGGTCAGCGAGCTGGAAAGCCTGTGCCACACCCTGCTTGGCGTCAGGGATCGGCTTATGAATATGGCTGCGGGTGATCGCTAGAGCGATGTCCGACCCGACTGAATCGGTTCAAATGCTCTAGGTCATTGTTTTAAAGCGCTTTCTTCACGCGAACCGGTAACCACTTCGCTCGAAAACGCTCTAATTCGGCGCCCCGCTGTTTTTCACTTCGCCTTGCGTGATGAGGCGGGCACTGCGCTGCCCGCTGAGATAGATCCACAGCCAGCTCAAAGCGACGGTGAGACGATTGCGCAGTCCGATCAGGAAGAAGATGTGGGCAATGCCCCACATCCACCAGGCCAGGCGCCCTTTCAGCTTGATCCAGCCGAAATCGACGATGGCCGCGCGCTTGCCGATCGTCGCGAGATTGCCGGCGTTCTTGTATGTGAATGGCTGCGGCGCGGCTCGATCGCTCAACCGGGCCTTGATCACCGCGGCGACATAAACGCCCTCCTGTTTGGCCGCCGGCGCAACGCCGGGAACAAGCTTTCCATCCGCCGCGGCGACATGGGCGGTATCGCCGATCACAAAGATGTTCGGATGTCCGGGAAGGGTGAGGTCGCCCTCTACGAGAACCCGCCCTGCCCGGTCGGCGGGCGCATTCAGCCAATCGGCCGCCGGCGAAGCCGCAACGCCCGCAGCCCACAAAATCGTCCGTGCCGGGAGAAACTCCTCGCCGAGCTCGACACCGTCTTCGCCGCATTTAGAAACAGCGTGCCCGAGCTTGATCTCGACCCCGAGACGCGTCAGCGCCTGGTGGGCATAAGCCGACAGGTCCTCGCTGAAGCCGGAGAGGATGCGCGGGCCTGCTTCGATGAGAACGACGCGTGCACTATGCGTGTCGAAATTGCGGAAATCGCCGTGCAACGTATCCCGGGCAAGCTCGGCGATCGTGCCGGCGAGTTCCACGCCGGTCGGGCCTGCGCCGATGATCACGAAGGTCAGGAACGTGGCGCGCCGGGCCTCATCCATTTCCCACTCGGCCTGCTCGAAGGCCGACAGGATGCGACGCCTGATCTTGGTTGCGTCCTCGAGGGTTTTCAGGCCGGGCGCATAGGGTTCCCATTCATCGTGGCCGAAATAGGCATGGCGCGCGCCGGTCGCCAGAATCAACGTGTCGAAAGCAATCGGCGGCTCGCCGTCCAGCAAAACCTCTTTCTCCGGGATATTCACGCCGGTGACGCTCCCAAGTAGCGTCGTGACGTTCTTGTGCCTGTGCAGCAGAGAGCGGATCGGCCAGGCGATCTCCGATGTCGCGAGCGATGCAACCGCCACCTGGTAGAGCAAAGGCTGGAACAGGTGATGGTTGCGCCGATCGATGACGGTCATGCGCACCGGCGCGCCCGCTAGATCACGCGCCGCTTCAAGACCGCCGAAACCGGCCCCGACGATGACGACATGATGTGCGGAAGGAGTGGTCATGGCTCACAAGCGCCGTGGCGACAGCGGTCTTCGCCGTCAGCATCGGGAACCTATACGATTCCTACAGATAGAGCTCAACCATCGCGCTGGAGCGGCCCGGATAGCCAATCGAGATGTCCTGACCGATATCGGGTTCGAAATCGCCGCTGCAGGTCGCCTGCACGAAGCCGTATCGAGGCAGCCGACACGACCGCCTCGAGAGGCATCAGAGATCGACCGGACCCCCGGACTTTTCCTCCTCCAGGGTCACGGCGATGTCAGCATTCGCGGAAAGGCGAACCTTGTTCCCCTCGACGCCAGCCACGAAGCCGGCCTCGATATAGTGATGATGGCCCTCATGCTTCCCATAGCTATCGCTCATCTTGAGCTTGATACGGTCGCCATCGAAGCGATCGACCGTCCCGACATGCACACCGTCGGCCCCGATGACCTCCATGTTCTCCTTGACGCTGTCTTTCATCGCGAGCTTCTCCTTGCTGAGTTTTAGTCGTTCATGAAGTCGCGCCTGACAGGTGCAGCCGCGGCAGGAAACGCGTCGATCGGCGCGAGCAAGGCTGTAACCCCCAACCGGTCAGGCCAGTTCCAACTCATCCTCGTCCGCGATCTCCGACTTCTTTCCGTGGAAAGTCGAACCGTCACGCACATCGCCTGCGAAGGTCGTCGGCCTGAGCTTTTCCGCTAGGCGCCATGAGGAGCACCATCCAGCGCAAGCTCTCGGCGCCTTTGGGAAACCACAATCGCCCCTCCCCGATCCGGCCGCATGAAAAGGGTACGACCGTCGACCATCTTTCGACGTGCAAACTTTGATGGGGCGCCGGTGGATCGATCATGGCCATCACCCACGAACGCAAGCGTTGGAGAACCTATCAGGGCCTGTTTGATCCCGGCGCGTCGTCTTCATCGATGAAACCTGCATCAAGGCTGATGTGGCGCTGCTGACATAACCGTCTCCCACTCAAATCAGGGATCAGCCGGCTGAAGTTCGAGGACAGTCGCTTCCTCGAAACTCCCGGATGGTCTCACAGGCTCTGATGTCGGCCACCGAGGCGCATTATGCGGAAGCCGCGATCGCCGCTGTTTCCCGCGAGGCTTCGTTGGCATCCATCGTCAGGATTGTGCGCAGCAGCGTTGCCTGAAGCACGGCCATGTCCGCGGCTCCGCTCGCCTTGAACGCGTGCTCGGCGACCTCCGCGGCGGCCGCGACGGCGGCGAGGCCGAGCGTGCCAGCCACGCCCTTGAGCGTGTGCAGTTCGCGGATCGCGAGGCCGATCTCGCCCGAGGCGAAGGCCTTGCCCGCGGCTGAGACCATGCGTGTCGCGTCGGGCCAGAAATCCCGGGTCAGCTCGTCCATGAGATCGCCACCGATCTCGCGCCGCAATTCGTCCCTCGCAGCGTGGTCGATCAGCCCCGGCCCGACGTCGTCATCGAGAGCGTCGGCCTTCGCCGCATCGGAGGCGGACTCGATGGCCGAAGCGTATTCCGGAAGCCATTTCGCCAGAATGGCCGTCATCTTGGCGCGGTTGATCGGCTTGGCGACGAAGTCGCTCATGCCGGCCGCCAGGCAATCCTCGCGATCGCTCGAGAACGCGTTTGCCGTGAGCGCGATGATCGGCAGGGTTGCCAGCCCCCGTCGACGGATCGTTCGCGTTGCCTCGAGCCCATCCATCACCGGCATCTGCATGTCCATCAGGACGAGGTCGTAGTGCGTGGCGCCGGCCAGGTGAACGGCGATCTCGCCATTGGGCGCATGGTCGACCTGAAGGCCGAGGCGCTGCAGCAATTCGCTGACGACGATGAAATTGATCAGGTTGTCTTCCGCCACCAGAATTCGGCCTGAGAAGGTCAGGTCACGGGCCGGTTCCTGGGCAGAATCCTGGGCGGGCACTGAAGCCGTTGCGGCTTGCGATGCCGCGACCGGGCTGACGGGCAATGTGAACCAGAAGCGGCTGCCTCCGCCCTCGCGCGGGCTGACGCCGATCTCGCCGCCCAGCGCGCCGATCAGCCGGCGGCAGATCGCCAGGCCGAGCCCGGTGCCGCCGAAGCGGCGGTTGATCGTGATGTCGAGCTGGCTGAAGTCCTGGAACAGCCGGTCGCGGGCCTCGGCCGGGATGCCGATGCCGGTATCCTCGACCTCGACGCGCAGGCAGTCGCGCTGGTCCAGGCTGCAGGCCAGTCTGACCCAGCCGCTATCGGTGAACTTCACGGCGTTGCCGACGAGATTGAACAGGATCTGCCGAAGCCGCGTCGCATCCGTCGTGACGAGAGCCTGGGGATTGTCGACATGCAGCACGATGCCCTTCTCGCAGGCGCGCTGCCCCATCACATTGCTGACGGCGGCACAGACCTCGCCGAGTTCGAAGGGGGCGAGCTCGAATTCCACCGCCCCCGATTCCAATTTCGAGAAGTCGAGGATGTCGTCGATCAGCGCCAGAAGCGTGTCGCTGCAGTCGCCGATGACGGCAAGCCTGTCGCGCTGGCCTGCGCTCATGGCGGAATCGCGCATGATGTCGACCATGCCGATGATGCCGTTCAACGGTGTTCTGATCTCATGGCTCATGGTGGCCAGGAATATCGACTTGGCGCGCGCGCCGGCTTCCGCGCGTTTGGCGGCCTCCGCATTTTCGATGCTGAGGAGCTCGGAGCGCCGTCTGGCGATGCGGATATGGCGCAGCTGTATGCCGAGATAGATCACGATCGCCGCCAGCGACACGATCAATGCCGCCATCGCGCTCGCCAGCTGGGCATAAACCGATCTCAATTCGGCGCGGTCCTGAACCCTGATGCGGGAATGGGCGAGATTGGAGACGTTGAGCAGGCGCTCGGAGAGATGGGCCATCGTCTCGAGTTCGAGCAGCAGCGGCGAGACTTGCAGCACCGGCTCACCGGCGAGATCGAGCGCATCGATCAGCGGGGCCAGTGCCAGGATGCGCTGTCGCGCCTCCTGCGCCAGCGTGATGAGCTCGGTCTCACCGCCGAATTTCACGGCGTAATGGCCGTTCGTGAGCACGCTCGCGCGGCTGTAGAGGATGTCGTAGCGCAAGGTCACATCCGCGCGCCGGGGAGCGATGAACACGGTCTCCAGGTCGTGAACGGCCCCAATGAGCTTCTTGACCTCGCTATCGAGCTGGTAGGCCGCCCAGACGGCATCCTCGCGCACGCTCTCCTCGGTAGCGCGCTGGCGCGCCCCGATGGCCGAGAACGTCGCCACGACGACGCAGCCGAGCAATATGCTGACGCCCACCAGCGCCATCACGCCATAGTCGAACAGTCGCGTCTTGCGTGTCTGCATCGGATGCGGCTCCGCCCAGAGGGCCGTCACCGCACCTCGATCGTTCTCACCTGCCAGGCGGAACGTCCGAAATAGAGCTCGTTATAGAGGGACGGCTCCTGATCGAAGGGATAGATCACGAAGATCGGGCCCTTCTCACGAACGGAGATCAGCTTGCCATCGATCTTCGTCGCCAGGATGACCGGCCATTTCCGGAAATCGGCGACCGGAATCTCGACGACATAGTCATTGAGCGCCGTGACCCGCAGCATAGTCCCGTTCGCACCGACCAGATCGAGCATGGCAGCGCCCACCGGGCCCTCGAATGCGGTCTTCTCGGGATACCAAGGCGTGTTGGTGACGGTGACGCGGCTCGGCAAAGCCTGCAGCATCGCGGCATCGAACGCTGCGCCCTGCGCGCTGTTGCGGTTCGTGATCTTGCCGGTAACGGTCAGGATGACCGGATCCTTGGGCGCCGGCATGGTCTCGGCCACAGCAAGGCTGGTGACACAGAACATGACGAGGCAGACGATCGACAGACGCTTGAGCATGGCTTCGCTCCCCTTCGTTGACATGGTTCTGTGAGCTCAGCCCGCTCGCGCGACAGCGGACGGTGCGGGGGCTTGCGACGCCCGCATCAAGGCGGTGATCTCGCTCCAGCGCGCTTCGAACGCCGCCACGCAGGCCGGGTCGAAATGACTGCCGCAGCCGGATCTGATGAAGTCGCGCGCATCGCCGAGCGGCCAGCCGGGCCGGTAGACGCGGTCGGCGCAAAGCGCCTCGAAGACATCGGCCACGGCTGCGATCCGCCCCTCGATCGGGATCGCCTCGCCGGCAAGGCCGCGCGGATAGCCCTTGCCGTCCCAACGCTCGTGATGCGAGCTCGCGATCCGTTCGGCGCAGCGCATCAGGCTCGACTGTCCATCGGCCAGGATCGCCTCGCCGATCGAGACATGCGAGCGCATCAGCGCCATCTCCTCCTCGGTGAGGCGGCCCGGCTTCTGCAGAATGGAATCAGGGATGCCGATCTTGCCGACATCGTGCATCGGGGCAGCCGCGAAGATCGTCTCGCACTGCTCATCGTCCAGGCCGAGCCCCTGGGCGATGAGGCGGCACAGCCCCGCCATGCGCGCGACATGGTCTCCGGTATGGCCGTCGCGGCAGTCGATCGCGCGCGCGAGACGCCGTGCCATGTCGCGCTGGCTTTCGACGAGCTCCTGGGTTGCCTGCCGAACCTCCCTGGCGAGCCAGACCGCGCGATCACGCATCAGCGTTTGCGCCTCGCGCAGCTGAAGCAGGTTGTGAACGCGCACGCGCAGCTCGACAGGCTCGACCGGCTTGCGCAGGAAATCGGTCGCCCCCGCATCCAGCGCGGCGATCCGGGTTTCGCGCTGTTCGGCCGTGGTGACCATGACGATGGGCTGGTGATGATGGTTGGGCAGCTGTCGCAAGGCGCGAATGAACGCCACGCCATCCATTTCCGGCATCAGATAATCGACGAGGATCAGGTCGAATTCAGTGGTCGCTGCCGCAGCCAGCGCCTCCAGCGGATTGGCGAAGACGGAAATCTCGTGCGGGCCGATATTGTTCACGACGCCGCGCAGCACCATCAGATAGGTGCGGTTGTCGTCGACGATCATGATCTTCATGCGCGGTCGCCTTCGGCACCGCCGATCGCGGCCAGGTCGAGCAGGCCGATGATCTCGTTGTCCCGGGCGATCAAGCCGTGCAGCAGGGCAGCGTCGCAGCAATCGGCGGGTGTCGGGAGAAGCTCGCCGGGCAGAATTTCGACGATGTCGGAGACGGCATCGGCCAGAATGCCGATCATGCGATCGCCGAAATCCGCGACGACGACGACGCTGGCGAGACCGATCGCGTTCCGGCCGAAGCCGAGCCTGGCCTGCAGGTCGAACACCGGCACGATGGCCCCGCGCAGATTGATCACGCCGAGCATATGGTCCGCCGACTGGGGCAACTCCGTCGTCGGCTGCCATCCGCGAATCTCGCGGACACGGTCGACATCGATGCCGAAGGCACGTCCCGCCAGACGGAAGACGACCATTTTCTCGATCCGAGAGGCCGGACGAGCGGCCTGCTCATGGGATCCGATTTGATTGTGCACGGGTTTGCTCCTCGCCCGTCCTGGGCTCGTGAGATTTTACATCCGGGATATGTCGGCCGGTCAGAACTCGGACCAGCCTCCAGCCGACCCGCCAGCCGCACGGCGCTGCGGACGCGGGGCAGTGGCAGCCGGCCTGGCAGGAGGCGCCGAGACCTGACGCAGCTGGGTGACCTGGCCGGAGGCGAGGTCGGGTCTTGAGGCGAGGTCGGGTTTTGGCCGCTCATCGATCCTGAAGTCCTGAACCATCGTCTGGAGCTCGCCAGTCGCCTGCTCCAATTGCTTGGCGATCGTCGCGCTCTGCTCGGCCATCAGCGAATTGCGCTGGGTCATCTCGTCCATATGCGCCACGACCTTGGCGACTTCCTCGATGCCGTTGGCCTGCTCGTGCGAAGCGCTGGAGATATCGCCGAGTGCCGAGGCGACATTCGTCGAGGAGTCGACGATGCCAGCCAGCGCGGCGCCGGCGTCCTTGACCAGCTTGACGCCGTTGGCGACCTGCTGCGTCGAATTGGAGATGAGCGTCGAGATGTTCTTGGCGGCTTCGCCCGAGCGTTGCGCCAGCGTTCTGACCTCGCTTGCAACCACGGCAAAGCCCTTGCCGGCATCGCCGGCGCGGGCGGCTTCCACCGCTGCGTTCAGCGCCAGCAGATTGGTCTGGAAGGCGATGTCGTCGATCACCCGGATGATGTCCGAAATGTCGCTGGAGGCTTTCTCGATGCGCGCCATCGCGACGACCGCTTCGGCGACGATGGTGCCGCCTCGGCTTGCTTCTTCATTAGCTCCCGCGCCGAGAGCCGTGGCGTCGCGGGTCCGCTCGGAGCTCTGCTTGACCGATGCGGCGAGTTCTTCCGTGGTCGCGGCGGTTTCTTCCAGGCTCGCCGCCTGCTCTTCGGTGCGCTGGGCAAGCTCGCGGCTGTCATTGCCGATGCGCGTGGCACCTGCCGAGATGTTCGACGAGATGTCGCTGACGGTCCGAACGATGTCGGCGACGGATTCCAGAAGCTCGTTGACGCCGCCGCAGAGCTCGCCGATGGCGCCGCACTTGCCCTGAAGTGAGACACGCTGGGTCAGGTCCCGGGACTTGGCGGCCTGGACGACGCTCTGCGTCTCCTCGACAGCCCGGCTGAGCATGTCCTGGGCCTGCTTGTTGGCGGTGATATCGGTCGCGTATTTGACCACCTTATAGGGCTTGCCGAGCGCATCGAGGATCGGGTTGTAGCTGGCCTGGATCCAGACCTGCCTGCCGCCCTTGCCGATGCGCAGATACTGGCCGTCATCATATTCGCCGCGGCCGAGCTTTTGCCAGAAGCGGGCATAGGCGTCGCTGCTACGCGCCTCGGGATCGACGAACATCGAATGATGCTTGCCCTTGATGTCCGCCAGGGAGTAACCGAGCACGGTCAGGAAATTCTCGTTGGCGTCGAGCACGGTGCCCGCCAGATCGAACTCGATGACCGCCTGCGACTTCCGGATTGCGGCGACCTGCCCCTCGTAATTCGCCATGACGCCCTTCCGCGCAGTGATGTCCGTGGCGAATTTGACGACCTTTTCCGGCTTTCCCGAACGTCCCAGAATCGGCGTGTAGATCGCCTGCAGCCAGACCTGGGCTCCACCCTTGGCGATCCGAAGAAATTCCGCTTCCATCGCCTCGCCACGGCCAAGCTTTGCCCAGAACGACCGGTAATCGTCCGAACCGGCACAGCCGGGTTCGACGAACATCGAATGATGCTGTCCCAGCACTTCTTCCGCCCGATAGCCGACCACGTCGAGGAAGTTCGCATTCGCCGCGATGATGCGGCCGTCCATCGTGAATTCGATAACGGCCTGCGTTCGACGGATAGCGGCAGCTTCACGTTCGGCGGATGACTCAAAAAGCGAAAACGACATGGCGCCCCCTCAGGCGAGCCAACATGGCTCTATTTATTGCTGTTAGGCACAGCTGAGAGAGTGCGATGTTAAAAATATCTGAAATAGATTCTAAAAAGAGCGATTCATGCTGTAAATTGATCTGAATCAGTCCTTATGTTTGATATGGATCAACTAGAGTGACAGCTTGGTCAGGCGTTCCTCGTGGAAACAACCGGGTGGCACCAATCTCCTGAATCGCCTCGGCCACGCCGATCGAACGAAACGCATCAGCAACGGATTGCTCTTGCAAGATCAGCGTGTCGGCTTGCGCCTCCTGGCGCGTCTTCCGCCTCCTCGTCCTCTGTTCTACCCGACGACATGGTCCGGAAGGACCGGATGGCGGGATGAACCGCCCCGCCATCCTCCTCGCGGCCTGTATCGCCGTCATCGTCCGCCATTGTTTGCCGATTTGAGATCCAACGGCATTGTCGGCCGAGGCGTTGAAATATTGATCTAGATCAATACTCGATAAATGCGCGGAAACATCAATAGATAATTAATATATAAAAATATAAGTTCATTACGACTCAATTTTCTATGAGTTTAATGAGGATAAAATCTAAGTATTTAGTACAATTTCCGATACTTATTGATGTAATAAGAGATTATGTTGGCTTTATTGTGAAAACATACTTCGTGGTACTGAGAAAAACTTCCGCTGCGACGAAGGCAAAAACGCGTCCGTTCTACCTGGGAGACGATGATGGGTTTGTTCGAGAGCGCTCTGCGCAGCGCCAGCGCCAGTTTGTGCAAGGATGTGGTTCGCCAGGCCGTGACCAACGAGCAGCTTGACGGGATCGATCCGAAGCTGTTCCGATTTGCCGGGCGCAGCTCGCCGCTGGCGCTGGCCTTCATCTCTCCCAATGTCGATTTCGCCGAGGTTTCGCGCAGGCTGACGGCTTTGGCGGGGGGCACGCCGGTCATCGCCATGACGACGGCCGGCGAGCTCTGTTCGCAGCCGGATGGGCGCCTTTATCTGGAAACGCCGGGTGACTGGCGCACGATCGTGGTCCAGGTCTTTTCGCCGGCGCTGGTCGAACGGGCCGAGATCTTCGCGGTTCCGCTGCATTGCCAGGACATTCGCGGCAAATCCACGGTCGCGCTCGAACATGAAGCGCGCGTCGACAGGATCACGGCCGAATTGGCCGGCGTCACCCCGTCCTTTCGCCTGGATGCGCGCGACAGCTTCGCGCTGACCTTCATCGACGGGCTGTCGAAATCCGAGAACTACTTCATGGAGGCGGTTTATCGCGCCGCCAAATTCCCCTGCATGTTCACCGGCGGCTCGGCCGGCGGCAAGCTCGATTTCGTCAAGACCTGCCTGTATGACGGCGAGCGCATTCTCGAAGACCATGCCGTGATCGCCTTCGTGAAGCTCGCGCCCCGCCAGCGTTACGGCCTGTTCAAGAGCCAGAATTTCCGCCAGCTCGATCGCTCCTTCGTCGTCGTCGAGGCCGACGTCAATCAGCGCTCGGTGCAATCGGTCTTCGATGCCTCGACCGGCACGGTCCACGCCTTCATCGACGCTCTCTGCAAGAGCTTCGATTGCCGCCCCGACGGGCTCAAGGCCGCCTTGGCGAACAAGGCCTTCGGCATCGAGCTCGACGGGGAGATCTTCGTCCGCTCCGTCGCCAGCCTCGATTTCACCGATGGGAAGATCACCTTCTACTGCGATATCTCGGTCGGCGACCGGCTGGTGATGCTCGAGGAGACCGATTTCGTCGAGCAGACGCGCAAGGACATCGCCGCCTATCTGCAGGGCAAGCCGAAGCCGTCCGCCGTGCTGATGAATGATTGCATCCTGCGCCGGCTGTCGAATCCCGGCGCCCTGGCGGGAGCCCGGAACCTGTGGCCGGTTCCCGCCGCCGGCTTCTCGACCTTCGGCGAGCTGTTCGGGATCAACGTAAACCAGACGCTGTCGGCGATCGTGTTCTTTTCCGATGTCGGCGAGGATTACGAGGACCCGCTGATCGACAGCTTCCCGGTTCTGTACGCCAAATTCGCGAATTATTTCGGCCGCCGCAACCTGACGCGCATCGAGAGGGCCCGCATGCGCCAGGATCTGCAGCGGGCCTTTGGAGACGTCATCACTTCGGCGGTGGCTGGCGACTTCTCCAAGCGCGTCACCGTGCAGTTCGCCGATATCGAATTGAACAAGCTGGCCAACAATGTGAATACGCTGGTCGAGACCGTCGATCGCGGCCTCGGCGAAACCGGCGCGGTACTGGCGGCGCTGGCCGATGCCGATCTCACGCAAATGGTGACGGCGAGCTATCAGGGCCGCTTCGCCCAGCTGAAGGAGGCGATCAACGGAACCATCGAGCGCCTGTCGGAGACGCTCCATACCATCCAGGCGACGTCGAACGAGGTCACCTTGACCGCGCGCGAGATCACCGCCGGCGCCAACGACCTGTCCCAGCGCACCGAAGAGCAGGCCTCGAACCTCGAGGAAACCGCCGCGACGACCGAGGAACTCGCGGCTTCCGTGAAGGCCTCCGCGCAGGCGGCCCGCCAGGCGGCGCAGATGGCGGATCAGGCGAAGGAGGCGGCCGGCAGCGGCGCTGCCGTCGTCGGCGAGGCGGTCGATGCGATGGCGCGCATCGAGAGCGCCTCGCAGAAGATCTCCGCCATCATCCGGGTGATCGACGACATCGCTTTCCAGACCAATCTGCTGGCGCTGAATGCCGCGGTGGAAGCCGCGCGTGCGGGTGATGCCGGCAAGGGCTTTGCGGTGGTGGCAAGCGAAGTGCGCACGCTGGCGCAGCGCTCGGCCGCGGCGGCCAAGGACATCTCGGCGCTGATCTCATCCTCGAACGCGCAGGTCAGCGAGGGCGTGAAGCTGGTGCGTGCCGCCGGAACGGCCCTGACACAGATCAACGAGGCATCGTCGCGCGTGTCCGCGACCATCGGCGAGATCTCGACGGCCAGCGCCGAGCAGGCGCATGGCATCGAGGAGATGAGCCAGACCGTGGCGCATCTCGACGGCATGACCCAGCAGAACTCGTCGTTAGCCGAAGAAAGTGCCGCCTCCGCGACGGTCCTCACGGAAAGGATCACGGAACTGCGGGCGAGCCTTGCGCGCTTCAAGACGAGGAACAAGCCGCAGGACGTGGCATGTCACGATCCAGCCCGGCAAGCGACCCATCTCAGGGATGTCGCCAGGGTCATGTCGGATCGCGTTGCGCCGCCAGCCCTCAGGCAGACGAAGACGCGCGCGGCAGTGGGTTGGAGCGAATTCTAAGACTTGGCGCGATACACTGATCAGCGTCCCCGGCTCGTGATGTGTGTTTCGGCCTGCAAATTAGGCTCTGACGCAATCTCGCAGCAGCCTGGGATCCTATGGCTCGGATAAGTGTCCATAACGACTCGAGATGTGTGAAAGCGACCTCGCCTGCCTCTTGCTCGTAGCCCCGGCAAGAATGCACAAGGCCATCCAGCCGGTAACCGGGAGATACGTATCACCACCATCTGCCCCCTTCCCTTCTGTCGGGATTTTGGCGCTCGGCGGCACTGATTGGATCGCGCGCGGCGGCGCCGGCCAACTGGAGATATTGGGCTCCTCGCCGCACGCCGAATATTGCGCTTGGTCAGTTGGCTGCGCCTTGCTGGTCGCGTGTCGGGCCATCGACATCGACATCGACTTGGCTTTCATGAGTCCAGGCGCCTGAGCGCGGAGATGTTCTTCAGGATGATCGAGCGACGATGCGCGGGCAGCTCGATGTAGCGAGCTCGCTCCAATTGCGTCAGCGAGCGTGAGACCGTCTCAATCGTCAGGCCGAGATGGTCCGCGATATCGATGCGCGACATCGGCAAGTCGACACGCCCAAGTCCCGAGAGCCGATCCGAGATGCCGAGGAGGAAGGTCGCCAGTTTTTCGACGGCGCTCTTGCGCCCCAGGAGCATGATATGAGCCTGCGCGCGCTCCAATGACTGCAGCATCGCCCCCATAACCTGTTGGATGAAGTCAGGATCATCAGTTGCAAGTTCGGCCAGCTGCTGATTGCGATACTGCAACAGGACTACGGGCTCGACGGCATCAGCGCTCATGCTCCGCACCTCGCCTGCTTCAATCCCGAAGATGTCCCCAGGCACGTGGAAGGCGTCGATCTGGCGGCGACCATCGCTGAGGACGCGGTAAGTTCGGACGGTCCCCGCCATGACGCGATAATAGGACTGCGCTTGGTCCCCCTGGGTAAAGATGCCCGCTTCCTTCGCGAAGCTGCGCCGAGCCTCGTTGTGCACCGATGCAGGGCGGGCGTCGGATTGCAGCGTAGCGCCTCGAGCCATCCACGCCGGAAATTGCATGACATGGGGTGCGGAAATTGTTTGCATGGCGCCCTCTGCAGATGGTTGTGACTTGCAGAAGGGCTACCGTTTCGCGCTTTCCGGCGAAATTCAGATGCTGTCCTAAGGGATAGTCCTGAGGGCCGGTTGCTTGGAGGCAAGGGCGGCGCGGATGGTCTCGACAAGAGAATCATCCTGCAGGGGTTTTTCGATCACGCGATTGAAGCCGGCCTTGCCCGCCTTTCGGCGAATGTGATCCGATATCCTGCCTGTCATCAGGATCGCAGGCAGCTCGACATGGCGATTGCGCAGATGCTCGACGAGCTCGATGCCGTTCATCCCGGGCATGTTGTAGTCAACAATCAGGCAGCCCCTAGTCGGCATATTCGGCTCGGCGAGAAGCTGAGCGCCGTCGCAATAGGCGCGCACCTGCAAGCCCTCGATCTCGAGAACGAATATCAGTGACTGCCGAACCGCATCGTCGTCGTCGACGACGATGACCGGCCCTGTGTCGGTTGACATCGTATGGCCCCAACCAATGCCATCGGACACAGGAAGTGCCAGATAGTCATGCCGGATTGGACCAGAAGCAGCGAGATTTCCAATTCAGGGAAACCCCTTATGGTCTTGCGGCAGTTTCGCCGCCATTTTCGACCAATAGGGCGAACCGCACCAATTCGGAGAGGCTGCCCGCGCGCATCTTCGTCATGACGTTGGCACGATAGATCTCGACCGTCCGTGGGCTGATGTCGAGTTCGAAGGCGATGACCTTGTTGGCCTTGCCCGCGACAAGCCGATCGAGAACCTGCTTCTCCCGTTCGGATAGGGATTTGAGCCGCCCCGCTATCTCGACCGATTGAGCTTGATGTTGCGTTTCGCGCTGGTGCCTATCGAGCCCTATGCGCACCGCCGTCAGCAACAGATCGTCATTGAAGGGCTTCTCGATGAAGTCGATGGCGCCCTGCTTCATCGCCTCGACCGCAAGTGGCACATCTGCGTGCCCCGTCATGACGATCACGGGCATTGTGAAGCCACGGGCTTTCAGCCGGCGCAGGAACTCGATCCCGTCGACGCCCGGCATCCGGACGTCGGTCAGGATACACCCGGTCAATCCATCTTCGACCGTGTCGAGAAACGCGGAGGCCGATTGATGAAGCCTGACGGGCAGTCCATCCGACGCCAGAAGGAAAGACAGGGATTGCCGTACGGCCAGATCGTCATCGACGACATGGACGATCGCTTCATTTCCCATCGGCCATTTCCTCGGGATCTACAGATCGCAGGGTGAAGCTGAATGTCGTGCCAGTGCCTGGAATGGATGCGACCCAGATGCGGCCACCATGCGACTCGACAATGGTCCGGCAGATCGAGAGGCCAACACCCATACCCTGCTTCTTTGTCGTCACGAAGGGCTGAAACAGCTGGTCGGCG
This sequence comes from Allobosea sp. BE125, assembly GCF_031456075.1. Lineage (NCBI taxonomy): Bacteria > Pseudomonadati > Pseudomonadota > Alphaproteobacteria > Hyphomicrobiales > Alloboseaceae > Allobosea > Allobosea sp. BE125. Next base: position 300,543 of record NZ_JAVDTY010000002.1, read on the forward strand.
ATATCGGGGGAAATGCCGGGTCCGGTATCGGATACGGAAACCTCGACGAGCTTCTCCGAAAGATCGGCTCGTGTTGCGACAACGAGTTCTCGGCGCGGTCGGTCCTGCATCGCTTCAATAGCATTGCGGATCAGATTCAGGAGAACCTGTTGGATCTGGATTCGATCGACGAGCACGAGGGGCGCGTTCTGGTCGAAGCGATATATGATCCGAACACCCTTCTCCTTGGCCCCCACCAGGGCGAGTGCGCTGGCTTCCTCGATCAGCTTGGGAAGCGCCTCGACATGCCGCTCGCTTTCGCCCCGCGCCACGAACTCCCGCAAGTGCCGGATGATGTGACCGGCCCGAAGAGCCTGATCGGCAGCCTGGTTGACGCCATCGCGCAGGAGCGCAACCTGGTCTCCCTCCATGCGCTGCAAAATGCGATGGCACCCCTTCAGGTAGTTTGCGATCGCGGTGAGCGGCTGGTTGATCTCGTGGGCGAGCGTCGATGCCATCTCTCCAAGCGCCGTGAAACGGGACACATGAACGAGTTCGGCCTGAAGCTCCTGGAGGCGCGTCTCAGTCTGCTGCCGTTCCGTCAGATCCCGAATGAACCCGGTGAAGTAGCGGCTGCCGCCTGAGTGCATTTCGCCGACCGACAACTCCATCGGAAAGGTCGAACCGTCCTTGCGCTGGCCGACGACGACGCGGCCTGTACCGATGATCCTGCGTTCGCCTGTGGTCAGATAGCGATGCAGGTACCCATCATGCTGCTCACGATAAGGTCCCGGCATCAAAATCTTGATGTTCTTCCCCACGACCTCTGCCGGCTCGTAACTGAACTGGCGAACCGCTGCCGTGCTGAAGGACTGGATTGTGCCCTGTTCGTCGATGACGATCATGGCGTCAGGAATGGTCTCCAGAATGGAGCGCAGATGCGCTTCTCGCGCTTTGAGCCTGCCCTCGGCAGCCATCTGCTCAGTGATGTCACGCATCACCTTGGCGAAGCCGTAGATGGCGCCAGAGCGGTCGCGCAAGGGCGTGATGGTCACATGCGCGGGAAAGTGCGATCCGTCCTTGCGGACACGCAGGCCATATTCCTCGGTCCGCCCGGATTGCCTCGCCTGTCCGAGCTCGGCCTCCGGCTTGCCTGCCAAGATATCATCAGGCGTAAAAAAGGCCGAGAAATGCCGGCCAAGCATTTCATTTTCGCGCCACCCGCTGATGTGCTCCGCACCCGCGTTCCAGCTCGCAACCAGGCCATCCGCATCGATCATGAGCAAACCGATATCGGAGACCGCCTCTACCAGAAGCTTTGCGGAAGAAGTGAGCGTCTGAGCCTCGGATCCCGCCTCGGTATCGCTGGCCAAACAAGTCTCCAATGCCCGGAGGAAAACTGTGTCCGACTAAACCCGGATGCCCGAGTGGAATCCGTCAGGCGGCATCCGTCAAGCGTTGACCCTTCTCCGGCAAGATCGCAAGCTCGGTAAGCGGACAAAGCGCATTCCGTTTCCCGGCACAGCTGTGAGTTCCTCGACGCAGATGGCTTCGGCGTCAGCGAAATAGCGGACTTTCACCGGCGAATCCGGCGTGAGCTGAACTTGCGCCCATAACAACCTCTAGACTGCCGGCGAATGCCGGGACAGCTGAGCGACGAAGCGTTGATCGAACGCCGTGCTGATCACCCTGACGAGATCTTGGGCTGCAGGGGCAACATTGATCCTGGCGCCGTCCCGTATTGCAAGGCCATCCCGGACCATCGGCTGTAGCCGCCCCAAATCATCATCGAGTTCGCCGATCTCGAAGCCATGCTGCCGGCAAAGAGCCGCGAGATCGACGCTGAAGTCACATGTCAGCCGCTCGATGATGCCAGCACGCAAATTGTCCTGCGGCGTAAGCGGGACACCGCGTGCCGTTGCAAGACCGTTGCTCGACAGGGCCGAACGGTAAGGCGCAACGGTCGCGGCATTCTGCGCATAGCCTTGAGGCAGCCGCGAAATCGCAGAGCTGCCGAGGCCGATGAGAGCCTTTGCGCCATCTGTCGTGTAGCCCTGGAAATTGCGCCTGAGCTCGCCTGCTCGCGCGCTCAGGCAGAGGGCATCGTCCGGCTTGGCGAAGTGATCGAGCCCGAGTCGGACATAGCCCGCCGCGAGGATGCGAGCCGCGGCGGCCTCGAACTGAGCCGCGCGTTCCTCACTACCGGGCAATGCGGCTTCCGGCAGCAGGGCCTGATGCCGCTTCATCCACGGCACATGGGCGTAGCCGAACAGCGCGATTCGGTCGGGATCGAGCGACAGGGCCTGATGCACCGTGCTCAGCACATTCGCGACGTTCTGATGCGGAAGGCCGTACATCAGGTCGAGATTGAGCCCCTCGACGCCGGCAAAACGGAACCACTCCGCGACACGCGACGTCAGCTCGAAGGATTGCCGTCGCCGGATCGTCTTCTGCACAAGCGGATCGAAACTCTGCACGCCGAGGCTGACGCGGTTGATCCCTGCCTCGACCAGCGTAGCCGCATGGGCCGGCGATATCGTGCGCGGATCGACCTCGATTGCGAGTTCGGCATCAGCCTCGATGTCAAAGTTCGCACGGATCGCCGCCATCAGCCGCCGAAAGTCGGACATGTCGAGGATCGTGGGCGTGCCGCCGCCGAAATGAAGATGGCTGAGCCGCTTTCGCCCCGGCAGGGCTTTGCCGACCAGTTCCAGCTCGCGCAACAGCAGATCGACATAAGCCAGGACAGGGGCTGGGCTGCGCGTCACCGTAGTCTGGCAGCCGCAATAGAGGCAAAGCTCGGCGCAGAACGGCACATGGACATAGACCGAGACCGGTTCGTCGCCGTCGAGTTCGGAGAGCCAACGCCGGTAGAGCGCGGCATCGACCCCACCGGTGAAATGCGGCGCGGTCGGATAGCTGGTGTAGCGCGGCACCTGCCGCGCGGCATAGGAAGAGGCTTGGCTGGTCATTGCGGCACTCTGCGCATGCCAGCCGGAGCGCGCCTTGATGTGCAGCAAATCTCAGAACTTACCCTGCGTCATCATCGATGCCCGCGCCTGACCGCGCATCTGGACACGGTCGACGGCAAAGCCGCGCTGTTCGAGGGCATGCTGGTCCTGGCTCCAGATATCGGAGGGCTGCATGTCGATAGAGATCGACGGCAGACCCAGCTCCGCAGCCAGATCATGGGCGAAGCTGACGAGCGATTTGACCAGCACGGTGCCTGGCAAGCGCAGCAAAGCGAGTTCCGTCACCTGCAGCGTGGCGTCCCGCCCCAGCGCCTGGACAACGCGAAAGGCGAAGAGAGCGTGGATGCAGCCCCTGCGATCACGCAAGCCGACTATGCCGTCATCCTTACGCCCGGCTCTCATCGCCCCGCGCAGGAACCGCTTCCAATCGTCGAAATCTACTTTCGGATGCGACATCGCAACGAGGCTATAGGCGCTGCGCGCCTGGGCCGGAGTGACCCGGACCGCCTCGAAGATGTCCTGGTCAACCACCGCACTGCTCCCGAGCAATCTGGTGCAGACTGGCTGCCCGGCAGTGCGCCCCGCATTGATCTAGATCAAAACCGCGCGCCCATGGATCGCTTACGCTTCTGCCGATAGTCGAACCGTAGTAATACTCATGCGTGGTCTCGGGGGATACGCAATCGTGGATTGTCAGCCATCTGCCTGCAGTGCCGCGCCTCACGTCGAGAGCGGTTGCATGGCGTGCAAGGTTCGCCTTGTCAGCGTGTGCGCGTCACTGTCGGTCGACGAACTGGAGCTGCTCGACGCGCTGGCTCACGAAACCGTCTTTCCCGCCAGGGAAACGCTGTTCACGCAGGGACAGCCGGCGCATTCCGTCTACAACATCACAGCCGGCGTGGTGCGGCTTTACAAGCTGCTGCCGGACGGCCGCCGTCAGATCGTCGGTTTTGCTTTGCCGGGCGATTTCCTCGGACTTGCCATGCGCGATGCCTTCGGTTTTTCGGCCGACGCGATCGACACCGTCACGGCTTGCGCCTTCTCGCGTTCGGCCTATTCGGCACTGGTCGATGAGAAGCCCCATCTGCTGCGGCGCCTGCACCAATTCGCGACGCATGAGCTGACCCTTGCGCAGGAGCAGATGATGCTGCTCGGACGCCGCACCGCCGAAGAGAAGCTGATCTGCTTCCTGCTCGCCATGCAGGAGCGCTGGGCCAAGCTTGGAAAACCCTCGGTGACTGTGCCCCTGCCGATGAGCCGCCAGGACATCGCCGATTTCCTGGGCCTGACGATCGAAACCGTGAGCCGGACCTTCACCAAGCTCGCCAAGGACAAGACGATCCTGATCGTGCCCGATGGCGTGCGGCTGATGAACCTCGATCACATGGCCCACGTCGCCGCTTGAGTCTCGCCCGCGGCACACGGCCTTCCCTCCTCCTCGCTTGACTTGGATCAACGTTCGCTCGCCGCAACCCGGCTAAGCCTCCCACCGAACAGCGCAGAGATGCGCTGACCATGACATGGGGGCAGTGTATGTCAGCGACGGAACACTCGATCAGGCGCGCGACGACCGGTGAAATCGCCGGCATGCTGATGGCCGCTGCCGCCGTCATGCCCTTCCTGATGGTCGCGGCGCTGACCGACCATAGCGGTTATGCCTTCCACGCCACATTGGCGATGTTCGCGTCGTTGGCCTCGGTCTTCCTGATCGGCAATCGCTGCTTCCGGCCAGGCCAGGTGCCCGCGCCACAGGAGATAGACGGCAAGCCGAACTACAATATGGGTCCGGTGAAGTTCGCTACCGTGGCCTCGATGTTCTGGGGCATCGCCGGCTTTACGGTCGGCCTGATCATTGCGTTGCAGCTCGCCTTCCCGGCGCTGAACCTCGACTTGGCATGGACAAGCTTCGGCCGCCTGCGCCCCCTGCACACCTCGGCCGTGATCTTCGCCTTCGGCGGCAATGTCCTGATCGCGACCTCGTTCTACGTTGTACAGCGCACGTCGCGCGCTCGGCTCGCCGGCGATCTTTCGCCCTGGTTCGTGGTGCTCGGCTATAACTTCTTCATCGTCATCGCAGGCACCGGCTATCTGCTCGGCATCACCCAGGGCAAGGAATACGCCGAGCCGGAATGGTATGCCGATCTCTGGCTGACCATCGTCTGGGTCACCTATCTCCTGGTCTTCCTGATGACGCTCGCCAAGCGCAAGGAGCCGCACATCTATGTCGCCAACTGGTTCTATCTTGCCTTCATCCTGACGATCGCCGTCCTGCATCTCGGCAACAATCTCGCCTTGCCGGTCTCGGTGCTCTCGCCGAAGTCCTACATCGTCTGGTCGGGCGTGCAGGATGCTATGTTCCAGTGGTGGTACGGCCACAACGCGGTCGGTTTCTTCCTCACCGCCGGCTTCCTGGCAATCATGTATTACTTCGTGCCCAAGCGCGCGAACCGGCCGGTCTACAGCTACCGGCTCTCGATCATCCATTTCTGGGCGCTGATCTTCCTCTATATCTGGGCTGGCCCTCACCATCTGCACTACACCGCCCTGCCCGACTGGGCACAGACGCTGGGCATGACCTTCTCGATCATGCTCTGGATGCCCTCCTGGGGCGGCATGATCAACGGGCTGATGACGCTGTCTGGCGCCTGGGACAAGCTGCGCACCGACCCCGTGCTGCGGATGATGGTGGTCTCGCTCGCCTTCTACGGCATGTCGACCTTCGAGGGGCCGCTGATGTCGATCAAGGCGGTGAACTCACTCTCGCACTACACCGACTGGACCATCGGCCACGTCCATTCCGGTGCGCTCGGCTGGGTCGCCTACATTTCCTTCGGCGCAGTCTACTGCCTCGTTCCCTGGTTGTGGAACCGGCGTGAACTCTACTCGCTCAGGCTGGTCAACTGGCACTTCTGGATCTCGACGCTCGGCATCGTCTTCTACATCTCGGCGATGTGGGTCTCGGGCATCCTCCAGGGCCTGATGTGGCGCGCCTACACCTCGCTCGGCTTCCTCGAATACTCCTTCATCGAGACGGTCGAGGCGATGCATCCCTTCTACGTCATCCGCGCGCTCGGTGGCGCACTCTTCCTGGCGGGGGCGCTGATCATGGTCTTCAACCTCTGGATGACGGTGAAGAGCGAGACGGTTGACGCCCCGCAGGCCGACTACGACCGCGGCCTCGTCCCCCAACTCGCCCCCGCCCAGTGAGGACAGCAGCCATGTCGAGCATTGACGCCCGCGCGCCCCTGCCGCGCCAGTCCCGCTGGTCGAAGCACAAGATCTTCGAGACGAACTCGATCGTCCTGATCATCGGCGTGCTGCTGGTGATCTCGATCGGCGGTCTCGTCGAGATCGCACCGCTGTTCTACCTCAAGAATACCATCGAGAAGGTCGAGGGCATGCGGCCCTACACGCCGCTCGAGCTCGCCGGTCGCGCGATCTATGTGCGCGAGGGCTGCTATCTCTGCCACAGCCAGATGATCCGGCCGCTGCGCGACGAGATCGAGCGCTACGGGCACTACTCGCTCGCCGCCGAGAGCATGTATGACAAGCCCTTCCAATGGGGCTCCAAGCGTACCGGGCCGGACCTCGCCCGCGTCGGTGGCAAGTATTCCGACGAATGGCATGCCGGCCACCTTGCCGATCCCCGTTCGCTGGTGCCGCAGTCGATCATGCCGGGCTATCCGTTCCTGGCCAGGACCGAACTGGCCTTTGCCGACATCGCTGCCGAACTGCGCGCCAATCGCGGCGGCGGTGTGCCCTATACCGACGAGATGATCGCCCAGGCGATGACCGACCTGAAGGCGCAGGCGACACCGGACCATCCCGGGCAAAGCGCGCTCGAGGCCCGTTATCCCAAGGTCCAGGCCCGCGATTTCGACGGCAATCCGGCCCGCATCAGCGAGGCCGACGCCCTGATCGCCTACCTCCAGGTGCTCGGCACGCTCGTCGACTTCAAGCTCTACGACGACAAAGCCAACATTCGCTGATCGAGGGCATCATGGACACGACCTATCAATGGCTCGCGAACTTCGCCCAATCGGCCGGGCTGCTCTACTTCGTCAGCATCTTCATCGGTGTCTGCGCCTACGCTCTCTGGCCCAAGAACCGGGCCCGCTTCGAGCAGGCGGCGTTCACCCCGCTGCGGGAGGACTGAGCGATGGATCAGGCTCACAAGGGCGACCACGAGGTCGATCACGTCACTGGCACCGCGACGACCGGGCATGAATGGGATGGCATCCGCGAACTCAACACGCCGCTGCCGCGCTGGTGGCTCAACATCTTCTACGCCACCATCATCTGGTCATTCGGTTACTGGGTCGTCTATCCCGCCTGGCCGCTGATCAGCACGACGACCAAGGGCGTCATCGGCTATGCGACGCGACTGGATGTCGAGACCGACCTGTCCGCTTTGCGGGCGTTTCGCGCCACCCAGACGCAGGGGCTCGCCGAGGCCTCCCTGGAGCAGATCAAGGCCGATCCTGCGCTGTTTCGCATCGCCATGGCTCAGGGCAAGGCCGCCTTCGGCGACAATTGCGCGGCCTGCCACGGCGTCGGCGGAGCGGGTTCGAAGGGCTATCCCAACCTGAACGACGATGACTGGCTCTGGGGCGGCTCGCTCGCCGCGATCCAGACGACGTTGCAGCACGGCATTCGCGTCGCGACCGACAACGAGACACGCGTCAGCCCGATGCCGGCCTTCGGCCGCGACGGTGTGCTCAAGCGCGACGAGATCAACGCGGTCGCCAACCATGTCCGCATGCTGGCGGGCCTGCCGACGCAGCCGAAGGCCGATCTCGCCAAGGGCCGGACGATCTTCGAGCAGAACTGTGCCGCCTGCCATGGTCCCGCCGGCAAGGGCAACCAGGAACTCGGCGCACCGAATCTGACCGATGCGATCACGCTCTATGGCATGGACATGGCCTCGCTGACCGAGACCATCACCAACAGCCGCGGCGGCGTGATGCCGGCCTGGGGCGCGCGGCTCGACGCCACGACGATCAAGGCGCTGACGGTCTATGTCCACTCGCTCGGCGGAGGGCAGTGAGATGAATATCGCCGAGGCCGATGGGCTGCCGCTTTTCGCAGCCTCGAAGAAGGTCTACCCGCAAAGCGTGTCGGGCCCGTTCCGCCGCGCCAAGTGGACGATCCTCATCCTCTGCCTCGGCGTCTACTACCTCCTGCCCTTCCTGCGCTGGGATCGCGGGCCGAACCTGCCTAACCAGGCCGTCCTGGCCGACATCGCCCATAACCGCTTCTACTTCTTCTTCATCGAGATCTGGCCGCAGGAGGTCTACTACTTCACCGGCCTGCTGATCCTGGCAGCCTTCATCCTGTTCCTGATGAATGCCGTCGCGGGCCGGCTATGGTGTGGCTATCTCTGCCCGCAGACGGTCTGGACTGACCTTTTCCTCGCCGTCGAACGCGCCTTCGAGGGGGACCGGCGCGAGCGCATGAAGCGCGACGAAGCGCCCTGGACCGCCGGGACGCTGCTGCGCAAGACAGGCAAGCATGCCGTCTGGCTCACGATCGCCTGGTGGACCGGTGGTGCATGGGTGCTCTATTTCGCCGACGCACCGACGCTCGTGCAGCAGCTCGCAACCTTTACGGCGCCACTGGCTGCCTATGTCTCGATCGCGATCCTGACCTTCACGACCTATGCCCTCGCCGGCATCATGCGCGAGCAGGTCTGCAACTTCATGTGTCCCTGGCCGCGCATCCAGGCGGCCCTGACCGACGATGACGCGCTCAACGTCACCTATCGATACGACCGCGGCGAACCGCGCGTCTCGGTGAAACAGGCACAGCGGCTGCGGGATCAGGGCGCGCCGGCTGGCGACTGCATCGACTGCCATCAATGCGTCGCCGTCTGCCCCACGGGAATCGACATCCGTGACGGTGCTCAGATCGACTGCATCCAGTGCGGCCTGTGCATCGACGCCTGCGACAATGTGATGGCGAAGATCGGCCGACCCAATCGCCTCATCGGCTATGACACCGAGGCCAACGTCCAGCGCAGATTGGCCGGCGAGAAGACCGTCTATCGCCCGATACGGGCGCGAACGCTGATCTATGCCGCGCTGATTGTGCTGGTCGGCGGCACGATGCTCTATCAGCTTGCGACCCGGCGCACCGCCGAGATTTCCGTTCTGCACGACCGAGCTCCTCTCTTCGTCAAGCTCAGCGATGGTTCGATCCGCAACGCCTACGCCCTGCGCCTGCTCAACAAGCGTCCGGAGGCGCGCCCCTTTGCCCTGACGGTCGCCGGTATTCCCGGCATCCGAATCGAGGCCGTCGGCGCGCAGGCGACGGCCGATCTGCGCCCGATCATGACAGTCGAGGCCGATACGTCGCGCGAGATCCGGGTGCTCGTCACGGTGCCGCCCGATACTCATCTCGACGCCTCCCAGAGCATCACCTTCACGGCCTCGGACCTGTTCGCCGGCGAGATCGTGCGGGCCCAGGATCACTTCATCGCACCTTAGGGGACGCCATGTCCTGTTGCGGAGCTTTCGCCATGCCGATCGACTTGCCAGCCCAGCCGGCACCACAACGCCGCCCCTTCGAGCTCAGCGGCCGCATGGTGCTGTTCGCGATGGTCGCCTTCTTCGGCGTTGTCGCAGGCGTCAACGCGATCATGATGACGGCCGCGATCCGAACCATGCCCGGCGTCGACGTCAAGAGCGCCTATGAGACCAGCCAGCGCTTCAATGGCGAGATCGCGCGCATGCACGCCCAGGCCGAGCGCGCCTGGCAGGCACAGGCGCAGATCACCCGCAACGGCGGCGGCGCGACAGTGACCCTGAATCTGCGCGACCATTCCGGCACGGCCCTCACCGGCTTGGCTGTCGAGGCAAAACTGCAGCATCCGGCTTCCCGCCAGGAGGACCGAGAGGCGCGCCTCGTCGAGACCGCGCCCGGCCTCTACTCGGCAACGATACCGGCGATCCATCGCGGCGCCTGGACACTCGCGGTCGAGGCCAGGCGTGACAACGAGGCTCTCTTCATCTCGCGCAGCCGCATCCAGTTGGCAGAGTAAGACCATGGCCACGCAACAGGATCTCTCCGTCTTCGTCCGCCATCACGACGGCATCGATGGCATGGAGCTGGCTGTCGACGGCATCCGCTGCGCCGGCTGCATGCATGCGATCGAGAAGGGGCTGAAGCGGGACTCAGGGATCCTCAGTGCGCGCGTCAATCTCGCGCTGAAGCGCGTCACGGTCGAATGGTGCGAGGGCGTGCTGCGGCCCGAGGCGGTGATCGAGCGGCTCGCGCGCCTCGGCTTCAAGGCCTACCCCTTCCTGCCCTCCGAGCAGCAGGACAGCGTTACACGCGAGGAGGCGCGGCTGCTGCGCTATCTCGGCGTCGCCGGCTTCGCCGCCATGAACATCATGCTGCTCTCTGTCTCGGTCTGGTCCGGCAATGCCAGCGACATCAATCCGGTGACGCGTGATCTCTTCCATTGGCTCTCGGCCTTGATCGCATTGCCGACCGCGGCCTATGCCGGCCGCCCCTTCTTTGAGAGCGCGTTGCGGGCGCTGAAGGCGGGCGCGGTCAACATGGACGTGCCGATCACGCTCGGCGTCGTGCTCGCGCTCGGCATGTCGGTGGTCGAGACCTGGAATCACGCCGAGCACGCCTATTTCGACGGCGCGGTGATGCTGCTCTTCTTCCTGCTGATCGGGCGCTATCTCGACCAGTTGATGCGTCGCCGCACGCGCGACCTCGCTGGCAATCTCGCTGCCCTCAAGGCTGAGACGGCAACCCGCTTCGCGCGCGACGGCACGACCATCGTGGTTCCGATCGCGGCGGTCTCGCCCGGCGATCTCATTCTGGTCCAGCCGGGAGAGTGCGTCGCCATCGACGGCCTCGTCGAGACCGGCCAGTCCGAGATCGACCAGAGCCTGGTCACTGGCGAGACGATGCCGATGCTGGTTGCGCCGGGTGGACGCGTCCATGCCGGCACGACGAACCTCTCCGGCGCCTTGACCGTGCGCGTCGAGGCGGCAGGCAGCGGCACATTGCTCGACGAGATCGACCGGCTGATGGCCCAGGCCGTCGAAAGCCGCTCGCGCTATGTTCATCTATCCGACCGCGCGGCCCGGCTCTACGCGCCGCTGGTGCATGCCACCGCTCTCGCCACACTTCTCGGCTGGATGGCCTTCGGCCTGCCCTGGCAGCAGGCATTGATCATCGCCATCACCGTGCTGATCATCACTTGCCCCTGCGCGCTCGGGCTCGCGATTCCTGCCGTCCAGGTCGTCGCGGCCTCGGCGCTGTTCCGTGGCAAGGTCATGCTGAAGGAGGGGGATGCGCTTGAGAGGTTGGCCGAAGCCGACATGGTCGTCTTCGACAAGACCGGCACGCTGACCTTGCCCGAACCCGAACTGCTCAATGCAGACAGCCTCGATGTGGACATCGTGCGGCAGGCAGCGGCGCTGGCGGCGGCGAGCCGCCACCCGTTGGCGCAAGCGATCAGCCGCGCCGCAGGCAATCCCGCGCCCGTTCGCGCGGCGCATGAACATCAGGGGCTCGGCCTTGTCGCCATGGTCGATGGCAGCGAGATGCGCCTGGGCAGCGTCTCCTTCTGCGAGGCGCAGGCAGAGGCGGAGCTTGTCGCGGCGGCCTTCCCCACCGCCTCGCTGATCGCGTGGCGCCATGGCGATGCCTGCGCAGTCTTCGCGATTGGTCAGCGCCTGCGCCCGGACGCTCACGCCTGCATTGCAGCGCTGCGCCAGCTCGGGCTTGGCGTGATGATCCTGTCGGGCGACCGGGAGGCTGCCGTCGCCTCCGTCGCGCAGGAGCTTGGCATCGCGACATACCGCGCCGCCATGCGCCCGGACGAGAAGCTCCTCGCGCTCGCCGATCTCGCGGCCGGAGGCTGCAAGATCCTGATGGTCGGAGATGGCCTCAACGACGCCCCAGCGCTGGCGAAAGCGCATGTCTCGATCTCACCTGTCAGCGCGGCGCATCTGGCGCAGGCCGCCGCCGACATCGTCTTCCTCGGCGACAGCCTGGCTCCCGTCGCCGCCAGCATCCTCATCGCCCGCAAAGCGCGCCGGCTGATGATACAAAACCTCTGGTTCGCCGTGCTCTACAATGCAGTCGCGGTTCCAATCGCAATCGCGGGCCTCGCGACGCCGCTGGTCGCGGCCGCGGCGATGTCAGGTTCCTCGCTGATCGTCACGCTCAACGCCCTGCGCGCCGGACGCAGAGCAGCATCCGCGGCGACGGAGAGGACAGCCTCATGAACATTCTCGTCATTCTGTTTCCCCTTGCGCTGGGGCTCGGCCTTGCAGGCCTGGCAGGCTTTTTCTGGTGCATGCGCACGGGCCAGTACAACGACCTGGAAGGATCGGGCTGGCGCGTCCTGCAGGACGACGATCTGGCCGATGATCAGTCGCCGCAAGCCAATACGATAAGACAACCGGAGCGAGCCTGAGGAAAAGCGAGGCGCCAGCCTGGCATCACAACCAACGGCAGCCCTTGACCGGCTCCCTGACTCGCACGCTCGGCGTGACCTGATCCTCGGGCGAGAGCGTTTTCGCGCGAAGTGGATACCGGTTCCCCCGCGGCAAACGCGAAGCGTTTGCGCGGAGAAAACGCGTTAGAACAAAGATCTAGAGCGATTGGACGATCCAACCGGATCGGAAACCGCTCTAGAAATTGCCCATCACCTCAGCCCTCGCTTGTCGCGTAGGGGGACACCGTTTCCGGTGAAATCCCGGTCTCGGACGGGCCGTGAAGGAAAACATCCGTCGAGGGCGCTCCGGCCTCGATGGAAAGCGTCACTCGCCTGGTGTCGGATTCGAGTCCGCCGGACTCAACTGCGAAACCCAGCTCTCCAGCCATGTGCAACATCGCGGTATTTTCGCTCAGCACATCGCCATAGACGGTCCTGTATCCCGCTTGCCGGGCATAGCCGACGATCGCGGACAGGAGCTGGAATCCCAGCCCCCTGCCCTTCATGTCCGAGCGGACGAGGATCGCGAACTCGGCAGAGCTGCGCTCCGGATCGCCTGCGATGCGTACGACGCCATAGATCGGCCCCTCCCCGAAACGCGAGCCCGGCTCGATGGCGACGAAGGCCATCTCCCGGTCGTAATCGATCTGCGAGAGGCGAGCCGCCAGGTCGTGCTCGAAACGCTTCACAGAACCGAGGAAGCGCATGCGCAGATCCTGGGCCGTGCATTGCTCGACCATTGCAGTGATTGCGACCTCGTCTTCGGGCCGGATCGGGCGCAGCTCGAGAGGCGTGCCGTCGGTAAGGACGATCGCTCTCTCCAGCGTCCGCGGATAAGGCGTGATCGTATGGCCGCCGGCCGATACCGGCTCGGCAGCGATCACGATCCGCGCATCCAGGGCGATCACGCCGCTCGCATCCACCAGCAGGGGATTGATGTCGAGCTCCAACACATCGGGCAGGTGCACCGTGATCTCCGAGAGTCGCAACAACACGTCCTCAATGGCGCCCGAGCGGACCGGCGGCACATTCCGGAAACCGCCGAGCAACCGGGCGACGCGCGTATGCGCGACCATGTCACCGGCGAGGACGGAATTCAGCGGCGGTAGTCCGATGCTGCGATCGGCCATGACCTCGGCCGCCGTACCGCCCTGTCCGAACAGGATGACCGGGCCGAAGGTGGCGTCGTGCGCGATGCCGACGATCAGTTCCTGCGCATGAGGGCGCGAAATCATGTCCTGGACTGTGAAGCGCAACACCCGCGCCTCGGGGCGGGTCTGGCGCACGCGCCCAAGCATTGCTTCAGCCTCCCGCTGCACCTCCGCGCCGGACACCAGGCCGAGCGCGACGCCGCCGACATCGGATTTATGCGAGATGTCCGGGGACAGGATCTTCAGGGCCACAGGACCGCCGATGTCCTGCGCGATGCGCCCAGCCTCGGCCGGCGTTCCGGCGATGCGGGTCTCCACCGTCGGAATGCCCAGCAGGGCGAGCAGATGTTTCGCTTCCTGCTCGTTGAGCAGGAGCCTGCCATCGTGCCGAACCGCGGCGATCAGTTCGCCGGCGGCGGCGACGGCCGCCGGCGCCAGCATCATTCCGGCGGAGGGGGTCTCCAGGAGCAGGGTCTGATTGCGCCGGAATTCGACGAGATGGCCGAAGGCGCGCACGGCCTGCTCGGGACTGTCGAAGCTCGGCACCCGCCCCTCACGGAGCACGCGATGCGACTCCGCGGAAGCCTCGCTGCCGAGCCAGTTGGCCAGGACCGGGACGTTGCGCCCGGCCGCCGCCGCCGTCGCAACAGCACACGCCGCTTGCGCGCCATCGGCCAGTGCCGTCGGACAGTTGATGGCGAGAATGGCGTCGCTGTCCGGCTCCCGCATCAGGATCGCCAGCGCCGCACCATATCGCTCCGCTGTCGCGTCGCCGAGGATGTCGACCGGATTGCCATGCGACCAGCTCTGCGGCAGCACCAGATCGAGCGCCGTGCGGCTCTCGGCACCGAGTTCCGCGACCTGCAATCCGCGCTCCGCCAGCGCATCGACCGCCAGCACACCGGCTCCGCCACCATTGGTCAGGATCGTAAGCCGATCGCCGGAGACCCGGACGCCGCTCGCCAGGATCGCGGCGGCAGCGAACAATTCGTCGAGCTCATGAACCCGCAGGAGGCCGGCCCGGCGAAAAGCCGCGTCATAGACCGCATCCGAGCCTGCGAGCGCACCGGTATGCGACAGGGCAGCCTTTGCTCCGGCGCTGCTGCGCCCCGACTTGACGACGAGGACCGGCTTCGTCCGCGCCGCGGCACGCGCCGCCGACATGAACTTGCGCGCATGGGTGATGTTTTCGACATAGAGCAGGATCGCCCGCGTCGCGGCATCCGAGGCGAGATAGTCGAGCGCATCGCCGAAATCGACGTCGCTCATGTCGCCGAGCGACATGACATGAGAGAAGCCGATCTGCCGCTGCTGCGCCCAGCCCAGCATAGCGGTGATGATGGCGCCGGACTGGCTGACGAGGGCGATACCGCCCGGCCGCGGCGTGACCTGGGCGAAGCTCGCATTGATCGCCCGTGGGGTCGAGATCAAGCCCAGGCAATTGGGGCCGACGATGCGCATCAGGTGCGGGCGCGCCGCGTCCAGCAGCCGCTGGCGCAGATCGCTCTCGGCGCCCTTGCCTTCGAAGCCGGCGCTGACGACCACGGCCGCCCGGCAACCGCGCCGGCCGAGTTCCGCGACGATGCCGGGAACGCTCGCCGCCGGTGTCGCGATCACCGCCAGATCGGGCACGACCGGCAGATCCGCGATGGAATGATAGGCATGGGTCGAGGCAACCGCGCGCGCATGAGGATTGACGCACAGAATCGGCCCCTCGAAGCCGGCGCCGAGCAGATTGGCGGCGATGACCTGCCCGACGGAGCCTGGGGTATTGCTGGCCCCGATCAGGGCGATCGACCGTGGACTGAAAAGCGCGTCGAAATTGCGGATGCTCATGGCGGTGATGCCCCTCCGGGCTCCGTGCCCGCCGCGAGATTGCCGATCCCTGCTCCAGCAACCTTGCTCTGGATCAAATCATCGGCCGCCATTCGGTGAAATGATCGGCCAAGTGAACGCTCCACTCGGGACGATTGCCATGCTTCAGCGAATTACACTTCATCTGGCGCGGACCCCTTCTCATACGGAGGGCGACAGCCGGGACGGCTACGAGATTGCCGCTCCGCTGACCGATGACGGCCGGCTCGATGCCGAGCAATGGCGCCTCGAGCGTGACCGCTGCCGTGTCCGGCGGTTCCGGCCCGGCAAACCCGACCGCCATGGCTGGCTGCTCCACCGCGCCGGCGGCGACGGCGGCGCGACTTGGCTGATCGACTACGACAATAGCAGGCGCGACGACGACGAAGGCACCTTCAAGCTCGACCGGCATCGCATCGCGGTCGGCGAATACATCTCGGTACGTGGCGACGACGGTGACTTCGTCCCCTTCAGGGTGGCGTCCATCCGCAAGATCGGCACCGTCTCGCTGGCATTGTCGGGCCGGTCCTAGTCCTGACGGCAGATCCCCGGAAACCGCATTGTTCGCGCGCTGCGCAAACACAACCCTGACAGGAGAGATATGATGGCGGCGCTGAACCAGACTGCCGGCCTTTCCTCCTATGCAAGCCTGATGGTGCCGGTCCATCTCGGCGGCAACGCAGAAGGGCCGATCAAACTGGCCGCCTCGCTCGCCGACCGTTTCACGAGCCGGCTGATCGGCGTGGCAGCCGCGGAGATCGTGGTCCCCTACTATGGCGACAGCATATCCGCCGCCGACGCTCTGCTGCTCCGAAAGGCAGAGCAGACTGCCGGTGAGGAGGTCGCTAGGGCCGAAGCGCTGTTCCGGCGGACAGCCGGCAACAGCTCCGCCATCGAATGGCGCTCTAGCCTCTCCGAGCCGCGCGGCTTCATCCTGTCCCAGTCGCGCGCGGCGGATCTGCTGGTACTCGGCCGGCAAGGGACCGACGACGCCGACCAGGGCCAGATGGCTGTCTCGGCGAACGAGCTTGTCATGGATCTCGGGCGGCCGATCCTGCTGGTTCCGCCACAGGTCGAGTATCTTTCGGCCAGGCATGTCGTGGTCGCCTGGAAGGATACACGCGAAGCAAGGCGTGCCGTATGGGACGCACTGCCCTTCCTGGTGCGAGCCGAACTGGTCTGTGTCGCTTCAGTCGGCTCAGAGGCGAACCAGCAGGGCATTGCGGATGTTTGCAGCTACTTGTTGGAGCACAATGTTGCGGCGCGCCCCATGTCGCGCAGCGGCGACATCGTGTCCGAAACCCGCGAAATCATCGACATCGCGCAACAGCAAGGCGCCGATCTGATCGTCGCTGGAGCCTATGGGCATAGCCGCATGCGCGAATGGCTGTTCGGTGGAATGACCAGCGAGCTGCTGGACACCACACCGCTGTGCTGCCTGATAGCCCACTAGGCCAAGCAGGCGGCCGGAATGGAGCGACATGATCCCGAGGGTGCGCCCCGGCGATTGGCAAGCCTTGAATCAACCGGGAATTTCCTGACCATGGACAACGGCGCAGCGGTCCTGACGACAGGCGCTTCGAGCGACGAACTATTGTCACCGCCGCCACCGGGCTTCTTCCAAACCCTCGGCCCCGGGCTCGTGACGGGCGCAGCCGATGACGATCCCAGCGGGATCGCGACCTACAGCCAGGTCGGCGCGCAGTTCGGCTATGGGCTGGCCTGGACGATGCTGTTCAGTTTTCCCTTGATGGCCGCCATCCAGGCGATCAGCGCACGGATCGGCTCCGTCACGGGGCGCGGCATCGCCAGCAATCTGCGGCGACACTATTCGCCCTGGCTCTTGCGCACCGTCTTGCTGCTTCTCATCGTCGCCAATGTCTTCAACCTCGGCGCCGATTTAGGTGCGATGGGCGCCGCACTTAAACTGTTGCTCGGCGGATCGCAGCATCTCTACACCGTGGCATTCGGTGTCATCTCCGTGCTGATACAGACCTATGTGAGCTATGAGCGCTATGCCGCCATGCTGAAGTGGGCGACGCTGTCACTCTTCTCCTATGTCGCGGTCGTGTTCGCCGCTCAGGTGCCCCTGGGAACGGCGCTTCACGGCGCACTGATTCCGCAACTGACCTTGGACAGTACGCATGCCATGGCGCTGGTCGCTATCCTGGGAACCACGATCAGCCCTTATCTCTTTTTCTGGCAGGCGGGGCAGGAGGTCGAGGAGCTGCACCGGCGTCATCTCAAGCCGCTGTTTGTGGCGCCAAAGGCTGCGAGCGGGGAACTTGCACGTATCCGCCTCGACACGATCGTCGGCATGGGCTTCTCCAATCTGATCGCGCTCTTCATCATTCTGGCGACGGCCGCGACGCTCAACGCCCATGGCGTCACGGACATCCAGACCTCGGGCCAGGCGGCGGAAGCGCTGCGCCCCATTGCCGGCCCCTGCACCTTCGCGCTCTTCACCATCGGCATTGTCGCCACGGGCATGCTCGCCATCCCTGTCCTCGCGGGCTCCGTCGCCTATGCCGTGAGCGAGACCTTCAGGTGGCCTGAGGGACTTGATCACCGTCCCCATGAGGCAAAAGCTTTCTATGCGGCAATCGCGATGGCGACGCTCGCGGGGCTGGCGCTCAACTTCGTCGGCATCGATGAGATCAAGGCACTGTATTGGAGCGCCGTGCTCAACGGCGTCCTTGCAGCACCGCTCATGGTGGTGATCATGCTGGTCGCCACGAACCGGCGCGTGATGGGGCGGCTGATCCTGCCACGGTCGCTGGCGGTTGTGGGATGGCTCGCGACCGTGGTGATGGCCACTGCGACAGCAGGCTTCTTTCTGCTGTAACGACGCCACTCAGCCGAACACGAACGGCCCCGGGGCGGCACCAAGCGCGTGTGCCCCGGATCGGCCGCTGCGTATCGGTGGCCTGGTCCGGGCACCCGAATGCTGCGCCAGCCACTCGAACCAGTGAGGCCACCAGGAGCCCTCGTGATAGGCTGCGCTCTGCAGCCAGCGATCGGGGGCGAGATGGCGTTCGCGTGGTTTGGCGGTGGCGATGCGGACATGACTGTCGGCCCGGCCGGGCGGCGAGACGATGCCCTGGTTGTGTGCGCCTTTGATGCGGATCAAGGCAGCATCCGCGGGATCGTCGATGCTACCGCCTTCCAGAGGCCGCGCAGGGTGTGCGGCCAGCCAGGAGGCAAGCCATGACCAACCCACGCAGCCCTCAGGGCCACAATGGAACGAGCACAAGCGGTATGCAGCCATTTGGTTCCTTTGAGAACATGTCCAAGTCGATGCAGGGGCAGTTCGCAGCGATCGCGGCTATCCCGCGCGCCATGCTCGAAGCCCAACTGACCATGGGGTCGGAGCTCTTCGGCTTCATGGGGCGGCGGATGAAGGCCCAAGCCGAACTCTGTCATGAGCTCAGCCAATGCCGCGAACTCTCGGACGCCGTCCAGGCGCAGCGCAAATTCGGCGAACGCGTCACCAGCGACTACTCTGAGGAATTCGGCCAGATCGCGACGATGCTGCGCAACGAGCTCACAAGCGTTACGGACGCGGCCAGCGAAGCTGTCACCGAGGCCAGCAAGGCGGCCAAGCTCGCAGCCTGAGTTCGGGGTTCCGAACCCGAAACGGACGCACGATGGCTTTCATCCCCACGGTCAAGCGAAGCATCGTCGCCTGCCCGTTGGCTGGCCTGCTGATCGGCTTCTGCCTGCATCAGTTCGGTGAGGATGAACTCGCCCGATCGGCCTGGGCATGGGCAACCTTGCCCGTGCTGGCAGTGCTGTGCGTCGAGATCGTCATTGCGCTTCGCCGCGGCGAGTTCGGCCTGGACATCGTCGCGGCCTTGTCGATGTCGGCGGCGCTCGTCTTCGGCGAACCTCTTGCCGCCATCGTCGTCGCTTTGATGTATGCCGGGGGCCAGCATCTCGAGGACTTCGCCGAGCGTCGCGCCCGCAGCGATATGACTGCCCTGCTCGATCGCGCGCCGCGCTCGGTGATGCGGTACGAGAACGGCCAGCTGTGCACGGTCGCGACGGAACTCGTCCTTCCCGGTGACGCCCTGCTGATCCGTAGCGGCGATATCATTCCCGTGGATGGTCGCGTCGCACACGGCACCGCGGTCCTGGATATGTCCGCACTGACCGGAGAAGCGCTTCCGCAACGAATGGGAGAAGGCGCCGTAATCGCCAGCGGTGCGCTCAATCGCGGCGACGCCTTCGATCTGACCGCGCTCAGGCTCGCGCGCGACAGCGTCTATGCCGGCATTGTCCGCCTCGTCGATGCTGCCCAGAAGAGCAAGGCGCCGATGGCGCGTCTGGCCGACCGGTACGCTCTTGCCTTCCTGGTGGTCACGCTTGTCATGGCCGGCGGCGCCTGGTGGCTGTCCGGCGATGCCAGCCGCGCAGTCGCCGTGCTCGTCGTCGCAACGCCCTGCCCCCTGCTATTGGCTGTTCCGATCGCCCTGGTCGCCGGCATGTCGCGAGCGGCGAAAGCTGGGATCCTGATCAAGAGCGGCGCTGCGCTGGAGAAGCTGGCGCTGCTGCGTGCGATCGTCTTCGACAAAACCGGCACATTGACATCGGGCTCGGCCGAGGTCGTCGAGATCACACCCGCGGCCGGCTTTTCGGCTAACGAGCTCCTTCGCGTCGCTGCATCGCTCGGCCAGATATCGAACCACATCGTTTCACATCAGCTCGTCTCGGAGGCCCGGCAGCGCGGAATCGAGCTGGTTATCCCGACGGACGTCTCCGAAGCGGCCGGCGAAGGCGTGACGGGCTTCGTCGGAGGCAAGCGGATGATCATCGGCAAGTTCGGTTTCGTGTTGAAGCAACTCAGGCTGGAGCAAGTTGGCGGCGAGGAGCCATCCGGATTGCTCCAGATCGCCGTCGCCATCGGGCAACGCTATGCCGGCCGTATTGTGATGTCCGACCGGCTTCGCCACGGCACGCCCGACCTGCTGCATGCGTTGCGCGAGAACGGCATCGTCCGGCTTATCCTTGCAACCGGAGACCATCGCGCCGTCGCGGAGACGCTCGCCGCAGGGCTCGACCTCGACGCCATCGAAGCCGATCTCACCCCGGCGCAGAAGACCGGGGTCGTCGCGGCGGCACAGCGTTATGGCCCCGTCATGATGGTCGGTGACGGGGTCAACGACTCGCCTGCGCTCGCAGCGGCTGATGTGGGCGTCGCCATGGGTTTAAGCGGCTCGGCGGCCTCGATCGAGACTGCGGACGTGGTTCTGCTCGTCGACCGGCTCGATCGACTTGTCACCGCCCTGCAGATCGCCAAGCGATCGCGCGCCATCGCGATACAGAGCGTGGTGGTTGGCATCGGCCTGTCGACGCTCGGCATGATTGCCGCAGCCTTCGGAGGGCTGTCCCCGGTCGAGGGCGCCCTGCTGCAAGAGGCCATCGACGTCGCAGTCATTCTCAATGCGCTACGCGCGCTCGGCGACCGGCACGTCCTTGGCCGCCCGCTTCGTCCTCAAACGGATGACGTAGGCTAGGCCATCGTCTGCGGCGGCGAAGGCCCCACGCGGCGGCTCAGGCCGTTTCCGCGAACCTGCCCCTTACTGACTGAAGAGGCAGGGGATCGACAGCTCGATCATTGCGTCCATGTCGGCCGCCAGGTCAGAATGCAGCAGTTCACGGTGCATATAGCCACCGCCGACGATCAAATCCGCCTCCTCATCCAAGGCGAAGATGCGAAGCCGCTCCATTGTCGGCATTCCCATCTTTTCCAGGGCAACCGCTCGCGCGGCAATGCCGTGGCATTGCAGGAACGCGGCGACGTCCGAGGTCCCCGATACAGGCTGTGAGGCACTGTTCTCCCGGTCCAGCAGCTGAACCACGACCACCTGCTTCATCAACCGCAGCACAGGCAAGGCATCACGGACCGCGCGCCTGCTGGCACGATCATCATGCCAGAGCACAATGGCATTCCGACGTAAGAACGGTTGCCCCGCAGAATGAGGCACGAACAGGAGCGGCCGCCCGCTGTTGAGCAGCAATTTGTCGAGATCGGAGCCTCCGCCCTCGCCGTCGAAAACTGTGTCTCTTCCGATGACCAGAAGATCCGAAGCGCGGCCATGCCGGATCAAGGCGGGCACGCGCTGCCCACACTCTGCGACCCACTCGCCTCGACACCCTTGCCGCCCGGCCAGGGCGATGAACCGCCGCCTGGCCTCGTCGAGTTGATGCTGTGTCGCGGTGCTCTGCTCGCGTATCAGTTCGCGGACCATTCCAATCGTGTCATGCGGCGAAACCTCAGGCGTAGCCGGCTCCTGCGCCATCAAACCTACGAGGCGGGCATCCAGCTGCCCAGCCAACCAGATCGCGTGGTCGATCCGCCCCGCTCCGGGCTGATCGTCGGAAACGTCGACCAAAATGCTGGCATAGGACATCGCGCGCTCCTTGAGGCCACCGCTGCGGCAATGAAGAGCAACTCGCTGCGGGATCCATTGATGTCGATCAATGCCCGCGATCCTGGCGCCCCTAACCTCACATCAGAAATGAGACCGAGGATTGGGTTCATGGACAATCAGACGGAGACCGTCGCGTTCCTGTCCTCCGCGGATGGCTTGGCAGATAACAGCCAAGACTGCCAAATCGTCGCAACCCATATCTCGACCGTCCTCCTGCTCGGCGACAAAGCCGTTAAACTCAAGAAGGCCGTCCAGTTTCCCTATCTCGACTTTTCGACGCCCGAACGTCGCCTGGCCGCATGCTATGACGAATTGCGATTGAACCGGCGCACTGCCCCGGCCATTTATCGGGCCGTACATCGCATCACCCGCGAAGACGACGGCCGGCTCGCGCTGAACGGAGCGGGTCAGCTGGTCGACGCCGCAATCGAAATGACGCGTTTCGATGACGACCAGCTCTTCGACAGGCTGGCGTGCGCTGACCGCCTGACGGTCGATCAGATGGAGCAGTTGGCGGCGCAGATCGCCCGGCTTCACGAAACCGCCGAGGTCGTCTCGGGCGAAGGCGCCGCGCGGTTCGAGCGCATCATCCGTGGCAACGAGCGCGCCCTGGCGGATTGTCCGATCTTCCTGCCTTCAGAGGTCGCCGATGTGACCGGCGCCTGCCAGCTCCATTTTCGGCAGAAGACAGCACTCCTCGATCAGCGGGCTCGCTCCGGTCGCGTGAGGCGCTGTCATGGCGACCTGCACCTGCGCAACATCTGCATGATCGACGGACAACCGACACTGTTCGATTGCCTGGAATTCAGCGAAGAGCTTGCCACGACGGATGTCCTCTACGATCTCGCCTTCGTGCTGATGGATCTCTGGCATCGCAAGCTGCCGCTTCACGCCAACATCCTGTTCAATCGCTACCTCGATCTGACGGATGACGAGGATGGCGTGGCGCTGCTGCCGCTGTTCATGGCCGTGCGCGCCGTCATTCGCGCGCATGTCACCGCCATGGAAGTCGCGGAGACCGAGGTGGCCTGCGCCTGGAAGGAGGCCGAGGCGAGATCCTATCTCGATCTGGCACGGGATCTCCTTGCCGAGAGTCCGGCCGTTCTGGTGGCAGTGGGAGGCTATTCCGGTTCGGGCAAATCGACCGTTGCGATCCGGATCGCGCCAGAGATCGGACCTGCGCCTGGCGCGCGCATACTCTCCAGCGACCGCATCAGGAAGAAACTGTTCGGCGTCGCGCCGCAAACGCGGCTCGGCCCGGAGGCTTATGCTGACGAGATCTCGGAACAGGTCTACGCGGCGATCACCGACCGGGCGAGCGCGCTCGTGGCGGCGGGCCACGGCGTGGTGGCCGACGCCGTGTTCGATCTTGCCTCCCGACGCGATCGGCTGGCGGCGGCTGCCGCAGGCTGCAATGTACCGTTTCACGGACTATGGCTCGATGCCCCAGCGGACCTGCTGATGCGTCGCGTCGCGGCTCGCAAGAATGACCCTTCCGACGCGACACCCGCCGTGGTGATGGATCAGCTTGTCCGTCGGTCCGCGCCGACCGACTGGCTGATGCTGGACGCGGCCGGAGATATTGAGGTCGTCAGCAATGCGGCGCGTCTCGCCGTGCGCCCGCCATCGGCAATCGAACGTCACGCGGCGGCTTGCTCGGGACTACGCATCGCGTCCGCCTCGCCGGAGCCTCTCCGGTCACTCGACCAGCCAGCACTCCTCTCGCGCAACCCGCCCCGCGCGATTTGCACCACTTCGGCTGCGCGCGTCCCGCCACGCTCTCAAACAATCATCCCATGGAGGAAACCATGAACCAGATCGCAATGACGTCTTCGACCATCGGTATTGCCAAGCCGATTCTGAAGGCCGGCTACAAGGATGTGATGGTCCACCTCGACGGCTCCGTGGAGGACGAGCTTCGCATCGCCCATGCCGAAGCGATCGCCGCCCAGTTCGAGGCCCGTCTGACCGGCCTCTATACAAACGCACTCCCCGATGCCGCCCTCTATGCCGGAGAATTCGGAACTGCAGCCATCGTCGACGCCTGCGATGCCGCACGCAGGGCGGGAGATGCAAACCATGCTCGGCTGACGCAACGTTTCGCCCGTCTCGGTGTCGCAAACGAGGTGCGACGGTTGGAGAGCTTCCCCGGCCTATTGGAGAAGGGCGTAGCCACCGAAACGCGCTGGGCTGATCTCATTGTCGCCTCCTGCCCGCATGGAACATTCGATTGCGAGCGCTGGGGCAACCTGATCGAAACGATCATGTTCAACAGCGGGCATGGGCTCTATCTCGTACCGCCCGGCTTCAAGCCGCGACAGGCGATCCGCACCGTGCTGATCGGCTGGGTCGATACGCGCGAGGCCGCCCGCGCCGTCTCCGAGGCCCTGCCCCTGCTCGGACTGGCGACGCAGGTCCATCTCGCAAGCGTCCAGGAGGCCGGCAAGGGTAAGCTCGGCGGCGCCGAGGCACTGGCCGACATCGCGAGCCATCTCGCCCGGCACGGCATCGCGACGACGGCAAGTCTTCTGCCAGACAATGATACGGCAGCTGCGATGCTCCTCGCCGAGGCCCATCGGGTTTCGGCCGACCTGATCGTCGCGGGAGCTTACGGCCATACGCGGCTGCGCGAATGGATCCTCGGCGGGGCGACCTATGATCTGCTCCAGAGTTCGAACCTGCCGATCCTGATGGCGCATTGAAGCGTGCCGGTGGCCGGCGGTTGACTCCGATCAAATCGCCATCGCGGCTCCTGTGCCAGAATCACCGGCAATAAAGACATCGCCGGTGCGCGAGTCCGCGTGCCGCAACCCTGCGGGAGATTGCCGCCATGCTCGTCGAATCCATCATGACCACCCCCGTGATCAGCGTCGCCCCCTCAACCCCGATCCGTGACGCCGCCCGCCTGATGCTGGCCCATCGGATCAGCGGCCTGCCCGTCGTCGCCGGCGACGGGGCGCTGGTCGGCATGGTCAGCGAAGGAGATTTCCTGCGGCGCGGCGAGCTCGGAACACAGCGCAAGCGCTCCTGGTGGCTCGAATTCCTGGTCGGGCCCGGCACGGTCGCGGACGACTATGTGCATGCGCATGGCCGCAAGGTCGGCGAGGTCATGTCGAGTAATGTCGAGACGACCCGCCGGGATGCGACGCTCGACGAGGTCGTCGAGACCATGAGCCGCCACCGGATCAAGCGGCTCCCCGTCGTCGAGAACGGCAAGCTGGTCGGGATCGTGACGCGCTCCGACCTGCTGCGCGCGATGGCCGACGCGCTGCCCACCGCCGATGCGGCCGTCGTCGACGATGAACGCATCCGCGCGGACATCCTGAGCGAGCTCGCCAGGCAGAGTTGGGGCGGCCGGATGATCCATGTCCATGTCGACCACGGCGCCGTCGAGCTCAGCGGCGCGATCTTCGACGAGCGCGAGCGCCAGGCCGCTCATGTCGTCGCGGAGAATGTCTCCGGCGTGCGATCCATATCGGATCAACTGGCATGGATAGAGCCGATGTCAGGCGTCGTGATCACGCCTTCGGAGATGAACGAAGTTAAGACTGTCGCGTCCCCACGGCCTCCCGCGTGAAAGCGACTGTGCTGCGCAGGATCGGCGAGCGTCTGACCTGCGAAACACGGCCCGATCCCTATCCGGGAGCGGGCGAATTACTGATCCGTGTCGGGGCAGGAGTCCCCCCTCAAGGCGTGATCGCGACCTTGAGGACGCCATCGCGCTGTCCGGCGAAGAGCTCATAGGCCTCGACGATCCGCTCCAGCGGAAATCGGTGGGTTACGAGCCCGCCGAGATCGACCCGTTCCGAGGCAACCACGTCCATCAGGCGCCGCATCCGTTCCTTACCGCCCGGACACAGGGTCGTGACGATCCGGTGATCGCCGAGGCCGGCCGCGAAAGCTCCGAGAGGAATGGTGAGATCGGTCGAATAGACACCAAGCGAAGACAGGGTTCCGCCCGGGCGCAGCACGCGCAAGGCGGCCTCGAACGTCTCCTGCCGTCCGAGCGCCTCGATCGCGACATCGACGCCGCGCCCATCGGTCAGGCGCATGATCTCAGCGACGGGATCGCCTTTGGAAAAGTCGACGACCTCGTCGGCGCCAAGGCGGCGCGCCATATCCTGCCGTGCGGGGATACTTTCAACGGCGATGATGCGCGTCGCCCCCATCAGTCGCGCGCCCGCAGTCGCACAGAGTCCGATCGGCCCCTGCGCGAACACAGCGACGCAGTCGCCGATGCTGACGCCACCCTTCTCTGCGCCCGAGAAGCCTGTCGACATGATGTCGGGACACATCAGAACCTGCTCGTCGCTCAGGCCCGAAGGCACCGGCGCGAGATTGGTCATCGCATCGGGCACGAGCAGAAAATCGGCCTGAGCCCCGTCGATCGTGTTGCCAAAGCGCCAGCCGCCCATGGCCTTGAAGCCGTGCCGCTCGTCTGTCCCATCCTGCGAGTGGCAGCCGCAGAGGCAGGCCATGCTGTGGCCCGACGGCGTGATCGCGCCTGCGATGACGCGCTGCCCCTCCTTGAAGCCCCTCACAGAGGATCCCAGCTTCTCGATGATGCCGACGGGTTCATGGCCGATCGTCAGGCCCCGCGCGACCGGGTACTCGCCCTTGAGGATATGGACGTCAGTACCGCAGATCGTCGTCGTCGTAATGCGCAGCAGCGCGTCGAGCGGACCGATATCAGGCACCGGCTTGTCTTCAAGCACAATCCTGCCGGGCTCAACAAAGACAGCAGCGCGCATTTTCGCTGGCCGTGACCGAGATCGCGTTTCAATCGGGGATCGGGCTGCTCGAGGATCGACTGCGATGTGGCTCATATCTGCGCCTTGTGTCGGAACGGGAGTATGGCAAGGCGCCATCTTTGCTCGAAACCGGCTTCACTCCTTGATCTGGCGCAATCGGGCGAGACGTTAAAAACAAAATCCGCCTATTCTTTCTTCTTCGTGGCGAGGCGGCTTTTTCCTGCTTGTCCGCCCTTCGCGAAGACGATCTCGCGGAGCAGGGCAAGCCCGCCGCGAAACCGGAGCCAGGCGGCAATGGGCGAACGCTCGTCAAGATCGTCACTGATCGATGAACTGTCTTGGCAGGAACTACGGCGCCCCTTGAAAAGACGGCGAACCCGAGCAGCCAATCCTGATACTGATTTGATGGTCATTGCATCACCGCATGGCCAGTTTCCAACCGGTCTTGCGAACTTTACTGGGAATGAGCCCATCGGGATTGACCTGGATCAATCAGGAATATTCCCAAAGCATCGCTATAGGTTTCCGAACTGAGCACGTCTCAGTCCGCGCAGGCTGTTGCCCAGGAACCAGCGCTCCGCGCGCGCGACATCGTCAAGCACGAGTTGTCGCTCAATGGCTTCGCCGCTCCCGATCAGGCTTTGGCGTAGCACGCCCGGCAAGACGCCATCGCTCAGCGGCGGCGTCAGCAGTATCCCGTCCCGCTCGACGAAGATGGTGCTGCGCGCCGATTCCGTCACGAAACCGGCGCGGTTCAGGAAGATGGCCTCATCGGCGCCCTGCATGAGCGCCGCCGCATAGGCGGTCTCATAGAGCCGGCGGCGCGTCGTCTTGTGCCGCAGGAATGGATCGGCAGCATCGGTCCTGTCGGCTGCCACGATGACGCCGAGCCGTCGCTCCGGCTCCTCCGCCAACACCGGTGCGGCGACATCGAGAGCCCCGTCGCGGCGCAGTTCGAGGCGGATGCGCCGGTCGTCTCGCCTGTCGAAGCTTGCCGCCAGGCTGTCGAGTCTGGCTTGCGCATCGCGACGGCAGAAACTGAAGCCAAGCGCGCTTGCCGAGCGGTCGAGGCGGTCGAGATGCAGTGGCAGGTGCACGAAGCCCGTTTCCGCTGACCAGCGTAATGTTTCGATCAAGCCGTAATCCTCGGCGAGATCGGTCAGAACGCGGGCCTTGAGCAAGGCCTCAGTGTATTCGCTCGCGGCCTCTGAATCCGCCACGATGCCACCGCCGATACCATAGCGCCCTGCCCCATCGGGAAAGATCGCCGCGGAGCGAATGGCAACGTTGAAACGCAGGTCGCCATTGGGAGCGATTGCGCCGATCGCTCCGGTATAGACATCCCGCGGCTCGTCCTCGATCTCACGGATGATCTGCATCGCCCGCAGCTTGGGCGCACCGGTGATCGAGCCACATGGGAAGGTCGCCTGCAGAAGCTCTTCGAGCGAAAGCCCGGGCTGCAAATTGGATGTCACGGTCGATGTCAGCGTGTGGAATGTGGGATAGGTCTCGACCCTGAAGAGGCTCGGCACCTCGACCGAGCCCAGCACGCTGATCCGCCCCAGATCGTTGCGCAACAGGTCGACGATCATGAGATTTTCGGCGCGCTGTTTCGGGTCGGTCTGCAGCGCCGCCATGGCTGTTCGATCGGCTTCGGGATCGTCGAGACGCGACGCTGTTCCCTTCATCGGGCGCGTCGTCGCCCGACCGGCTTCGACCTCGAGGAAGAGCTCCGGCGAGACCGACAGGATCGTGGCGTCCTCGAAGGCAACGATCCCACCATGCGACACCGGCTGGCTCGCCCGTAATGCGGCATAGAGCGCGAGCGGATCGCCATCGTAGCGGAAGTCGACCGGGAAGGTCAGGTTGATCTGATAGGCGTCGCCGGCATGCAGATAGTCGAGCACGCGGCCAACCTTGGCGGCATGCGCGGAAGCGTCGAGCCGCGGCTGAACCAGCCCGAGCGGCCGCGGCGGAGCCAGAGCTGCGAAATGCCGGTCGAGTTCAACCGGCGCGACCTCCAACGGCTCCCGGAACAGCCCGAACCACAGCAGGGGCAATGCGCGCTTCGAGGGCATCGACGCCACGAGCCGAGGCTCGAAGGCATACCCCAGCTCGTAACCCAGGAAGCCGGCGGCATGCAGCCCACGCGCCAGGCCGTCTTCAATCCTGCGCAACGCGGCCGGAACATCGTCGCCATGAACACAGGAGACGATCTCGACCGGATCGCGATAGAGCCGCGCCGGGACCGATCCGGCAAGGCGGTCCTCCAGCAGCACGAATGGCTGCCGCGAGCTCAGCATGGTCTGGATCGAAAGCGGCATCTGCAATGTAGCTTCTGATTGGATAGGCGGCGCAACGCCCGAATCGGGCCCGCGCGTTCCAGATAGAAGGCAATGTGCGACATGCCGAGGGGCATCTGAGCCTGGCCCTTCCACCCCGTGTCCGGCAATCCGATGTCGCGGCAGCGACATCGGATTCATACGAGGCTGACCCGATCAGGTTCTGCCGCCCTTGCGGAGTAGATAGGTATCCATGATCCAGCCCTTCTCCTCGCGGGCCTGCCGTCGAATCCGCTCGATATCGCCCGCCACCTCAGAGAGCTTTCCAGCCACCAGGATCTCGTCCTCGGTGCCGAGATAGGCGCCCCAATAGATATCGAGATCATCCGCCTCAATACGCTTGAAGGCCTGGTCGCCGTCGAGCATGACGACCACGCTGTCGAGATTGTCGGGAAATCCCTCAGAGAGTTTGCGCCCGGTCGTAATCAGCACCGGTTGTCCGATGCGATTGAGCGCGACGCGATGCCGGGCCGCCAGTGCCTGCACGCTGCTGATGCCGGGGATGATATCGTATTCCAGCACACATCCCTTGGCCTGGATATGGTCGATGATCCGCAGCGTGCTGTCGTAGAGCGCCGGGTCGCCCCAGACGAGAAAGCCTCCACATTCGCCCTCCCCGAGCTCCTCCATGATGAGGCTCTCATAGTCCTCCGCCAATTGCGCATGCCACTGATCGACGCTTCCGCGGTAATTCTCGCCCGCAGCGGCACGCGTTGGAATCGGCACCGGGACCATGCGGTAAGCCGAGCCCTCGATGAAGCGCTCACAGATGTCCTTGCGCAGTTGCTGCAGCGCAGTTTTGTCCGTCCCCTTGTCCGGGATGAAGAAGACATCGACCTCGTTGAGCGCCTTGATCGCCTGGACCGTGACATAATCGGGATTGCCGGCCCCGATCCCGATGATCAGAATTTTGCGCATGCGGTCCTCGTGATCCATGCCCTCATCTCAAGCCGGGCTCTCCGCCATAGCATGCGAGGTGCCCTCGATCACCGACAGGGACACCGCGCCGCGCGGTTTCCTCGGGCTGAATGCCGCATCCTGCGAGCAGTACATGCACTTCATCGCCAACCGCCGCTGCGCCCAGCTCGGGCTCGCTCCAGTTTTCGCCGAGACCGAGAACCCGTTCCCCTGGATGAGTGAGGCGATGGATCTCAAAAAGGAGAAAAACTTCTTCGAGACCCGCGTGATCGAATACCAGAACGGCGGCGCGCTGAGCTGGGAGTGAGGCGCAGATGAACGCTCTCGACAACTCCGGACGGTCAGCGCGGCTATCCGCCGAGCTGTCCGATGCGGGCGAGCGCCGCTGCAAAACCATTGAGTGAGATGTTGAAGGCGACGGGATCGCCGCTGGAGAGATTCAGCGCGGCGGCGGTCAGGGTCTTGCCGGTTTTCATTGCATCCGTAGCGACTGTCGGAAACGACACCGGAAGCAGGCAGCCTGCGGGAATGCAGGTCGAGAAGCGCAGGCCCTGGCCGAGATCCTTGTCGTCGAGCCGCAGGATCGCGCCGTTTTCCAGCTTCAATCCGAACGGCATCAGGATCGTGCCGTCGGCACGACCGTCCTTCGGCGTACGAAGCTCGATCGCGAAGAGGCGCTGATTGTTCTGACTGTTACCCTGCGATTGGGCGAGCACACAGAGCTTCTGGCCCTCGGTGATGCGGCAATCGACCGTCCAGTCGCCATAGCTTTCATTGATGGCGCTGGCGCCGTTCGGGAGTGTCGTCGGCCCGGACGCGGGCTGGCTCACGGACGGCACTTGGGGTTGAGCCTGGGCCTGCGTCGTTGCCGGTGCCGGACGCACGGGCGGCTTGATCGCGGCCGGCTTGGGAGCAGGCTTCGGCGGCGCAACTCGCTTGGCGGCTTCGGGCTTAGCCGCGGGGGCTTCCTCCGTTACGTCGCCGACCGGAGCATCCTGCGCGGATGCCCAACGGGGCAGGGAGACGCAGATCGCGATGGCGGCGAGGCCGACAAAAAGGAGAAGCGGAAGGCGGCGGCGATCGCGGGACATGGTCTGGCTCTTCAAAATGGGCGTTGGGTTGAGTTCAGCAGACGAAGGCGAGCGGGCGCGCTGTCTCGGGATGAGGCATCACGCCCATGCGCACGCCGTAGATGGACTCAAGTTGTCCAGGCGTGAGGATGTCGTCGGGCGCGCCCCGCGCGATCAGCCTTCCCGAATGCAGGGCGATGATCTCGTCGCAGAAACGCGCGGCCATGTTGACGTCGTGCAGCACGACGACAACGCCAAGGCCACGCTCGCTGGACAGGCGATGCACCAGCGAGAGCACCTCGACCTGATGGGAGACGTCGAGCGCCGAGATCGGCTCGTCGAGCAGCAGGCACTCGGCATCCTGCGCGACCAGCATCGCAAGCCAGACGCGCTGGCGCTCGCCGCCTGACAGCGTGTCGACGAGACGGTCGGCAAAAGCCTCGACATCGGTCAGCGCCATGGCCTCAGTGACCTTCTCGCGATCGACGGCTCCGAAGCGCCCGAGCGCGCCGTGCCAGGGATAGCGACCGAGCGCGACAAGTTCCTTGACCAGCATCCCGGAGGCCGGCGGCGTCTGCTGCGGCAGGTAGGCGACCTTGCGGGCGAAGGACCTATCGCCCCAGTCGCCAAGCGCCTTGCCTTCGAAGCGGACCGTGCCGCTGCTCGCCGGCTGCTGGCGGGCAAGGATCTTGACCAAGGTCGATTTGCCCGAGCCGTTATGGCCGATCAGCCCGACCACGCGCCGGGCCGGCAGTGTCAAGGTCAGCGGCTCCAGAAGCACTCGCCCGGGAATCGAGAAGGAGACCGCATCGAGTGCGAACAGATCCTCCTCGCCGGCGGAGGCCGGCCAGGGCCCTGCGCGATCCGAAAAGGCTGTCTCGGCAAGGCTGGAGGCGGTCTTGAACAACGACTTCATCGACTGAACCTGATCGGAACGGTGAGCGAGATCGCGACGGCCCCTCTACGCTCACCGAGGCGGCTGGACAACGATCTCGCGCATATGGCACGAGACGAGTCCGCTTCGCTTAGACAATGCGGAATTCCATCACAACAACAATGATTTAGATAGATTCTAGAGAAGGCAGGTTCGTGCGGCGGATTTTGGGTATCTCAGCCTCCGCTTGCCCCGTTTCTTCACCAACGGGCCAAGACCGCCCTCTCCTACCGGCCGGAATCAGTCACAACCGAAACTTGGGCTGCTGCCTGTAAGCTGACCTTCATATCCTGGCGCTCGCCGCCCGGTTTCGCCCCTCAACAGACAGTCGCAGACATAGTGGAATGCCGCCGCTTGTTAGAGCTCGCGAGACTGCCTGGCTCGCGCTAGACCGCCACCGATGCCTTCGAACGGCTGTATGGGATGTCAGCCGACGAGGCGTTGAGGTTAGGATGATGGTGTAATGGCATACACTGACGAACTCGAGCCGCTCCTGGCCCTGGAGCAGGAACTGCGGCGAAAGATCGCTCTGCGGATCGCCGAGGAAGCCGGCGAACAGACTGGCGGCGATCCGTCCGAGAATCAGATCACAATTGCCGATGAGGCGATCGCGAACTGGACCGAGGCGGGGGAGGAAGATCAGGACATGCGCGCCTTCCGGCCGATAGGCCCCCTCCAGCAGCTGCTCGCCGATCACTTGCTAATCTGTGAGCGCATCCTCGATATTCGCGATCGGCGGCTGTCATGACGGGCAACGCGGCCGTCGGTCCCTGCCTGGCTGACTGGCGCTTTTCAGATCCACCTGTCGCCGGCGAGCTCCGGACGTTTTCATAGCAAGGACTGCCTGTCGTATAGCTCGCTCCACCGAATCGCGCCGGGAAGAAGCCCATGCCAAAGCTCTGCAAGTTCACCTCGCCCACCGACGGAAAGCCCGTCTACGTCAATCCCGCGCAAGTCAGCGTCGTCTACACCTTCAAGGGCCAACCGCCTGACACGATCATCGGGTTCCGCAAGGACTTCATGCTGGGCGTGAAGGAAAGCCTGGAGGAAACCGTCAGCATTCTCGACAAGGCGATGGCTGAGGAGCCGGCTGGCGATTAGAGCGTTTTCGAGCGAAGTGGACACCGGTTCGCGTGAAGAAAACGCGTTAAAATAAAGATCTAGAGCTATTGGACGATCCTATTGGATCGGAAATTGCTCTAGAGCAGCAGCGACCCCGGCTCGGCCGCGCATATGACGAGGCACACATCGATCATTGTCTCGCCTTGATTCCGAGAAAGACACTGAGCTCTTTGAGTATAGTTCCATTCGTATCTCGCAGACACTTCAAATTAGTATAATTATAATCTACCGACTCAATATTGCGCTGCACATCCACTGCGACTAACACGCGGCCTGAACTGGCGCCCGCGCCGGGAATCCTGCTGCGAGTGTTACGATGACCAGCCTGCGTCGCCCCCTCCTTGCGATGACCTCGCTCGCCTGCGCCTGGCCCCTGGCGGCAGGCGCGCAGACGCAGGCCGCGGCCGATACCGTCGTGCTCGACGAGATCAGGGTTCAGGGCGAGACCGCAGCGCGCGGCTACCAACCCTTACGTTCCTCGGTCGCGGGTGGCGCAGAGAAGCCGCTCGTCGACATCCCGCAATCCGTGACGGTGGTGTCGCCGCAGGTGCTGCGCGATCAGGCGGCGCGCAGCCTCGACGACGCGCTCGCCAATGTCGCGGGCGTCGTCCAGGCCAATACACTTGGCGGCACGCAGGACGCCTTCGCCAGGCGCGGCTTCGGCGATAATCGCGACGGCTCGATCATGCGCGACGGTCTGCGTGTCGCCTCCCCGCGCGCCTTCGACGCCACGGCCGAGCGCGTCGAGGTGCTGAAAGGCCCCGCGACGCTGCTCTTCGGCATCGTCGACCCCGGCGGCATCGTCAACATCATCACCAAGAAACCGGAACTGACCGCGCGCAACACCATCGAGACGCGGATGAGCAGCTTCGGCGGCGGCAAGAATGGCGGCGGCACGACCGTCGACATGACCGGGCCCATCGGCCAGAGCGGCTTCGCCTATCGCCTGATCGGCGATGTGCAGACCAGCGACTATTGGCGCGAATACGGCATGAACCGCACCCGTATGCTGGCGCCCTCGCTGACCTATTTCGGGCCCGACACGACGATCCGCGTCTATGCGCAATATTCGCAGTACAAGGTGCCGTTCGACCGCGGCACGATCTTCGATCCCGCTACGGGGCGGCCGGTACGCGTTTCGTCGCGGCACCGCTTCGATGAGCGCTATAACGTCACCGCGGGCGAGAATCAGCTCGCCGGAATCGAGATCGACCACCGCTTCAACACGAACTGGTCCCTGAAGGCGCATTACGCCTACAGCCACAACTGGTACAACGACAATCAGGCGCGCGTGATCGCCTATAATTCCGCGACGGGGGCTGTGACCCGCCGCGCCGACGCGACCCAGGATTCCAATTTCGACGTCCACGCCCTGCGCGTCGATCTGACCGGGCGCGAGAAGCTGTTCGGCTTCACCAATGAATTCCTGATCGGCGCCTCCTACGACTACAGCAAGGTCATTCGCACCGACCTGATCCGCAGCGCCAACGCGACCGGCTTCAACATCTACCGGCCCGTACACGGGCTGCTGCCGTCCAGCCGGAGCGTCGCCGCCTCGGACAGCGACCAGACCGAGCGACTGGAGACGGCCTCGGCCTATATCCAGGACACGCTCTGGCTGACCGATCAGCTCAGCCTCGTCGGTGGCGCGCGCATCCAGGCCTTCGACCAATATGCCGGGCGCGGCCGGCCGTTCCTAGTCAATACCGACATCAGCGGCAACAAGGTGATCCCGCGCGCCGGCATCCTCTACAAGCTCACCCCGGCAGTCTCGGTCTATGCGAGCTACACCGAATCCTTCAAGCCGAACTCCTCGATCTCGCAGGCGATCGGCGCATTGCCGCCCGAGGAGGGCAAGTCCTACGAAGTCGGCGCCAAGGCGGAGCTGCCCTTCGGCCTGACCGCCACCGCCGCAATCTTCGACATCGACAAGCGCAACGTGCTCTACACCGAGACGGTGGGAGGCACGACAATCGCCCGCACTGCCGGGCGGGTGCGCTCGCGCGGCGTCGAGTTCGAACTCGCCGGCAATCTGACCGAGCAGCTCTCGATCGCCGCCAACTACGCCTATACGGATCTCAAGGTCTCGGATGATCCGACGCTGGCGCCGGGCTCCAGCCTGCCGAATGTGGCACGCAACAGCGGCGCCCTGTTCCTGACCTATGATTTCGGCCAGATCGGGCCGGGGCGGCTGCGCGCCGGCGCCGGCGCACGCTATGTCGGCCGTCGCCCGGGCGACGCGGCAAACTCGTTCTACCTGCCGGAATACACGGTCGCCGATATCTTCGTGTCCTATGAGACCAAGCTCAACGGCCACCCGCTCGATCTGCAGCTCAACGTCAAGAACCTGTTCGACAAGGTCTACTACCCCTCTGCGGTCAATAATCTCAACGTCGCGGTCGGCGAACCCTTCCAGGCCGTGTTGACGGCAAGGCTCGGCTTCTGATGCGCAGGCTCGTCCTCGGGGCGCTGCTCGCCGGGTTATGGGCGGGGCTGGCCGAGGCCCAGCCCGTCGCGTTTGATGATCTCGCCGGCCGGCCAGTCTCGCTGAAGGCCCCGGCTTCGCGCATCATCGCCTTGCCGATCCCGGCCGCGCCGACCCTGATGGCGCTGGACCGTTCGCCCGCGCGGCTGCTCGGCATGCATCCGATCGTGCGCTCGATCGCGCGCGAGAGCCTGCTGGCGCGCATCTTCCCCGGTATTGCCCAGGTCGAGACCAACTTCGTCATGCCGGGCGCGACGGCCTTCATGCCGAATGTCGAGGCCATCGCGGCAACCCGGCCGGACCTCGTATTGCAACGAGGCGAGCGCGGCGCCGACATCATCGGCCCCTTGATCAATGCCGGCCTGACCACCGCCTTGGTGATTTATGGCGACGAGGAGATCAGCCGCCGCAACATCGCGATGCTGGGCGCAGCGATCGGCGCCGACGCGCGCGCAGAAGCCATCATCGGCTGGCGCAAGGCGGTGGCAGAGCGGCTCGCGCCCTTGCGGACGCCCGAACTTCGCGCAAAGGCGCCGCGCATCCTCTTTCTCTCCCGCTCGGCCGGGCGCTTCGTCGCCACCGGCGAGGAGAGCATCATGGGATATGCGATCTCGCTCGCGGGCGGGCGCAATGCTGCCGATGGGCTGACAGGCTCCAAGACGGCCTCGGCCGAGCAGATGATGATCTGGGATCCCGACGTCATCCTGCTCAACAGCGCCATCCCTGACCTGACGCCGCAGACCGTCCTCGACGATCCGATCCTGTCGGGCATGCGGGCGGCGAAGGACAAGCGCGTCTACAAGATCCCGACCGGCGCCTATCGCTGGGAGCCCCCGACGCAGGAGAACCCCTTCCTCTGGCTCTGGCTGGCGGCGCTTTTGCACGAGACCGGCCCGGCCATCGATCTGCGTCACGAATTGCGCGAGGGGTTGCGCGATCTCTATGGTTTCGCGGCCTCCGAGAGCGATCTCGACCAGGTCCTGCGGCTCGATGTGAACGGCACATCCCGGGCCTATTCACGCTTCGCACGGCCATGACCATCGCGGCTGGCGGATCGGTGTCGCATGACCGTGGCGCGACCCTCGTCATGCTCGCCCTGGCGGTCGGGCTCGGCCTTGTCATGGTCGCCGCCCTCTGCGCCGGCCGGCTCTCGCTTTCGCCCGGCACCGTGCTCGGCATCGTCCTCTCCCGCATCGTTCCCGTCGACCCAAGCTGGAGCGAATTGCAGGAGCGCATCGTGTTGCTGGTCCGCCTGCCGCGCGTCCTGCTCACCGCCATCTGCGGCGCCGCGCTTGCAGCCGCCGGAGCGGCAATGCAAGGCGTGCTGCGCAACCCGCTGGTCTCGCCGCATATCCTCGGCGTCTCCTCCGGCGCCTCCTTCGGCGGCGCGGTCGCGATCCTGCTCGGCCTGTCCGGCTGGTTCCTGATCGGCTCGGCTTTTCTCGCCGGGTCCGCCGCCTTGCTGCTGGTCGGCGCCATCGCCCGCGTCGATGGTCGCTCGGGCACGGTCACTGTCGTGCTGACCGGCGTCATCGTCGCGGCGCTGTTCAGCGCGCTGGTCAGCCTGACGCAATTCGTCGCCGAGCCCGACAGTTCATTGCCGGCGATCGTGTTCTGGCTGATGGGCAGCTTCGCCACGGCGAGCTGGCGCCAACTCGCAGCCGCCGCTCCCGTGCTCGCGCTCGCCCTCATGCTCGTGCTCGGCCTGCGCTTCCGCATCAATGTGCTCTCGCTCGGCGAGGACGATGCACGCGCGCTCGGCCTGCCGGTCGAGCGCGACCGTTGGCTCGTCTTCCTGGCTGTTGCGCTGATGGAGGCCACCGTCGTCGCCTTCGCCGGCGTCATCGGCTGGGTCGGCCTCGTCGTGCCGCATGCCGCGCGTATGGTCGCCGGCGAGGATCATCGCCTGCTGATCCCGGCATCGGCCCTGCTCGGCGCATCCTATCTGGTACTGGTCGACACCCTCGCCCGCACGGCGGTGGCCGCCGAGATCCCGCTCGGCGTTCTGACCGCGATCGTCGGCGCTCCGGTTTTTGCACTGCTGCTGCGCCAGCGTCAGCGCCGGGAGCTGGCGGCATGATCGCGTTGAAAGGCGCGGGCATCCGCCGCGGCGAGCGCTGGATCTTCCGCGGGCTCGATCTATCGCTGGCGCCGGGGCGTTGCGTTGCCGTGCTCGGCCCAAACGGGCGCGGCAAGACCACGCTGATCAAGGCTGTCACCGGGCTCGACAAGCTCGATGAGGGCACGCGCGAGGCCCCGCCGCTCGTCGCCTATGTGCCGCAGGTGATCGCGCCCCTGCCCTATCGCGCGCTCGATGTCGTGGTGATGGCGCGCGCCAGGTCGCTCGGGCTGTTCGGAACGCCGCGCCGCGCCGACTACGACATCGCCCGCGCAGCGCTGGTGCGCATCGGCGCTGAGGCTTTCGCCGAGCAGCGGCTCGACCGGCTCTCGGGCGGCGAACGCCAGCTCGTGCTGCTGGCACGCGCCTTGGCGACGCAATCGCCCGTCCTGGTGCTCGATGAGCCGGCCTCCGCGCTCGATCTCGCCAATCAGAGCCGGCTCGTCGCCGTGCTGCGCGACCTGCGCACCGCCGGCGAGCACGCGATCCTGTTCAGCACGCATCTGCCGACCCATGCGCTTGAGGTCGCCGATGAGGCGCTGCTGCTGATGGGGCCTGAGGATCAGCGCCAGGGGCCCGTCGACACCGTGATGAGCGAGAGCAACCTGAGCGCCCTCTACGGCACGCCGCTGCGCCGCCGCCAGGTCGCGATCGAAGGCCATGGCCTGGTCGAAACCATCATCCCGCTGCATTGACGGGGCAGTCCGGCCTCGACGTTACGCGGTCTGCACGTCGATCTCCTGATCGACATAGCGCGACATCTGTCCATCGCAGATCTCCATGAACAGTGCCTCGGCGCTCGTCACGGGAGCATCGAGCCGGCGCACCATGCCGAGTTCGAGCCTGACCAGCGGCTCGAAGCGGCGGGAGATGCCGCCAAGCCGTTCATGATGCGCGGCCGTGATCGCATCGACGATCGCGACGCCGGCGCCTTCGAGCACGAGCAGCGAGGCCAGCGGCAGCAGCGGCGTCTCAACCGGCATCGCAGGCGAGACGCCGTGGCGGTCGAGCAGCGCCTGGACCTGTGTGTCCATCAGCGTGCGCCGCGAGGCGCTGACCAGGCTTTCCCCCTCCAGGTCACCGGGGCCGAGAACCTCCTTCCCCGCCAATCGATGGCCAGGCGGCAGGATGCAGCGGCAGGGCAGCGAATAGCGCCGCATCGTGTGCAGATTGGCAAGCGGCACCGAGATGCTGATGAAGCCGATATCGTATTGGCCGGTCATGACCTGCTGGGTCACGGTCTGCGATCCCGCCGAGTCGAGCCGCACCGCGACACCCGGCGCCCGTCGCAGGAATTCCCCGACCATCTTCGGCAAAAGCGAACTGGCCAGTATGGGCAGCGAGGAAATCGACAGCGTTCCGCGCCGCCCTTTGCGGATTTCGCCCACCGCAGAGGAGATCCGGTCGAGCCCGACGAAGGAGCGCTGGACCTCGTCGAGCAGCAGCCCGGCCTCGGCGGTGGGCACCAGCCTGCCCTTGGTTCGGTCGAACAGGCGCAGGCTTGTATCGAGCTCGAGCTCCTTGAGGAGGCGGCTGACGGCGGGCTGGGACAGGTTCATCGTCGCCGCCGCAGCGGAAACGCTGCCGGTCAACATCATCAGGCGGAAGGCCTGCAGGCCGCGATGGCTCAACTGGCGAGGCATGGCAAAGCTATCAGCTTTTCGCATACGAGGTGACGGTAATTCTATTTGAGCGCATGCCGTGGGAGATGCAACCGTCGCATCCGCCCGCAAACAGCCCCTTGAATGCTCCAGGACCCATCGACGGAGCCATAAGGAAAGAGAATGCGGTAGCCGTTCACCAGCAAGGAACCGACGATCTCATGTACAGGGTTGGTTTTGACGTTGGCGGCACCTTCACCGATTTCACCATTCACGACGGAGCCAGCGGCGCGATACGCCACTTCAAGGTCGCCTCGACTCCGTCCGATCCGTCCGAGGCGATCGCGACCGGGCTCTCGGCGCTGATCGCCGAACTCGGCATCGCCGCCTGCGACATCGGCTTCGTCGGCCATGGCACCACGGTCGCGACCAATATGGTGATCGAGCGGCGCGGCGTGCGCACCGGGCTGATCACCACCAAGGGCTTCCGCGACGTGCTCGAGATCGGCCGCCAGGTCAGGCCGCATCTGTTCGACTACTCCGTCGGTAAGCCCGAGCCGCTGGTGCCGCGCCAGCGCCGCATCGAGGTCGCCGGCCGGATCGATGTCGAAGGCAAGACGCTGACGGAGCTCGACGAGGCCGCGATCCGCCGCGCCGCCGAGGCGCTGCTCGCCGCGCGTGTCGAGGCGATCGCGATCTGCTTCCTGCACAGCTATCTCAGCGGCGAGCATGAGCGGCGCGCGGCCGAGATCGTGCGTCAGGTCGCGCCCGGGCTCTATGTCTCGACCTCTTCGGAAGTATTGCCCGAATTCCGCGAATATGAGCGCTTCTCGACGACGGCGATCAACAGCTATGTCGGCCCGAAGATGGACCGCTATCTCAACCGGTTCCTCGGCCGGCTGACGAATCTCGGCGTGGTGGCACAGCCCTATACGATCCATTCCAATGGCGGGCTGATGTCGGTCGAGACGGTTCGCGCCTATCCGGTGCGCACCTGCCTGTCGGGACCAGCCGCAGGTGTCGTCGGCGCAGCCGAGGTCGGCAAGGAAGCAGGCTTTCCCGATCTCATCACCTTCGATGTCGGCGGTACCTCGACCGACGTTTCCCTTGTCGAGGCGGGCGCCCCGGCCTTCGCCGCGAGCCGCATGGTCGCCGACCATCCGGTGCGCACCCCGATGGTCGATATCCACGTCATCGGCGCGGGCGGCGGCTCGATCGCCTGGATCGATGATGCCGGCGCGCTCAAGGTCGGCCCCCACAGCGCCGGCGCCGATCCCGGACCAGTCGCCTATGGCCGCGGCGGCACCGAGCCGACCCTGACCGACGCCAACATCATCCTGCACCGGCTCAACCCGGTGACGCTGCTCGGCGGCCGGATGCAGGTCGATGAAGAAGCGTCGCGCCGGGCCGTCGAGGAGCGCATCGCCAAACCGCTGGGCCTCACGGTCGAGGAGGCCGCGCTCGGCATCATCCGTATCGCGGTTGCCAATATGAGCCGGGCGATCCGGGCCGTCTCGACCGAGAAGGGCCATGACCTCGCGAATTTCGCGCTCTTTCCCTATGGCGGAGCCGGGCCGCTCCATGCGGTCGCGGTGGCCGAGGAATGCGACATCAAGCGCGTTCTGGTGCCGCAGGAGCCGGGCACGATGTGCGCGCGCGGCATCCTGATGTCCGATCTCAGCCTCGATTTCGTGAAGAGCGAGATCATCATCGCGAATGACGCGAGCTGGCCGCGCATCGCCGCGCAGTTCGACGGCATGCAGGAGCGCGGTCTCGCCTGGCTCGACCAGGAGGCCGTAGAGCCCAGGCGTCGCAGCTTTCTGCGCGTAATCGAGGCTCGCTACAAAGGCCAGAACCATGAGGTCCAGGTCCGCCTCGACAAGAAGGCGTCCAGGGTCGCCTTCGCCGAATTCGTTGCCGGCTTCCGCGAGGCGCATCGCCGCGAATATGGCTACGATGTCGAGGGTCTTGCGATCGAGGTGGTGAATTGCCGTCTCAAGGTCGTCGGCGCGATCGACCGTCCCAAGACGAAACCACCCGGCGCACAGGCTGCATCCCCGCTCGCGCGCGAACATCGCCTCGTCCACTTCTCCGATGGCTGGCTCGATACGCCGGTCCATGACCGCGCCGGCCTGGGCGCGGGCGCACGGCTCGAAGGGCCGGCCGTGATCGAGGAGATGAGCTCCACCACCGTCGTCGGGCCGGGCCAGCATGTTCACATCGACGCCATCGGCAACCTGATCGTGGAGCTGTGACCATGACCGCCTCCCTCCAGACCAGCCTCG
The DNA here is from genome assembly GCF_031456075.1 of Allobosea sp. BE125. Classification (NCBI taxonomy): domain Bacteria; kingdom Pseudomonadati; phylum Pseudomonadota; class Alphaproteobacteria; order Hyphomicrobiales; family Alloboseaceae; genus Allobosea; species Allobosea sp. BE125. Next base: position 342,023 of record NZ_JAVDTY010000002.1, read on the forward strand.
CCGCGCTACGCAAGGATGACGAAGCCCGCCTCGCCGACCCGATCGCGATGGAGGTCTTCTCCAACCGGCTGCTCTCGATCACCGAGGACATGGGCAACACGCTCGTCCGCTCCTCCTTCTCGACCAACATCAAGGAGCGCAAGGACTGCTCGGTTGCACTCTTCGACGGCGTCGGCCGGCTCGTCTGCCAGGCCTCGCATGTGCCGCTGCATCTGGGCTCGCTGATGGGCAGCGTCACCGCGGTGCTGAAGGCCTGCCCAGTCGCGCGCATGCGCGATGGCGACGCCTTCATCTGCAATGATCCCTACCTCGCCGGCGGCACCCATATGCCGGACATCTCGATCGTCACGCCGGTCTTCATCGACGGGGCGTTACGCTTCTTCGCGGCGAATATCGGCCACCACTCCGATGTCGGTGGCTCGGTTCCAGGCTCGATCTCGGGCACGGCGCGCTCGATCTTCGAGGAGGGCCTGCGCATCCCGGTGATCCGGATCGTGCGCGCCGGCGAGCTCGACGAGGACCTGCTCAATCTCGTCTCGCAGAATTCGCGCGAGGCCGAGGAGCGCTCGCTCGATCTCAAGGTCCAGATCGCGACGAACGAACGCGGCAAGCGCCTGTTGCTGGCTCTCTCGCTTCAGATGGGGTTGGCCGCGATGACGGGCGCGATCGACGACCTGCTCGCCTATACGGCGCGACGCCTGCGCAACCGCATCCGCGACATGCAGGACGGCCAGGCGAGCTGCATCGCCTGGCTCGACGATGACGGGCTCGGCGGCGATCCCGTGCCGATCCAGGCCAATGTCACCGTGCAAGGCGAAAGACTGATCCTCGATTTCAGCGGCAGCGCTCCCCAGGCGCGCGGCGCGATGAACGTTGCCGAAAGCGCGCTGCTGGCAACCTGCTACTACGCGGTCAAGACGCTGCTCGACCCCGAGCTTCTGCCCAATAGCGGCATGTTCGCCTGTGTCGAGGTTTCCACGCCGCCCGGCAGTATCGTCAACCCCGCCTACCCCGCTCCGGTCGGGGCGCGCTCGATCACCTGCAACAAGGTGGCGCGCGCCTTGTTCGGCGCCTTCGCCCAATTGCTCCCGCCGGAACGGGCGATGGCCTCCTCGCAGGACGTCGTTCCGGTCATCATCTTTTCCGGCCAGCGCCGGCGCGACGACGGCACCTTCGTCTATCTGGAATCGATGGGCGGTGGTGTCGGCGCGCGCCATGATGGCGACGGCATGGACGGCGTCCATGTCCATATCACCAACACCTCGAACCTGCCGGCCGAGGCGCTGGAGAACGAATACGCGTTGCTGGTCGATGAATACGCCCTGGTCGAGGATTCCGGCGGTGCCGGGCGCCATCGCGGCGGGCTCGGTATCGCTCGCCAGATCTCGGCGACGCGCGACGGCATCGTCTTCTCCGCCCGCTCGGACGGTCACCGCGCCGGCGCTCCGGGTTTGTTCGGCGGGCTCGACGGCCGCACCGCCCGGCTGCTGCGCAATCCGGATACGGCGCATGAGGACGAGCTCTCCTCGAAGATATCCAATCTCGTGCTCAAGGCGGGCGATTCCGTGCGATTGGAGACGCCGGGCGGCGGTGGCTTCGGCTCGCCGGCCGAGCGCGAGCTCAAGGCCCTGGCCCAGGACATCCGTTCCGGCAAATGCTCGCGGAGCGCAGCCGAGCGCGACTATGGTACTGAGCGCGTGATGCAGGCGCTCGCCCTGACGGACTGATCGTCAAGAAACACGGTGCGTGTGGCTGGGTCTTGCGCCCTTCCCGCCTCCGAACACAATAAGGGAGCGGGATGATGAGCGAGATGACGATGCGGCCGAACCGCCGGGCTTTCCTGGCGGGCGCAGCGGCCTTCGCCGGCAACCTCGCCGGGCCGGGCGCTATCAGTGCGGCGCGCGCGCAGGGCAAGGACATGCTGCGCTTTGCCCTGTCGAGCTATCCGTCGAGCTTGCGTCCGTTCCAGCACGCCGGCACCAGCGCCGGCGCCGTCAAGCTGATGATCCATCGCGGGCTCGTCGGCTACGACGCCACCGGCAAGCTGCGCGGCGAGATCGCCGAAAGCTTCCGCGCCGATGGTGAGCGCGCCTATGTCTTCGAATTGCGCGAGAACGCCAAATTTCACAATGGCGATTCCGTTACCGGCGAGGATGTGAAATTCACGCTCGAGCAGATCGCCGGCGCGAAATCGACCGCCTATCTCAAGGCCGCCTATGAGATCGTCGAGCAGGTCGAGGTCAAGGGACGCAGCGTCCGCATCCTGCTGAAGGCCCCCTCCGCCACATTCCCCTTCCACCTCGCCAGCTTCAATGCACCGATCATCTCGGCGAAATCGAGCGATGCGGAGGCGATCGGCTGCGGCCCCTATCGCATCACCGAGATCGAGCGCGGCACCCGGATGGATCTCGCCGCCTTCGACGGCTATTTCCGGCCCGGCTTTCCGAAGACGCCAAAGCTGCGTTGCATCGCCTATGCCGATGAGAACCTGCGCGTCGCGGCGCTCCAGGCCGGCGATGTCGACCTGATCGAATATGTGCCCTGGCAGAGCATGGAAGCGATCGGCGCCAATCCGGCTCTGAAGCTCGATGCGACGGACGGCCCCTTCATGGGCCTCGTCTTCAACACCAGGCAGGGCCCTTTCACCAATCCCAAATTGCGCCAGGCCGTGGCCTATGCGGTCAACCGCGCCGATGTGGTCAGGGCCGCCTTCTTCGGCCATGGCACCCCGATGGAAGGGCTGCCGATCGTCCCGAATTCGCCCTTCTACGATGCAGCGCGCGAGGCACATTGGAAACAGGACAGCGCCAGGGCGAAGCAGCTCCTGGCCGAGGCCGGCATGCCCGACGGCTTCCAGACCACCCTGCTCTCCTCGGCGCAATACGGCATGCACAAGGACACCGCCGAGGTCGTGCAGCAAAGCCTCGCGGCGGTCGGCATCCGCGCTACCCTGCAATTGCCGGACTACTCGACACGCCTCCAGCTCGGCAATCGCGGCCAGTACGAGCTCGCCGTCGTCGGCTACGCACTCGACTATGAGGACCCCGACGCGATGTCGAGCTTTCTCGCCGGCAGCTCCCCCTCCTATCAACGGTCCTTCGGCTTCGAGAACAAGGCCATCACCGATCTGCTCGCCAAAGGCCGCGCCGAGCTCGATCTCGCCGCGCGCAAGGCGACCTATGACGAGATGATCCGGCTTGCGCTCGCCGAGGCGCCCATGGTCGGGCTCGCCTGGCGCTCGCAGGGTTATGCCTTCCGGCGGGAGGTCTCGGGCTTTCGCAGCCTGCCCGGCTCGCTCTCCTTCTATTCACCGGTCACCATCGAGGAGACGAGGCTGGTTTGAGCCATACCGCCATGGCGGCCGATGCCCGCGCTTTCGCTCTATTGGCTGTTTGGATGGAGGGGGCAGCAGATCGTCATTGCGAGGGGCAAAGCCACGAAGCAATCTAGATCACCGCGCTCGCAATGCTGGGGCAAGGTGATTGGAAAACGCGCTAGCGCTGTTTCCGATCCGATTGGATCGTTCAACCGCTCCTGCTCCTTGTTTTAACGCGTTTTCTTCACCCGAACCGGTATCCGCTTCGCGCGAGAACGCTCTAAGGATCGCCCATGGATAACTCAGCGCTCGACCGGCATCGCCAACGCTGGTTGCCGATCCGCTATGTGCGGGCGAGACCGCGCCTGTTTCTCTGCACGGTCCTGGGCGTTCTGGTCAGTCTGGTCCTGCCCGACATCTGGCGGCCGACAACGCGCGCGCTGGTGGCCTGGAATGCGGCAACGATCGCGTTCCTCGTCAGTATCATCGTGATGATGCTGCGCGCGACGCATCACACGATACGCCGCAAAGCCGCCCTTCAGGACGAAGGTCAATTGCTGATCCTGTCGCTGGTGATCCTGGCCGCGGTTGCGAGCATTGGCGCGATCGTGGCCGAACTGGGTTCGGTCAAGGACGTCACGGGGATCGCGAAAGGGCTTCACCTCGGCCTGGCCCTTCTGACGATCGTCTCGGCCTGGGGCTTTGTCCATGTGATGTTTGCGCTGCACTACGCGCATGAATATTACGACGAATGGCGGTCCCATCCCGCAGCAGTGCCGAAATCGCGTGGTGGCCTCGACATTCCCGGGAATGAAGATTGCCCCGACTATTTGGACTTTCTCTATTTTTCTTTCGTGATCGGCGTCGCCTCGGCAACGGCCGACGTCAATATCACCTCCCGTTCGATCCGCCGGGTGGCGCTGGTCCACTGCGTCCTGGCCTTCTTCTTCAATCTGGCCATCCTCGGCCTGACCATCAACATTGCCGCCGGCCTGATCTGACATCGGCCCGGCAGGCTGCCGAAGCCCGCCGAGGTCGTGCAGCCCAGCTCTGCACCGATTGTATGGTGCGTGGTCTCCGGCCATGCCAGAAGGCGGTGTAGACAGGGAGAATCTGAGCGCATGTACGACGTGATCGTGGTGGGCGCCGGCTCGGCCGGGGCGCCGCTGGCCGCCCGGCTTTCGGAGGATCCGAACCGCCGGGTGCTGCTGCTGGAGGCCGGGCGCGACTGGCGCGCCTCCGAGGCGCCGCACGCGCTGCGCAGCGCCAACATCATCCCGTTCATGCACGATCCGGCGCACCAGGCGCAGTGGCAGTGGCCGGAGCTGATGACCCGCCGGACCGCGGTGCAGGAGCCGCGTTTCTACTGGCGCGGCCGAGCGCTCGGCGGCTCCTCCACGGTGAACGCGCAGATCGCCATTCGCGGCGTCGCGGAGGCCTTCGACAGCTGGGCCGAGTATGGCTGCGAAGGCTGGTCTTCGGAGGACGTCCTGCCGGTCTTCGACGCCATAGAAGGCGATCCGCAGGCCGGCACCGCCGGGCCCTTGCCGGTGTATCGCGCGCCGGAAAACAGCTGGGGCCATGTCGACCTCGCCTTCCGCGATGCGGCGCTGGCTGCCGGCTACCCCTGGCTCGGCAACCTCAACGCGCTGCAGGGCGAAGGGATTGCGACCAACCCGATCAACTCCCGCGACGGCGCGCGCATCTCCACCAACGACGCCTATCTGGAACCCGTGCGGGGACGCGCAAATCTGGAGATCCGTGGCGGCGCCATGGTCGACAAGATCCTGTTCGACGGCCACCGCGCCCGTGCGGTACGGGTGCGCTTCACTGGCACGGAGTGGACGGAGATCGAGGGCCGCGAGATCGTGCTGTGCGCCGGCGCGATCCACAGCCCCACCATCCTGATGCGCTCGGGGCTGGGCCCGGCCGCGCAACTGGCGGCGCTGGGAATTCCCGTGCTGCGCGACCAGCCTTTTGTGGGGCGCAACCTGATGGACCATCCGGTGCTGCGCCTCAGCCTGGCCCTCAAGCCCGGCTTCGTCGCGCATGACCCCGATGCCCGCCACACCAATTGCTGCCTGACCTATAGCAGCGGCCTTGGCGGCGGCGGCCGGCGCGACATGATCATGGTCTCTTACAACCATCGCGGCTTCGTGGGCGCCACGCCCGGTCCGGGCGGAGCGGTGGGCGTGTCGCTTTACGATGCGTTCTCGCGCGGCGAGTTGCGCCTGAGCTCGGCCGACCCGGACGCCAATCCCGTCGTGGACGAGAACATGCTGGCCGACCCGCGCGACCGGCTGCGCATGCGCGACGCCGTGCGGCGGCTGGCCGCTCTCGCCGAACAGCCGGCCCTGCGCGCGGTTTGCGACGATATCCGCTTCTGCGAAACCCCGCTCAGCCCAGCTGAGGCCGCAGCCTTGCCGGAGGCTGAGCTTGATGCGCTGATGCTGCAGGAGGCCAGCGACATCCAGCACGCCGCCGGCACCTGCCACATGACCGCCTATCACGACCCGCGCGGCGTGGTGGACCCGGATCTGCGGGTGCGCGGCGTCGAGGGGCTAAGGGTCGCCGACGCCTCGATCATGCCGACGGATTGCCGGGCGAACCTGCACTTCACCTGCGTGATGATCGGCGAGGCCCTGGCGCGGCGGATGCGCCTAGAACAAGGCCTTACGTAGCTGGTCCGCTCAAGGTGCTCGTAACTCGCCAAGCTCGTGCAGCAGCGCGGCCCCGGTGCGAAGCCCGCTATAGAAGCAGTCGAGCGTCAGGTTCTCGTTGGGCGCGTGGTTCGCCTCGTCGGGATTCGCATAGGGCGTCACGAAGGCGGGAATGCCGAGGATCTTGGTGAAGACATAGCCCGGCAGGCTGCCGAAGCCGGCCGGGATCAGCAGCGGCTCCACCCCTTGGGCTGCGACGAAAGCCCGGCGCAGCATCGGGGTGAAGGGCGAGGCGATCGGCGTCTTCGAGGGCTGCATGCCCTTCTCGGCCGCGATGAACTCGACCTCCGGCGCATGCCTGGCGACATGAGCCGCTATCTTGCGCAGGACGTCTTCCGGATCTTGCGCGCCCACCAGCCTGACGTCGCATTTCACGAAGGCCTCATTGGGCAGCACCGTCTTGGAGCCGGGCCCGCCATAGCCGCCGTGGAAGCCGTTGATGGTCAGGGTCGGGCGGAAGCAGAGGCGATCGTAGAAGGGCCGCTCCGCCGGCGCGTCGAGCCGTGCGAGCCCGAGGCTGTGCTTGAACGCCTCAATGTCGAGCGGCAGGCGCTCGACCGCGGCGAGTTCCTCCGGTGAAGGGGGCTCGACGCCGTCATGGAAGCCTTCGATCGTGATCTCGCCAGCCTCGTTCTTCATGGTGCCGAGCAGATGCACCAGCGTCCAGATCGGGTTGGGCACGACGCCGCCGAAATTGCCGGAATGCACGTCGCGGCTGGCATGGCGGCAGCGCAGCTCGAAGGACGCCACGCCGCGCGAGCCGAACTTGATCGCGGCCGCCCCGCTGGCATGGCGCGGGCCGTCGGCGGTCACCGCGAGATCGGCCTTCAGCACCTCCTTATTGGCCCGCACGAAGCCGGCGATGTTCGGGCTGCCGATCTCCTCCTCGCCTTCCAGCATCAGGATGACGTTGCAAGGCAGAGTTCCATGCACCTTGAGATGGGATTCGATCGCCAGGATCTGCGCGAAATGCTGGCCCTTATTGTCGCCGACGCCGCGCGCATAGAGACGTCCGTCGCGGATGGTGGGCTCGAAGGGCGGCGAGAGCCATTTCTCGAGCGGGTCCGGCGGCTGCACGTCGTAATGGCCGTAGAGCAGCACGGTCGGCTTGCCCGGCGCCTTCTCCCAGCGCGCGACGACCATGGGATGCCCCGCGGTCGGCATCAGGCTGGTCTCGAGCCCGATCTCGCTCAGCATCTCCACCAACAGAGCCCCGACTTCGGCGATGCCGATATTTTCGGCGCTGATGCTGGCATGGCGGAGATAAGCGATGAGGCGATCGAGGAAACTCGCTCGGTTCGTTTCGATATGCTCGAAAACCGCAGCCAGCGCATCGGAGGAAGGCATGACTTTGTCCCTGACAGAGGAAGGCTAGGCTTGAAGGCGTAGAACGCCGCATGACCTGTTTCTAGATAGTTGAGCCCGATGCTTGATGAAATGGTTTATCGGGATGCCGGCATCTTCGCACGGCGTCCTTCGGCGTTCAGAAAGCCTCCCGGGCCTCATCGGAGAGGCCTGAGCCGTAACCAATTCACCGGCCCTTTCTGACAGCGACAGATGATTTGGGGCTGCGCACGCCCTGATCCAGCCATCCGATAAAAACTGATCAACACCGCGAACGGAGGCATTGACCTCCTCGCAGCTTTCATCATAGCGTATCAAATAACAAAATGATGTTTCATTATATGAAATGAAACACAGAGGAACGCCCTTGCCGACGAAACCCGATCCAGATGCGGCCAAAGCCGCACCGGCCGGCACCAGCACACTCGATCTCGCCTTGCGGGCAGTCGAGTATCTGGTGCAGCAGAGCCGTCCGGCTGCGCTGGCGCAGATCGCCGGCGCGCTGGGAGCGTCGAAAGCCACGATCTACCGGCATCTGGTGACGCTGCAGCGCCACGGCTTCGTCCGGCAGGATGCCGAGACCGGTCGTTACGAAGCCGGCATCAAGCTGATGGTGCTGGGCGAGTCGCTGCGGCAGCGCTTCGACATCGTCAGCGCCGCCCGCGAGGAGCTGATGACGCTGCGCGATCGCACCGGCCAGGCCGTCACGGTCTGCGCCGCGATCGACGCCGAGCTGATCGTCCTCGAATTGATCCAGGGCCGCACCCTCATCGAATTCGCCACGCGCCCCGGCACGCGGCTCGCCTTCCATGCCAGCGCGCATGGCAAGATCTGGCTCGCCTTCGGCTCGCAGAAGCGCACGGCCGCCATTGCCAATGGCGAGCTCGAGGCCTGGACGCCAGCGACGATCGTCACGCGGGATGCCCTGCTCGCCGATCTCGACGCCGTCCGCGAACGCGGCTGGGCCACAGCCCCCGACGAGGTCATCACCGGCGTCAACACGCTCGCCGCCCCCGTCTTCGACCATCGCCAGATCCTCGTCGGCTCGATCGCCATCGTCGGCGCGACACAGTTCATCCCTCCCGTCCCCGATCCCGAACAGATCCGCGAAGTCGTCGGCAGCGCCGCACGCATATCGCGGGGATTGACCTGGAAAGACTGAAGCCATGAGTTATTCGCTGGCCGTCGATATCGGCGGCACCTTCACCGATATCGTCCTGCGCGACTCCAAGGGCGGTCTCAGCGTCGACAAGACGCTGACCACGCATCACGACCTGCTCGAAGGCTTCTTCCGGGGCGTCGATTCCGTACTTGGCAAGGCCGGTGTCGCAGCCGGCGCGGTCGATGGCCTGGTGGTCCACGCCACCACCGTCGTCACCAACGCGCTGATCGAGCGGAAGGGCCTGCCGACGGCGCTTGTCGTGACCGAGGGCTTCCGCGACGTGCTCTCGATCCGTAACGAGCACCGCTACGACATGTACGATCCTCAGATCGAGTTCCCCGAGCCGCTGGTGACGCGTGAGCTGACCTTTGGCCTGAAGGAACGTGTCCTGGCCGACGGCACGATAGCGATCGCGCCCGATCCGCAGGACATCGCGCAATTGGTGCGCGATATCCGCGCCAGCGGCGCGCGGGCGCTGGCGATCTGCTTCCTCAACAGCTTCGCGAACCCCGCCAACGAAGCCGTAGTCGCCGCAGCGCTGGCCCGCGAATTGAACGACGTCTTCATCTGCACCTCCTCTGAGGTCGCCCCGCAGATCCGCGAATATCAGCGCGCCTCCACGGCGACGGTGAACGCCTATGCGATGCCGATCTCGCAGCCCTATCTCAAGCGCTTGAGCGACAGGCTGCGCGTCGAGGGCTTCGCCAACACGCCCTTGATCATGCTGTCGTCGGGCGGCGTCGTCGGCGCGGAAACGGCTGGGAAGAACCCGGTGCGCATGATCGAGAGCGGCCCCGCCGCCGGCGCGCTGGCGGCCTGCCACTACGCCGAACTGCTCGGCATCGACCGTTTGATGTCCTTCGACATGGGCGGCACCACCGCCAAGGCCTGCCTGATCGAGAACCGCACCCCGCTGGTCACCGGGCTGTTCGAAGTCGACCGGCGTTATCGCTTCAAGGAGGGCAGCGGCCTGCCCGTCACCGTACCCTCGATCGACCTGATCGAGATCGGCGCCGGCGGCGGCAGCATCGCCCATGTCGACGATCTCGGCCTGCTCAAGGTCGGCCCGGAAAGCGCCGGCTCCAATCCCGGCCCCGCCTGCTACGGCCGCGGCGGCCAGAGCGCGACCGTGACCGATGCTGACCTCGTGCTCGGCCTGATCGATGCGGAAAACTTCCTCGGCGGCGACATGTCGTTGGACAAGCTGGCGTGCGAGGCCGCGATGGCGCGGCTCGGCCAGGCGCTCGCTGTCTCCCCCGTCCAGGCGGCGCGCGGCATCTACCGGATCGTGACCGAGGCGATGGCCTCGGCCGCGCGCACCCATGCCACCGATCGCGGCGTCGACTATCGCGGCCTGCCGCTGTTTGCCTTTGGCGGCGCGGGGCCCTTGCATGCCTGCGGCGTCGCCGACCTGCTGCAGAGCACCTGCGTGATCGTGCCGCCGCAATCGAGTGTGCTGTCGGCCTTCGGCACGCTGGTGACGCCGGTCCGGCTCGATCTGGTGCGCAGCGACCTGACCTTGGTCGCCCATCTCGACTGGACCCGTGTCGACCGCGTGCTCGGCGACCTCGAAAGCGAGGGCATGGCTGCGCTCGGCCAATCCGGCTGCGCGCCCAAGGACGTCACGATCCTGGTCGGCGCCGATATGCGCTATGTCGGCCAGCAGCACGAGGTCACCGTCATCTTCGAGACCGACCCGCGCCAAAGCCGCGATGCGGGCGCCCTCGCCCAGCAGTTCGAGGCGGCCTATCGCACGCTCTACGGCGTCAACCCCTCGCATGTCCCCATCGAGATCGTCACCTGGCGCGTCGTGGCGCGCGGCCCCTCGCCGCATTTCGACGGCCAGGCCCGCCCGCAGATCGCGCAGGGGCAGGCCAAGCGCCATCGCCCGGTCCATGCCTGGCAGGATGACCAGTCGGTCCCGGTCTATGAGCGCGCCGCGCTCGCTGAGGGCCAGACCATCGCAGGCCCCGCCATCATCGAGGAGCGCGAGACCACGACCGCGCTTCCCCCCGGCTGGAACGCCACGATCGACAGCCTCGGCTGCATCATCGCCAGGAAAGGCTGAACCCAATGGATGGCGTCGAACTCGAAATCCTCTGGTCGAACCTGATCGGCATCGTCAACGAGCGGGCCAAGGCGCTGCAGCGCATCGCCTTCAGCCCGATCGTGCGCGAGGCCGGCGACCTCGCCTGCGCGCTGTTCGACCAGCGCGGGCGCATGGTGGCGCAGGCCAATACCGGCACGCCCGGCCACATCAACTCGCTCGCCTTTGCAGGCGCGCATCTCGTGCGCATCTTCGAGGGGCGCTGCGAGCCCGGCGACGTGCTGATCACCAATGATCCCTGGCTCTCGGCCGGGCATTTCTTCGACATCACGGTGCTGACGCCGATCTTCGACGGGCAAAATCTCATCGCCTATATCGGCTCGACCATCCACCACACCGATATCGGCGGTTACGGCATCGGCGCCGGCGCGCGCGACGTGCATGAGGAGGGGCTGTGGATTCCTCCGCTCAAGCTCTATGAGCGCGGCAAGCCCAACGAGGTTCTCCACGACATCATCCGGCGCAATGTGCGCACGCCGGACGCCGTCTTCGGCGATCTCTCCGCCCAGGTCTCCAGCGGCGAGGCGGCGGCCGAATACCTGATCATGCTGTGCCGTCGCTATGGCGTCGCCGATATCGAAGCCCTGTCGGACGAGATCATCAACCGCTCGGAAGAGGCGACGCGCAACGCCATCCGCAAATTGAAGCCCGGCACCTATCACGGAGAAACCAGCTTCGACGTGCCCGGCGGCGAGATCATCACGCTCAAGACCGCCGTGACGGTCGATGTCGAGGCCGGCGCGATCATCGTCGACTTCGCCGGCTCCTCGCCCCAGACCGCGACCGGCATCAATGTCGTGCTGAACTACACCCACGCCTATTCGACCTTCGCCATCCGCTCCTGCCTCAACCCCGACCTGCCCAACAACACCGGCTCGCTCGCGCCCATCGAAGTGCGCGCGCCGGAGGGCTCGATCATCAACTGTGCCTATCCCGCACCGGTGAACGCCCGCCATGTGGTGGGCATGTATGTACCGATGCCGATCCTGAAGGCGCTGCATCAGGTCATGCCCGAGCGCGTGCTGGCCGAAGGCTCGGGCGCGGTCTGGACCATGCAGATCCAGGGCAAGCGGCAGGATGGCCAGGCCTTCACCTCCTCCATGTTCAACTATTCCGGCGGCATGGGCGCCCGCGCCAACAAGCCAGGCCCCAGCGCGACCTGCTATCCGACCGGCGTCGCGGCGGTGCCTATCGAGATCCTGGAGGCGACGATGCCGATCGTGTTCGACCGCAAGGAGTTGCGGCGCGGCTCGGGCGGCAAGGGGCGGATGCAGGGTGGCGACGGCCAGAGCATCCAGTTCCATATGCGCACCGACGCGCCCTGGCTGCTGAACGCGGTGCCGAGCCGGTTGAACCGCGGCCCCGACGGCATCGATGGCGGACTGCCCGGCGCATCCGGCCACTTTCTCGTCAACGGCAAGCCGGTCAGCGAAGCCAAGAAGCTGACGATGCAGCCCGGCGACGTCGTGCTCCTCGAAACGCCAGGCGGCGGCGGCTACGGGAAACCAGCAGCCTGAGTGAGGCGTGAAGCCCCACCATCAAGACCATAAAGGGCGCGCCGCAGCTTGCGGCGAACGACCCGAAAGCAAGGGAAACGGGAGGAACCCATGAAGACATCCACTGCCGTGGCGGCCGCGCTCGCCGCCTGTCTCGCATCGGCTTTGCCGCAAATGGCGGGCGCCCAGGACTACAAGATCGGCGTCTCAGCCGGGCTCACCGGCTATGCCGCTACCGTTGATCGCGCCTGGCGCGACGGTGTCGAGCTCGCGGCAGCAGCCGTCAACGCCAAGGGCGGCGTGATGGGCCGCAAGATCCAGGTGATCGTCGAGGACAACCGCTCCGAGCCGCAGGAATCCGTGACGGTCTACCGAAAGATGCTGAGCTCCGACAAGGTCGACGTCTTCGTCAGCGGCTGCGTCTCGGCCGGCAATTTCGCCGCCGCCGGCTTGCTGCTGCGCGCCAAGGTGCCGATGATGCTGTGCTCGATCCTGCCGCAATTGGCCGAGCATCTGCCCTGGGCCTTCACCACGCTGCCGCCGGCCGGTTTCGAGGTCGACAAGCGCCTCGAATTCCTCAAGGAGAAGACGCAGATCCGCAAGATCGCGGTGCTGCATGACCCAACGCCCTACGCCAATCTCCAGAAGACCGTAGCCGAGCGCAATGCCGCGAAATACGGGCTCGAAATCGTCTCGATCGAGCAATACAAGCAGGACGATGCCGATCTCAGCGTCCAGATCAGCAAGGCACGCTCGGCCGGAGCCGGTGCCATCCTGAAGATCGGGCTCGGCGGCACCACGCTGACCGCCGCCAAGAACATCAAGCAGCTCGGCGCCGACATGCTGCTCCTGACGAGCCTCGAGGACCTCGCCGTGTTCGGCCCCGTCGCCGAGGTATTGGGCGACAAGTTCTTCTTCGTCGCCTCACCCTCGCAGGTCTATGAAGCGCTGCCGGACGGTCCGCTCAAGACCGGCATCAAGGCGTTCCTCGATCCCTGGCGCGAGAAGTACAAGGATCGCGACCCGAACTGGGCCTCGCGTGGCTGGGATGGCGTCATGCTCACCGTCGCCGCGATCGAACAGGCCAAGTCCTTCGAGGGCGAGAAGCTCCGCGCGGCCTATGAGGAGCTCAAGGGCTTCCAGGGCACGACCGGCATCTACAATTTCAGGCGCGACCTGCATCAGGGCATCACCGACAACCCCTTCGTGCTGGCGACGATCCAGAACGGCGCGGTCAAGGTGGTGCAATGAACCTGGCCACGGCGCCGGGCGTCGCGGCTCCCGCGCCCATTTTGGCGGCGACAGGGCTCTCGGCGCGCTATGGCCATATCCAGGCGCTGCATCCGCTCGATATCCGGATCGGCGAAGGCGAGCTCGTCGCCGTGCTCGGTCCCAACGGCGCCGGCAAATCGACCTTGCTGCGGGCGCTGATGGGGCTGGTCTCGAATGCGGGCGAAGTCCGCTTCCGGGACGCGCCGCTTCCGCGCCAGGATGTCGTCGCCGTCGCCTCGCGCGGCATCGTCCTGGTGCCGGAAGGGCGCGGCATCTTCGGGCCGATGAGCGTGGCCGATAATCTCGAGCTTGGCGCCTATCGCTTGCGCGACAAGCCCGAATTCGCCCGCCGGCGCGAGCGCGTGCTGACGCTGTTTCCGCGCCTGAAGGAGCGGCTGGGGCAGATGGCGGGCTCGATGTCGGGCGGCGAGCAGCAGATGCTCGCCATCGGCCGGGCGCTGATGGCCGGCCCCAAGGTCCTGCTCCTGGACGAGCCATCGCTTGGTCTGGCGCCCCGCGTCACCGACGAGATCCTGGCGACGCTCGGCCTCCTGAATCGCGAGGGCCTCGCGATCGTGCTGGTCGAGCAGAAGGCGCCGCTGGCGCTGAAGCTCGCAGCCCGCGTCTACCTGCTTTCCCTGGGGCGCATCGTCGCCGAACTCGATCCGCGTGACATCACATCCCATGACGATCTCGCCCAGCATTACCTCTCCTGAACGGCGCCGCCTGCGGCTCGTCGGCCTGCTGCCCTGGCTCTTCGCCGGCGCGGTCGTCGGCTATGCCATCCTGGTCGGCGGCTATGCGGCCACCGTCGTCTCCTTCGCGCTGATCTATGCCGTCTTCGTCACCGGCCTGAACCTGTTCATGGGCTTCGCCGCCCAGGTCTCCTTCGGCCAGAACGCCTTCGCCGCGATCGGCGGCTATGTCTCCGCCGTGCTCACCGCAAGCCATGGCTGGAGCCCCCTGCCCGCCATGGCGCTGGGCATGACTGCCGCCGTGCTGGCCGCCGCCATCATCGGCTTTCCGACCTTGCGGCTGAAGGGCCATTACCTCGCCATGGGCACGCTCGCCATCGGCCTGATTGCCTATGAGATCACGGTCGAATGGCAGTCAGTGACGCAAGGCTATATGGGCATTTCCGGCATCCCGCCCCTGAGCCTGGCAGGCTACGAAGTCTCCTCGGATCGCGGCCAGCTCGTCATGCTGGCGCTCGTCGTCGCAGGCGGTGCTTTCGCGGCAGCGCGCATCCGCCGCTCGCGCTTCGGCCGCGCTTTGTCGGCCGTGGCCGGCAGCGAGGAAGCCGCCCAGGCGCTGGGCATCGACGTCGCGCGCTACAAGCTGATGGCCTTCCTGCTCTCGGCGGGCTTTGCCGCGCTGGCGGGCTCGCTCTTCGTCCATGTCGTCGGCTTCGTCAGCCCCGAGGTGTTCGGGCTGCACATGGTCATCGTCACCTTCACCATGCTCTATGTCGGCGGCATCGGCACCGTCGCGGGGCCGTTGATCGGCGCGCTCATCGTCAGCCTGCTGCCCGAGACCTTCCGCGCCTTCAAGGACTATCAGGACCTCGCCTATGGCGCGGCGCTGATCCTGCTCCTGATCTATGCGCCGCGCGGTCTCGCCAGCCTGTTCTCGACGCGAGGCCGCTCATGACCCGCCGCCTGCGACTCGAGGGTGTGACGCGTCGCTTCGGCGGCCTCATCGCCGTCGACGATGTCAGCTTTTCCGTGCCGGCCCAGGGCGTCACGGCCGTGATCGGCCCCAATGGCGCCGGCAAGACCACATTGTTCAACCTGATCTCTGGCTTCCTGCCGCCGAGTTCGGGACAGATCATCTTCGAGGAGCAGGACATCACCGGCCTGCCGCCGGTCAGGATCGCGGCGCGCGGGCTGGTGCGCACCTTCCAGCTCGTCAGGCTGTTCGAGGATCTGAGCGTGCTCGACAACGTCAAGGTCGGCTGCCATCTGCATGGCAAGGCCGGCCTGTTTTCGGCCCTGCTGCGCCCGGCCTCGGCCCGGCGCGAGGAAGCCGAGGTCGAAGACCGCGCCCGCGAGCTCCTGGCTTTCACCGGCCTTGCCGCATTGGCCGAGGAACCCGCCTCCAGCCTGCCCTATGGCCGGCAGCGCCTGCTCGAACTGGCTCGCGCCATGGCGGCGGGTCCGCGCCTGATCCTGCTCGACGAGCCGGCGGCGGGATTGAACGCCGAGGAATCGGCGGCCCTGTCGCGGATCATCAGGCGCATCGCCGAGACCGGCACGACGGTGCTGCTGGTCGAACACGACATGACTTTGGTGATGAACACGGCCGACCGGATCGTCGCGGTCGATTTCGGCCGCAAGATCGCCGAGGGCACGCCGGCGCAGATCCGCTCCGACCCGGCCGTGATCGCAGCCTATCTCGGCGCCCCCGCCAGCAAGGAAGCGGCCCATGGCTGACTGGTCCTATATCCCCCAGGTCCTTGTCAGCGCGCTCGGCATCGGCTGCGTCTATGGGCTGATCGGCATCGGTTTCTGCGTGATCTACAATGCCAGCGGCATCGTGAACTTCGCCCAAGGCGCCTTCGTGATGCTCGGCGGCATGATCACCCAGACGCTGTTCAGCCGCCACGGCCTGCCCTTGCCGGTGGCGGCGCTGGTCGCGGTCGCAGCCGTCGCTGCGCTCGGCGTCGTGATCGAGCGGATCGTCGTCAGGCCGCTCTGGAACCGCAAGGCGACGATGTTCGTGATGATCCTGGCGACGCTCGCAGCGCAGATCGTCATCGAGCGCTTGACGCTGATCGCGGTCGGCGACCAGCCCAAGACGCTGCCGGTCTTCACCGATCTGCCGCCCCTGATGATCGGCAGCGTCGCGATCGGCACGCAGTTCCTCTGGATCGTCGGTGGCTCGCTCGCGATCGTTGCGCTGCTTGCCGCCTTCTTCGCCCTGACCCGGACCGGCAAGGCGATGCGGGCCTGTTCGATCAACCGCGAGGCGGCGGCGCTGCAAGGCATCCCGGTCTCGCGCATGCTGGCGCTGGCCTTCGCGCTCAGCGCCGCGCTCGGCGCCATCGCCGGCATATTGATCACGCCGACGCAGTACACCGCCTTCAATGTCGGCGTGCCCTTCGCCATCAGCGGCTTCATCGCCGCGATCGTCGGCGGCTTCGGGCGTCCCTTCGGAGCCTTTCTCGGCGGGCTGCTGCTCGGCCTGATGCAGGCGCTCGCCATCGTCGTCTTCGGCGCCGGCCTCAAGACCGTCGCGGCCTTGTCGGTATTGCTGCTGTTCCTCTTCATCCGCCCATCGGGAATTCTCGGCGCGGCCAAGTGAGCCCGCCTGTCACGACAGGAGACAAGCCATGGACATCCACAAGATCGACTGGAGCCAGCTCCCCTGGACGCCGGTGCGCCCGGGCGTCGAGCGCAAGGCCTTTTCGGGCAGCGCCGCGACATTGGCGCTGCACCGGTTGATGCCGGGCCATGAGCCAAAACCCCACAGCCATCCCCATGAGCAGATCGCCTATATCGTCAGCGGCACGATTCGCTTCGTCGTCGGCGGCGAGGAACATCTCCTGGGGCCGGGCTCCCTCCTGGTCGTGCCGGCCAATGTCGAGCATTGGGGCGAGGTCGTCGGCGACGAGCCCGTGATCAATCTCGACGTCTTCACGCCGCGCAGGCCCGAATATGCCTGATCAAGAAAAGCATCCATCGCTTTGAATTGACTCGATAAATCCCGCTTCGCCTTCCAGCCGGAACGCCACGGCCTCAGTCCACGGCAAGTCGTCGCCCTGTCAGGCGCTCCTGCGCCGCGCCAGCGCATAGCCGCTTTCCAGCCGCGGCAGGCCATAATGGTCGCGCAGCGTCTCGCCCGTATAATCCTCGCGGACCAAGCCGCGCTTGCGCAGGATCGGCAGGACCTCGTCGACGAAGGCGTCGAAGCCGCCGGTGAGCCAGGGCGGCATCACATTGAAGCCGTCGGCCGCACCCTGCTCGAACCATGTCTGAATTTCGTTGGCGACCCGCTCTGGCGTGCCGACGAGAACCCAGTGGCCCCGCCCGCCGGCCAATCGCTTGATCAATTGGCGGATGGTCGGCTTCTCCCGGTCGACGATATCGATGACGAGCTGGAAGCGGCTGGCGACGCCCTTCGGGCCGTTGGTATCGACGAGATGGCGCGGGAACGGCCCGTCGAGATCGAAGCCGGAGAGATCGAGGCCGATCATGCGCTTGAGCTGCTCCAGCGAGGCCGCCGGCTGGATCAGCGCGTTGATCTCCTCTTCCAGCCGGTCCGCCTCGGCCTGCGTCGAGCCGAGATAAGGGCTGATGCCGGGCAGCACGCGGATGTGCTCGGGCCGGCGGCCCAGCGCGGCGGCGCGCTTCTTGATGTCGGCGTAGAAGCCCTGCGCGCTCGCCAGCGTCTGATGCGCCGTGAAGATCGCCTCGGCATGCTGGGCGGCGAAGGAGCGGCCATCCTCGGAGGAACCGGCCTGGACATAGACCGGCCTGCCTTGCGGCGTGCGGGCGACGTTGAGTGGCCCGCGCACCTTGTAGTGCTTGCCGGCATGATCGATGCGATGAACCTTGTCGCTGTCGGCGAAGACGCCGCTCTGCGCGTCGGCGACCAGCGCATCGTCCTCCCAGCTGTCCCAGAGCTTGGTCACGACCTCGAGGAATTCACGCGCCGTCTCATAGCGGTCGGCATGCGGGGGATGCTCGGGCAGGCCGAAATTCTGCGCGGCTCCGGCGTCGCTGGTGGTGACGATGTTCCAGCCCGCCCTGCCATGGCTGATATGGTCGAGCGAAGCGAAGAGCCGCGCAAGATTATAGGGCTCGGTATAGGTGGTCGAAGCCGTCGCGATCAGTCCGATCCGGCTGGTGGCGGCCGCGATCGCCGCGAGCCAGGTGATCGGCTCGAAGCGCAGCCGCGAGGAATAGCGCACATTCTCGGGCAGGGACGGACCGTCGGCGAAGAAGATCGCATCGAACTTCGCAGCCTCGGCACGCCGAGCAAGCTCCTGATAATAGCTGATATCGAGCACCCGCTTGGGCTCGGATTCCTTGTAGCGCCAGGCCGCTTCATGGTGGCCGCCCGGATAGATGAACAGGTTCAACGTCAGCTGGCGGTCGGAACTGGACATGGGAAACCTCGTTGCGTGCTGCCGCGCCTCGGCCTCAACTCTGCCGATGCACCGCGCCGGCCTGTCCCCCGACGATGGGCGGCCGAGGTCGAGAAGGTCAAGAGAACCGTATTTTAAATCGAACGCACTTTGGAGAAGATCAGCACTTCGGGACTGGGGCGCATTTCATGACGATCTCCAGACCGGGAAAAGGCCGAGGCAAAAAACCTTCCCTCAAGAGCGCGCCTTGAGAGAGATGCACTTGGGATCCGCGAGTTCTTTAAAAAGAACATTCCATTGACCAGGGCACGATCCCTGGTCAGGCTCGGGGTCCCTCAATCCCTCCCAATGCGGGCACTGCCGCATATGCCGATCTCGCTTCTCATCTTCGCCTCCCTCTTTCCGGAGCTCCAGACCTTGACCCACCAAGCCGCCGCCCCGCTGCCGAAACCCGCGACACTCTCCGAGGCGACTGCGCAGGATGGCCCGGACGCCCTGATTACGGCGCGCTACCGGACAGACGGCTCGGCCTCGCCGCGCGACTGGAACGACGTGCTGGCAACGCTGCTCGCCCATCGCTCCATCCGCGCCTACAAGCCTGATCCCTTGCCCGCGGGCACGATCGAGACGCTGGTCGCGGCGGCCCAGTCGGCGGCGAGCTCGTCCAACCTGCAGAGCTGGAGCGTCGTCGCGGTCAGCGATCCCGCCAGAAAGACGCGCCTCGCCGAAGTCACTGGCGGCCAGAAGCATATCCTGCAGGCTCCAGTGCTGCTGGTCTGGCTCGCCGACCTCAACCGGTTGAATGCGCTCGGCGAGGATCGGCAGCATCAGGTCGAGGCGCTCGACTATCTCGAAACCCTCTTTGTCGGCATCATCGACGCAGCGCTCGCCGCCCAGAACGCCGTCATCGCCGCCGAAAGCCTGGGCCTCGGCACGGTCTATATCGGTGCCCTGCGCAACGACCCGGAACGGGTCGCGGCCGAATTGAACCTGCCGCCGAAGGTGCTGCCTGTCTTCGGGCTTTGCCTCGGCTACCCCGATCCTCAGGTCGTCTCCGGCATCAAGCCCAGGCTCGCGCCTTCGCTCGTCCTGCACCAGGAGACCTATGGCGCGGGCTATGAAGCGACGGCGGTCGATGCCTATGACGCCGCCATCCAGGGCTTCCAGGATGAACAGGGCATTCCCCAGATGCCCTGGTCGCGGCAGGCGCTCAACCGCGTCGCAGGGCCGCAATCGCTGAGTGGACGCGACCGGATCCGGGACGCGCTCGCCGGGCTCGGCTTCGTCCTGCGCTGAAGCAAGGCTGCGCGGCGTTCGCCGGCTTGCTCACCTGAGAGCACCGGCCCCTGGAGCACATATCGCTGTGGGGCCGGTCGGCGTGGTGCTCGACGCGACAGTGCGATCCTCAAGCGGGGAGCCCGCTCCGGAATTTTGATCTCCGCAACCTCGCAGGATCGACACGCGCGCCGCGCCGGCGCCGATCAAACGAGAAAATTCTGTTGATGCAGCCATAGAAATTGAGATAGGCCATGTACAAATAAGAGCATAAACGGGGATTGGCGCGATGCTCACCAACAAAGGCAAATACGGCATCAAGGCGATCATCCACCTGGCCAAGCTGGAAGCAGGCGAAACCGCACAGGTCGCCCACATCGCGCAGACGAACAACATCTCGAAGAAATTCCTCGACGCGATCCTGCTCGATTTGCGCAACGCCGGCATGCTGCGCAGCAAGAAGGGACCAGGCGGCGGCTACGCATTGGCGAAACCCGCACGGGCGATCAAGGTGGGCGCCGTCATTCGCGCCCTGGAAGGCCCTATCGCCCCCATCGCCTGCGCGAGCCGTTCGGCCTTCCGCGCCTGCGAGGATTGCGGCGACATCGAAACCTGCGCGGTCCGCTCGGTGATGAGCGAGGTTCGCGACGCCATGGCCTCGGTCATCGACAACACCACCATCGCCGATCTGGTGCTGCGGTCCCGTGGGCACCATGGGGAGCCGGCGGGGCAGCTCGCACTCTAGAGCGCGGCAACTCATGTGAGATTTTGTCTAGCGTATCTATAGACAATTTTCGACCAAGACCCTAGCCTGACTGTCCGTTCGGGTGCGCCACGGTTCCGCGCGCCCTTCCCCATCCTTCCCGGGCAGTTTCCATGAATCAGCAGGTCAGCGGCTTCAGGCCAGCCGATATCGAAGCCGTGGCGTTCAAATCCGTGATGCGCAACGTCGCCGGCGCCGTCAGCATCGTGACAGCCTCGCATGGCGGCGCCCGCGCGGGTTTGACCGCAACCTCCCTGACGGCCCTGTCGGCCGAGCCGCCAGCCGTGATCGTCTGCGTCAACAGAACGGCATCGGCTTGGCCGACGATCGAGCGTGCCGGCCATTTCGCCATCAATGTGCTGGCCGCCCGGCATCAGTCGATCGCCGACCGCTTCGCCGGCCGGGGCGGGTTCAAGGGCGACGAACGCTTCGGAGAGGGCGATTGGACCCAACTGGTCACGGGCGCTCCCGTGCTGGAAGGGGCGCTCGCCATCCTCGACTGCGAGACCGAGGAGGCGATCGAGCGACACTCGCACACGATCCTGATCGGCCGCGTCAAGGCCATCCGCGAAGCCGAGACGGAGGGCGCCCTGCTCTATTGGCGCGGGATCTACGGCAAGCTCGACGAGACCCTGCAATACGGCGCCGGCATCTGATGGAAGCCGGCGGCGGCGTGCGGCTCAAGCCGCGCCAGCGGTCGCCGCGCTCGATTGGATGCCCTCGCCGTCCGGCATGGACCGGGCAAGGGCATCCGGCGCCTTCACAGCCTGGAGGCCCTAACGGCCTCTCATCACCGCAATTGCGTCATCAGCGCATCCGCGCCCCTGTCGATCCCGACTTCGGCGGCGGTCAGCGCTCCGACGCTGGCCTTGATGTCGTAGGCGCTCGGATACTGCTTGGAGACGAAGGCGCTGAGCAGGCGCGAGCTCGGGGCGTCGAAGATCTCGACGGCATAGATGACCGAGCCAGTCAGCGAACCCTCGCCGTCGCGGACGGTCTGCACGCCATTATAGACGGCGCCTGCAACGTCGAGGCGCGAGAAGGTGCCGAGAACTGGGGTGTTGGTCACCGCGCCCGTCAATGTCACCCTCACCCGCAGCGTGTTGGGTGCGTTCTGGTTGGTCAGCGCGAAACGGCCACTCAGCCTCTCCGTGAAACGCCGCTGCATGTAGCTCGCCAGCGACGCCTTGTCGGCCTCCGACATGTCGCCGAACTGCTGGTCGCGTCCCCGATAGACCACGACCGGCTCGATGATGACCTTGTTGTAGCCGCGCCAATCCGCTCCGGAGGAATAGCGATACGGCACGCGTCCGGAGCTGTCGGACGGGTTTGGCGCCAGATGGGCCGACGAGGCGACCTCGGAATAAGGCACCGGCTGCACGCCGGCGCATCCCGCCAGGGAGGCACAGAGCATCAGCATCGCCAGGCGGTTCGCCTGCGAATTCATGGGCATTTCAAACTCCTGTTTGGATCTATGGAAGCGGTAAAGGGGGAAAGTGGACTGGTACGCGACAGAGTCTGACGCATCGCAGCGGCCATTCGGTGGGGTCTTGAGCTCCTTGGCGACACGAAAGACGAAAGGAGCCGGCAACCCGCGAAGAGCTGCCGCGCTGGAATGGCCCCGCGTCATTAATCAAACTATATCGTACTATTTACACGCTACCTTAGGCCGCTGCAAGCCTATATGCGGGGCATCGAACGATCGGAGCCGTGGGCTGTCGCTGACCAATCAGGCCGACGGACGCCACGGAGACGGTTCGGAGAAAAAATCCAGATGGATGTCGCCAAGACCGATCCGGATAAAAGCGCGCCAAAACGCAGCGGGCGGCCGACGAAAGAACAGGCCGGGCTCATCACCGAGCACATCGTCGAGGTGGCGACGCAGCTCTTCCTGGAGGCCAATTTCGAGGCGACGAGCGTCGACCTGATCGTGGCGAAAGCCCGGATCTCGAAACAGACCTTCTATGCCCGCTTCGCCTCCAAAGAGGCCCTGTTCGCCGCCGTCGTCCGCAAGGGGATGAACGACCTCCCCAAGCTCACCGCTGGAGAGGTGGATCGCGCGGGCCCAATCAATGCGACCTTGATCCGGATCGGCGTCGATTTGTCCAGGCGTGCCTTCGGACCCGCCGCGCTTGCGCTCTACCGGCTCATCGCCTCCGAGGCGCATCAATTTCCAGAACTCGCCCTCGCCTATCGCGAGAGCGGCGTCCGCTCGCGAGGGCTGATCGCCGGGATCTTCTCCAACGCCATGCGTGACGGCCAGCTAAAGTCGGCAGACGCCAACTTCCTGGCCGAGCAGTTTCTGTACGTCGTGATCGAGGGGCCGGCCCGGGTTCTGGCTTTAGAGGGCGAGGCCGCGACATCGGAGAAAGTGCTGCGCGAGCGCGTCACCGCCGCGGTCAACCTGTTCCTGAACGGCTGTCGCGACCATCCCGCGCAACCCTCCTCAGCCCGCTAAAACAAAGCGGCAGCCCTCACGGCTCCGCCGTCACCCAGAGCCCGCCCGCAGCATGGGAGCGCAGCGCGGCATCGACCATCGCGACCCCGGCGAAACCGTCCTCGATCGTCGGGAAGCTGACCATCGGATCGAGCGGCGCGGCTTTGCGCCTGGCGAGGATCGCCTCGGCCACCTCCGCATAGATCGTCGCGAAGGCCTCCAGATAGCCTTCCGGATGGCCCGAGGGAATGCGGCTGACCCGCTGTCCGGCGGCATTCACGGCCGCCGTGCCCCGACGGACAAGGCGCGGCGCCTCCCCGAGTGGAGACCAGAGGAGCTGGTTAGGCTCCTCCTGAGACCATTCGAGGCCGCCCTTCTCGCCAAAAACCCGCAACCGCAGGCCGTTGTCGCTGCCCGGCGCGACCTGGCTTGCCCAGAGCGCACCGCGCGCGCCATTGCCGTAACGCAGCAGGATCTGGGCGTTGTCGTCGAGCCGGCGTCCCGGCACGAAGCTGGTCAATTCGGCCAGGATCTGCTCGGGAGCCATGCCGGTGACGAAATGCGCCAATTGATAGGCATGGGTGCCGATATCGCCGACGCAGCCGCCAGCTCCCGAACGCGCTGGATCTGTGCGCCATTCCGCCTGCTTCTGGCCGGTCGCCTCGAGCGGCCCGGCGAGCCAGTCCTGCGGATATTCCACCTGCACGACCCGGATCGCCCCGAGCTCGCCCGCCTGCACCATGGCGCGGGCATGGCGGACCAGCGCATAGCCCGAATAGTTGTAGGTGACCGCGAAGATCAAACCGCTTGCCCGCGCCTTGTCGCGCAGCCGGCGCGCCTCCGCCAATGTCGCGGTCAGCGGCTTGTCGCAGATCACATGCAGGCCGGCTTCGAGAAAGGCCTCGGCCACCGGCGCATGCATATGGTTGGGCGTGACGATCGCGACCGCCTCGATGCCGTCGGGGCGCGCGGCCTCGGCTCGGGCCATGCTGCGATAGTCGGGATAGGAGCGCTCCAGCGGAAGCCCGACCGCCTCGGCCGAACGCCGCGCCTTGTCGGGCGAGGCGGAAAGCGCGCCCGCAACCAATTCATAGCGGTCGTCGAGGCGGGCGGCGATACGGTGGACGGCGCCGATGAACGCGCCTTCGCCGCCCCCTACCATCCCCAGTCGAATGCGTGGCTCGGCCATCACGGCATCTCCTCGTTCAGGTCAGGCCCAGCATACGGCGTAGCTGCGCATCGTCGCTGCCGGCGCCAGCGAAATCGTCGAACGCCTTGTCGGTGACGCGGATGATCTGGTCGGCGATGAAGGCTGCGCCCTCGCGTGCGCCGTCCTCGGGATGCTTCAGGCAGCACTCCCATTCCAGCACCGCCCAGCGATCATAGCCGATCGCGGCGAGCCTGGAGAAGATCGCCTTGAAATCGACCTGCCCGTCGCCTAGCGAGCGGAAGCGGCCGGCGCGGTTGAGCCAGGGCTGGAAGCCGGAATAGACGCCCTGCCGGCCGCTCGGATTGAACTCCGCATCCTTGACGTGGAAGGCGCGGATGCGCTCGGCATAGATGTCGATGAAGGCGAGATAATCCAGCTGCTGCAGCAGGAAATGCGACGGGTCGTAATTGATCGCGCAGCGCGGGTGGTTGCCGACGCGCTCCAGGAACATCTCGAAGGTCGCGCCGTCGAAGACATCCTCGCCGGGATGGATCTCGTAGCAGAGATCGACACCGGCCTCCTCATAGGCGTCGAGAATCGGCCGCCAGCGCCGGCCGAGTTCGTCGAAGGCGGTCTCGATCAGCCCCGGCGCGCGCTGCGGCCAAGGATAGAGGAAGGGCCAGGCCAGCGCCCCGGTGAAGCTGACGCTGCCGCTGAGTCCGAGCCGGCGCGAGGCTTGCGCCGCCTTCATGAGCTGGTCGACGGCCCAGGCCTGGCGAGCCTGCGGCTTGCCCCTGAGGGCCGCTGGGGCGAAGCCGTCGAAGGCCTCGTCATAGGCGGGATGGACGGCGACGAGCTGCCCCTGGAGATGGGTCGAAAGCTCGGTGATCGCGAGGCCATGGCTTGCCGCGATGCCAGCCACCTCGTCGCAATAGACCTGCGAGCCCGCCGCCTTATCGAGATCGAACAGGCGGGCATCGAAGGTCGGGATCTGGACGCCCTTATAGCCGAGCCCGGCCGCCCAGCCGCAGATCCCGTCGAAACTGTTGAACGGCGCAGCGTCGCCGGCGAACTGCGCCAGGAAGAGCGCCGGTCCTTTCATCGTAGCGGGCATCGATCTCTCCTGCGTCCAGCGTCTCTGGTTGATGCTGCAGACCAGCTCTCCAGCCGGTCCCGAACTGGCCTCCGGGGCGTCCGCCCCCGAGGAATAGGCGACGAATTCCGGACCCTGCTCAGCCCGCCGCAGCGCGCCAATAGGATGCCGCCTCCGCATCGGAGAGTGGCGCGGGCCGCTCTATGCGCGACTCCACTGCGATCGTGCCGCCATGCTCGCCGGCCCGCAGGATCGCATGCATCGCTTCCAGCACATGGGCCGCGAAAGCGCCCGAGGCGCGATGCGGCGTTCCGTGCAGGACGGCGCTTGCCAGCTCGGCGATGCCGAGGCAGCGGTAATTCGCCCGGTCGGGTGCGCTGGCGGGCCAGTTCGGCGAGCGCCAATTCGGCTTGCCATAGAGCCGGTCAGCGGAATCGAGCACCTGCCAGTCCTCGCCGCGCGCGGTGATCTCGACCGTGCCGCCGAAGAAATTCGGATCGGGCACGCGCAGCGAGCCCTCGGTGCCGTAAAGCTCGATCGGTGGATGGCCGTGCTTCCACACGTCCCAGCTCATCGACAGCACGATGTCGGCGCCTTCCGCGAAATGCAGCAGCGCCATCACGGTCGTCGGCGTCTCGACCGTGATGCGGTCGCCTTTGCGCGCTCCCGCAGCTGTGACCACCCGCTCCGCGAAGCCGGTCGAGGCGCGGGCCTGCACGCTCTCGATCGACCCGAGCAGGTTGCACAGCGCGCCGAGATAATAGGGCCCGATGTCGAGGATCGGCCCGCCGCCCGGCTTGAAGAAGAACTCCGGATTCGGGTGCCAATGCTCCATGCCGTGGGACATCAGGAAGCAGGAGCCCGCCAGGACGCGCCCGACCTTGCCGCTGTCGATCGTCTCCCGGGCGAGCCGCCCACCCGCACCGAGAAAGGTGTCGGGCGCGCAGCCGAGCTTCAGTCCGCGGCGATCGGCCTCTTGCACGAGCCGCAAGCCATCCTCGGCCGAGACGCAGAGCGGCTTTTCCGAGAAGACATGCTTGCCTGCCGTGAGCGCGGCATGGCTCACCGCGAAATGGGCGTTCGGCGTCGTCAGATTGACGACGAGATCGACCTCCGGATCACGCAGCAATTCGTCGATCGTAAGTGCCCGGATGCCGAATTTCTCAGCCTGGGCGCGCGCGCTTTCCGCCAGAAGATCGGCGCAGGCGACGAGGCGCACGCCTCGAAACAGCGCGAGGTTCTGCATGTAGATGGTTGAAATGACTCCGCAACCGACGATTCCGACACCAAGTTCGGTCATGCCTTGCTCCTCAGCGCCAGGATGAGACGGTGGCGAAGGCGCGCCGGGCAAAGCGCGCGACATCGTTGGGCTTGTCGTGCTCGGCGACGAACAGCGTCACGCCGATCTCCTGCAGCACCGGCAGGAGCTTTCCCCAATCGAGCACCCCATGGCCGGGGTCGGCCCAGCCGTCCTCGTCCAGGCGTTGGCCGACTGGGGCGATGTCCTTGACATGGACGGCTTTGACACGGCCGGCATAGCGCCTGACCTCGGTCGCGGGATCGGCCCCGCCGCGCACGATCCAGGCGAGATCCGCCTCCCAGAGAATGTCGGGCGCCTCCTGAAGCATGATGTCGAGGAAGCGCCGGCCATCCGCCGCCCTGCCATATTCCCAATGATGGTTGTGCCAGCCGAAGGTCAGCCCCTCGCCGGTAACGACCTTGCCGATCCGGTTGAGCTCCTGGCCGATCGCCTTCCATTCGGCCTCGCCGCCCTCGCGCTCGCCGAGCGGCGGTGCGGGAGCGTAAATCGTGCCGACGCCGAGATCGCGGCAGAGCTTGACCGTCGCCACCGGGTCCGCCCGCAGGCGGTCCAGGCCGACATGCGCTGTCGGCGCCGCGATGCCGTGGCGCTCCAGCAGCCCCTTCAGCCTGTCCGGCTCATTCAGAAGCCCGCCGAACGGCTCGACCTTGCGATAGCCGAGGCCGGCCAACAGCTCGAACTGCGTCTCCAGCGGTTCGAGCATCCTGGCCGAGTAGAGCTGGAACGAAAGACCATCGAGCGGCGTCATGAGGTGTCCTTTCGGTTGTGCAGGGGATCAGAGACGCCGGCCGGTGGCGGCATCGAACAGGTTGAGTTTGTCGGCCGGCAGCCTGAGCTGCATCGCCTCGCCTGCGACGGTGCAGGCCTCCGCCGGCAGGCGCATCGAGAGCGGATGGCCGCCGACCCGCAGCCATGCGAGCTGATCGCTGCCCATCGGTTCGATCATCTCGATTTTTGCGGGAACCCCGCCACCGGCCTCGACATGCTCGGGGCGGATGCCGAGCTCGACAGGCGTGCCGTCCTGCGGCGGGGCCTCGAACGCGTAGCCGTCCAGCGGGATGGCGATGCCCTCGCTCAGGAAACAGGGCGCGCCCTCCTTCACCGCGAAGGCGCCGGGCAGGAAGTTCATCGCCGGCGAGCCGACGAAGGAGGCCACGAAGCGGTTCGCCGGCCGGCGGTAGATCTCGTTGGGCGTGCCCAGTTGCTGGATCACCCGATCCTTCATCACCGCGATGCGGTCGGCCAGCGTCAGCGCCTCGATCTGGTCGTGAGTGACGTAGATCATCGTCGCCGCCAGACGCTGGTGCAGGCGCTTGATCTCGACCCGCAATTCGGCGCGAAGCTGGGCGTCGAGATTGGAGAGCGGCTCGTCGAACAGATAGACCCCGGCAT
The DNA here is from genome assembly GCF_031456075.1 of Allobosea sp. BE125. NCBI lineage: Bacteria > Pseudomonadati > Pseudomonadota > Alphaproteobacteria > Hyphomicrobiales > Alloboseaceae > Allobosea > Allobosea sp. BE125. Next base: position 369,960 of record NZ_JAVDTY010000002.1, read on the forward strand.
CGCGCACCAAAGCGCGGCCGATGGCGACGCGCTGGCGCTGGCCGCCCGAAAGCTCGGCCGGGCGGCGATCGAGCAATTCGGTGATCTGCAGCGTCGCGGCGGCAGCGTTGACCCGCCGCTCGATCTCGGGCTTCGGCATGCCGGCGACCTTGAGCCCGAAGGACATGTTGCCGCGCACGGTCATGCGCGGATAGAGCGCATAGGACTGGAACACCATGGCGATGCCACGGTCCTTCGGCTCCTCCCAGGTGACGTTCTTGCCGCCGATCCAGATCTGCCCGGCCTGCACGTCGATGAGACCTGCAACCGCGTTCAACAGCGTCGACTTCCCGCAGCCGGAGGGGCCGAGCAGGACGATGAACTCCGATTGCGCCACATCGAGATCGAGCTTGTCCAGCACGCGCACCGCGCCGAAGGAGATCTCGACCCCGCGGATGGAGACGTCGCAAAGCTTGCCCATTGTCAGCCTTTCACCGCGCCGGCGGCGATGCCGCGCACGAACCAGCGCCCGGAGGCGAAATAGACGGCGAGCGGGACGAGCGCCGTGAGGATGGTGGCGGCCATGTCGACGTTGTAGGCGCGCTCGCCCTGGGTGGAGTTGACGATGTTGTTGAGCTGCACCGTCATCGGCAGGTTCTCGCGGCCGGCGAAGATCAGCCCGAGAATGAAGTCGTTCCAGATACCCGTAACCTGCAGGATGACGGCGACGATCAGCATCGGCGTCGCCATCGGCAGCATCACCGACCAGAAGATGCGGAAGAAGCCCGCCCCGTCGACGCGCGCCGCCTTGAACAATTCCTGCGGCAGTGAGGCGAAGTAGTTGCGGAACAAAAGCGTCATCGTCGGCAGGCCGAAGATGGTGTGGATCAGCACGATGCCGAGGATCGAGTTGTTGATCCCGGCAAAGGCGAAGACGCGCACCAGCGGGTAGATGAAGATCTGGTAGGGCACGAAGGCCACGATCATCAGGGCGCCGAAGAGTAGGCCTGCCCCGCGCACCTTCCAGAAGGACAGCGCGTAGCCGGTGAGCGAGCCCACCGCGATCGAGGCGACGACGGACGGCACCAGGATCTTCACGGAATTGGCGAAGCCGACGCTGATGCCGTCGCATCTCAAGCCGGTGCAGGCCGCCGACCAGGCCTTGACCCAGGGCTCCAGGGTCGGCGCGCGCGGCAGGGCCAGGATCGCTCCGAGGCGGATCTCCTCCATCGGCTTGAGCGAGGTCACGAGCATCACATAGAGCGGCGCCAGGAAGAACAGCGCCGTCACGATCAGGAAGGCGTAGATGCCGATGCGGGCGGGCGTCAGCCGGCGCGGCCGCATGCCGGCGGGTTGGGTGATCGCAGGCGTGATCGTGGCGATCGCGGTCATGCGTGCGCCCTCCGCGTCCGGCGGCTCTGCCAGACCAGCCAGGGTGCGACCACGGCCGCAACCGTGATCAGCATCGAGGTCGCGGCCGCTGTGGCGAGGCCGAGATTGCCGCGCTCGAACAGGTGGTCCATGACGAACTTGGCCGGCACCTCAGAGGCGACGCCGGGACCGCCATTGGTCATCGCGACGGAGAGGTCGTAGAGGCGCACCACACTGGTCGCGAGCAGGACGGCAGCGGTGGCGAAGCTCGCGCCGAGCATCGGGATCACGATCGAGAGATAGACCCGCCAAGGCGGCAGGCCGTCGATCCTGGTCGCCTTCCAGATATCTTCGTCGATGCCGCGCAGGCCCGCCAGCATGATCGCCATGACCAGACCCGCCGCATGCCAGACGGCAGCGAAGACCAGCGTGTAGATCACCATGTCCTGGCGCACGATCCAGTCGAAGCGGAAGGACGGGAAGCCGAAGTCCCGGACCATCTTCTCGATGCCGAAGCTCGGGTTCAGCAGCCACTGCCAGACCAGGCCGGTGACGATGAACGACATCGAATAGGGGTAGAGGAAAATCGAGCGCAGCGTGTTCTCGGCCCGCACGCGCTGATCGATCGCCACCGCCAGCAGGAAGCCCAGCGCCAGGCTCGCGATCAGGAACAGCGAGCCGAATACGGCGAGATTGGCGACCGAAACCTGCCAGCGCTCATTGCCCATCAGCGAGGCGTATTGGCGCAAGCCCACAAAGGTGGAATTCGGCAGCATCCGCGACGATGTCAGCGAGATCCATACGGTCCAGGCCGTGCAGCCGAGATAGACCACGACGAGGACCAGCAGCGCCGGCGACAGAGCGAGGCCCGCTGCGAGCCTGGACGCGGTTCGATGTCTCACGAGGGGCATGGCAAAGCTCCGCCGCCGAGTGATTAAGGGGTTGGGTGATGCTCCAGGGCCGCCCTGGAGCCGCCCTCGCCTGTCCAGGCGAGGGCGATGAGGACGCGAAGGTCCGGACCGGCCTTCAGAAAGGCTGCTTCAGCACGTCGGCGACTTTCGTCATGAAGGCGTCGGCGGTCATCGCCGGCGTGTTCCAATATTGCGAGATCACATCCTCCATCGCGCCGGTCAGGGCGGGGGGCGAGAGCATCTCCTGGGCGGCGACCTGATGCTTCTTGTCCTCCAGGAGTTTCACCGCCTTCTGGGCGCAAGCGTCGAGGGAGCTGACATCGAGATCGAGGCGGACCGGGATCGAGCCCTTCTTCTGGGCGAAGCGGATCTGCGTTTCCGGCTCGAGCATCACCTTGGCGAGGACCAATTGCGCCTTCTGCTGGGCCGGGTCCTTGAGCTTGGGAAAGGCGAAGACGTCGCCTCCCATCACATAGCCGCCCTCGTTCGAGAGAATGGCGCAGCCGAACTCCTTGCCCGCTATCTGGCCGGCCGCGGCGAACTCGCCCTTGGCCCAGTCCCCCATGATCTGCATGCCGGCCTTGCCCTGGATCACCAGATTGGTGGCGTCGTTCCAGTTCCGTCCGGGTGCGCCCGGGTCGATATAGCCGCGCAGCTTGCCATAGGTCTCGGCGACCGCCCTGAATTCGGGGCTCCTGGCCGCGGCCGGGTCGCGCTTGCCATGGATCGACGCCCAGAGCGCGGTGCCGCCCTTGCCGACCAGAACGGCATTGAAGAGGCCGCGCTCCCAGACCTTCTGGCCGCTGAAGGCCAGCGGAATCAGGCCCGCGGCCTTGAGTTTCTCAAGTGCGACGAGCGCCTCGTCCCAGTTCGCCGGCTCGGAGGCGCCGGCCTTCTCGAGCGCGGCCTTGGACAGCCACAACCAGTTCTGCCCGTGGATATTGACCGGCACCGCATACATCTTGCCGTTGCGGCTGGTGGCGTCGATGATCGCCTGAGGCATGAAGCTCTTCCACTTCTGCTCGGTCGCGATCTGGTCGACATCGCGCAGCAGATCGTTCTCGACCAGCTCGTCGAACTGCTTGCCGGTGTTGAACTGCATGGCGGTGGGCGGCGTACCGCCGACGACGCGGTTGATGGCGGCGGTGCGGGCATTGACGCCCCCGGCGATCGCCGTGTCGACCCAGGTGCCGCCCGCTTTCGCGAATTGTTCGGCGAAAACCTTCACCGCCGCAGACTCGCCGCCCGAGGTCCACCAATGGATGACCTCAGCCTTCATCTCCTGGGCATTCGCCTGGAACGAGGCGCCGGCCGCGCACGCCAAGGCGAGAGCCGTCAAGCAAGGCTTGAGCTTCATGGTCCTGTCCTCCCTGTATTCGCATCGTCGTTGAACCCGTGTCCGGGCGCGCTGCGATTTCGATTTGTAATCGATTACATTTTTTTCCATACTGCCACAGGGACGACGCCTGTCAAGCCGTTCCGAGATGCCGTCTTGGCAGGCCGCCGGGATAACGATAGGGCAGATCGAGGCCGGAGCAACGTCCGATCCAGTTGGATCGGAAACTGTTCTAGGCTATTGTTTTAACGCGTTTTCTTCACGCGAACCGGTATCCGCTTCGCTCGAAAACGCCCTAGGAATCGTGATGGACGAACGGCTGCGAAAACCGAGGATCGACGACGTCGCCAGGCGGGCGGGCGTCTCGACCGCCACTGTGAGCCGCGCCCTCGCCACCCCCGACCAGGTGAAGCCGAAGACACGCGAAGCCGTGGAAAAGGCGGTGCTGGAGACAGGCTATGTGCTCAATGTCGCGGCCCGCAATCTGCGCACCAACCGCACCCATGCCGTGCTCGCCGTCGTGCCTGACGTCGCCAATATCTTCTTCTCGCTGGTGCTGCGCGGCATCTCCGACACCTTGCACCAGCATGGCTACAGGCTGGTGATCGCCGATACCGGCAATGATCCCGAGCGCGAGCGCGACCATGCCGAATTCGCCCAGGCCGGCTGGGTCGACGGCCTCCTGCTGCTGAACGGGCGTCTTCTGCCCGCCCCTACGGGAGGGCGCCGCCGCCTGGCCGTACCGACGGTCAGCCTGTGCGAGCGCATCCCGGGCTCCGATATCCCCTATGTCGAGACCGCGAACCGCGAGGCGGCGCGAGCGATGACGGAGCGACTGCTGCAATTGGGGCATCGCCGCATCGGCTATGTCTCCGGCCCGCCCAACAACATCCTGGAGCATGACCGTTTCGCCGGTTATCGGGATGCGTTGGCGGCGCGGGGCCTCGCCCCCGACCCCGCTCTGGTGTGCCCGGGCGATTACACACTGGCCACGGGCGAGGCGGCAGCGACCGCCTATCTGTCGCTTGCCGAGCTTCCCGACGCGGTCTTCGCCAGCAACGACGCCATGGCGATGGGCCTGATCCGGGGCTTTACCGCCGCGGGCCTCTCAGTACCGGAGGCGATCTCGATCGCCGGCTTCGACGACATCGAGTTCGCCGGCGCCTACAACCCTGCCCTCACCACCGTGCACCAGGCCCGCAGCGAGATCGGCGCGCGTGCGACCACGATGCTGATCGATCTGATCGAAGGCCGTCAGCTGGCAAGCCGCGAGGTCCATCTGCCGGCCGAGATCGTCATGAGGGACAGCACGCGCGAGCGCTGACTTACAAAGCCAGGTCCAGGACCCGCCCTTCGAACAAGCGGTCATAGGAGCCCTTGATGTGCATGCGCATCGCATCCCGCGCCGCCTCGGCGTCGCGGGCGCCGATCGCTGCGAAGATGAGTGCATGTTCGTCCAGCACGCCGGCAAGGCCCCCCGCCGGTCCGAGCAGCGAAAGACCGTGCAGCTTCATGCCGACATTGATGTGGTCCTTCAGCGCCTGCATCGACGACAGGAAGAAGTAGTTGTTCGCCGCTTCCGCTATCGCGATGTGGAAGGCGTAGTCGGCATCCTCGCGATGGCGATGCGCATGGGTCGTGTCGCGCAACAGCTCGAAGGCGCTGCCGATGGCCTCCAGCGCCGCCGGATTATGGCGCTTGGCGGCGTAGAAGGCATTGGCCGGCTCGACCTCGAGCCGGAACTCGTAGCAGCGCTGCACATCCGCGATCGTGCCGACCGGCGCGAAGGCCAGCGCCCTGCCCTGCTCCGCCTCGCTCCCGCGCACGAAGGTGCCCGCACCCTGGCGGGAAAAGATCAACCCGTCCTCACGCAGGCGGCGCAGCGCCTCGCGCACCACCGGCCGCGACACGCCGTAGATCGCCGACAGGTCGTGCTCGCCGGGCAGTCGCGAATGGCTGGCGTATTCGCCCGAGGCGATCCGGGCGCGCAATTGATGATGCACCCGCTGCACCAATGGCGAGGGCGGAATGGCGTCAGCGGAACGCGCCGGCTTGCCTAAAGTCTGATCCATAGCCGCATGCTTACAACTATTTACAAATCAGTCAATCACTCGGTCAAAACGCCGCTGAGGGCCCATATCGACATACAAATTACAACATGTTGACATATTCGACTGGATGATGTTCAACCCCGTCAAGGCCCGAAGAGGCCGGCTCATGGAGGCATCCCAAGGACCGTGCGCTACGGCGCAACCGCCCGCTTTCCGTGATCCGCTGCCCCGATGGGTGTCTTTCAGCAGGTGGATGATGGCTGACGTCAGGACGAACGGTTTCAAGCGCGATCTCGGCAAGCGGCAGATGCTCGGCATCTTCTCGACGCTGGCCAGCCCCACCCTCACCGAGCTCTTCGCGCAGGTCGGCTTCGACTGGATCCTGATCGACACCGAACACAGCCCCAATGAGCCCGGCGATGTCGTCGCCCAGTTGCAGGCGATGTCGGCGCTGCCCGCCGAAGCGATCATCCGCCCGGCCTGGAACGACATGGTGCTGGTCAAGCGCGTGCTCGATCTAGGCGCCCAGACCCTGCTCTTCCCTTATGTCCAGAATGCCGAGGAAGCCGCCCGCGCCGTCAGCTACACCCGCTATCCGCCCCATGGCGTGCGCGGCGTCTCCGGCAGTTCGCGCGCGGCGGCCTATGGCCTGATCACCGACTATTTCGCCAAGGTGCAGCAGGAGATCTGCGTCATCGTGCAGATCGAGACGATCGAGGCGCTGGCCGATATCGAGAAGATCGCGGCCGTCGACGGCGTCGACGCCGTCTTCATCGGCCCCGCGGACCTCGCCGCCTCGATGGGCCATCTCGGCAACACGCAACATCCCGAGGTCCAGGCCGCGATCGATGACGGCTTCCGCCGCCTGAAGGCCATCGGCAAGCCGGCCGGCTACCTCACCAATAACGAGGCCGAGGCCGTGCGGCGCGTCGCGCAAGGTATCGACTTCGTCGGCGTCGCCAACGACACCACGATCGTGGTGCGAGGCTCCAAGGCACTGCTTGCGGCGGTGAAGGCGAGCTGAGATGGCACCGCTCCGGCTCCTGGCTGACGACCTGACCGGCGCGCTCGACAGCGCGGCCGCGTTCGGTTCGTCCGCCGAGCCGGTCGCGGTGTGCTGGCGTGGCGAGGCTCCCGCAAAGGGCGCCATCGCCATGGACAGCCGCAGCCGCGAGATCTCGGCGGAGGAAGCCCGCAACGCCGTCGCCGCGATCGCTCCCACCTTGTGGGCGCGCGGCTCGGGCCTCGCCTATAAGAAGATCGACAGCCTGTTGCGTGGACAGGAGGTCGCCGAGATCGCCGCGATCCTCGACCTGCTGCGCCCGGCCCATTGCATCATCGCCCCGGCCTTCCCGGCGCAGCGCCGGATCACGCGCGCCGGCAGGCAATGCGCCTGGGCGAATGGCGAATGGCGCCCGGTGCCCGCCGATCTCGCCGCCGGGCTTGCAGCGGCGGGCCAGCCCGTCACGCAGGCCGTTCCGGGAGATGCCCTGCCCCCGGGCATCAGCCTCTGGGATGTCGAGACCGACGCCGATCTCGACGCCATCATCGCGACCACTCCCGGGCTCGACGACGTGCTCTGGGTCGGCAGCGCGGGGCTGGCGGCGGCGCTCGCGCGGGCAGCCGGCATCGTCCGGCAGATCGATGACCGCCCGCTCGCAGGCAAGGTTCTCGGGCTCGTCGGCTCCGACCATGCAGCGATCGGCGAGCAGCTCGACCGGCTCGGCCCGCTTCATAGCGTTCTGGGTCCCGCCAGCAATGCCGAAATCGCCCGGCGCCTCACCAGTGACGGCATCGTCTTCGCAAGCGTCGCGTTGCCGGACGGCACCTCGCGACGCGACGCCGCCGCGCTGATCGACGCAAGGCTGGCCGCCCTCCTGCAGGACCTCGACCGCCCGGACACGCTCTTCGCCGCAGGCGGCGAGACCTTGCGCGGTATCTGCGAGAGCCTCGGTGCTGAGCGCCTCGACGTCACCGGCGAGATCATGCCGGGCGTGCCGCGCTCGATCATGCGCGGCGGCCGCTGGGATGGCGTGGCCGTGATCTCGAAATCGGGCGCCTTCGGCGCGCCGGACCTTCTTCAACAGCTCGCCGCGACCCGGATCGCGGCCTTTGCCGGAGCGGCAGCATGAAACCTCACCTTGCCATCACCATGGGCGATCCCGCCGGCGTCGGCCCCGAGATCATCGTCAAGGCCTGCCTCGCTTTGAAGGACAGGCTGGCGAGCGGCGATCTGCGCCTGCTCGTCATCGGCAGCAATCCCGCGCTTGCCGAGGCGCGCCGCCTGCTCGGCGCCGACATCGCCATTCCCGAAGCTTCGGAGAGCGAGGCCTGGCCGCATCTCGCCTGTCTGCAGGCGGGGCCGGAGGGCGAGCCGATCCGCCCGGGCGTGCTCTCCGCCGATGGCGGTCGCTTCGCCTATCTCGCAGTCGAGAAGGGCGTGAAGCTCGCCCAGGCCGGCCGCATCGGCGGTATCGTCACGGCGCCGCTGAACAAGGAGGCGCTGAACAAGGCCGGCTACAAATTCGCCGGCCATACCGACATGCTGGCGACGCTGACCGGCGCCAAGGGCTCGGTGATGATGCTCGCCCATGGCGGCATGCGGGTGAGCCATGTCACCACCCATGTCGCTCTCAAGGACGTGCCCGCCAAGCTGACGCCGGAGCGGCTGCGCTATGTGCTCGACCGCACCGACGAGGCGCTTTCCGCACTCGATCTCGGCCGGCGCAAGATCGCCGTCGCCGCGCTCAACCCCCATGCCGGCGAAGGTGGATTGTTCGGCCGCGAGGATGACGAGGTCTCCGCGCCAACCATCGCCAAAGCGGTCGCCGACGGCCTCGACGTGGTCGGGCCGGTGCCGGGCGACACGGTCTTCGTCAAGCTGCGCGCCGGCCAGTACGACGCCGTCGTCGCGATGTATCACGACCAGGGCCACATCCCGGTCAAGCTCCTTGGCTTCAACGTGAATCCGGAAACCGGCACCTGGGATTCGCTCTCGGGCGTCAACATCACGCTCGGGCTGCCGATCGTGCGGACCTCCGTCGATCACGGCACCGCCTTCGACATTGCCGGCAAAGGCATCGCCAACGAGCTCAGCCTGATCGAGGCGATCGAATACGCCGAAAAACTGGCGGCGGCGCGCGGCCTCAGCGCCGACCGCGCGGCCTGATAGCGCCAAAGCTGAAAGCGCCAAAAGCCAAAAGCCAAAAGCACGAAGGGAGGCGACCATGAACATCCACGCGCCCAGCCAGATCGCCATTGCGAGCCTCGCCACGCCGATCGCGATCACGCGGCCGAAGATCATCGAGTTCGGCTCCGGCACGGCCCCGCTCGCCGGGCGCTGGGCTGCGGCCCAGGGGCTCTCGCGCATCCTCGTCGTGGCGGATGCCTTCAACGCTGCCCGCGTCGATCTGCTCGGACTGACCGGCGAGGTCACGATCTTCGGCGAGGTCCGCCCCGAGCCGGACATTCCCAATCTCGAGGCAGTGCTTGCCGTCGCCGAGCGGGTGAAGCCTGACCTCGTCATCGGTTTCGGCGGCGGCAGCGCCATGGACCTCGCCAAGCTCGTCGCGGTCCTGCCGGGCTCCGGCCAGTCTCTCCAGGAGGTCATCGGCCCCGAGAAGGTCGCCGGCAAGCGCTCGGCCCTGATGCAGGTGCCGACCACCTCGGGCACCGGCAGCGAGGCCGGAACGCGCGCCCTGGTCACCGACCCCAGGACGCAGAACAAGCTCGCCGTGCAGAGCCTGCACATGCTCGCCGACATCGCGGTGATCGACCCAGATTTGACGCTGAGCCTGCCGCCGGCTGTGACCGCCGCGACCGGCGTCGATGCCATGGCCCATTGCGTCGAGGCCTTCACCAGCCTGAAGGCGCATCCGCTGATCGACATGTATGCGCTCGAGGGCGTGCGCCTGGTCGGCCGCTTCCTCGGCCGTGCCATAGCCGACGGCTCCGACATCGAGGCCCGCGCCGGCCTGTCGCTCGCCTCGCTTTATGGCGGCTATTGCCTTGGCCCGGTCAACACGGCCGCCGGCCACGCCGTCGCCTATCCGCTCGGCACGCGCCACCATATCGCCCATGGCGCTGCCAATGCGCTGATCTTCCCGCATACGCTCGCCTTCAACGCGCCGGCCGTGCCGGAGAAGACCGCCGCGATCCTCGCCGCGCTCGGGCTGAAGGCCTCGGCCCGGCAGGAGGAGGTGTTCGAGGGCGCCCATCGCTACTGCGCCGAACTCGGCTGCGAGATGAAGCTGTCGCGTCTCTCCGTGCCGCGCGACGACCTGCCGGCCATGGCGAGCGAGGCTCACGCCATTCGTCGCCTGCTCGACAACAACCCGCGCGACATCAGCCGCGACGAGATCCTGGCCCTCTACGAAGCCGCCTACTGAGCGCCGCTCGCCGGACGCGAACAGGGAGAGAAGCGATGACAGTCCATGCCACGCCCATGATCGTCGAGCGCCTCGCGGCGATCGTCGGGGCGCGGCATATCATCGGCCCCGACGGCGACCAGGAGCCTTATCTCGTCGACTGGCGCGGGCGCTATCGCGGCACGGCCGAGGCGATCGTGAAGCCGGCAAGCACCGCCGAGGTCGCGGCTATCGTCAAGCTCTGCGCCGAGCTCGGCTTCGCCATCGTCCCGCAGGGCGGCAATACCGGCATGTGCGGCGCGGCGACACCGGTCGGTGGGCGCCCGAATGTCGTGCTGCGGCTCGACCGCATGAACAGGATCCGCGCCATCAGCCGGCTCGGCGATTCGATCGCGGTCGATGCCGGTTGCATCCTCGCCGATGTCCAGAAGGCGGCCGAGGCGGCCGACCGCCTGTTCCCCTTGAGCCTCGGCGCCGAGGGCTCCTGCCAGATCGGCGGCAACCTCTCGACCAATGCCGGCGGCACGGCCGTGCTGCGCTACGGCACGACGCGCGAGCTCACCCTCGGGCTCGAAGCCGTGCTGCCGGACGGCTCCGTGCTCGATTTGATGACGAGCCTGCGCAAGGATTCCACCGGGGTCGATCTCAAGCAGCTCTTCATCGGCGCCGAGGGCACGCTCGGCATCATCACCGGCGCGGTGCTGAAACTGTTCCCGCGCCCGCGCCAGCGCAGCGTCGCGCTGGCCAAGGCCGAGGATATCGAGGCGGTGCTCGATCTCCTGGCACTGGCCCGTACCGAGCTCGGCGACCGGCTCGGCGCCTTCGAGGTGATGTCGCGCGGGCAGGTCGAGGTCATCGCCGAGAATGTGCCCCATATCGCGATCCCCTTCGCGCCCGACGCGCCCTGGTTCGTGCTGATCGAGCTCGTCGACACGCTGCGCGGCATCGACCTCTCCGCCGAGATGGAAGCGATGCTGGCCTCGGCCTTCGAGCGCGGACTGATCGGCGACGCCCTCGTCGCTTCGAGCGAAGCCCAGGCCGCCGCGCTCTGGGCCATCCGCCACAGCGTCTCGGAAGGCTCCAAGCGCGCCGGCTACGTCGTCTCGCATGACAGCGCCGTGCCGCTCGAACATCAGGCCGAATTCGTGCGCCGGGTCGAGGCGCGCATCGCGGCGATCCGGCCCGAGGCGCGCATCGTCATGCATGGCCATCTCGGCGACGGCAACATCCATGTGCTCGCCATCCTGCCCGGCATCGCCGCCGACCAGCGCGAGACGCTCGCCCCCATCGTCAGCGCGATCAACCGCGCCGTCGACGAGGAGACAGCCGCGCTCGGCGGCAGCATCAGCGCCGAGCACGGCATCGGCATCGCCAACAAGGAGCGCCTCAACCATGTGACGGCGCCGCGCGAAATGGCCCTGCTGCGGCAGGTCAAGGGGCTGCTCGATCCGCAGGGGCTGATGAATCCAGGCAAGGTCCTCAGCGACTGACGAGGACGTGAACGACCGAACGACGCGATACGAACAAAAACGATGCAAGGGAGCATAAAGATGAACCGCCGCGACGTCCTGGCTGCAGTGAGCCTCCTGCTCAGCCCGGCTCCCGCTTTCGCGCAAGGCGCTGGTTACCCGTCGAAGCCGGTCAGCATGATCGTGCCCTTCTCGGCCGGCGGCACCGCCGACATCTTCGCCCGTATGGTTGGCGAGCATCTGCAGAAGAGCTGGGGCCAGCCCTTCGTGACCGAGAATGTCGGCGGCGCCGGCTCGATCGTCGGGCTCACGCGGATCGCGCGAGGCACACCGGACGGCAGCATCCTCGGCCTCGCCTCGACCTCGGGCCTCTCGATCAACCCGACGCTCTACGGGGCGAAGCTGTCCTATCGCCCAGCGCAGGATCTCCTGCCCATCGCCCAGATCAGCATGGTTCCGAACGTGCTCGTGGTGAACCCCGACAAGATCAAGGCCCGCACCGTCCCGGAGCTGATCGCCCATCTCAAGGCCAATCCGGACAAGGTCTCCTTCGGCTCGGCCGGCGTCGGCACCTCGCAGCATCTGGCCGCCGAATTGTTCAAGCAGATGACCGGCACGCAGATGACGCATGTGCCCTATCGCGGCTCGAGCCAGATGGTCACAGACCTCATCAGCGGCAATATCGATCTCGCCTTCGACAATGTGCCGCTGCTGCTGCCGCAGGCGGCGGGCGGAAAGCTCGCCCTGATCGCGACCGCGACCGCCAAGCGCGCCGCCTTCGATCCCAACCTGCCGGCGCTGTCGGAATACCTGCCCGGCTTCGAGGCCGTCGCCTGGCACGGCTTCGTCGCTCCCGCGGGGACACCTAAGCCCGTGATCGACAAGCTCTCGGCCGAGATCCGCAGCTTCATGCAGAAGCCGGAGACGGCCAGGAAGATGGACGAGGTCGGCGCCATCGCGGTTGCGCTCGGCCCCGACGAATTCGCTGCCTACATCGCCTCCGAGACCACCCGCTGGAAGGCGGTCATCGAAGCGGCGGCCATCAAGATCGACTGAGCCGCATCGACAGCGGCGCCGGACCACGGGGCGAAACGCCCGCGCAGACCCAAAGGAGGCCTTCCGAAATGGGAGCCCATTCAAGCGATATCGCACCTGCCGGCCTCTCCGAGCGCAGCGGCATCCTGCATCCGCGCGAGGGCGATGCGCAGCGCATCGAGGCCTATCTGCCCTCTCCTTGCGTCCAGAACCATGCGGCCAACATCGCCGTGCTCGGCAATGGCGATCTCGCCATCGTCTGGTTCGGCGGCACGCAGGAAGGCATTCCGGACATCTCGGCCTATTTCTCGCGCTTGCCCAAGGGCGGCGAGCGCTGGTCGGCCCCGGTCAAGCTCTCCGACGATCCGGCGCGCTCCGAGCAGAACCCGATCCTCTTCACCACGCCCAATGGCGAGCTCTGGCTGATCTGGACCGCGCAGATCTCCGGCAACCAGGACACGGCGCTGGTGCGCAAGCGCGTCTCGCATGATCATGGTCTGACATGGGGGCCGATCGAGACCTTGTTCGAGGCGCCCAAGGGCCACGGCCTGTTCGTGCGCCAGCCTCCCGTCGTACTCGACAATGGCGATTGGGTGATCCCGGTGTTCCATTGCATCAGCGTGCCCGGCGCCAAATGGGTCGGCGACCACGACATCAGCGCAGTGCGCGTCTCCTCCGACGCCGGCAAGAGCTGGGTGGAGCATGCCGTGCCCGGCTCGACCGGCTGCGTGCATATGAACGTGCTGAAGACCGAGGATGGGCTGCTTGCGCTCTATCGCAGCCGCTGGGCCGATTTCATCTATGCCAGCCGCTCGACCGACGGCCGCAACTGGACGCCGCCCGAGCCCACCGTGCTGCCCAACAACAACTCCTCGATCCAGGCGACCGTGCTGGCCGACGGCCGCATCGCGCTCGTCTTCAACCACTCCAGCGCGGCCGACGCGACCGACCGGCGCACCGGCCTCTATGACGACATCGAAGACGAGGAAGACGCCGCGCCACAAGCCGAGGCCGCCCCCGCCCCGGCAGCGACGCATCGCACCGCCTTCTGGGGCGCGCCGCGTGCGCCGATGACGCTGGCGCTGTCCGCCGATGACGGCCGGAGCTGGCCGGTGATGCGCGACCTCGAAACCGGCGACGGCTTCTGCATGACCAACAACTCCAAGGACCAGCTCAACCGCGAGTTCTCCTATCCCTCGATCACGCGGACGCCGGACGGGGCGCTGCACATCGCCTTCACCTATTTCCGCCGCGCCATCAAATACGTCCGCGTTGAGCCCGATTGGGCGGCTCAAACCTGAACAAGACCCAAGCCTGAACAAGACCAAGAACAGCAAGACCAAGAACAGGGAGACCGCAGATGCCTGCACTCGCTCAAATCCACCCGCTGAATACGGCGTCTTCGCCGCAGCATGACCTGATCCGCATCCGCGGCCTCGACAAGACCTATGCCGGCGGCAGCGTGCATGCGCTGTCGAATATCAACCTCGATATCAAGGATGGCGAATTCGTCTGCGTCGTCGGCCCTTCGGGCTGCGGCAAGTCGACCTTGCTGCGCATCCTCGCCGGGCTCGACGACTACGACACCGGCACGGCCGCGCTCGACGGCAAGACGATCTCCGGCCCCTCGCGGGACGTAGGCGTCGTCTTCCAGGCCGCGAACCTCCTGCCTTGGCTGACCGTGCGCGAGAACATCGCCTTGCCGCTGCGCGTCGGCGGCAAGCAGGTTGGGCAGGCCGAGGATATCGACCGGTTGCTCGATGTCGCCGGCCTCAAGGATTTCGGCGAGCGTTTCCCCTATGAGCTCTCCGGCGGCATGCAGCAGCGCGCCGGCATCTGCCGTGCCCTAGTGCGCTCACCCCGCGTCCTCTTGATGGACGAGCCCTTCGGCGCCCTCGACGCGCTCACCCGCGAGCGCATGAACCTCGAATTGCAGCGCATCTGGCAGGCCAGCCGCAAGACCGTGCTGCTGATCACCCATTCGATCTCGGAGGCGATCTTCCTCGCCGACCGCGTCGTCGTGATGTCGGCAAGACCGGGCCGCGTCATCCGCGAGCTCGAAGTGCCGATCCCGCGCCCGCGCAGCAACGACACCATCATCAGCCATCCCGCCTATCCAGCGCTGGCCAAGGAAATCCGCGGGCTTCTGAACGCATCGGGAGACGAGTGATGAGCCAAGCACAGACCACCATCATTGCAGACAGCGTCTCGATCGAGCGCGCTGCCACGAAGCCTAAGGCCAAAGCCAAGGACGGTAAGGGCGTCAACGGCACAGCGATCACGTTGGTCGGCCTCGTCGTCCTGTTCGGCGGCTGGTCGCTGGCGGTGAAGTATCTCGAAGTGCCCTCCTACATCCTGCCGACGCCGCTGGCGGTCTGGAAGGCGCTGTGGTCGGGCATCGCGGTCAGCCCGTCGAGCCCGCTCGGCTACTACCTGCCGCTCTGGGGCACACTCAAGAATGCCGCCATCGGCCTATTTCTCGGCTCAGCGCTGGGTCTGACGCTGGGCTCCCTCATGGCAGAGAGCCGGCTGATCGAGAAATTGATCATGCCCTATGCCTTCGCACTGCAGAGCCTGCCCAAGGTTGCGATCGCACCGCTGATCGTGATCTGGTTCGGCTTCGGCGACGGTTCCAAGATCGCGATCTCGGCGCTGCTCGCCTTCTTCCCGATGCTGATCAACAGCTTCACCGGCCTGCGCGCCGTCGAGCCCGAACGCATCGACTTGATGCGCTCGCTCTCGGCCTCGCGCTTCGAGACCTACCGCATTGTCAAGCTGCCCAATGCGGCGCCCTTCATCTTCGCCGGTCTCGACATGGCGGTGGTCTATGCGCTGCTCGGCACCATCGTCGCGGAGTTCCTCGGCGCGCAGCAGGGCATGGGCGTCGTCATCACCCAGGCGCAGGCGGTGACCGACGTGGCAGGCGTCTTCGCCGCGCTCGTCATCCTCGGCGCCATGGGAATCCTGCTCCACGCCATCGTACGCGGGCTGGAAAAGAAGATCGTCCACTGGGGCGAGCGCGGCCGCAAGTAACCGCCCAAACCTAGACGACCAAAAGCAATAAGCCACAACGGGAGGAACATCATGGTCACACGCAGAGAATGGCTTCTCGCCAGTGGCGCCGTCGCGGCGGCGCTGGCCCTGCCGGCCCGCTCGGCGTTCGCCCAGCCGGCCCGCACCGTGAAGGTAGCGATCGGTCAGAAGACGATCGCGCCGAACCTGGTCAACCTGCTCATCGGCGAAGGACTCGGCTACAACGCGGCCGAGGGCTTCAAGGCGCAGTTCATGACGGTGGGCGGCGTCTCGAACGCTCAGGTCGCCATCGATCGCGGCGATTCCGACATCTCGACCGGTGTGCCCTCCTTTGCCCTGCCGATCCTGGCCAAGGGCGAGTGGGGCAAGGCGATCCACTTCTACCAGTATACCTATCCCTACAAATGGGACGTGGCGGTGAAGCCGGAATCGACGCTGACGAGCTATGAGGAGCTCAAGGGCAAGAACATCGGCGTGCCGGATTTTGCGGAGACGGCATTCCCGGTCACCAAGAACGTTCTGCGTAGCCTGGGCCTTGACCCGGACAGGGACGTCAAATGGACGGCGGTGGGCACTGGCGTCGCTGCCGGTGTCGCACTGCAGCGCGGCGCCGTCGATGCCCTCGCCTATTACGACACCGGCTTTGGACAGATCGAAGGCGCCGGTATCCCGTTCAAGATGCTGCCGCTTCCGAAAAACGTGCCCATGGTCGGCGGGCAGTTCCTGATGGCGCTGCGCGAATGCATCGCGAAGGACCGCGACCTGATGGTCGGCTATGGTAGGTCGGTCGCCAAGGCTTCGGTGTTCCTCGCCGCTAGCCCGCGCGCGGGCGCCCGCGCCTTCCTGAAGATGTATCCTGAAGCGGCGCCCCGCGGTTCGAGCGAAGAGGATGCGATCAAGTCGGTGCTCCTCGCGACGGCACGACGCATCAAGCTCTACGACCCGCCATATGCCGGCGCGAAGATCGGCAGCATCAATCCGGAGGAGTTTCGGATCGAGGCGCAGATGAACGACATGAAGATCAGCTCGTTCGATGCCTTTCTGACGAATGAGTTGATCGACGAGATCAACAGCTTCGATCGGGAGGAGATCAAGCGGCAGGCGCTGGCTTACGCATGAGCATCGGGGCCAAAGAGATGGACGCTTCGACGGCGCGGCGCGTCGATGCGCCTGCCGCTGTCGGGATATGCGACACGCATTTCCATGTCTTCGGCCCCTATGACCGCTTCCCGCTGCCGCGTCATCCCTCCTATGCGCCTCAGGAGGCGACCGCCGCGGCCTATCGCCAGGTTGCCGAACGGCTCGGCGTCGACCGCATGGTGGTTGTGCAGGGTGGTTGCTACGGCACCGACAATGCAGCGATGCTCGATGCGGTGCAGATGCTGGGTCGCGATCGTGCACGCGGAATCGCCATCATCGACGCGACCACCACCGTGGCAGATCTCCACCGGCTTGATGACGGCGGCGTACGCGGCATCCGACTCAACGCCATATCGGACAAGCGCATCGACGGCGGCGCTATCCGGGCACAGGCGACCATGATCGCGGAGTTGGGCTGGCACATCCAGTTCCACGCGCGCGCCGATCAGATCGTGGAGCATGCGGCGCTGCTTCGTGATCTGCCCGTCGAAGTGGTGATCGATCACTGCGGCCGGATCGATCCGCGCGAAGGCGAGGATCAGGAAGCGGTGCGGGCGATGCTGGACCTGCTCGCGACCGGGCGATGCTGGATCAAGCTGATCAGCTACCGATCGCTTCCGGCAGGCGGCGAGGGCGACGAGATGGCGCCGTTCCTGCGGCGCTTCGCAGCCGCCGCGCCGGAGCGCTGCCTCTGGGGCACCGACTGGCCGCATCCGTTGATGGAGATCGTGCCTGACACGCAAAGACTGTTCGAAGAGCTCTGTAGCGTTTTTGACGAGCCTATTCGCAAGAAGATTTTCAGCGAAAACGCTGAACGCCTCTATGACTTCAAGTAACGGCTCGCGTATCGGGCCCAATCGGCAAGAAGGGAGAGAAACCATGACGACACGCAGAGAATGGCTTCTGGCAAGCGGCGCCTTCGCGGCCGCACTGACAATGGGACCGCGCTCGTCCTTCGCGCAGGCGACGCGGACCGTGAAGGTCGGCGTCGGGCTGAAATCGCTCAACTCCAGCGTTATCAACCTGCTGATCGGCGAGGCGCTCGGCTACAATGCCGAGGAAGGCTTCAAGGTCCAGGGGCTGGCGCTCGGCGGCAACGCCAACGTCCAGGTCGCCACAGACAAGGGCGACGTCGATGTCGGCATCGGCGTGCCCTCCTACGCCCTACCGATCCTGGCCCGGAACGAATGGGGCAACGCGCAATGGTTCTACCAGTACACCTACCCCTATAAATGGGACATTGCGGTCAAGCCCGGATCGACCGCCAAGGCCTATACCGACCTCAAGGGCAAGAACATCGGCGTCTCCGACTTCGGCGGCACCGAATATCCGGTCACCCGCAACGTGCTGAAGTCGCTCGGCGTCGACCCCGACAAGGACGTGAAATGGACGGCGGTCGGCGCGGGCGTGCCGGCCGGCGTCGCCCTGCAGCGCGGCGCCATCGACGCCCTCGCCTATTACGACACCGGCTTCGGCATCATTGACGGCGCCGGCATCCCGCTCGAGCTGCTGGCACGCCCCAGCAACCTGCCGATGATCGGCGGCCAGTTCCTGATGGGCCTGCGCCAGAGGATCCAGGCCGAGCGCGATCTCTTCATCGGCTTCGGCCGCTCGACCGCCAAGGCCTCGCGCTTCATCCTGGAGAACCCCGCGGCCGGCGCGAAAGCCTTCCTCAAGCTCTATCCCGAGACCGCCCCGCGCGGTTCCAGCGAGGAGCAGGCAGTGAAGTCGGTGTTGGAGGCGATCAGCCGGCGCATCAAGCTCTATGAGCCGCCTTATCAAGGCGCCAAGATGGGCAGCATCCGGGTCGACGAATTCGTCACGGAGGCGAAGATGAACGACTGGGCCATCACCGACTTCTCCAAGGTCTACACCAATGACCTGATCGACAAGATCAACGACTTCGACGTCGAGAAGATCAGGGCGCAGGCGCGGTCCTTCACCGGATGACGCAGGTGCTTTCGACACAGGACGAGCGCGCGAAACGCGCGCTCGTCACCGGCGTGAGCTCCGGCATCGGCGAGGCGATCGCGAAGCGATTGCTCGCCGAGGGCTGGTACGTCGTCGGCTTCAGCCGCAGCACGCCCGCCTTCGTAGATCCGGGGCTGGCACATGCGCCGGTCGATCTCTTCGACAGGGAGGCACTCGCTCTCGCGCTTGAGGGCCTGGGTCCGCTGGACGCCATCGTGCACGCCGCAGGTATCCTGCGCGTCGGCCGGCTCGGCGAACTCGATCCGGAAAACGCGCGAACGATGTGGCGGCTCCATGTCGACGCGGCAGAACAGATCGTTGAGGCGCTTGTGCCAAAGCTGCCGGATGGCGGGCGCATCGTCCTGCTCGGCAGCCGTACGGCAGCCGGATCTCCCGGACGGGCGCAATATGCTGCGACCAAGGCCGCCGTCGTAGGCATGGCCCGTTCTTTCGCCATCGAGTTGGCTCCACGGCAGATCACGGTGAACGTCGTGGCGCCCGGCGCAACCGACACACCAATGCTCAGAGACCCAAGACGGGCATCGGTCGCGCCCAAGATGCCGCCGATCGGCCGGCTGGTGAAGCCGGAGGAAATCGCGGCGACGACGGCGTTCCTGCTCTCTGAAGGCGCTGCCAGCATCACAGGCCAGCAGATCATCGTCTGTGGCGGAGCTTCGCTTTGAGCAGCCCGCGCCGTCGGCCAGCCCTCACCAAACGGTATCCGGCATGACCGAGCCGAAGTTCCGCAACTCATCCGTCTGCGTCACCGGCGCAGTTCGTGGCCTGGGAGCTGCGATCGCACGGCGTTTTGCGGGTGCCGGCGCGCATGTGCATGTCGCTGATGTGTTCGGCTAGGAGATGCGAGACCTCGGCCGCAGCCAGCGTGACGAGGGCTTTACGGCCACGGCGCACCATCTTGACGCCTCCATGAAGCCGATTGGAAGAAGCTGATGGCCGCTATCGACGCGGCCGGCTCGGGGCTCGACATGTTGGTCAACAATGCCGGGATCAGGGCGCATGACTTGTGGATCGGCGACGGCTTTCGACGCCGACCGGCGTGGAGTCATGGCCGTGAGCCTTTGAATGCTCGGGGCTTGGATAGTGGCGTAGGGATCGATAGCTCGCGCCGATTTGCAGATTCTGATCGATTGCCCGTTGCGAAGCGTGCCCTCGCTCAGCTGGCGCTGGCAGACTGCGGCTTGATCCCAGCTTCGATCCATTCACGCGTCTGTTCCAGAACCTCATCCGAAAGCGCGGGATCGTCGATCGCCCGGGCGAGAATCACGGCCCCCACCATCGCCGCAAAGCTTCCGATTGCCGCGCGACGCCTGTCGGCTGCATCCAACTCCGGGAGCGCCTTGCCGATACGGTCGAACTGCGATCGAAGGCCGTCAGTCATGACCGAGCGTGCCGCCGGGGTCTGATGGCGGACGGCTGCGGCAAGGCCCGCCGTCGGGCAGCCCCCCGCGCAGTTGTCGCGATGACGGGGCGCGAGATAAGCCCCCACATAAGCGAGAAAATCGCCGCCTTCCCCTGCGCCGACGGCGAGAGCATGGGCAAGGCTCTGCGCGATCAGGTCGTCCTTCGAACTGAAATGGCCATAGAAGCCGCCATGGGTGAGCCCGGCGGCCTTCATCACCTCCGCCACGCTGACCGCGTCGAACCCCTTGTCGCGAAACAGCCGGCTGGCAACCTCCAGAATCCGGCGACGGTTCTCCGCCATCTGCTCTCGACTGACCTTCATTTCAAAATTCTCCGCCGGCTCCGTTGACATTTACATGATGGCCATCATATTTAACATCAATCATGATGAGCATCATGAATATAGGTTCCCGAACAGAAAAGAGCAATGCCATGACCACCATCCCCTCAGTCCTCGTCACCGGCGCCTCCACCGGCATCGGAGCCGCCTATGCGGAGCGCTTCGCACGCCGCGGGCACGACCTTGTGCTGGTTGCCCGTGACATCGCTCGAATGGAGGCCCTGGCAGCCCGTCTGCGTCAGGAAAATGGCGTGGCGATTGACATCATCCAGGCCGATCTTACGCAGCCTGCCGAGCTTGCGACGGTAGAGACGCGGCTGCGCGACGACGCCCGCATCGGGATTCTCGTCAACAATGCCGGAACGGCCATCGGCGGAAGCTTCATCGAGCAGAGCACCGATGACGCCGCGCGGCTGGTTGCGCTCAATACGACTGCACTTCTCCGGCTTGCCAGCGCCATCGCCCCGCGCCTTGCGAAGGCCGGCGAAGGAGCGATCGTCAACATCGGCTCCGTGGTCGGCCTGGCGCCGGAATTCGGCATGACGGTCTACGGCGCAACCAAAGCCTTCGTGCTGTTTCTGTCGCAGGGGCTCAGCCTCGAGCTCGCGCCGAAGGGTGTCTACGTCCAGGCCGTGCTTCCCGCCACGACGCGAACCGAGATCTGGGACCATGTCGGCGCCGACATCAACACGCTCTCCAACGTGATGGAGGTGAACGATCTGGTCGATGCGGCGCTGGTCGGCTTCGACCGCCGCGAACCGGTGACCATCCCGCCGCTTCCCGATGCCGGGCAGTGGGACGCGTTTCAGGCCGCGCGCCAGGCCATGCTTCCGAACTATCGGAACGAGCACCCTGCCGAGCGATACCGCACGCTCGCCTGAGCACCAACGAAGCCATTTCGATAAACGACCCCGCCGCTGCGGGATAAACCAAGGTGACCTATGACCCGCAAAACGCTGTTCGAGCCCTACATTCTCGGCTCGCTGATCCTCTCCAACCGTATCGTCATGGCCCCCCTGACGCGCAATCGCGCTGGCCCAGGCTTCGTTCCAGGCGATCTCACTGCTGAGTATTACGGCCAGCGCGCGTCGGCCGGCCTGCTGATTTCCGAGGCCACACAGATCTCGCAGCAGGGACAAGGCTACCAGGACACGCCCGGCATCTACTCCCAGGCGCAGATCGAAGGCTGGCGCAAGGTCACCACCACCGTGCACGCCAAGGGTGGGCGGATTTTCCTGCAGCTCTGGCATGTCGGCCGCGTCTCGCACGTCGATCTCCAGGAAAACGGGGCGGCTCCGGTTGCGCCCTCCGCGATTCGGGCCAAAACCAAGACATTCGTCAACAATGGCTTCTTTGACGTTTCGGAACCCCGCGCGCTTGAACTCGACGAGCTTCCGGGCATCGTCAACGACTTCCGCAAGGCAGCCGCGAACGCCATTGCGGCCGGCTTCGATGGTGTCGAGATTCATGGCGCCAATGGCTATCTGCTCGACCAGTTTGCCAAGGACGGCTCCAACCTCCGGACGGACGCATATGGCGGATCGATCGAAAACCGCGCCCGCCTGATGCTGGAAGTTGCGACTGCGGTGGTCGAGGAAATCGGCGCGGAGCGCACCGGTATCCGCATTTCGCCGGTTTCACCGGCCAATGGCGTATCGGCTACGGATCCTCAGGGACAGTTCGACTATATCGTCGATCAACTGAACGGCCTCGGCATCGCCTACATCCATGTCGTCGAGGGCGCCACAGGCGGGCCGCGCGACGTCGCGCCGTTCGATTTCGGATCGCTCCGCCGGCGCTTCAAGAACGCCTATATCGCCAATAACGGCTATGATCTCGACCTCGCGACATCACGGCTGGCCGAGGACAAGGCCGACCTTTTCGCCTTCGGCCGCCCCTTCATCGCCAATCCCGACCTGGTGGAGCGGCTGGAAACCCGCGCACCGCTGGCGCAGGTCAATCCTGCCACGATCTATGGTGGCGGCGCCGCGGGCTATACCGACTATCCCGCCATCGCAGCCGCAAGCCACTCCTGACCCATCGGGGGCGCGCTGGAGCGTGCCCCCGACCTCGGCAAGCGACCTGGCCGGACCACGCAGAGAATCCTGGGGACCACCGGAATGCGTATTTTGAAACAATCGGGTGTTCTCACGCTCACCTTGGCTGCCGCGCTCATGGCCTCATCGATCGGGCTTTCCCGTTCGAAGTGACCAACGAAGCCTTGGCCTATATCGAAACGGGACGGTCGAAAGGTAAGGTCGTCGTGCGGCTGAAGTGACGATAGCGCTCAGGATGAAGCGGTGTTTCCGAGCCAGGACAACAGGCCCGGGGCTCAGCGCTCGCCGCACCGTGCGGCCCTGCCCCCGGCGCTCGCCGCTGCGCTTCTCGCTCACACCTTGCGGCTCGTCACGCCCCGCGCCGGCTCTCGTGCGGTCTCGCGAATAGCCGTGCCTTCACAAGCGAGGATATTTCGTCTGGCTTTTCCAGGGGAAGCCGGGCAGATGGTTCCTTGAGGAAGCGTCCTGGATATCTGGAGCCGTGACAGAAAAGGCCCATAGCGGTTCGGTCGCCGCGCTCGGCGCGATCGTCGCGGGAGCGTTGATCCTGCAGGTGGCCGGCACGATCGTGAACACGGTCGTGCCTTTGCGGATGGCGATAGCAGGCCAGCCGCCGCTCCTGATCGGTCTGGTCGGCTCGGCCTATTCGATCGGCTTTCTCGTCGGCTGCTTCGCGATTCCCTCGCTCGTGCGCCGCATTGGCCATATTCGCGGCTTTGCCGTCTTCGCCGCGCTTCAGGCCGCCTCGACCTTGAGCTTTCCAATAATTCCCGAGGCCTTGTGGGGCGTGGCGCGGCTCGTCATGGGCCTGTCGGCCGCCGGCCATGGCATCTGCATCGAGAGCTGGATCAGCGGCCAGGCCAAGGGCAGCAATCGCGGCCGCATCTTCGGCATCTACCAGATCCTCAACCGCCTTGCTTTGATCGGCTCCCAGATCGGCGTCGGCTATGTCGCGATCCAGGCGCATGACGTCTTTCTCTACGCCAGCATGGCGTTCTCGTTCGCGTTGATCCCCGTGGCGCTCACCCGGGCGCGCGGCCCTGAATCGAGCGAGGTCGTCTCGGTCAGGCTGAAGACCTTGTGGCGGCACGCGCCGGCCGCTGTCATCGGCTGCCTTTATGTCGGCTTGGTCGGTGGTCCCTTGACCAATGTCGCGCCTGCCTACGGCATCCTGATCGGCCTCGACCAGAGAGCGACGATCCTGCTGACCGCCGCGATCCAGATCGGCGCGCTCCTGCTGCAATGGCCGATGAGCCTGCTCGCGGACCGCATCGCCAGCCGTGTCATCATGCTGGCAGCCGCAAGCGCGGTCACTCTGGCGGCGACCCTGCTCGGGGTGCTGCTATATCTCGGTTCAGCGCATGACCGGCTCTGGCTTTTCGGCCTGTTCATGCTGATCGGCGGCTGCAGCATCCCCCTCTACACGGTCGCCGTCACCCATGCCTATTTCCGCCTGGGGCAGGAGCAGGCGGTCGGGCTTTCGGCCCGGCTGCTCTTTCTCTGGGGCGTGGGCTCGGCCATCGGGCCGCTCGCGGCAACGCTGTTCATGCAGTTTCTCGGCCCGCAAGGTTTGCTGGCCTATCTTGTCGCGCTGTCGATCGCAACGGCCGCCTATCTCGCCCTGCGCATCTCGCGCAACCCCTCGCCCCTCATCCCTGAAAGCGAGCGCGGCCTCACGCCGCCGACCATGCCCGACATCGAATTGGGCAAGCGCTAGCAGCCGTCTCGCGGTGATGTTGAAACGACCCGGTCATCCCGGAGCACTGATCGGCAAGCCTCCGGAATGGATCCCGGATCAGCGCCGCTTACGCGGCTTGTCCGGGATGACCCGCTTCCTGATTTCACGGGAGAGCAGCTTGTTCTAGTGCAGCTTCCCGCTCCTCCCGGGCAATGCCCGGACCGGCGGGAGGGACGCTGGAACGCCACCACTCCCGCCGGTCCGCGGTCCTCATTCAGCGTAGGATTGCGTCGCCCAGGCCGCCCGCAGCCTCGGCCCGACATGGACGCCGAAAGGCCCGAACCATTTGTCGAACAGGGCTTCGGCCTCACCGGATTTAAACATCTTCGCCATGGCGTGATTGACGATCCAGAGGATCGTCGGATTGAGCTTGGGCACCATGAAGCCTTGTGGCGCATAGCCGTATTCCTCGCCGACGATGGTCAAGGCGTCAGGATTCTTCGACTGCCGGATCAGGCTGTAGAACGCCCCGTTGTCGCTGAAATAAGCGTCCGCGCGCCGGGTCTCGACCGAGATCAGCGCCGCGGCATGATCGTCGACGTTCTGGATGCGGATATTGAGCTTCTTGTCGGCGATGAGCTTCTTGAGATCCGGTTCGCTGCTGCCGCCGGTGGCGACGGCCACGATCTTGCCGTTCAGATCCTCGTATTTGGTGATGCCCGAGGCCTTGAGAACCAGAAGCTGGCTCGTCGAGACATAGGAGACGGAGGAGAAATCGACCTGCTTGTTGCGGCCGAAGGTATTGACCGTGCCGCCGCATTCGAGATCGACCGTGCCGTTGGCGACCAGCGCCTGACGGTTCTGGATGTTGACCGGCACGTATTTGACCTGGATCTCCGGCAGCTTCAGCTCGGCCTTGATCTCCTCGATGATGCGCTGGCAGAACTCGACCGCGTAGCCGGCCGGCTTCTTGTCATTGTCGAGATAGCCGTAAGGGTAGAGCGTCTCGCGGATGCCCATGGTGATCGTCTTGGTGTCGCGCAGCTTCTTGACGATCGCATCGACCTCCTGCGCCTGGGCGGAGGCCGCCATGCCGAGCGCCAACAGCGCACTTGTGAGCGTGACAAGGTTCAGTCGCATGGTCTTCTCCCGTTTGCCGTGATCGTTCGTTTCGTCGCCCCACCAGCCCGGCGGGGAGCCGTCAAAATCCAAGGCGCGCCCGTTCCTGCAGCTCCTCGCGCGTCATCTGCGCGAAATCGAGAGACGGCAGCAGGTCGTTGTCATCAGCAAAATCACGGCCATAGGCGCCCGAAAGCATGGTCAACCCCGCCTCGTGCAGCACCGCCGGACGGCCCACGAGCCGGCCGAGCAGAACCGTCGGCAACAGGCCGAAGGGCGCGTCCTCCAGCACATAGCGGCTCTCCAGCGTCGTCGGGCCGAAGCCGCCGCGCCCCTGGCCATGAAGATTGGCGTTCATCTCCGCGATGCTGGCGACCGGCAATTGATAAGAGAAGGCATAGTGCTCCTTGATCGTTCGCACCGAAAGCCCGAAGGCTTCGGCGATCGCCAGCCGCTCGACGTCGAGCGCCTCCATCACGCGGCCGACAGCCGGGGTGACGTTCTCGGCCTGGCCCCAGCTCTCGCCGCGCTCCATCCGCGTCAGGTTGAACAGCGCAATCGCAAGATGGTTCTGCGGATTGAGGTTGCTGAGCGCGATCGCCAGGAGCCCGTCGCGCTTGACGAAACGCTCGCCAAACAGGGCCGTGCAAAGCGCATGGCCCTCATCGAGCCCCGCTTCGGGCACCGTCGCGATATCGATCTTGGAGCGCAACGAGTTGACGCCGACCACGGTCGGGCTGGTCTTGCGGCCGGTCGTCAGCGTCGTGCCCCAGGCGATGATCGGCGCGCGCACGCCGCGAGCAGCGAGCAGCTTCGCGAGATAGAGCGCGCCGAACGAGGCGTGCGAGCTGATGATGACCGGCTGCCCCTCGCGCAGATGCGCCGCTGTGGCTTCCAGCGCCATCTTATGGGCATTGCCCGGCATCACCAGCATCACCACGTCGGACTCGGTCACCGCCTCCTTGGCGCTGGATGCGATCCGGGGCTGAAAGCTCGTCTCGATCGCGGTCGTCGCCTGTAGCGCAGCGCCCGCCGCCAGTTCGCGGGTGCTCTGGCCCGACGGCGACCACAGCATGGGGTCGTGACCGCCGACGAAGAGCTGGGCGGCGGCGCCATAGGCCGCGCCGCCGGCGCCGAGAATGCTTACGCGCATGGGAAAGATGCCTTTGCTCGATCCTGAGGGGAAGAACGGTCGCAACGCAGCTGCGCCGTGAATGCCTTGGGCAGCGCGGGCATCTCCGCGAGCAGAGATGATCCGTTATAGCGGAAATGAGTCAAGCTGGCCTGCCCTGCCCGGTTTTACCGTAAAGCAGCACCATCAAGCCGCGGGCCGGCCGCTGCGAGGCATTGCTGATGGAATGGGGAACGTCGACGGGATAGCGCGCCGTCTCGCCCGCCTTGACCGGATAGGTCGATGCGCCGCTCGTGATCAGGAACTGCCCCGACAGCGCCGTGAAGTGCTCGCAGGCGCCCGCCGCATGCGGCGCGCTGTCGAGCCTGCCGCCGCCGGCGATCTCGACATCGTACCATTCGGTCGTGCCCGCCAGGCTTGGAGGGCTCAGAATCCGCAACCGGCAGGAGCCGTCGCTGCTGCGAATCTCCGGCGTGTGCTCGGACGGGACGATCTCGATCGTGGTATCGCTGGGCACCGCCTGCCCGCCTTGCAGCAGCGCGGCGAAATCGATCTTCAGCCCCTGCGTCAGGCCCCACAGCACGGCGAAGGTCGGGTTGGCCTGCCCGCGCTCGATCTGCGACAGCATCGACTTCGACACGCCCGAGAGGCCTGAAAGCTGCTGCAGCGTCAGCCCGCGCGCCTTGCGCTGGCGCTGGATGATAGGGCCGATCTGCGGGGCGCTGAGCTCGGTCATCACATCGTTTCTAGTGGGTCAGGACCTTGGTCAGGAACTGCTTGGCGCGCTCCGTCGCCGGGTCGGTGAAGAACTGCGCCTTGGGCGTGTCCTCGAGGATCTCGCCGCCATCCATGAACAGCACGCGGTCGGCGACGCGCTGGGCGAAACCCATCTCATGCGTCACCACCATCATGGTCATGCCTTCCAAAGCCAGCGCCTGCATCACCTCCAGCACCTCGTTGATCATCTCGGGGTCGAGCGCGGAGGTCGGCTCGTCGAACAGCATCGCCTTGGGGTCCATCGCCAGAGCGCGCGCGATCGAGACGCGCTGCTGCTGGCCGCCCGAGAGCTGTCTCGGGCGGCTCGCCAGCTTGCCGCCGAGCCCGACCCGGGCCAGGAGCTTCTCGGAGCGGGCGTCGGCTTCGGCGCGCGAGCGCTTCAGCACATGGATCTGCGCCAGGCTGACATTCTCGAGCGCAGTCATATGCGGGTAGAGTTCGAAATTCTGGAAGACCATGCCGATCCGCGCGCGCAGCATCGGCAGATCGGTCTTCTTGTCCGAGACCGAGACGCCATCGACCGTGATCGAGCCCTGCTCGAACGGCACGAGACCGTTGACGCATTTGATCAGCGTGCTCTTGCCGGAGCCCGACGGGCCGCAGACCACCACGACCTCGCCGAGCTTCACCGAAGCCGAGCAGCCGCGCAGGATCTTCTGCTTGCCATAGGATTTGTGCACATCCTCGAGAATGATCATCCCGCGCGGCCTTTCCGGTAGAATTCCAGCGCCTTGGTCGATGACAGGCAGATGATCAGGTAGACCACGGCGACGAGCGTATACATTTCCGTCGGCCGCCCATCGCGTGCGGCCACGATGCTCGCCGTCGTCAGGAAGTCGTGCAGCGCCACGACATAGACGAGCGAGGTGTCCTGGAAGACGATGATGATCTGGTTCAGCACCAGCGGCGTCATCGCCTTCAGCGCCTGCGGCATGACGATATGGCGCATCACCTGCGAGCGCCGCAGGCCCGTCGCCAGTCCGGCCTCGGTCTGGCCCTGGCGGACATTGTTGATGCCGGCGCGGATGATCTCGCAGTAGAACGCCGCCTCGAACATCACGAAGGCGATCAGCGCCGAGGCGAGCGAGCCGATCGGCCGGCCGATCGCCAGCGGCACCAGGAAATAGAACCAGAACAGCACCAGCACGAGCGGCAGCGAGCGCATCACCGTGACGTAAGCCGCGGCCGGCGACGCGATCAGCCGGTTCGACGACAATCGCATCAAGGCAAGGCCAAAGCCGATGACCAATCCGCCGATGGTCGCGACCGCGACCAGCAAGGCGCTGAGCGCCATGCCCTCGGCCAGGAAGCTCCATGATCTTGCGATGACGCCCCAGTCGAAATCGCTCATGAGCCCGCCTTGCGCAGGGCCGCGCCGCCGACCCTGTCGTCGATCAGGCGCATCAGCCCCGTGACGCAGAGGCCGATCAGGAGATAGCCGATGGTGGCCACGGTGAAGGCTTCCAGGCCCTGGAAGGTGTAGTTCTCGATATGGCGGCTCTGCGCCGTCAGTTCGAGCACGCCGATCGTCAGGCTCAGCGACGACAGCTTGACCGTGACCAGGAACTCCGAGGTCAGCGGCCCGACGATGGCGCGCAAGCCGAGCGGCACCACGACCAGCCGGAACGCCTGCATCGGACGCAAGCCCGTCGCCAGCGCGGCCGGCATCAGATGGTTGCCGACAGCCTCGATGCCGGCACGGACCTGCTCGGCGACGCGCGACCCCGCGAACAGCCCGATCGCGACCACGGCAGTGACGAATTCAGGATAGGGCAGATCCCGCTTGATCCAGAGTCCAATGGTCTCCGGCACGATCTCGGGCAGGACGAAATACCACAGGAAGAGCTGGACCAGCGGCGGGATGTTGCGGAAGACGTCGATATAGATGCCGGCGATCACCCGAAGAATGCCGCTCGGCAGGCTGCGGACCACGCCGACGACGAGGCCGACCGAGAGCGCAAGAGCCCAGCTGACGAGGCTGATCGCAACGGTCCATTGCAAGCCGCTCCAGAGCCATTCCGTATAGGGCTCCTGCAGCAGGATGGACCAGTTCCAGCGGTAGTTCATGCCACCGCAGCAGCGTGGCGTGGAGCCCCGGGAACACCGGGCCGGTTTCGGATGTCCATCAAGGCCCCCGTAATTCCGCTATAGTGGAATAGTTCGACTACGGGGACTGTTTGTCAACTGGCTTTGCTGTTTCGGTCGCACCTGCCGGCACAGCCGCACAGACAAGTGCCAATCCTGATGCGGGAGCGGGCTTATCGCGCCGGATGCTCCGTCATCTTCGGCAGGAACCAGGCGAGGAGGCCGATCGCCGGCAGGAAGGCGCAGATTCGGTAGACGGTCTCGATGCCGACCCAGTCGGCAAGTTCGCCCAGCATGGCGGCGGCGACCCCGCCGAGACCGAAGGACAGGCCGTAGAACAGGCCGCCGATCAATCCGACGCGGCCGGGCAGAAGCTCCATCGCGTAGATCAGGATCGCCGCGAAGGCGCTCGACATGATCAGGTTGATCACCACCGTCAGCACGCCGGTCCAGAACAGGTTGGCGAAAGGCAGCATCAGCGTGAAGGGCAGCGCCCCCAGGATCGAGAACCAGATGATCTTGTTGCGGCCGATCTTGTCGCCCAGCATGCCGCCTCCGACCGCCCCTGCCGCCGAGGCTACCAGGAAGAGGAACAGCATCACCTGGGAGGTCTGCACGGAAACGCCGAACTTCCCGATCAGATAGAAGGTGTAGAACGAGCTGAAGCTCTGCGAATAGGCGTTCTTGGAAAACAGCAGGATGACCAGGATCGCGATCGGCAGGACAACGCTCGCGACGCGGCGGGTCGGCGACCCCGCCACCGAGGCCAGCTTGACCGCGGCCGGAGCGGCCGCCTGCTGGCTCCGCCATTGAGCATGGCGCCCCACGGTCCAGGTCATCAGGATCATCGCGAGGAGCGCCGCGGCCGAGAACCAGGCGAGGCTGGTCTGGCCGCGCGGTACGATCACGAACGCCGCCAGCAGCGGCCCGAGCGCGCCGCCCGTCTGCCCACCGAGCTGGAAGATGCCCTGCGCCAGCCCATGCTGCCCGCCGGACG
Source organism: Allobosea sp. BE125 (assembly GCF_031456075.1). Lineage (NCBI taxonomy): Bacteria > Pseudomonadati > Pseudomonadota > Alphaproteobacteria > Hyphomicrobiales > Alloboseaceae > Allobosea > Allobosea sp. BE125. Next base: position 400,230 of record NZ_JAVDTY010000002.1, read on the forward strand.
CGCTGCGCGCCATCCGCGTCGCCTCGGGATGGAAGATCGAGGAGCCGATGCCGACGCAGGCCGCCGCCAGCAAGAGCAGCGGATAGCTACCGGCATAGGCGAGCCCGATCAGCCCGGCGAGCGTGAAGCCCATGCCGACGACCATCGAATAGGGCATCGGGTGCTTGTCGGTATAGGATCCGACGAGCGGCTGCAGCAGCGACGCCGCGATCTGGAATGTCAGGGTGATCATCCCGATCTGCCCGAAATCAAGGGCATAGGCGGCCTTGATGATCGGGTAGATCGCCGGGATCAGCGACTGCATCATGTCGTTGAGCAGATGGGTCGTGCTGAGCGCGATCAGCACGGGCATGGCGGCGCGCTGGGAGACGCTGACCGGACTATTGAGATTCATCGCCGTGTTCTCATGTCGTTGCCGGGGCGTTTTGTCGCAACGGCCCGGACGTGTTCGTCATGGTGGATGTCACGCCATGAAACAAGCCGGCAAAATCACGGCACCGACCTGCGCGGAGCGCGCGGCGCCGAGCCTGTCGCGGGAGCTCCCGCAAGCAGCAGGATGCTTGACGGCAGTCGACCCAGGGTCACGCCCGGCGCGGCGACACACGCTTCACTGCGACCCGGCGCGCCGCGGCCAGCGCCGACCGCGCCCAGGTGACGAGCTCGTCTGGCTCATCCAGCAGCCGCTCAGGCGCGCGCCAGAAGGAGAGGTCTATGACCTGCCCCTGCTTCTCATAGCTCAGCGGCGGAGAGGCTTCAGCTTCCTTGAACTCCGCCCGGTTGTGATCGTCGACCCGGAAATAGAGCGTGTCCTCCGCCACCAGCGCGAACATCAGCTGGTCGCAGAACACACCGGTCTTGCCGAACATGCGCCGCAGCGTGACGCGGCCGAGCGGCGCAAGCTGCTCACGCAGGAATTCGGCGAAGCCCTGGCTGGCGACCATCTGGCGCGTTTTCCATTCACGTTGCCCGTCGCAATTACGATCCGATGGGCGGACGATATGCTCCCACCCGCCTGCTTGTGTCAGCAGCAGCGCGTCAACCGTTCCACGCAAGTGGCCAGGATCTCGCTCTCGGGACGCCCCCACCAGTCCCGCGAAAAGATCTCCGTCTCGATGAAGCCTCGATACCCCGCCTGCTCGACCAGCCCCCGGATCTTCGGAATTTCGATCACGCCATCGCCCATCATGCCGCGATCGAGCAGCAGGTCGCGCGTCGGCACCAGCCAGTCGCAGAGATGGAAGGCGCAGATCCGGCCCGCCTCCCCGGCCTTGCGAATGCCCTCGGCCAGCAGCGCATCCCACCAGACATGATAGACATCGATGGCGACCCCGATACCGCCGCGCTGCTCGGGATCGAGCGCCTCGCAGATGGCGAGTGCTTCCCCCAGGCTGGTCACGCAGGAGCGGTCGCCGGCATACATCGGATGCAGCGGCTCGAGCGCCAGGGTGACGCCGCAGGTGCGGGCCTGTTCGAGAAGCAGCGCCAGCCCTTCGGTGACCTGCGCGCGAGCGGCATCGAGATCCCGCTCGCCGGGCGGAAGGCTGCCGACCACAAGTACGAAACAAGGCGCTCCGAGCAGCGCCGCATCGCCCAGCGCGCGCAAATTATCCGCCACATTTGCCTTGAACTGCGCCTGCGTCGCGGCCGGGAAATAGGTGCTGCGGCAATAGCCGCTGAGTGTGAGGCCAGCCTCGCGGATGCGCCTGGCGATGGCGGCAACGCTGCGCCCGTCGAGATCACGCCGCCAGGGTGCGATCGCCCCGAAACCGAAGCGCGCGACGAGATCGACGACCTCCTCGATCGGCAGGCGATGCCCGAGCGTCGCCGTATTGATCGAGCAGCGCTCAAGGGACAAGGGTGCAAGGCCGTGGCGTTCCGTCATCTTGCCATCATCGGAAATGGAGGGGCGGTGGCCAATCCTGGAGCGGCCAATCCGAGAGACTTCTTGCCTCCCAGAGCCCTCATCCTGAGGAGCGCTCCGCAGGAGCGCGTCTCGAAGGATGCTCCAGGAGGCTCCCGAACCATCTGGAGCATCCTTCGAGACGCCGCTGCGCGGCTCCTCAGGATGAGGGCTGGGGTTTCCAAACAGGTGCTTGGCGCCGCCCCAGATCTCACCCTTCCCAGCCCTAAACGAAGCGCGGCGGCCGCTTCTCGACGAAGGCGGCCTTGCCTTCGATGGCGTCGTCGGAGAGGCCCAGAGGCACGGTGATCTCCTCCTCCATCAGAAGCCCGGCCTGATAACCGTTGCGCAGCCCGGCCGAAACGCTTCGCCTTGAGGCCGCGACCGCCTTGGGCGACTGGCTGGCGATCAGCCCCGCCACTTCGAGCGCCCGCGCTTCGAGTTGATCATCCCCAACGAGCTCCTCGACCAGGCCGATCCGGTAGGCCTCTTCCGCACCGATCGTCTGCCCCGTCAGCATCAGGCGCAGCGCCTGGCCACGCCCCACCAGCATCGGCAGGCGCTGCGTCCCCGTCGCCGTCGCCATCGCGCCCAGCTTGACCTCGGGAACGCCGAAGCTCGCGCTGCGGCCGGCGATGCGGAAATCGCAGGCCAGCGCCAGGACCATGCCGCCACCCAACGTATGCCCGTTGCAGGCGGCAATCACCGGTACCGGGCCGCGCTCGATAGTCTCATTGAGCTTCGTCTCCACCAGCCGCGCCTCTTCGATCCACTCCGCCGTGGCCTCGAATTCGCGGATATTGGAGCCCACGGAGAAAGCCTGCCCGCTGCCTATCAACACGACGCAGCGGGCGCCGTGGTCGCGCTGCACGCTCTCGAGAAAGGCGGCCAACGCCCGCCGCGCGGCAATGGTGAACACCCCGAGCGGCTTGGAGATGATTCGGATCAGCACGACGCCGGGCGCGGCCAGCACAGCGTCAAAAACGTCGTTCTTCAGGAGGCTTTCAGTCATCGTTCGACCCTCACGCTGCCTGGAGGCCGGCACGGATCGCCGGGGCCGGCTTGCGCGCCAGGCTGAGGCCGATCGGCTCGGGCCTGAACAAGCGCGCATCCATCGGCTTGAGATCGCTCGCCACCTGCAGCGGCGTGCCCGCCCGGGCGAGGACGTCGCGTTCGAGATCGACGCCCGGCGCGATCTCCACCACGGTCAAGCCCTCGCGGCGCAGCTTGAGGACGCAACGCTCGGTAACATAGGTGATGTCCTGCCCCCGCTCGACCGCGTTGCGACCGCTGAAGGTGACATGGCCGACCTCCGGCACGAATTTGGAAATCTTGCCGTCCTGCCGGATGCGTAGACCGCCATCCTCGGCGGCCACCTGCAAGCCGCCCGCGGTGAAATAGCCGCTGAAGACGATCTTGCGCGCCCGCGTCGTGATGTCGACGAAGCCGCCGCAACCGGCGGTGAGATAAGGCCGTGACGGCAATCGCGACACGTTCACGCTGCCGAAGGCGTCGACCTCGAGGAAGGAGAGCAGCGAGCAGTCGAAGCCGCCGCCCTGGAAATAGGTAAATTGCTGCGGCGTCGGGAAGATCGCCTGCGCATTGGCGGCGCAGCCAAAGGCGAAGCCGGTCAAGGGAATGCCGCCGACGGCGCCCTGCTCGATCACCCAGGTCACCGCCTCGGCCTGGCCCTCCTCGATCAGGATCTGCGGCACCAGCGCCGAGATCCCGAAGCCGAGATTGACCGCCCCGTCATCCATCAACTCCATCGCGGCGCGGCGCGCGATCACCTTGTCGACGCTGAAGGGCTCAGGCTTGAAGCTGCTGATCGGGCGGCGGACCTCGCCGCTGATCGCGGGATCGTAGAGGATCTCGGTGGCCTGGACCTGGTCGGGGTCGACGACGACGTAATCGACCAATGTCGACGGGATATGGACCTTGTGGGCGGGAATCGTCCCTGCAGCCGTCGTTCGCTTCACCTGGCAAATGACGATCCCGCCCGAATTGCGGGCGGCGAGCGCGAGGTCGACCATGCCGAGCACGGCCCCCTCCTGCTCCATCGAGATGTTGCCGCGCTCATCAGCCGTCGTCCCGCGAATGATCGCGACCTGCGGAAAATGATTGTGGAAATGCAGCCAGGTTTCGCCGCCGAACTCGACGACCTGCACCACCTCGCCGCGCTTCGCCGCGGCCGCGTTCATCTTGCCGCCGTTGAGGCGCGGATCGACGAAGGTGTCGAGGCCGACCTTGGTCAGCACGCCCGGGCGCTTGGCCGCGGCGTCGCGGGCCATGTCGTACATGACGCCTGACGGCAAATTATAGGCCGCGACCTCGTCGCGCTCGATCATCTCCCAGATCGCCGGCGACGGCAGCGAGGACGGCCCACTCGGAAAGGAACCGGCGAGGATGGTGGCGAGCAGACCCTTGCGCGCGAGATGGTCGATACCCTTGACGCCATACATGTCGCCCGCCGCGATCGGCGAGAACACCGTCAAATTCCGCGGATGCCCCTCCCCGGCGAAGCGTTCGCCGACCGCCTTCAGCATGTGGTCGGGGCAGTTGAGCCCGGCCGATGAGCCGATCGCCAGCACCGCCCCGTCGGGAATGAACCGCGCCGCCTCGGCCGCGGAAATGATCTTGTTCATCATGGCGTTCTCATCGGGTCGGAGCCGGGGATGTTCGCATTTCGCTGCTGCACGCATGCGGTGATGAGCGCGCGACGCTTCACCGTGAGCCTCATCGTTCCACTCCCATGGGCGCAGCTTAAAAACTGACTTGATCGTTCTACTAGATCGATTTACTAACGGGCCCGACATGGCCGTGCAACTGAAAAATTGAAGCCGGGAAACGCTGGGATGGATCGACCACAGCTCGGAAACGCCCTGGTCACGGGCGCAGGCCGCGGCATCGGCCGCGCCATCGCGTTCGCCTTGTCGGAGGCCGGATTCAATATCATTGCCAATGACTTGGCCGCATCCGACGACCTGCCCGCCACCATCGCCGCAATCGAGGCGCGCGGCGGCCAAGCCTTAGCGCTGCCAGGTGACATCAGCGACCTCTCCAGCCAGCAAGCCTTGGTCGATAAGGCCTGGGCCGCCTTCGGCGGGCTGCACTGCCTCATCAACAATGCCGGCATCTCGGTCGCCAGGCGCGACGACATCCTGAAGGTCACGCCCGAGAGCTACGACCGCCTGATGGCGGTCAATCTGCGGGGGCCGTTCTTCCTGACACAAGCCGTCGCCCGGAAGATGGTGCAAGCCCCATCGGACCGCTTCCGCAGCATCGTCACGATCTCCTCGATCAATGTCGAGTTCGCCTCGGCCGACCGGGCCGAGTACTGCATTTCCAAGACCGGGCTCGCGATGATGTCGCAGCTCTTCGCCGCGCGCCTGGCCGGCGACGGCATCAATGTCTACGAGATCCGGCCTGGCGTCATCCGCACCAACATGACCGCCGTGGCGAAGGAGCGCTACGACGCCCTCTTCGCTGATGGCCTCACCCCGCTCGCCCGCTGGGGCGAGCCCGAGGACATCGGCAAGGCGGCCGCGATGCTGGCCTGCGGCTCCCTGCCCTATTCGACCGGCGAGGTGGTACGGGTCGATGGCGGCCTGGCGGTTCGCAGGCTGTGACGATCGTGAGCGGCAGAGAGCTCGCCCCCGGTGAATACTGGTTCGAGGACCTTGAGGAGGGCGACCGCTACCAGACCGGTTTCCTGGTCGTGACCGAGGCCCATATCGTCTCCTTCGCCGGCCTCTCCGGCGATTTCTTCGACATCCATATGGATGACGACTTCGCCCGCTCGCAGGGTTTTCCGGCCCGGGTCGCTCATGGCCTGCTCGGCCTGGCGCTGACGGACGGGCTGAAGAACCGGGCCTCGGTGCGCATCATGGCGATCGCCTCGCTCGGCTGGAACTGGCGCTTCAAAGGCCCGATCTTCGCGGGCGACCGCATCGGCGCGCAGATCCGCGTCGCCGGCAAGCGCCTGTCCAGCAAGGGGCAAGGCATCGTCACGCTGGCTTTCGAGGTGGTGAAACGCGGCGGCGAGATCGCCCAGGAGGGCGAAACCACGCTCCTCACCCGCCTGCGCCCTCAAGCCCTGGAGCAGATACCCTGATGATCACGCTCGCCCTGCCCCGCAGCGACCGCTCGCTGGAACGCTTCGCCCTGCCCGATCCCGTCCATTGGGACACCACCCGTCCCGGCGAGACGCTGGCGCGCGCCGTTCTCTCGGCCGCCCATGTCGTTGCCGATCCGCTCGCCGATATCGCGCCGATGCGCGAGATCGCGATCGATTTCGACGCGACCCAGCGCTTTCGCGAGCATCTCTGGGATCTCGGCCTCGGCATCGCCGAGGCGATGGATACCGCCCAGCGCGGCATGGGGCTCGACTGGCCCTCCGCGAAAATCCTGATCCGCAACACCCTCGCCAGCGCCCGCCAGCGACCCGGCGCGGTCGTCTTCTCAGGCGTCGGGACCGAGCAGCTCGCGCCGCAGGACGCGACGATCGAGAGCGTCATCGCCGCCTATCTCGAGCAGTTGTCCTATGTCCAGGGCCTCGGCGGGCGCGTCATCCTGATGGCGAGCCGGGCTCTCGCCCGGGCGGCACGATCCCCCGCCGACTATGCGCGCGTCTATGCCCGCGTCCTCGCAGAGGCCGACCAGCCGGTGATCCTGCACTGGCTCGGCGAGATGTTCGATCCGGCGCTCGCCGGCTATTGGGGCGGTAATAATATCGACGCCGCGATGGATTCCTGCCTCGGCATGATCGCCGACAATGCCGGCAGGATTGCCGGCATCAAGATCTCGCTCCTCGACAAGGAGCTGGAGATCGCGATGCGCCGCCGCCTTCCCGAGGGCGTCGCGATGTATACCGGCGACGATTTCAACTACCCCGAACTGATCGCCGGCGACAGCAAGGGCTTCAGCCACGCCTTGCTCGGCATCTTCGATCCGATCGCGCCCATCGCGTCGGCTGCCCTCAAGGCCTTGACGCAAGGCGGCGTCGCGCCCTTCCGCGACATCCTCGAACCGACCGTGGCGCTGTCGCGCGAATTGTTCCAGGCGCCGACGCAGTACTATAAGACCGGCGTCGTCCTGCTCGCCTATCTCGGCGGCCATCAGGAGCATTTCACCATGCTCGGCGCCCAGCAGGGCGCCCGCTCGGTGCTGCATCTCGCCCGCGTCTTCCGTCACGCCGCGACGCTCGGCCTGTTCTTGGATCCCGACCGGGCAGCGCAGCGGATGCGGCATGTCCTCGCCCTCCACGGCATTGCCTGAGCCCGCGGCTTGACGGGCCGCCCCACCGCGATCAGATCATCCATCCAGAGGCAGAAACAGACGAATCCGTGGCAGATTTCGAGCATCGCAAGGCGCAGTCGCAGGTGAATCCGCGGCCCACTCTGGTGGATATCGCGAATGCGACCGGCGTCTCGAAGGCCACCGTCTCGCTCGTGCTGCGCAACAGCCCGACGATCCCCAAGCGCACCCATGAGCGCGTGCTCGAGGCGGCGAAGAGCCTCGGCTATGTCTATAACCGCGGCGCGGCCGGCCTGCGCTCGACGGAATCCCGCCTGATCGCCATGGCGGTCAACGATCTGATCAACCCTTATTTCGCCGAGATCGTCGCGGCGATGGAAGATGCGCTGACGGAGCAGAACCGCATCGTCTTGATGTCGAACACCGCCGAATCCGTCGCGCGCCAGAGCGCCTTCGTCTCGGCAGTGCGCGAATACAATGTCGCGGGCCTGCTCGTCGTGCCGGCCATGGGCACGGACGCCGCCTTCGTCGACCTGCTCCGGTCCTGGCGTTTGCCTTGTGTGATGGTCTCGCGCTCGGTTCCGGGAGCCGACGTCGATCTTGTCCAGGCCGATCACCGCGCCGGCATGATCGCGGCCACAAACCACCTGATCGAGCTCGGCCATCGCCGGATCGGCATGATCGGCCTCAACCAGAACATCTCGACCGGCCGCGAGCGCTTCGAGGGCTACCGGCAGGCTCTGTTCGATGCCGGGATCGCGCTCGAGGCCCGCCTCGTGCTCTCCGGCCCGGCGACGCGCGACACCGGCATGGCCCATGCGCTGGCTCTGCTCGATCTGCCCGAGCCGCCCACGGCGGTCGTGTGCTTCAACGATGTCGTCGCCTTTGGCGCGATGCTCGGGTTGCGCTCGCGCGAATTGACGCCGGGGCGGGATTTCTCCGTCATCGGGTTCGACGACATCGCCGAAGCGACGCTGTGGCGCCCAGCCCTCACCACTGTCGCCGTGGCGCGGCAGACCGTGGGCAGGACCGCCGCCCAGTTGCTGCTGCGCCGGATCGAGGCTTTCGATGCGCCCACCGAGACCGTCCTGCTGCCAACCAAACTGGTGATCCGGGATACGACCGGCGCACCGCCCGTCAGGCTGCGCTAGAGGCCCATACTCCGAAGATAGGTCTCGAGCCCGCCGATCTCGCTGGACGAGACGATCGCCCCGACATAGCCGTCGGGACGCACGAGCACCCAATCGCCAGGTGTCAAACCATATGCGTCGCGCAGATGGCTGCCCTCATCGAGGATATCGCCGCGCCGACCGAGCGTATGGATGCTGAGCCCGGGGCGCGACGGCACGGCATCGCGCTCGACCTCATAGCCCAACAGCGTCCAGTCCGCGCCCTTGAACAGTTCGAAAAGGCGCGTCGCTTGTCCCGCGGCGCCGCGGATCGGTGCATCGGGCGCGCGGTCTCCGGCGAGCAGGCCGCCGCCGCGTTCCGGCTTTTCCAGCGCGAGCGACGACCCTGCGTAACCAAGGTCGAGCTGATGGACTTCGCGGCCACGCCGCATCTCGCCACGCCTGGCCGCATCGAGCAGTCTGGTGGCCAGCCCCAGCATGTCCGCTGCGATCGGTCGGCGTTCTTCCTCGTAGCTGTCGAGCAAGGCAACGGGGCCCCCCCCGGCGACCGCCGCCAGTTTCCAGCCAAGATTATGGGCGTCCTGGACGCTGGTATTGAGCCCCTGGCCGCCCGTCGGCGGATGAATATGTGCGGCGTCCCCGACCAGGAACACGCGACCGACACGGTAGTGATCGGCCAGCCGCGCATTCATGGTGAAGGCCGATGCCCAGGACACAGATTGGATGCGAATATCGTCGCGGCCGGTCCGCTCGGCCACCATTGCTGAGAGACCCTCAGCGGAAAGGTCGACCTCGCCTTCAAGCGGGATCGGCGCCTGCAGCTGGAACAGCTCGGTCCCGGCGAGCGGACATAGCGACATCTGCCGCGCCATCGAACCTTCGCTGAAGCGGTGCCAGGCATCGCGGCCCAGGCCCGTCAGGACGACATCGGCGACAACCGCGCGGACGCCGAGCGTCTTGCCGGGAAAGCCGATGCCGAGCGCGTGGCGCACGAAGCTGCGGCCGCCATCCGCGCCGACGAGATAGCGCACGCGCACGACCTCTTCGCCGGCTCCGGAGACGAGTCGCGCCGTTACGCCATCCTCGTCCTGCTCCAATCCGACCAGCTCGCAGCCGAACTCCGGCCGATGTCCGAACTCGACGAGGCGCTCGCGCATCACGCTTTCGGTCAGGAATTGCGGCACCATGAGCGGGAGATGATAGGGCTCGGCAGGCGTCGGCTCCTCATGCGCCGTGACATTGGATTCGGTGTAGCTGCCATCGTCGCGATATTCCCGCTGCGGCGGATAGAGGCCTCCGGCCGCGACGATCCGGTCGAGAATGCCGAGATCCTCGAAGACCTCCTGGGTTCGCGGCTGGATGCCCTTGCCGCGCGAGCCACGGAAAGGCCCGTCCATCTTCTCGATCAGGCGGAAGGATAGACCGCGACGCGCAAGCTCGATCGCGAGTGTGAGACCGGCCGCACCTGCGCCGCAAATCAACACGTCGCACATCAACTCCTGGTAAATCGCCCCCTGGACTGTGAAATCCTCTGTCATCGCCATCTCCTTATGTGTAATATGCACATAATTGGAGGGCCGGCATGTCGTCAAGAATTAATGTGCAAAATACACATATATCGGAGCAGCTCAGGATTCTGCACGGGGCGCTGATCGACATCGTCAGCGTCATGAACCGCCCCCAGCGCGACGAGATGATGGTTCGGGAAGCCGGCATTTCGCTCGATCGCGCCCTGTTCCCCTTGCTTGTCGGGATCGAGCGGCGCGGCCCGATCGGGGTCGTCGACCTCGCTGACCGCGTCGGGCGCGACTACACCACCGTCAGCCGGCAGGTCGCCAAACTGGAAAGCCTCGGCCTCGTCGCGCGCCAGGCCGGAACCGCTGACCGTCGTGTTCGGGAAGCGATCGTGACGCCCAAGGGCAAGGCAATGACCGACGCCGTGGACACGGCGCGCGACCGGATCGGCCGCGCCATTTTTGCCAGCTGGGACGAACACGATGTCGCGGAGCTGGTGCGGCTCATGCGCAAATTCGCCGACGCCGTGAACGATGACGCACCCAGTGATCCGGCGCGCCCAGGCGCCGGAGAGTGACCGCTCCCCACGAATCCTGCTATCTCGCCCCTGCCCTCACAGCTTGAGATCTTGACCACCATGCCGCAGGCCACACTCTCGATCGGGATCATCGGCGCCGGAATCATGGGCGAGCGCCTGCTGCGCGCGATCATCGAACAGGCGCCCGACAGCCTGCGGGTCAGCGGCATCTGGGACCCCGCGCCAGCCGCCTTGGCGCGCATCGCCGCGACCTTCCCCGCCATCACACAATTGGCCGACGCCGCCGCGGTCATCGCGGCCAGCGACTGCGTCTACATCGCCTCGCCGCCGGCCTCGCATCTCGACCATGCCCGCGCCGCGCTGGCTGCCGGCAAAAGCGTCTTCGCGGAGAAGCCGCTTGCGGTCGATGTCACCGATGCGCGCGCCTTCGTCGCCAGCGCTGGCGAGCGAGGCGCGGTCAACTTCCCCTTCGCCTCCTCGCTTGCGGTCGCGACACTGCAGGACTGGGTCGCGCAGGGCGAGATCGGCACGGTCTCGCGCATCGAGATCGAGGTCGCCTTTGCGACCTGGCCGCGCTCCTGGCAGGCCGACGCCGCAGCCTGGCTCGACAAGCCGGCCCAGGGCGGCTTCACCCGCGAGGTCGTCTCGCATTTCCTGTTCCTCAGCCGCCGGCTGCTCGGCCCGCTGCATGGCCTTTCGGCCAGCGTGAGCTTCCCGGAAACCGGCAAGGCGGAGCGCGCGATCGAGGCCCGGCTTTTCGCCGGTGAGTTGCCGGTCGTGCTCAAGGGCGGCGTCGGCACGACCGCGAAGGACGATCACAACATCTGGATGCTGGAAGGCGACAAGGGCGCGGTCCGGCTCTGCGACTGGTCGATTGCCGAACGCCGCCTGCCCGATGGCAGCTGGCAGCGCGCCCCGGGCGCGATGTCGAACGAGCAGGCCCGCCCGCTCGCCCTGAAGCGCCAGCTCGAGGGCGTCGTGCGCCTCACCCAGGGCCAGCCGCATCACCTGGCGACGCTGCCCGAGGCGCTGAACGTCCAGGAGATCGTCGAGGCTATCCTCGCGAGCTAGTGAGCGCAGGTTCGCCGCACCTGCGGCACTTCGGGCTCCCAATACTGTCCTGTCGCGGAGACAGAAAGCGACCTTCCCCAACGCGAACCCGGCATTGAGTCACCCCGGAAAGGTCGATACCGTCCCGCTCCCAAAGATCCGAACGGGAGAAACTGCGATGGCCTGGGCTCGACTGGCTGGTGTTGCGATGGCCCTGATGGCCTTGTCCGGCGCAGCCCATGCGGATGCGACGATCCCGACCAAGGACATCGCCGGCGTGAAGGATAACCCCATGCTGAAGCGCTATGAGGGCTCCTTCATCGTCAGCGGCGCGAGCTCGGCCTTCACCGATTTCAAGGTTCCGCTCTCCAAACTGGAGCAGACCGACAGGCGCGACCCGATGAACAATATCCTGTTCGTGCCCAAGCAGGAGCAGGAGGTCGAAGGCGCCTTCACCCGCCTGGTCTATGTCGCGCCCGCCAACCGCTCGCCTTTGGAAGTGCTGCGCAACTACCAGGACGAGATCGAGGCCGCCGGCGGCGCGGTGCTGTTTGGCTGCAAGACCGAGGGCTGCGGCGGCGATCACACCCGCGCCTCAAGCGGCGGCGGCGGCGAATCCAGCCTGATGATGTATTTCTTCCGCGAGGCCGACATCAAGGATGGCAGCTTCTCGAACGGCGCCTGCGCCGTCACCGGCACGATCAGCGATCAACGCTTCTTTGCAGCCAAGCTGCCGCGCCCCGGCGGTGAGGCTCATGTCACCGTCCAGACCTACCAGCTCGGCGACAACGGCTACTGCACGGCGCTGACCGGCCGCACGGTCGCCGTGGTCCATATCGTCGAGCCGAGATCACGCGAGAAGAAGATGACCGAGGTGAAGGCGCAGGAAATGGCGCGCTCCCTGGGTTCGACCGGCAGGATCGCGCTCTACGGCATCCTGTTCGACACCAACAAGACCGAGATCAAGCCGGAATCGGCTGCGACCCTGCAGGAGATCGCCGCGTTGATGAAATCGGACGCCAAGCTCGCCGTCATCGTCGTCGGCCACACCGATAATCAGGGCGGCTACGACTACAATGTCGATCTCTCGCGTCGCCGCGCCGACGCCGTGATCAAGGCGCTCGCCGCCGACTACAAGCTCGACGCCAAGCGCTTCCGCGCAGCGGGCGTCGGCATGGTCGCTCCCGTCGCCAGCAACGACGCCGAGGAAGGCCGCAGCCAGAACCGCCGCGTCGAGCTGGTGAAGCTGAACTGAAATCCACAGCGTTTTCGAGCGAAGCGGACATCCGTTCGCGTGAAGAAGACGTGTTGCTACAATGGGCTACAGCAATGTCCGATCGAACTGGATCGGACATTGCTGTAGTCTTGCGCCGCAAGGCAGCCCTTCGCGCAGAGCATGGAACGACGCCGGCGCGCCGCGCGTTCCATGCGCGGGGCGTGGTTTTGCGGAGGTTCATGCCATGGTGATCGCCGGTCTCGTCGCAATCTCGCTGTCCTCTGGCATGGTGCTGCCGGTCGCCGACAGCCCGCCCCGCTTCAGCATCGAACAGGCCTGCCGCCATGCCGGCGAGCCCGTCACCGGCGTTGGCCGCCCCAACCAGGCCTGCCGCGACGACGAGAGCAAGGCGGCGGCCGATCTGCAGCAGCAATGGGCGAAATATCCGCCCGTCCAGCGCGCCACCTGCGTCGAGGGTGCGGGGCTGGGCGGCCCGCCGAGCTATGTCCAGGTGCTGACCTGCCTGGAGATGGCCGCGCATAAGTGAAACTGCCCGCCGGGCACGCGCCTCCCCGCATCGGCTTCTCCCGAAAACCGGTTCCCACGGGGCCGATGCTCTAGCGCAGGATCGCCGCCCTCAGCAGCAGATAGAGCACGCCTGCATTGAGCAGGTGCCCGAGCCAGTGCGTGCCCATGAACCAGCCACCGCACAGCGCTCCATCCAGCCTGCGAAAGGCCAGCGATAGGGCAAACACCAACCCCGCCAAACCGACCAGCCGCGCCGTATCCCGGCCGTCCGGCCGGCGCAGCAGCGCGCCAGCGACACCGGCAAGCCCCAGCAGGAAGGCGGCATAGCCGGCCGAGCCGCGCGCCGGCTGCGGCAGCAAGGGACCAAGCCCGCCGGAGAGCAGCAGCGCGAAGGCGAAGAAGGCGAGCGTCCCCAGCGCTGCAGCCCGCAAGGACAAGCCGAAGAAGCGCGTCAGCGCCAAGCCGAAATAGCAGAAGGCGAAGAGCTGGATCGGCACGACATCGGCGGCCAGCGTCCAGCCCTGCGGCATGGTGTGGTAGAGGAAGGAGCCGAGGCCGATCGCAAAGACCAGCAGCGTGAGCGCCAGGGCCGGTCGGTCCGAACCGCCGCTGCGCCGCCAGAGCTGAAAAGCCGCGACAGCCGCCAGCAGGAAGGCTCCGTTCGTCAGAGCATTCCAGGGCTCGGCCCAGAATGCGCCGCTCAGCCGCTCGCAATAGCCGTAGCTCAGCACCGTTCGATTCTCCTGAAGGTCCTCTTGCCTCCCGAACAGCCCTCTTGCCAGTGCTCTACGACATCGGTGTTGCGCCGCGCGATGGCTTGGCAGCAAGCCTTCCCCCCGGCCGCCCTGTACAGGTCCGATCACGCCGGATTTGGCGACTATCATGAGGAAACCTTAAACCAAAGCCGACAAATCCACCGCATGTCCAAACGGAGTTTTAGATAGTAGGCGGCATGGTCACGCCCATGCACGCCCCGGGACCGGTCATCGACGTCGCCGCAACAGCTGCGCCGACTCCGGCGCAGGCTGGCCTCTATGCCGAGCAGCGGAGGAAGGGCTTCGGACGGCTGCGCTTCTCGCTGGCGCTGGAGCGCGAATACCGCCGGCATATGCGCCAGGATCAGCGCGTCAGCGCGCTGATCTGCTCGGCCACCGCGCTGGCGATCTGGCTCGCCTTCATGGCGCTCGATCTCTGGCGGCTCGACCTGCCCCGCGAGCTCGCCGGGCGGCATTACGATGTCTGGATCACAGTGTGTCTGCGCCTGGTCGTGCTGGCGGTCCTGCTGTTGCTGATCCAGCGCCTGGCGAGCCGGGGCCGCAATGAGGGCAAACCTCCATCGCCCAGTTATCCCTGGCTATCGTTCCTGGCTCTGGTCCTGATCGGAACCTCCAGCGCCATCAGCGCCAATGTCATGAAGCTGCGCGACCTCGCTCATGCCGACATGGCGCAGTTCGTCATCATCATCGCAGTCTTCCTGCCGGTTGGGATGACCTTTCGCCAAAGCCTTGGCGCTGCGACGCTGATCGCCGTCGCAACCGCGCTGCTCGGCGGCGTGATGCTCGATCCCAGCCATATGCGCGAGCATATCCGGCTCTCGACCCTGGTGTTCTTCGCCGTCTTCGTCGGCGCCGTCGGGGCCTATCTGCGCGAATACGCCCAGCGCGACCAGTTCCTGCTGCGCCGCCTGCTGCATCACTACGCCATGTTCGACGCGCTGACCGGCATCGGCAATCGCCGCTTCTTCGAGCAGCACGCCGCGACCGCCTTGCTGCAGGCGCAGCGCGAAGGGGCGGGCGTGGTGCTCGCCATCCTCGATGTCGATCATTTCAAGAAGTTCAACGACCGCTACGGCCATCAGACCGGAGATCTTGCGCTCAGCCTGGTCGCGCGCAGCCTCAGGAGTGGCCTGCGCCGGCCGATGGACCTTGCTGCCCGGCTCGGCGGAGAAGAATTCGGCCTGCTGCTCTACGGAACCGGGCCGGAGCAGGCCCAGGTCCTGCTCGACAGCATCGTCGCCGCCGTCGTCGAGCTTGCCATTCCCCATGACGCCTCGGCCACGGCGCCGCATCTCACCGTCAGCATCGGCGCGGCCTGCTTCGACGGGCGCGAGACGCTGGAGAGCCTCTACCGGCGGGCCGACGCGGTTTTGTATGAAAGCAAGACCGGCGGCCGGAACCGGGCCGGGTTGGACTGGCCGAGATCAGTGGTTGCCCTGGCCAGCCGCAGGCCGCAAACTCGGCGTCGCAAATGAATCAGGGGAACGGGCGATGCCGCGCCAGATGCTGACGATGCTGGGCCTGCTTGGCTTTGGCCTCATGGCCGCCTCCACCGCTCCCGCCCGCGCCGAAACCTGCGACGATCTCTGGTATGCCCGCAACGAGATCTACAAGGCGCAGGGCTATTGCTTCCGCACCGCGCGCGGCATTAGCGCCTTCGGCAATGCCGGCTGCCAATACGACGCCGTCGAGGACGTGCCGCTCTCAAACAGCCAGCGCCGCACCATCGCCGATATCGCCCGCGAGGAGCGGACCCGGCGCTGCCCGCGTTGAGCGATCGATGAACCACCTTTGCTGTGGAAGGCGTGCTGCGCTGCGGCGAGAGCAGCGTCCGACCGTGCTAGAAGCGCCGGTCCGACAGGCAGATCAAGGCGACGCAACCACGGCATGACGACGGCCATCGACATGGGGACCGCCCGGAGCGGCGAGCCAGCCTTGCTCGATCTCGCCGAATTGCTGGCGACGCGTCTGCTTGTCCAGGGCAATTCCGGTTCGGGCAAATCGCATCTGCTGCGCCGCCTGCTTGAGCAGAGTGCGCCGCTCGTCCAGCAGGCGGTGATCGATCCCGAGGGCGATTTCGTCTCGCTCGCCGACCAGTTCGGCCATGTCGTGGTCGATGCGCAATGCGGCGAGGCCGAACTCCAGCGCGTCGCGCTCAGGGTCCGGCAGCATCGCGTCTCGGTGGTGCTGAACCTGGAGAATCTCGAGGCCGACGAGCAGTTGCGCGCGGTCGCCGCCTTCCTCGGCGGCCTGTTCGACGTCGACCGCAGCCTCTGGTTCCCGATGCTGATCGTCGTCGATGAGGCGCAGCTCTTCGCACCGGTGATGGCGGGCGAAGCCTCCGACGAGGCGCGCCGGCTCTCGCTCGGCGCCATGACCAACCTGATGTGCCGGGGCCGCAAGCGCGGGCTGGCCGGCGTCATCGCGACCCAGCGCCTCGCAAAACTCGCCAAGAACGTCGCGGCGGAAGCCTCGAACTTCCTGATGGGCCGGACCTTCCTCGACATCGACATGGCCCGCGCCGCCGACCTCCTCGGCATGGACCGCAAGCAGGCCGAAATGTTCCGCGATCTCGAACGCGGCCAGTTCGTCGCGCTCGGCCCCGCTTTGTCGAAGCGCCCGCTGCCGCTGCGGATCGGGCCGGCGACCTCGCTCGATCGCGGTGGCGCGCCTGGCTTGATGCCGTTGCCCGAACAAGGGCCCGAGGAAGCAGGAAAGCTGATCTTCACCGCCGGCGCTGACGAAATACCGTTGACGAACTGGCCGCCGCGCCCGGCACCAAGGCCGCGCCCACCCGCCAATGACGTGCTGCGCCAGATCGAAACCTACCGGCCCTCGCCCGCACCGGAGCCCGAGCCCGAGATCCCGATGGAGCCGGAAGAGCGCGAGGCGATCATGTCCGAGATCCTGCGTGAATTGATGGTCGATCCCGAGACGCGCACGCGCCAGATCGCGGTGCTCTACCAGGATTTCACCGTGCGCTGCCGCATGCGCCGGCTCGGCCGCCAGAGCCTGAGCCTCGACGATTTCCGCCGCAGGCTCGCCGTGGCGCGCGCCGGCGCGAGCGAGGAGGTCACGGCTTCCGAGCCCTGGCAGGCCGCGATCGAGGCCTCGGCCGCGCTGCCCGATGATCTCCAGAGCCTGTTCCTGTTCATCGCGCGGGCCGGCATCGAGCGCACGCCCTGCCCCACCGATGCAGAGCTCGCCGCCGTCTATGGCAGCCATTCGCCGAGCCGGGCGCGCCGCCTGATCGGCTATATCGAGGAGCGTGGGCTCCTGGTCTGCCATGTCGATTTCCGCGGCCAGCGTACGCTCGCTTTGCCGACGCTCGGACTGGAGACCGCGCCGGGCCTCGCCCAGCCACGCACCGCGGGCCTGCCGCGCGGAGCGCGGAGCTAGAAACGGCGGAGAGGCCTTTTCGAAACTCTACTCCGGTAAGTCGGCTGGCGCGGCTTTCGAGAACCGGCGCAGCGGACTTTGGTCCGTGAGCACCGGAAGCGCAGAAAGCCGCGCCAGACAGCCGCCGGAGTAGAGTTTCGAATGGGCTCTCAATGCTCCTTGCCGACGGGCATCGTCATCCTGTCGACCCAGGCGATGCCGATCGCCGACAGGATGAAGACGGTGTGGATCGCCGTCTGCAGGATGACGCCGGTCGCGGTGTAGCTCGTCGCGGTCGCGCTGCCGATATTGCCGGCCTCGATGAAGGTCCGCAGCAGATGGATCGACGAGATGCCGATGATCGCCATGGCGAGCTTGATCTTGAGCACGCTGGCGTTGACGTGGCTCAGCCATTCCGGCTGGTCGGGATGGTCCTGCAGGCCCAGGCGCGAGACGAAGGTCTCGTAGCCGCCGACGATGACCATGATCAGCAGGTTCGAGATCATCACCACATCGATCAGGCCCAGCACCACCAGCATGATCTGCTGCTCGCCGAACTCGGTCGCATGGGTGACGAGGTGCCAGAGCTCCTTCAGGAACAGGAAGACGTAGACGCACTGCGCCACGATCAAACCGAGATAAAGCGGCAGCTGCAGCCAGCGCGAGCTGAAGATGATTGTTGGCAAGAGCTTCACGGCCACGGGGACGCGCGGGGGTACGCCAGAATGCGACATGAAGGAGTTTCCAGGCTTTCTCGAACGGATGTTGCAATGCAAAAGGGTGCTGCCGCTAGATGGTGCAAGAGCATCGACCGTGCAAGCGGCCCTCGCCGGGCCACGGCAAAAGTTCCCGCAAGCAGTCCGATCGATGGAAATTTGGGCTTCCTTGCGATCGGCGCTTCCATGACGACACGTCAGGGACTAAGTTTAGCGACAATCGGGGGAACAGATGACGTTCCTCTCGCGTTGGAGAGGAAAGGAGTTTTCTCATGATCAAGACCTTGACCATCGCGGCCGCGCTCGTTGGAGGCGCCCTCATCGCCGCCCCGGCTTCCGCCGCTCCGCTCAGCGCAACCGCGGGCTCGGCCCTGACGCTCGCCGATAGCGGCAAGGGCCTCGTCGAGACCGTGCAGTATCGCCGTTACGGCTATGGCCGCGGTTACGGCGGACGTTATGGCTACCGCGGTGGTTATTATCGCGGTGGACGCGGCGCGGCTGTCGGCGCCGGCATCGCGGCGGGCGCCATCGGCGCACTGGCCGCCGGCGCCCTCCTTGCGCCCGGTCCGGTCTATGCCGAGCCGGCTCCGATCTATGGCGGCCCGGTTTACGGCGCCCCGGTTTACGCGGGCGCAGGTCCCGACGCGGTCGCCTATTGCTCGCGTCGCTTCCGCAGCTACGACCCCGAGACCGGCACCTATATCGGCGCGGGCGGCGTCGTCCGCTCCTGCCCGTAAGCATCAATGAGAGAGCGGCCGCGCGCCCTGAGCGCGCGGCTCGCTACCCTGCGGAGCCCGCGCGGTGAGTGCGCACCCACCCCTGTGGCGCCTGATCCCGGCGCTGATCGTCGCGCCGGCAGTTCCTGCCGCACTTTATGCGGCATGGATCTGGTTCGATACGCCGTCGCAGGCGAGCTATTTTTCGCATTTCCGGTTGATCGCAGGCATTGGAGCCTATCCGGCCGCGTTGCTGCTCGGGTTGCCGACGCTCATATTGCTGCGCGGCGAAGTCGCGCCGACGCTGCGCCGGGCGATGCTCATCGGCGGCATTATCGCCAGCTTTCAGTGGCTTCTGCTGATTCCATTCAGCGTTACCTCGAACGCAAATCTCGGCGGCTATCTCCTCGCGGCGGTGCTGCCCGCCTTCCTCCTCGGGCTTCTCGGCGGCGCTGTTTTCTATCTCGTCGGCTGCATGGGGCCGGAGAGCCTGGCAAAGCCGTTCCGCCCCGCCCCCTGACTTGCCCAGCTCCTGACTTGCCACGCTCCTGACTTGCATTGACGGGCCGGCTGCCTCTTATTCTGCCCTCCTTCGACTCGGAGCCTGCCCCTTGCGCATCGCCACCTGGAACGTCAATTCGGTCCGCCAGCGGCTGGGCCATCTGCTCGACTTCCTAAGGGAGGCGCAGCCTGACGCGCTCTGCCTGCAGGAAATCAAATGCATCGACGCCGATTTTCCGCGCGCCGAGATCGAGGAGGCCGGCTGGCAGGTCGAGACCCATGGCCAGAAGACCTTCAACGGTGTCGCCATCATCAGCCGCAGCAAGCTCGAGGATGTCCGGCGCGGCCTGCCGGGCGACGCGAGCGACGAGCAGGCGCGCTATCTCGAAGGCGTCCTGCCCATGGGCAGTGGCGTGGTGCGCCTGGCCACCATCTACCTGCCCAACGGCAACCCTCCCAACACCGAGAAATACCCCTACAAGCTCGACTGGATGAAGCGCCTCACCAACCATGCCCGGATGCTGCTGGAGCAGGAAGAGCCGCTGGTCTTCGCCGGCGACTACAACGTCATCCCCGAGCCGCGCGACGCCCGCGAGCCCGCGGCCTGGGTCAATGACGCGCTCTTCCTGCCGCCGACGCGCACCGCCTTTCGCGGCCTGGTCAATCTCGGCCTGACCGAGGCGCTGCGCGCGACCACGGATGCGCCGGGCCTCTACACCTTCTGGGACTATCAGGCCGGCGCCTGGCAGCGAAACAATGGCATCCGCATCGACCATCTCCTGCTCTCGCCGCAGGCGGCCGACCGGCTCGCGGGCGTCCAGATCGTCAAACATGTCCGCGGCTGGGAGAAGCCGTCGGATCACGTGCCGGTGATGCTGGAATTGAACTGAGCGGCGAGGCTCGACGCCTCTTCCCTTCTCCCGCGCCTGGTTCTGACCGGGCAGACTTGAAGATTAATCCGCCGAGCCTCGCTTCACGCCGTCCTTGATGAACACCCGAAACGGCGTCGTGCCGGTGGCGCTGCCATCAAGCGAGCGCCAACTGCCATTGGTGCAGAGCACGCCGCCTTGCGTCTCGACCGCCTGGAAGGTGATCGCATTGCGATAGACCGTGCCATTGGGCTCGATCGCCCGGAAATTCGTGGTGCATTTGCCGTTCGCGACGACCGGGTCGTAGTCATGGATCATGATGCCGCCGCCGCCCGTGCTCGGGAACGGGTCCTTGAGCGGAGCCCAGCGCTCGAAATCATCCTGCGCGGCAACGCCAGCGGCTGTGAACATGATGGCGATGAGGCTGAAAGGCACGGCATGACGCATGGCGCAGGCTCCCGATGGGTCTGCTCCAATTACGCTCGGATCGTTATGTCGGATGCAGTCGCCGGGCTCAGCGCTGCGGCGTGCCGCGGCTGGCGAATTGCTGGCGCTCGACCATGGCGAGCGCCGCACTGCGATCCGCCGGCGAAGCGGCGGCAAAAGCAGCCTCGCAGCGCTCGATGATCCAGGCCTCGCGCGCCGCATCGGCGCTGTCGCGCGCAAGCGAGAGCCACATCAATCCCACCACCGGCGCACGCGGCACGCCGTCGCCGCCACGGATCAGCATGTCGCCGAAGACGGCGCGGGCCGGGGCGTGGCCCTTCTCGGCGGCGAGCTTCATCCAGCGCGCAGCCTGGCGCGCATCGCGATTGGTGCCCTGCCCGTTCATGTAGAGCCGGGCGAGGTTGTACTGGCCTTCCGGGTCGCCGAAATAAGAGGCGGCATAGTGGAACATGTCGAAAGCCCGGTCGGCATTGGGCTTCACATAGCTGCCCTTGATGCCGTCGACGAAATAGCCGCCGAGCGCCACAAAAGCGCCGCTGACGATGCGGCCGTCTGCCGTGCCGGGAGTAGCATCCGCATTCTCGTCCGCGATCTTCGAGAAATACTCGAACGCCTTGAGATCATTGGCCGGCACGCCATCGCCGCCGGCATACATCCGGCCGAGCTTGAACTGCGCCGTGAGATGGCCCTGGGAGGCGGCGTATTCGAGCGCGCGCACGGCGCCGACCTGGTCGCCGGCGGTCGAGTCGCGCATCCAGGCCCGGATCGCGTCGCGGGCATTGCTGAAGGGGGCGATCGGCAAGGCCGTATGCGCGGCCGGGCCGCTCGGCGCGGGCGCGATCGGCCGCACGCTGGGAGCAGGCGGTGCGGGCGGAGCAAGATCGGGTTCGGGCAGCATCACGCCCGGAATCGGACGCGGCGGAACCGGCCCGCGCATAGGCACGCTGTCCTGCGCCCAGGCGGCCTGTTGGCCGCCCAGGATCAGGAACAATGCTGCAAATGTCGCGTCAAATATCCGCATAGCAATGGGTCTCGGCCGCCCCTCCCGGGTGGGTGACGGCCCCACCCTTCGCAGAGCCGACCGTCTGGGCGTATTTCCACAGCGCGCCCGATGCGTAGTCGGTCTTGCGCGGTGTCCAAGCCTTAAGACGCTCTTCAAGTTCGGCATCAGAAAGGCGGCAAGCGAGCTTTCCTGTGACTGCGTCGAGCTCGATGATATCGCCGTCGCGGATGAGCGCGATCGGGCCGCCGACAGCCGCCTCCGGACCGACATGGCCGACGCAGAAACCGCGCGTCGCGCCGGAGAAACGGCCATCCGTGATCAGCGCGACCTTGTCGCCCATGCCCTGGCCATAGAGCGCCGCCGTAGTCGCCAGCATCTCGCGCATGCCGGGGCCGCCCTTGGGCCCCTCATAGCGGATGACCAGCACGTCGCCGACCTTGTAGTCGCGGTTGGTGACGGCGGCGAAGGCGTCTTCCTCGCGGTCGAAGCAGCGCGCCGGGCCGGTGAAGGTCAGTTGCTCGGTCGTCATGCCGGCGATCTTCACGATCGCGCCCTCGGGAGCGAGGTTGCCTTGGAGGCCGACGACGCCGCCATTGGGCGAAAGCGGCTTGTCCGCGGCGCGCACGACGTCCTGCTCGTCATTCCATTTCACCGAGGCGAGGTTCTCGGCGATGGTGCGGCCGGTCACGGTCATGCAGTCGCCATGCAGATAGCCATGGTCGAGCAAGGTCTTCATCAGGAGCGGGATGCCGCCGACCTCGAACATATCTTTCGCGACGTATTTTCCGCCGGGCTTCAGATCGGCGATATAGGGCGTCTTCTTGAAGATCTCGGCCACGGCGAAGAGATCGAAATCGATGCCGCATTCATGCGCGATCGCCGGCAGGTGGAGCGCACCATTGGTCGAACCGCCCGAGGCCGCAACGACGGTCGCGGCGTTCTCCAGCGCCTTGCGGGTGACGATGTCGCGCGGGCGGATGTTGCGGGCGATCAGCTCCATCACCATTTCGCCGGCGGTGTAGCAGAAGCTGTCGCGCATATCGTAGGGCGCCGGCGCGCCGCAGGAATAGGGCAGCGCCAGGCCGATCGCCTCTGCGACGGTCGCCATGGTGTTGGCGGTGAACTGCGCGCCGCAGGAGCCCGAGGACGGACAGGCGACCTCCTCCAGCTCCTTCAGATCCTCATCGGACATCGCACCGACGGAATGCTTGCCGACGGCCTCGAACACGTCCTGCACCGTGACCGGCTTGCCCTTGAAGACGCCGGGCATGATCGAGCCGCCATAAATGAAGATCGAGGGCACGTTCAGGCGCACCATCGCCATCATCATGCCCGGCAGCGACTTGTCGCAACCGGCCAGGCCGACGAGCGCGTCATAGCAATGGCCGCGCATGGTCAATTCGACCGAGTCGGCGATGCATTCGCGCGAGGCGAGCGAGGACTTCATGCCCTGGTGACCCATGGCGATGCCGTCGGTGACGCTGATGGTGCAGAACTCGCGCGGCGTGCCATTGGCCGAGGCAACGCCCTTCTTGACGGCCTGGGCCTGACGCATCAGCGAGATGTTGCAGGGTGCGGCCTCGTTCCAGCAGGAGGCGACGCCGACGAAAGGCTGGGCAATCTGGCGGGCCGTCATGCCCATGGCGTAGTAATAGGAGCGATGCGGCGCGCGAGCCGGCCCGACGCTGACGTGGCGGCTGGGGAGTTTCGATTTATCGAACACACGCACGTCCATGGTCTTTTTTCCTCGTTCCACCCTGCGCTTGAGGCGCGTGGCAGATGTGCCACGCAGCTTGAGCCGGACGCAACGTTATCCCGCCTGCCGACCGTAAGGGCGAAACCCTCTCCGAGCGGCGCAACTCACACTCTAATTCTTCTATATCTCAGTAACTTATCGACGCCCTCTGCTGAGCGCGCTTTGTGGCGGCTTCGCGGCAATTGGGCCAGTCCGGGGCCGTCATCACGCGATGCGGGAGCAGTGTTGCAGCGACGCCACAAATTCACGGCCAACTCTCGAAGGCGGGAACCTTTTGTGCTGTCGCGATTCATGCCTGGCGGGCCAGCCCCACCGCCTCAGAGCACCAGCGGCAGGACGAAGAAGCCGCCGACCACGATGACGAGCAGTCCGACCGCCACCAGCGGCAGATGCTTCTCGATGAAGATGCGGATGTCGTCGCCATAGAAGCGCAACGCCAGCGCGATCATCATGAAGAAGGTGACGCGCGAGACCACCATGCCGATTGTGAACTTCCAGATGTCGAAATGCAGGAAGCCCGACATGATCGTGACGATCTTGAATGGGATCGGCGTCAGCCCCTTGGTGACCAGAACCCAGAACCAGTAGTCCTGCGAGGTCGAGATCAACTGCGCGGCCTTGTCCTGCAGGCCGTAGATGCCGATCAGCCAGGAACCGACGGAATCGTAGAGCAGCGCGCCGATGGCGTAGCCGAGATAGCCGCCCAGCACCGCGCCGAGCGAACAGACACCGGCATAGAACCAGGCGCGGTCGGGCCGGGCGATGCACATCGGCAGCAAGAGCGGGATCGGCGGCAGCGGGCTGACGGAACTTTCGACGAAAGTCAGCGCGAATAGGAGCCAGGGGGCGGCAGGGTGGGACGCATAGGAAACGCACCAGTCATAGGCTCGTTTGAGCATGGCGTAAGAGCAACCGGTCCTGGGTTAATGAAGGCATCGAGCGCATGGCGGGCTTGCGCCCGACGCGCATCTAAGCCTCTCAGCGGAAGATTGCCAGAGTTGTCTTACGGTAACGTCAATTTGAAGACGGCTTCGTGACCGCGCGGCGGCGGCTGTCGCTCTCACGCCGGCTTCAGCCCGGGCCTTCCCGCCTCGACAACGAAGCTCGCCGCCGTCGTGACAGGCGCGCCGGCAGTCGTCACCCTGTCGACCACACGGTAATCGGCCTGCCAGCGCTCGTTCGTGACGGAATGGCGCATATAGCCGCGCTGGTCGTTGAAATAGCGCAGATGCGGGTTCTTCCTGAGCCTGGTCTCGCCGCCCTTTGTCATGGTCGCGCCGTCGCCGCCCGAGCTGATCGAGGTCGCGACGAATTCGACGCCGACCGCTTTCGAAGCCGGATCGTCGAAATTCGCCTTGAGCTCACCAGCCCAGTTCTGGTGGATGTCGCCGGTCAGCACCACGGCATTGGCGATGCGGGCTTCGCTCAGGCTGTCGAACAGCCGCTGGCGGGCCGCTGCCGCACCATCCCATTTGTCCATGTGGACGCTTGAGGCGCCGGGATCCGCCTCGCGATCGAGACGCATCATCATGACCTGCTGCGCCAGCACGTTCCAGCGGGCGCGGGAGGCTCGCAGGCCTTCATCCAGCCAGGCCTCCTGCGCAGCGCCCAGCATCGTGTTCTCGGGCCTCAGTGCATCCGCGCAATGGCTCTGCCAGCCATCGCCACAGGGCTGGTCGGAGCGGAACTGGCGGGTGTCGAGCACCTCGATCTGGGCGAGGTCGCCATAGCGGAAGCGGCGATAAGCCTGGATATTGGGCCCATTGGGAATGGCCGAGCGGCGCAGCGGCATGTGCTCATACCAGGCCTGGAAGGCGGCTGCGCGGCGCAAGGCGAAGATCTCGGGCGGCACGCCCTGCTCCTCGGAGACCAGGCCGGCCCAGTTATTGTCGACCTCATGGTCGTCGAAGGAGACGAGCCAGGGCGCCGAGGCATGCGCCGCCTGGAGGTCGGCGTCGAGCTTGTAGAGTGCATAGCGGCGGCGGTAGTCACCGAGCGCGTAGATCTCATCGGGCTCGCCGGGCATCACGCGCGCCACGGGCAGTTGGCGGGCGCCCGGGCGGATGGTCCGATATTCGTAGATATAGTCGCCGTAGTGGCAGATGAAGTCGAAGCGCTCCGCCGCGGCATGGCGAAAGGCGGTGAAGAAGCCGTCCTCGTAGCGCTGGCAACCGAGCACGCCGAAATCCACGCGCGCCACGGCAGAGCCCACAGCAGGAAAGGTCCGGCCGCGTCCGACCGCGCTTCGCACACCGCCACAGCTGAAGCGGTAGAAATAAGGCCTGTCCGGCGCGAGCCCCGCGACCTCGACATGGACGGCATGGCCGAGTTCCGGCCGCGCCAAGCCTGTGCCGTGCTGAATGATCTGTGCGAAGGTCTCGTCGGCGGCAACCTCCCAGGCCACCTCGACGGCGCGCATCGGCATGCCGCCATGCTCGGCCAACGGTTCGGGCGCGAGCCTGGTCCAGATCACGAAACCGTCGGCAGCGGGATCGCCTGACGCGATGCCGAGCGAGAACGGATCGGCCTTGAAGACAGGATTGGTCCAGAGGCGCTGCGCAAGCGCGGGTTCGCTCGCCAGCAACAGCCCGGACGCCGCCAACCCCTTCAGCAGCAGCCGGCGCGAGGGCGTGCCGGCGGCCGTGACGAAGTCGTCCGGGTCGAGCCGACCGAAGGAATCGAAGCGAAACATGGCTGCCCCCGGAGGATCGCTCCGGAGACTACTTGTCCCTTCGCGGCAAGGCTATGACAGCCGCGTCAGCGCCTCGGCGATCTTGATCTTGCGCGCTTCAGCGGCGGCCTTGCGATCGCGATTCTCCTCGACGACCTCTTCGGGCGCGCGGGCCATGAAGTCGGGATTGCCGAGCTTCTTGTCGACCACCGCGATGTCCTGGTCGAGCTTGGCCATCTCCTTGCTCAGGCGCACTCGCTCGACGTCGAGATCGATGATGCCGGCCAGCGGCAACGCCGCGACCTCGCCACGCACGATGATCTGCGCCGATTGCGCCGGCGCGGTCTCCGCGAAGGCGATCTCGGAGACGCGCGCCAGCCGCTCGATCATCGGCCGCCAGCTCTCGATCGTCGCTCGCGTCGCGGCCGAGGCCTTGACCAGCACGAGCGGCGCCTGCGTGCCTGCCGGCACATTGACCTCCGAGCGCACCGAGCGGATGTCCGAGATCAGGTCGACGACGAAGCCGATCTCGGCCTCGGCCGCCGCATCGCGCAGCGCCGCGAGATCGGGCCAATGCGTCAGGCAGACCAGCGCGTCGTCACCCGAAGCGAGTTTGCGTGGAGCGCCCTCGCCCGCCTTCTGCGCCCAGAGCTCCTCGGTGAGGAAGGGCATGAAGGGGTGCAGCAACTGGCAGATCAGGTCGATGACATGCGCGACGGTGGCTTGCGTCTCGGCCTTCTCGGCGGGATCGACACCCTCGCCCTGCAGCACGGGCTTGGCGAGCTCGAGATACCAGTCGCAGAACTGGCCCCAGGTGAAGCGATAGGCCGCAGCCGCCGCCTCGTTGAACTTGAAGCTCGGGATACCGGCTGCGATCTCCTCGGCCGCACGCGCCGCCTCGCTCAGGATCCAGCGATTGAGCGGCTGCTTCACCTTGGCCGGGTCGAAGCCTTCCGCCCGGGCGCAGCCGTTCAATTCGGCGAAGCGCGCCGCGTTCCAGATCTTCGTCGCGAAGTTGCGGTAGCCCTCGACGCGCGCGGTCGAGAGCTTGATGTCGCGCCCCTGCGCCGCCATCGCGGCGAGCGTGAAGCGCAAGGCATCGGCGCCGTACTGATCGACGATCGTCAGCGGGTCGATGACGTTGCCCTTCGACTTCGACATCTTCGCGCCCTTCTCGTCGCGAACGATGGCGTGGATGTAGACGTCCTTGAACGGCACCTCATCCATGAAGTTGAGGCCCATCATCATCATCCGAGCGACCCAGAAGAAGATGATGTCGAAGGCGGTGACGAGCGTCGCGGTCGGGTAGTAGCGCTTGAGCTCGGCGGTGTCCTCGGGCCAGCCCAGGGTCGAGAACGGCCACAGCGCCGAGGAGAACCAGGTGTCGAGCACATCCTCGTCGCGGGTGAGCTCGACCGTGCCGCCGTAATGGCCAAGCGCCAACGCTTGCGCCTCGACCTCCGATTCCGCCACGAACACCTCGCCGTCAGGCCCATACCAGACCGGGATCTGATGGCCCCACCAGAGCTGGCGCGAGACGCACCAGGGCTCGATGTTCTCCAGCCAGTCGTAATAGACCTTGGTCCAGCTTTCCGGCGTGAACTTGGTGCGCCCGTCGCGGACTGCCTTCAGCGAGCGCTGCGCCAGCGGCTTGACGTCGACATACCATTGGTCGGTCAGCCAGGGCTCGATCACGACATCCGAGCGGTCGCCATGCGGCACGGTGTGGCCATGCGGCTCGATTTTGGCGAGGAAGCCGCGCTCGGCCATCAGCGCGACGACGCGCTTGCGCGCGGCGAAGCGGTCGAGGCCGTGCAGCGCCAGCGTCTCGCTCTCCGGCACTGAGCCGGCGAGGAAATCGGCATTGTCGGCGAGCAGGATCCTGGCCTCGCCGTCGAGGATGTTGACGACGTCGAGCTTGTGGCGCTTGCCGACCTCGAAATCGTTGAAGTCATGCGCCGGGGTGATCTTGACCGCGCCCGTGCCCTTCTCCGGATCGGCATAGTCGTCACCGAAGATCGGGATGACGCGTCCAACCAGCGGCAGCACCACATTCCTGCCGATGAGATGGCCGAGCTTTTCGTTTTCGGGATGAACCGCCACGCCGGTATCGCCCAGCATGGTCTCGGGCCGCGTCGTCGCCACCGTGATGAAGGTCGAGGCGTCGTCGGCGTCATAGGTCACGCCTTCGAGCGGGTAGTTGAAGTAGTAGAGATGCCCGCCCGGATCGCGGTTCAGCAGCTTCTCAAGCTTGGCGGAATCGAAGGCCTCCTCGCCGCCCCGCTCCCATTTGAACGAGCCGGATTTCTCGACCTGGACGACCTCGAGATCGGAGATGGCGGTCTGGAACTTCGGATCCCAGTTCACCAGGCGCTTGGCGCGATAGATCAGGCCCTGCTTGTGCAAGGCGACGAAGACCTTGAGCACGGCCTGGCTCAGGCCCTCATCCATGGTGAAGCGCTCGCGCGACCAGTCGCAGGAGGCGCCCAGGCGCTTCAGCTGGTTGACGATCGTGCCGCCGGATTCGGCCTTCCAGGCCCAGACCTCCTTCAGGAAATCCTCCCGGCTCATGTCGCGGCGGGAGATGTTGCGCTCGGCCGACAGCTTGCGCTCGACCACCATCTGCGTGGCGATGCCGGCATGGTCGGTGCCCGGCTGCCAGAGCACATCCTTGCCGCGCATGCGCTCGAAACGGCAGAGCGCATCCTGCAGCGTGTTGTTGAGCGCATGGCCCATATGCAAGGAGCCGGTGACATTGGGCGGCGGGATCACGATGCAATAGGGCTCGGCGCCGGGCGCAGCACCGCGTCCCGCCTTGAAGGCCTCGGCCTTCTCCCATGCCGCGCTGACGCGCGCCTCGACGGTCGCCGGCTCGAATGTCTTGTCCATCATCGCTTCGCTCGAACGCAAAAAGGCCGGGGAGCACGCCCCGGCCGTGAAAATCAAAGGCCAAAAAGGTCGAAGGACTTAAGAGCCCAAGCAGGGCCTACGCGTCAAGCAAGGCCGGCGCGTCAATCTCTTCGAACGATCACGATGCCGCATCAGGCCGCGGCATTGGACTGCAGGAACCATAAAGCCTTGTCGAGCATGCGCGAATAGGCGGTCAGCAGGTCGGCGGTGCCGGCGTCGCCCGCCTCATCGGTCTTGTCGATCGCCGCGCGCACCAGATTGGCGGTCGCGGCATAGCGCTCGATCAGCGCGGCGAGATGGTCACTCACCGCGATGATGTCGGTCGGGTACGCTTTCAGCGTCGTGGCCGAGGCGGTCGCCTGCGTGGTGCCGAGCGCGATGCCGCCGAGCTGGGCGATGCGCTCGGCGACGGTGTCGACATGTTCGTCGAGATCCTTGCGGAAGCCGTCGAGCATCAGGTGGATGCCGATGAAGCCCGGCCCTTTCAGGTTCCAATGCGCCTGCTTCGTCACCAGCGCGAGGTCGATTCCATCGGCGAGACGCTCGTTCAGCAGGCTGATCACCTCGGTCTTGGTGTTCGATGTCAGGTCGATCTTGGAGACGGGCTTCTTCATGGCGATATCCTCGATGCGGTCATTTGCGGCAGGTCTGCCAGAGGAAAAGGTCTGCCAGAGGAAAGGATCTGGTCGGGCCTTGGCTCAAGATACGCGCGAGGGCACTTCGCGTTCCCCAGCTTCTCGTTCCCAGGATGGAGACGGCCCGGCGTCGCGAACAGGGGCGCAAGGAACTGTTGCAGCGTCCACCCGTTGAGAACGTGAACGACAGGAGAAATGCCAATGACCCATCACACTGACCAGGATCGCGTCTGGACGCTGATCGACGATATCGGGCTGTGCATGCTGGTGACGCATGACGGTTCGAGCGACGAGTTGCGCTCCCGGCCGATGAGCGCCCATGCCGCTCGCGACGAGGACGCGATCTACTTCCTGACCGACGCGCGCAATCACAAGGACGACGAGGTCGAGATCAACGACAATGTCTGCCTGACCTTTGCCGACAATGGCGCCTATCGCTATGTCTCCGTGACCGGCACAGCCAACATTCTCGACGACCGCCGCAAGATCGGCGAACTCTGGTCAACCGCTGCGAGGGCGTTCTGGGAAAGCAAGGACGATCCCAACATCCGCGTCCTGCGCGTCAGGCCCGCAATGGCCGAGTTCTGGGACAGTCCCGGCAAGATCGTCACGACGGTGAAGATGGCGGCAGCCGCGATCACGGGCTCCAAGCCCCATCTCGGCGACAATCGCAAAGTGGTCCTGTGACCATTGCCGCTAGGGAACGCAAAGGGAATTATTGCCATGAAATTTTTAGTCCACGCGCTCGGCGCCTGGTTCGCGGCCGGAGCGGCGTCAGGCCGCTATTCCCGCCCCGTCACCATCGGCATCGCAATGCTGGTCGCGCGGTTGGGCACGCCGACGCTGGCCCTGATGCTCGGCAGCCTGATCTATAAGAAACTGCGCTCGGAAGGCGCTTTTGAGCGGCTGCAGACCGTGCCCGCCAGGAGGCCCCGCACCGCGCGGGGCTGAGAGCCCTCCAGTTGGACATTCCAGCCCTCATCCTGAGGAGTCGCGGGGCGGCGTCTCGCGCCGTCATTCCGGCCAAGCCGCGCAAGCGGCGCTGATCTGGAATCCATCCTAGAGCGTCATTCTCGGGCTTGCCCCGAGACTCTCATGACCAGAGCGCTCTGGTTTACGAGATGGTCGGGTCAAGCCCGACCATGACGCGCTTCGGATTCCGGGTCTCCACGGAGTTTATCCTTGAGCCGATCGAAGATCGGACCCGAGGCTACGCCCGGAATGACGGCGCGTAGGTGGTCGGGACAGAGCCAGTGAAATCTTTGGGTTCGTTTCGGGCCAGCCTCTCGGGATGAGGGCTCGCGGAATTCCCAAATGGGCTCAGTTGCGGCCGCCGCGCGCCACGCGTTCGATCTCGGCGCGTACCAGCCGCTCGACCATGGTCGGCAGGTTGTCGTCGAGCCAGCTCTTCAGCATCGGCTTCAGCATATCCTTCACCAGATCCTCCAACGTGCGGGCGTTGTTGGACAAAACCGTATGGGCAAGCTGACCGAAGGCGCTGGTGACCGCCGAACTCGTCTGGTCGGAGAGAAGCTGGGCCATGTCGAAGGACGGCGTCGAAGCCACAGGCGGCGGAGCAGGAGCCGGAGCCGGCACGAAAGCCTGCGGCGAGACGGGTTCCGGCTCGGCTGTCGCGGCCGGTTCCGGGGCCTCAAGGAAGTCGATATCGCTGGATTCCGCCTGGGCCTGGGCCTGGGCCTCGGCAGGCGGCTCCGGTTCAGGCGCGGCGATCAGGCTGGCTTCGGCCCCGAGATCGAGCACGTCGTCATCGGCGGCCGACACCGCGCTCGCGCCGGCGAGCAGCGCCTTCAACTCGTCGTCCCCGTCCGTTACGGCAGGAGGCGTTGCTTCGGCAGGCTTGGCCTCGTCATCCGAGATGATCCGACGAATGGAGGCAAGGATTTCCTCCATCGACGGTTCGCTGGGCTTCGGTTGCGCGCTCATCTTGGGTCCGGACCACTCGACACCAGGCGCGTCGATAGAATCAACGCTGCTCCAGCCCTGAGTATTTCACGGAGAGCAGCCCGAGCAAGGCGGCTTTTCAGCCGCCCACAAGAGAAATGCCCGCTGTTGTTATTCTGACTCAGCGCCCGTCAGGCGTCTGGGTGCCCCAGAGCAAGCCCTTGACCTGCTCATAATGCTTGCGCGCATCATAGGTCTCGGTCTTGAGCTTCAGCGTTTCGGACGAAAGCCGGCCGACCGCGGAAAGCACCGAGTAGGAGGCAACGACACGGTCGCGCTGCGCCGTGACCAGGGTCGAGCGCGCGCTGACGAGTTCTTGCTGCGCATTGAGCACGTCGAGCGTGGTGCGCTGGCCAACCTTGGCCTCCTCGCGCACGCCGGACAACGCGGTCTCTGCCGCCTGCACCTGCGCCTGGGCCGCGATGATCTGCGCCTTGGCTGCTTCGAGGCCGCCCCAGGCCGAAACCACCGCCGCGCGCACCGTATCGCGCTGCGTGTCGACGTCGATCCGGCGCTGGCCGGCCGTCTCCTTGGCCTGCCGTGTCCGCGAATAGACCTGGCCGCCCTCATAGATCGGGACGGTCAGCGTGCCGACGACGCTGGCGCTGGTCCGGTTGTCGCCGAAATAGGTCGAATCATAGCGCTGCTGGACGACGCCGCGCACGCCGAAGGTCGGGTAGAGGTCCGCTTCCGTGACCTTGACCTGCAATTCGGCGGCGTCGACGCCATGCAGCGAGGCGATGATCGAGGGATGCCCGGTCAGCGCGACGTTGAGCGCGGCGGGTAGCGTCTTCGGCAGCAGATTCTCGATCGGCCGTCCCGGTGCAAGCTGCTTGGGCTCGATGCCGACATTCTGGCGGAAGCGCGCGATCGAGGTCTTGAGGTTCGATTCGGCGAGAATCGCCTGCGACTGCGACGCCGACAGGCGCGCCTCGGCCTGCGCCACGTCGGTACGCGTCACCTCGCCGACCTGAAAGCGGTCACGGGTCTGGCGCAGCTGCTCTTCCAGAACCTCGACGTTGTTGCGGTTGAGATTCAGGATCGCGGTGTCGCGCAGCACGTTCATATAGGAGGTCGCGGCATCGAGCAGGACGTTCTGCTCGGTGTTGCGCAGCGTCGCGCGGGCGCCGAGCACCAGCGATTCTGCCTGGCTGACGGAGCTGCGCGTCTTGCCGCTGTCGAAGATGTTCTGGTCGATCTGCACGCCGCCGCCACGCGGACCGAGCCGGCTGAGCGTGTTGTTGTGAATGCCGCTCGTCGTGTTCTTGGCGGGAATGTCGCTCTCGGTAATGCTCGCGCCGATATCGGCCGAGGCCGTGATCCTCGGCCGGTAGCCGGAGAGCGCCTGCGGCACGTTCTCGTTCGTCGCCCGCAGCGAAGCACGCTGCGAATTCAGCGTCGGATTGCCCGAATAGGCCCGCGACAACGCCGCGTCCATGGTCTGAGCGCTGGCGGCGGCAGTGCCCCCAAACAGCAGCGCAACGGCGATCAATGCCGCAGCACCGAACTCAACCGACTTCTTATCGAACTTCTGTCTCGTCACCGGACGCCTCATGTGCGGACTGCTGTCACGCCCAGGCATCGCCCCAGCCTCGGCATAAATTTAAGAATCCTACATACCCGGAACCGGCGCACGCGCCAATGTCGGCTTGGTTGCAGAGCGGGTTTCCACTTCGCACTGCCGCAAAAATGCGACACCTGTCGTTCAGAAAACAAAAGCCGGCGCCTTGCGGAATTCCGCCAAAATCGGCGCCGCAGCGTCAAAAACCGGCCGTCCCGAGACGGTTTTCCCTGATTTCTGATAGAGTTTCACCCGTGCGGCGCGCCCGAGCCCCTCGACCGCGATGAGCCGGCCACCCTCGCGCAACAAAGAGAAAAGTTCGTCGGGCCCGGTCTCGCAGGCGCCGCCGACCAGAATCACGTCGAAACTGTGGTCGGCGGGGCGCTTGCCCGCCAGCGCAACAGTGCCGGCGTCGGCCCGCTTCAGGGCCGGGTCAGCCAGGGCGGCGGCCTCTGCATCCGGCTCCCAGAGCGTCGCAATCGCGCCCATGCTCGCCATCACGGCTGCGCCATAGCCTGTGCCGCCGCCATATTCGAGCGCGCTCTCGCCGGGCTGCAAGGCGAGCGTCTGGATCATGCGGATCACGACCATCGGCGTCATCAGCGCCCTCCCCGTGCCGGGCAACGGCACGGACTGGTCGAGATAGGCCAGATGGGACAGCGTATCGGGCAGGAAGGCCTCGCGCGGCACCGTATCGGCGGCCGCCAGGACGGACCGGTCGGTGATGTCATAGGTGCGCAATTGGCAATCGACCATCATGCGGCGCAGCGCGGCGAAACTGTCCATGTCCCGAAATCTCCGTCTGCGACACCGTGCCGGCAACCCGCGGCCGGCGCCATCGAAAGCGGGCCGATGCGCCATGGCCCGCAGCGGGGCCAAGCCTATCGACCGATCCGACAGCTTTTGTTCGAGGCCGCGTCAAAAGGCAAGACACGACGAGGAAGACGCAAGGAGGATACGACGCCATCAGAGCATGACGCGACGAGGGCTTTACGCGACGAGGACGTGGCGGCCGCCGGAGCGGGTCCGAAATCTCGTCGCGGACATGGTCTGGAAAATTGGAGGCCTCGCCCGGAATCGAACCGGGGTGCAAGGATTTGCAGTCCTCTGCGTAACCACTCCGCCACGAGGCCATCCCGATGTCCGCGCTGGCGGGACATCTTGCACGGCGTATAACCACATGCCGGGCCAGGCCGCAACCCATCCTCGCCAAGCCGCGCGGCATGTCCCTGGACAAATTGCTGAGCCGACGTTTTCCCGCCAACTTCGTCGCAAAGGGCTTGCGCGGTCCCGGTGGCATGGGTATACGGCGGCCACTGATCCCGGATAGCTCAGCGGTAGAGCAATCGACTGTTAATCGATTGGTCGCAGGTTCGAATCCTGCTCCGGGAGCCACCAATTTCGAGGGCTTGGGCGAAATCGCCCAGGCCCTTTTTGCTGTCGCATCGCACCATGGATGCACAGCCACAAGCAGGCAGCTGTGCCATCAATGTGATGCCTTCGCCACGACATCGTCACGAAATGGTCAGCCGCCATTCAGCCTCCGACCGCATTTGCGGTGTGAGTTAGGCCGTTCATCCGCAACTGATGGAGGAACGTCCATGCGCATGATCACAACCTTGGCCACCGGAGCCGCGCTCGCATTGTCCATGGCCGCCAATGCACAGACCCCCTCGGACCCGCCCAAGCCCAGCCGCCCATCGACATCTGCACCGCAAGCCCCATCGGCTCCACCGACGATTCAAACGGTCAACGTGGTCGACATCAGTGAATTGCCGGCGACGACTCAATCGCAGGTCACTGAGATCGTCGCCCAGCGTGGCGACGGCGAGCTGCAAAAGCTCCGGAGTTCGGTCGACTCCACGCCAACCATCAAATCGGCCCTGGAAGCCAAGGGACTATCCTCGACCCATGTCCTGTTCGCGCAGATGAGCGAGAACGGGCTGCTCACGATCGTCACCAAGAAGGCAGGCTGAGTCCTGCGGACAGCCCGGCGCTCGCTTGCGCCGGGCTTGTGATTCCCTGGCGCTCCGCCCGTGAGCAAGCGTCCGGGGGCACCGTCCGATCGTCCTGAGAATCCTCGTTTGGAAAACCCAGCCCTCATCCTGAGGAGCCGCGAAGCGGCGTCTCGAAGGATGCTCCAGATGGTTCCGGAGCCTCCTGGAGCATCCTTCGAGACGCGGGCTACGCCCGCTCCTCAGGATGAGGGCTCGGGAGGTCTGCATCCTCTCCCCTCCCTGAACGCAGCTGAACTTTTCCGTTCATCGGCAGTTCCGTGGCGCCCGGATAGATCGGAGCCATA
Organism: Allobosea sp. BE125; assembly: GCF_031456075.1. NCBI lineage: Bacteria > Pseudomonadati > Pseudomonadota > Alphaproteobacteria > Hyphomicrobiales > Alloboseaceae > Allobosea > Allobosea sp. BE125. The sequence continues at coordinate 435,566 of NZ_JAVDTY010000002.1, forward strand.
CCGTTCCATCGGAAGGAGACTTCAATGCGTAAATTGATCCTCGCCGCGAGCCTGGCGCTTGCTGCAGCGGCGTTCCTGCCCGCCATCGCCGAGGCCGCGCCGGCCTTCGCCTCGAGCCCGGAGGTCCAAGTTCCAGCAGGCAAAGCTCCGACCGGCGACATCCAGCAGGTCCAGTATCGCGACTGGCGCTATGATCGCCCGCGCCGCTACGGCCCTCGGGCCTATGGACGTCGTTATGGCGGCCCGCCGCCCTATTATGCGCGTCACCACCACCGCCGCTATTACGACCGACCCTATTACCGCTGATCGCCCAAGTTACCGATCGTCCAGATCAGCGATCGTCCAAGCCAGGCCGCGCCGCAGCACCATGCTGCGGCGCGGTTTTTTGCTGGCAAAAGCAGGATGAGAGACGGATCAGGCGGCGGCGACTGTCGCGCCGAGCTCGCCGACCAGGGCGCGCAAGGTCTCCGCGCTTCTGGCGAGACCGAGAGCCGTCGTCTCCACCCGGTCGATCGCCGCGATGGTTTCCGTCATGGCCTGGCTCGAGCGCCGCGCGCCGCTGACCACATCGGAGGACTGCGCCGAAATCAGGCGCGCGGCCTCCGAAATCCGGCCGGCCAGGCCGAATTGCGAGGCGAAGGTAACGACGGCCTCGTTGCTGAGACGCGAAATCGTCTCGACGCTGTCGGTGATGGCGTCGACGCTGCCGACGCAGCGCCGCGTCGCGGTCTCGATCTTCTCGATCTGCCCGGCGACGGCCTGGGTCGCGGTCCCGGTCTGCGCGGCCAGGTTCTTGACCTCATGGGCGACGACCGCAAAGCCCCTGCCGGCATCCCCGGCGCGCGCGGCCTCGATCGTGGCGTTCAGCGCCAGCAGATTGGTCTGGTCCGAGATCTGCTTGATGACGGCCACGATCGAGCCGACCTGTTCGATGACCCCGGCGAGATCGGCCATCGAATCCTTGATGTCGGAGGCATGCGCCACGCTGGTCGCCGTCGCCTCGGCCGCGCCGGACAGGCGCGCGCCCATATCGCTGGTGAGCTGGTGCAATTGGCTGGTCGTATCGGCGCTTTCGGCTGCCAGGCGGTAGGCCCTGGTCGACGCGACCTCGGCCTCGCTCGACTGCTCCAGCGTCGCTTGCGCCTTCTCCAGCATCTGCCGCGCCGCCGCGGTCAATTCGCGGGCGCTGCTTTCGAATGTCGTGCCGAGCACCTCCGTCCGCTGGCTGAAGGCCCTGAGCGCGCCATCGAGGGAGACATGCCGCTCGACGACGGCGCGGCGCGTCTCATGCTGCTCGACGGCGATGGCGCAGACCAGGTCGAAATAGAGAAGCCGCATCAGCAGGTCGACATCGCGCGGCGACACGACCTGTCCGAGCAGGCGCCGCATGCCGCGCCCGGCGCGCGCCTGCAGCAGCGGAAGCACCAGTTTCTGGCCGACTTGCAGTCGCGCCCTGGCGCCTATCATCGAATCGAACTCGACCTTCAGCATCTGTTCGAGGGAGACCAGATAGCTCTCGTCGAAACGCGCCTGGAACAACACGTTGAAATGCGACACGACCGCGCGCGTCAGCGCCTCGCCATGGATATCGAGCGAAGCCCGGCTCGATTTCAGATGGTCCCTGGTGATGCTGATATTGTGCCGGATAATGCGCTCGATGATGCGGCCAACTTCAGGCGCGAGCTGCCGCGCCAGGTCACGACACTCTTCGTCGATTCCGTAAAGCCGCAGGCGCGGCTCGATTTCATCGACAGTCGGAATCTGGATGTTACGCGAATCGAGGCGCATTCAGTGCAGGTCTCTCCAGAGAGCGGGAGAAAAAACGAGCGTTCAAAGCGCGCCATATCAGCGTTACGCTGGTTAAAATGCGATGAAATCACGAGCCGGCACACGGCGTTCCGCAGCCATGCCGGCAGCGGATTCAAGCTGATCCCGCAAATGCTCAGGCCAAGGAGTCAGTTTCTCGCGCGCCTCGTTGACTTGCCCCGGGGCGTCAACCGCGCCACGAGCCAGAAATAGGCGGGATAGGGCAGACAATTCACCGCCTTGGCGAACCAGGCCAGGCGCCGCGGGAAGGCGATCTCGAAACCGCCGCGCGCAAAACCGTCGACGATGCGCCGGGCCGCCTCCGCGAGAGGCATCAGCAAGGGCATCGGGTAGCCGTTCCCACGGGTCAGCGGCGTGTCGACAAAGCCCGGATTGACCAGTTGCAGCCGGATGCCGAGCCTGTCGCAATCGAATTTCAGCGCCTCGCAGAGATGGATCACTGCTGCCTTGGACGCGCCATAGGCTGCTCCGCGCGGCATGCCGCCATAACCCGCGATCGAGGCGTTGACGGCGATCTGCCCCCGGCCGCGCGGCGTCATGCGCTCCAGCACGGCCGCCAGCCCCTTGGCCACACCGAACAGGTTGACGGGGAAAGCCTGCTCAAGGGCCACAAGATCGAACGCGCCGGAACGGACGTGAGGGGCAATGCCGGCATTGAGGAAGGCGAGCGCGATCGGGCCATGCACGCTCTCGATTCCATCCACCACCGCCTGCATCGCGGCGGTCTCGGTCACGTCGCCGGCATGGGCAACGATGCGGCCGGGCAGTCCTTCCGCGCGGCGGGCGATATCCTCGAGCAGGTCGAGCCGGCGCGCGGTGATCGCGACGGTCCAGCCCCGCCGCGCCAGCTCGAGCGAAACCGCCTCGCCGATGCCCGAACTCGCGCCCGTGACCCAGGCGACGCCGTCCTTCGGCTGCATGCGCGGCAATGACATCGAGGCTCCCTGGCGCAACCGACGGATCATCGCGCTATCTAGAGATAGTTAGCGACCGTTTGGAGACGTGAGCCCTCATCCTGAGGAGCCGCGCAGCGGCGTCACGAAGGATGGCCCAGGAGGCTCTCGAAGCATCTGGAGCATCCTTCGAGACGCGGGCTACGCCCGCTCCTCAGGATGAGGGCTCGGGAGATTTCCAAACAGCCTCCGACAACCTCTAGTCCCTGCCGTCCTGCGACGGAAGGGCCAGGCGGAACGGCGGCGCGCTACCCCCAGGAAAGCCGCTTTATCCCCAGAGAAAGCATTCTGGCGCGGCCAGCCCAATCCGTGCAATCTCCGCACCCCGCGCCGACGAGGCGCGCCCCAGGGACGACCAGACCATGCCGACCGAATTGCTGTTTCGCCAGGACGCCTATCTGAGGGAGACGTCAGCGCGCGTTGAGGCCGTGAATGAGCGCGGCGGTGTCATCCTCGACAAGACGGTGTTCTACGCGACCGGCGGCGGGCAGCCCGGCGACGCCGGCAAGCTCGTTCGCGCCGACGGCAGCGAGATCGCGATCGGCACGGCGATCTACGATCCCGAGGACAAGAGCCGCGTGATCCACGTTCCGCTTGCAGGACAGCTTGAAGAACAGGCCGCCCCGCAGCCCGGCGAGACCGTAGCAGTCGTGCTCGACTGGGAGCGCCGGCTGAAGCGCATGCGCATCCACACCGCGCTGCATCTGCTCAGCGTCGTCTTGTCCTATCCGGTGACAGGCGGGGCGATCGGCGAAGGCGACGGGCGGCTCGATTTCGACATTCCCGAAGGCGGACTCGACAAGGCCGAGATCGCCGAGACGCTCAACGCGCTGATCGCCCGCAACGCCGATGTCACCGAGAGTTGGATCACGGATGAGGAGCTCGACGCCAATCCGGGCCTGGTCAAGACGATGTCGGTGAAGCCGCCGCGCGGCTCGGGCCGTGTCCGCTTGGTCGCCATCGGCGACATCGATCTGCAGCCCTGCGGCGGCACCCATGTCCGCAACACCGCCGAGATCGGCCTTGTCGCGGTCACGGATATCGAGAAGAAGGGCAAGCAGAACCGGCGTGTCCGTATCGCGCTCGCCTAGAGCATTTTCGAGCGAAGTGGACACCGGTTCGCTCGCGACAAACGCGAAGCGTTTGCGCGGAGAAAATGCGATAAAACAAAGATCTAGAAGTTGAGAGCATTGCTCTGAAGCCAGATCCAGCCGCCGATAAGCGGCCGCAACATCAAGGAAATGCCGATCATGGCCAGCGATAACGTCTTCGTCTCCACGGAATGGCTTGCCGAGCGCTTGAACGCGCCCGATGTCGTCGTGGTCGACGGCTCCTGGTACCTGCCCGTCCATGGCCGCGACCCGCATGCCGAATATGCGCAGCGCCGCATCCCCGGCGCGCTGCGCTTCGACATCGACACCGTCAAGGATACCAGCTCCGACCTGCCCCATATGCTGCCGCGGCCGGAGGCCTTCGCGGCGGCCGTCGGCGCGATCGGCATCGGCGACGGCATGCGCATCGTCGTCTATGACGGGCTCGGCCTGTTCTCGGCCCCGCGCGTGCGCTGGACCTTCAAGACCTTCGGCGCCAAGGACGTGGTCATCCTCGAAGGCGGCTTCCCGAAATGGCAGGCGGAAGGCCGCCCGGTCGAGGAAGGCCCGCCGCGCTCGCGCTCGGCCCGGACCTTCACCGCACGTCTCGACCATTCCGCCATCGCCGACGCCGACGACGTCGAGCGTGCGCTCGGCAGCGGCGCCATCCAGGTCCTCGATGCCCGTCCCGCCGACCGCTTCCGCGGCGAGGCGCCCGAGCCGCGCGCCGGTGTGCGCTCGGGCCATATGCCGGGCGCGCTCAACCTGCCCTTCCCCGCCATCATGCAGGACGGCAGGCTGAAATCGCCCGAGGCGATCGCGGCCGCCTTCGCGGAGGCCGGCGTCGATCTCGACAAGCCCCTGATCACGAGCTGCGGCTCGGGCGTCTCGGCGGCGATCCTCTCGGCTGCGCTGGAGACGATCGGCAAGCCGGCGCGCGCCATCTATGACGGTTCCTGGGCTGAATGGGGCTCGAGCGAGCGCCCGATCGCCACCGGCCCGGCCAGGAAGGGCTGAGATCATGTCCGGACACGACCATTCCCACGATCACGACCATCCGCACGACCATTCCCATGACGAGCTGCATTCCCATGACGAGCCGCGCTGGAAGCATGACGGCGTGCGCGTCATCACCGGTGACAAGCTCGACCCGAACACGGCGCAGACGCCGGGCATGTTCCGGCAGGCGGCGATCAACCACGCCCGCGTCGGCGCCCAGAAGATCTGGGCCGGCACGGTCTCGATCCAGCCCAACGCCAAGACCGGCGTGCATCACCATGGCGAGCTGGAGAGCGTGATCTATGTCGTGCGCGGCAAAGCCCGCATGCGTTGGGGCGAGCGGCTCGAATTCGTCGCCGAGGCCGGCCCGGGCGACTTCATCTATGTGCCGCCCTTCGTGCCGCATCAGGAGATCAACGCCAATCCCGACGAGCCGCTGGAATGCGTGCTGGTGCGCTCGGACAACGAAGCCGTTGTCGTCAACATCACCGATGTCGATCCGGTCGAGGCGCCGGAGGCGGTCTACTGGGTCGACCCGATTCACAAGCACCCGTGACGATCCACCGGCCTTCGTAGAGCGTCATTCTCGGGCTCGACCCGAGAATCTCATGACCAGCTGGCTGAAATCGGAGATGGTCGGGTCAAGCCCGACCATGACGCACCAAACCCGATCCCTACGCATTGACGTTGCGTCGGCTGGCATCGGCCATGCTTTCAGCAACTGGACGGGCGGCCGCCACCCGGCTCATATATCGCGACCTCATCAAGGCGAAAACGATCATGGACAACCGAAACGATCTCTGGCGGCATGTGGATGCGAGCAAGCAGCGCTTCATCGAACTCAGTGACCGCGTCTGGGGCATGCCCGAGGTCTGCTACACCGAACAGCGCTCGGTCGCCGAGCATGTCGCCGAGCTGAAGCACCAGGGCTTCAAGATCACCGAGAATATCGCCGAGATCCCGACCGCGGTGATGGGCGAGGCCGGCGAAGGCGGCCCCGTGATCGCGTTCCTGGGCGAATATGACGCCCTGCCCGGGCTGAGCCAGGAAGCCGGCCTCGCCGAGCATCGCGAGGTCGAGGCCGCCGGCCATGGCCATGGCTGCGGCCACAACCTGCTCGGCTCGGCGGCGCTGCTCGCCGCGACCGCGATGAAGAACTGGCTCGCCGAGAACAAAATCCCCGGCCGCGTGCGCTATTATGGCTGCCCGGCCGAGGAAGGCGGCGCTGCGAAAGCCTTCATGGTCCGCGCCGGCGCCTTTGACGACGCCGATGTCGCGATCACCTGGCATCCGTCGAGCTGGTGGGAGGTCGCCCCGCCGCTGGCGCTCGCCAACACCCGCGCCGATTTCATCTTCACCGGCCGCGCGGCGCATGCCGCCGCCTCGCCCCATCTCGGCCGCAGCGCGCTCGACGCCGTCGAGTTGATGAATGTCGGCGTCAACTACATGCGCGAGCACATGCCCAGCGATGCGCGCGTGCATTACGCCCTGCTCGACACCGGCGGCATCGCGCCGAACGTCGTCCAGGCCCATGCCCGCGTGCGCTATTCGATCCGCGCGCGCGATCTGCGCGGCATGCTCGAACTCGTCCAGCGTGTGAAGAAGATCGCCGAAGGCGCGGCGCTGATGACGGAAACCAAGATGGAGATGCGCATCATCAGCGCCGTCTCCGATCTGCTCGCCAACCCGCCGCTCGAACAGGCGCTGCACGGGATCATGGAAGAGCTCGGCCCGCCGCATTTCGACGACGCCGACAAGGCCTTCGCCGAGGAGATCCGCAAGACGCTGTCGCCACAGGAGATCGCCTCGATCTGGCGCACCATCGGCATGGACGATTCGGGCGCGCCGCTGGCCGATTTCCTCGTTCCGATGGACGCCAAGCGCAACCCCGCCATCGGCTCGACCGATGTCGGCGATGTCAGCTGGGCCGTGCCGACCGTGCAGGCGCATGCGCCCACCGTCGCTGTCGGCACGCCGTTCCACACCTGGCAGGTGGTCTCGCAGGGCAAGCAGCCCGCTGCCCACAAGGCCATGATCCATGTCGCCAAGGCGATGGCGGCGACGGGTGCGGCCGTGCTCTCCGACCCGGCGCTGATGGCGGCCGCCAAGGCCGACCACAAGAAGCGCCTGGGCAAGGAAGGCTACACCTCGCCGCTGCCGGCCGAGGTCAAGCCGCCGCTGAAGATGTCGCTCGGCGGCTGAGCGCCACCCTCTCCAACCGTGACGTCATCCCGGATCTCCGCCTCACGGCATCCGGGATGACCGGCGAAACAAGGTGCTGGGCCGGTTGGGTCTGTTCGGGCTCAGAGCCTGTTTGGAAACGTGAGCCCTCATCCTGAGGAGCCGCGGTACGCGGCGTCTCGAAGGATGCTCCAGATGGTTCGGGAGCCTCCTGGAACATCCTTCGAGACGCCATTTCCGAGGAAATGGCTCCTCAGGATGAGGGCTCGCGGAGTTTCCAAACGGGCTCTCAGCCTTGCGGTCGCCCCTTTGAGCGCCCAGCGATGGCCGCGATCGCCGCCGCGATGATGAAGACGAAGCCCAGCGCGCCATTGAGCAGGTCGGCCCAGCCGGGGCCGTAGGAATCGCCCAGCGTGGTCAACGGCTTGGCCAGCCCCGTGAGGACACCGAGCAGGATCAGGATCAGCGGCAGGATCGCGCTTTTCGCCATGGGTTTCAGCTCCGACCGTTGCTTGCCGATCCCCGACCAGCGTCTCGTTTCCCGTTGAGCGCAGCCGCCTTTACAGGCTGGTGACCCAGAGCACCCGCGTTTCGCCCTCCGCTGCATTGGCGAAGCAGTGCGGGCGCGAGGACAGGAAGCGGAAGCTGTCGCCCTCCAGCAAGGTCCAGCTCTCGCTTTCGACCTTGAGCAGCATGGCGCCTTGCATGACGAGGCCGGCCTCCTCGCCCTGATGCGTATAGAGCTCGTCGCCGGTGCTCGCGCCCGGCTCCAGCTCGACCATATAGAGGTTGAGCTTCGAGCTCTCCGAAAGCGGGGTCAGCAAATGCTTGCGGATGCCCGAGCGCCAGAGCTGCAATTCGCTCCTGTCGGCGCCGCGGACGATGGTCGCGGGCTGGTCCTGCGGCGGCGCGCCATTGGGAAAGAGATCGGCAAGCCCGACGCCGAACGCATCCGCCATGCCGACGAGCACGCGCAGGGTCGGCGAGGACAGGCCGCGCTCGATCTGGCTGAGGAACCCGATCGACAGATTGGTGCGGGCGGCAAGATCGACCAGCGAAAGCCCGCGCGCACGCCGCAATCTGCGTAAGCCCGCGCCGATCTCGTGGTCGACCGGCTGGCTGGCTCCGCTGGCGGCAGGGGCGCTCATGAACTCTCCATCTCCGCCTCTATTTCATGCACATGAAATCGCTTGCGGGCAAGTTTGTCCTATGCTCGTATCTTCACGCACATGAAAATCATGGCCGGACGCGCTAGCCAGCGCGCCGTAAGCGAGGGGATATCGCGATGGAACGTCGGACCTTCCTGTCCATGCTGGCCGGCAGCGCCATGGCTGCGGGCATCCTGCCCTCCGGAATCCTGCCCGCCCGGGCGCAATCCGTGCTCAAGGTCGGCTCGACCCCGACAGGCAGCCCCTTCACCTTCCTCGACACCAAGACCAACACCATCGAGGGCGTGATGGTCGACCTGGTCAAGGCGATCGCCGCGGTCTCCGATTTCAAGGTCGAGGTCGAGGGCATGCAGTTCTCGACGCTGATCGCTTCGCTGACCAGCAATAAGGTCGATATCGTCGCCGCCGCGATGTACATCACCCCGGTGCGCAAGGAAGTCATCGACTTCTCCGACCCGATCTACACCTATGGCGAAGGCCTGATCGTACCGGCCAGCGACACCAAGGACTACGTCACCCTCGAGGATCTGAAGGGCATCACGATCGGCGTGCAGATCGGCACGGCCTATGTCGATGTGCTGCAGAAATCCGGGCTGTTCTCCGAGGTCAAGCTCTACAAGACCCTGCCCGACATCCTCGCCGACGTGAACGCGGCACGCGTCCAGGCCGCCGTCTTCGACCTGCCGATCATCGCCTACAACCTGTCGCAAGGGCAGTTCCCCAAGGTCCGGATCGTCAAATCCTACAAGCCGGTGATCTCCGGTTCTGTCGGCATCGGCGTGCGCAAGAGCGACGGTGAATTGCTCAAGAAGATCAACACCGGCCTCGCCAAGCTCAAGGCCGACGGCACCGTCGACAAGATTTTGGCGAAATGGGGCCTAGCCTGAGCGGCCTCGCCGTTTTGCAATGGAACTACGCCGTCATTCCGGGCGCGGCCCTCGGGTCCGATCTTCGATCGGCCCAAGGATAAACTCCACGCAGAACCGGGTTCTGAGGCGCGTCATGGTCGGGCCTGACCCGACCATCTCGTAAACCAGAGCACTCTGGTCATGAGATTCTCAGGGCACAAGCCCGAGAATGACGCTCCAGATGGATCCCGGACAGCCCGAGATCGCCAAGCCCCTTCCAGATTCACTCCGACCATCAGAACCCCATGCAGACCTTCCTGCGGGATGCCGCCCAGTTCCTGCCTCTCCTGCTCCAGGGCGTGAAATTCACGCTGATCGTGGCGCTGGGCTCGCTTGCGCTCTCGACGGTGCTCGGCCTCGTCTGGGCCTTGATGCGGGTGTCAGGCATCGGTTGGCTCGGGACCATCGCGAAGGTGATCGTCAACACGCTGCGCGGCATCCCCATCCTGGTGCAGCTCTTCTACATCTACTTCGTCCTGCCCGAATTCGGCATCGCGCTCTCGGCCTTGCAGGCCTCGATCATCGGCCTCGGCATTGCGTACTCGGCCTATCAATCCGAGAATTTCCGCGCCGGCATCGAGGCTATCGACCATGGCCAGGTCGAGGCGGCGCAATCGATCGGCATGGGCTGGGGCCTGACCATGCGCCGCGTGATCCTGCCGCAAGCGATCCGGCTCGTCCTGCCGCCCTACGGCAACATCATGGTGATGATGCTGAAGGATTCCTCGCAAGCCTCGACCATCACGGTCGCCGAACTGACCTTGCAGGGCACTTTGATTGCCTCCTCGACCTTCAAGAACATGACCGTCTATTCGCTCGTCGCCCTGCTCTATCTGGCCATGTGCCTGCCACTGATGGGCTTCGTCAGCTGGCTTGAACGACGCTTCGGCAAGGGGACGCGGCGATGAGCGCTCCGATGATCGAGATCACTGGCGTCACCAAGAGCTTCGGCGCCTTCCCGGTGCTCAAGGGCATCACGGCCAGCGTCGACAAAGGCGAAGTCGTCTGCCTGATCGGGCCGTCGGGCTCTGGCAAATCGACCATCCTGCGCTGCATCAACGGGCTCGAATCCTATGATGGCGGCACGATCAGCATCGACGGCGCCCGGGTCGAGCGCGACAAGCCCTCGATTATCGGCATCCGCACCGCAATGGCGATGGTGTTCCAGCGCTTCAACCTGTTCCCGCACCGCACGGCGCTGGAAAACGTGGTCGAGGGCCCGATTTTCGTGAAAAAGGAGCCGCCGGCCCAGGCGATGGCGCGGGGCCGCGAATTGCTCGCCCGCGTCGGCCTTGCCGACAAGGTCGACGCCTATCCCGGCCAGCTCTCGGGCGGCCAGATGCAGCGTGTCGCCATTGCGCGCGCACTCGCCATGCAGCCCAAGGCGATCCTGTTCGACGAGCCGACCTCGGCGCTCGATCCCGAACTCGTCGGCGAGGTTCTGCAGGTGATGAAGAGCCTCGCCGAGGACGGCATGACGATGCTCGTCGTCACCCATGAGATGGGCTTTGCCCGCGAGGTCGCCAACCGCGTGCTCTTCCTCGATGGCGGCGTCATCGTCGAGCAGGGACCTGCCCGCGATGTGCTGGGCGCGCCGAGCCATCCGCGCACCCAGGACTTCCTGCGGCGTGTGCTCAAGCCAATCTGAAGGAGGCCGTCATGGCCGAACCGTTCCCGCTCGCCCCCTCGCTCTGGCACGCGACGGCGCCCGCGGCCGCGCCGACGCCGCCGCTTGCCACTGATGCCAGCGCCGATGTCTGCGTGATCGGCGCCGGCTATGCCGGGCTCTCGACCGCGCTCCATCTTGCCGAGGCCGGCGTCTCCGTCATCGTGCTGGAGGCGCATGAGCCGGGTTGGGGCGGCTCGGGCCGCAATGGCGGGCAGGTCATTCCCGGCATCAAATATGACCCCAGCGAGATCGCTGCGAAATTCGGCCCCGTCGCGGGCGAAGCGCTGACGCGCTTCGTCGCTTCGACCGCCGATCTCGTCTTCGATCTGATCGCCAGGCACGGCATGGACGTGCCGCACAGGCGCACCGGCTGGATCCAGGGCGCGCATACGCCAGCCATGCTCGAGACGGTGAAGCGCCGCGCCGGCGAATGGCAGGCGCGCGGCGTCGATGCGGAGTATCTCGACAGCGACAGTGTCGCGCGCCTGCTCGGCACGGAGCGCTATCTCGGCGGCTGGATCGACCGGCGCGCCGGCGGCGTGCAGCCGCTCGCCTATGCGCGCGGGCTAGCCAAAGCCGCGCTCAAGGCCGGCGCCACGATCCATGGCAAGAGCCCCGTCGTCTCGCTGAAGCGCCAAAGCGAGACCTGGATCGTCCGTACCGCCCAGGGCGCGAGCGTCACCGCCCCGCGCGTCGTCGTCGCGACCAACGGCTATACCGGCGACCTGATCCCGAAACTGCGCCAGACCGTGATCCGGCCGAACACCTTCATCGTCGCGACCGAGCCGCTCTCCGACAATATCGCCGGCACGATCCTGCCCGAGGGCCAGGTCACCTCGGATACGCGGCAATTGCTGCTCTACTTCCGCAAGGACCACACCAATCGCCTCCTGATGGGCGGACGCGGCCCCTTCCGCGAGCCGAAGGACGCCTCCGACTGGGCCCATCTCGAACGCGTCATCGGCAAGATGTACCCGCAGGCCAAGGGCATCGGCTTCGACTACCGCTGGTGCGGCCGGGTGGCGCTGACGCGCGATTTCCTGCCGCATCTGCACGAGCCCGAGCCCGGGCTCTTGGTCGATATCGGCTGCATGGGTCGCGGCGTCGGTCTGCAGAGCGCGATGGGCAAGGCGATGGCGGAGTATCTCGCCAGCGGCGACAAGAGCCGCCTGCCCTTCCCGGTCGTCCCGATCAAGCCGCTGCCGCTGCACGCGCTGAACGAGCTCTACGTCTCGGCGATCATCAGCTGGTACCGGTTGACCGATGGCGGGATGAAAGCCGCTTAGCGGCTGTTTGAAAACGCCAGCCCTCATCCTGAGGAGCCGCGTAAGCGGCGTCTCGAAGGATGCTCCAGATGGTTCCGGAGCCTCTTGGTGATACTGTGTTAGCAGGGAAACACGCTGTCATCCCGGACAAGCGGCGAAGCCGCGCCGATCCGGGATCCATGCCTGAACCTAACCAGGCAGCGCTCCGGCATGGATTCCGGGTCTCCGCTTCGCTGCGCCCGGAATGACGGCGCGGGTGGGTTTCCCCTAGCGCAGCCCGTCCTCGCCCTTGATCTCGTGCTTCTGCAAACCGCCGATGCGCGGCAGCGGGCGGCCGGAATCGGTGATCGCGATCGCGACCAGAATCTCGCCGGCGCGCGGCGCGTCGGTGATCCGGACCTCGACCGCATCGAAATGCGAGCGCACGAAGGCTGCGTCCTTGTGGCCGAGCGGCACGTCGATCGGCGTGCCGAGCCCGCCGCGCTTCTTGGCCGAGGGGATCAACGCCGGCCCCTTGCCGAGCGCCGTACGCACCGGCGTGCCCAGCTTGGGATGGAGGATCGCGGCTGCATGCTCCAGCTCGCCGCCCTCGCCGACGATCGCCGCCTTGCCGAAACTCTCGGCCTGATCGGGCGCGATGTTCAGCGCCGCAAGGCAGCGCTTGGTCAGGAGATCGCCGAGCTCGACGCCGATCTCGGTGAGCTCCGATAGGTCTTCCTGATAGCGCCCGGCGAACGGGTTGGAGATCACGGCGCAGGCCACGGCGCGCCGCGTCGGCGGACTGATCGCCTTACCCATTTCGAGATGGATTTCATCGACTTGCGTGAGAATCTTGCGGATGTCTGCGGGCATGACGGAAGGGCTCCAGCGTCAAGTCAGGCGCGGGGAACCCCTCTCCTGTAAGGAGAGGGGCAGGGGTGAGGTGTAGGCCGTTCGACAAGGAAGGCGCGGGCTGAAGATAGGCGTGCCAATCTGGTTTTCTGGCCTGCCCTCACCCCTGCCCCTCTCCCACTCGGGAGAGGGGTTCCCCGCGCCTCTTTTGGTAGGAATGGGAGAGCGGCCCATCACCGCTGCCCGTCGCCAACGCTGATCTGGTCGGCGCGCAGGCCGCCGACGCGCTCATGGATGCGCGCGCCCGTCGTCATCACCAGGACGAAGACGAGTTCATCCGCTTGCGGCGAGCCCGGCACGCCGATCTCGACCGCGCCGAAATGGCTGCGGACATATGAGGCGTTGATATGGGTAACGGGAATGTCGATGCGCGCGCCCGGCCCCGCTACCTTCTTGGTCGAGGGCACGATCGCTTTCGCATTGCCGAGGATCTCGCGCATCGCGTAGCCGCCCGGCACATGCCAGAGCGCGCCATGCTCCAGTTCACCGGCGGAGCCGACGATTGCGCCCTTGCCATAGCCCTCGACGGTCCCGGGATCGCCGCCGAGCGCGTTGAGGCAACGCGTCGCCATGTCGAGGCCCGCAGCCTTCAGCGCCTCCATCATCGGCAGGATGTCGGGCTCGTAGCGCCCGGCGTAAGGGTTGGTCAGCACGGCGCAGACGCAAGCGATGCGCTCGCTGCGGCCGGGGCGCGGGCCGAACTCGTGGAAGATCTCCTCCACGCTGGTCTGGACCCGACGGATATCGATGAGATCGGTCATGATGCGCCTCAATGCCCGACCAGAACGGGCGCGGTGTGCGATGGCGGCGTGTTGCGCGAGCGGCCGGTGCGGATGATACCGTCGATCACCACCATGCCGATGCCGGGGATGTCGCCGAGCGAGACGGCATCGAGCAGATGCCTTCCGGCCGAATGCTGCGGCTTGTCGAGGAAGACGAGATCCGCCGGCATGCCGACCGCGATGAAGCCGGCGTCGAGCTTGCGCACCCGCGCCGTGTTGCCGGTCGCCATGCAGAAGGCGACCTCGGGCGGCACGTCACCGAGGCTCGACAGGAAGGCGATCATCCTGAGGATGCCGAGCGGCTGCACGCCGGAACCTGCCGGCGCGTCCGTGCCGAGGATGACCTTGTAGGTCAGGTTGAGTTCGGTGGCGGTCTTGATGGCTTCGAGCGCGGCGCGCTCATTGCCGTTATGGACGATCTCGATCGCGCCCCTCGCCTGCTCGCAGAGCCGGCAGATGCCGGAGAAGCGGATCGAGGTATGGCCGCCATTGATGTGGCTGATCACATCGGGCTGGGCCTCCAGCACGATATCCTCGCTGATCAGGCTCGACCCCGCGATCGACGGACCGCCGGTATGGATGATCGTCTCCATTCCGTATTTGCGGGCCCAATCGACATGCTTCTTCGCCTCGGGGCCGGTATTGACGGTGCCAAGCCCGATCTCGCCGATCATCTTGACGCCGGCGCGAGCCATCTCGGCATAATCCTCCTCGACCATGCTGGTCTCGGCGATCGGCGCGCCGGCATGGATCTTCGCCCCCGTCGGCCGGAAATTCGCAAAGGTGCGTTGCGCCGTGATGGCGAGCGCCTTGACGCCGATCGGGTCCTTCGGCCGGCCGGGCAGATGCACCTCGCCGGCCGAGACGAAGGTGGTGACGCCGCCATTGACGCAGGAATCGATCCAGCCCATCTGCCCCTGCCGCGGCGTCCAGTCGCCGAAGACCGGGTGGCAATGGCTGTCGATCAGCCCCGGCGCGACGGGCGAGCCCTGCGCATCGATGATGCTGTCGGCGCGCTCGCAATCGAGATCGGCGGCCTTGCCGATGGCCGTGATGCGGCCATCGACCGCGATGATCGTATCGGCGTCGAGGATCGGCTGGTTGAGATCGCCCGAGAGCACCAGGCCGAGATTGCGGATGACGAGCTTGCCCTTGGCCGGGCCTGCCGCGACGTCGTGAGCCATCTGGTCCTCCGCTCGGAACACGTAGCGCAATCATGCCTGCGAGACAGGCGATGTTTGAATGTGTAATAACAATCATGGACAGCGTTTCGGTGGCTGGCAAGAGGCGATGCGACGGGACCGGAGGCGCAGTCCGCGCGGCGGCGATCAGGGGATGAGGATGAGCAGGCAGGACAGCGTGGCGGATACAGTCACCAAGCCGACCGCAAGGCAGCACAAGCCGTCCTCGGCCAGCACTGCCGCACCAATGGACTATGTCCTCGACGAGCAGGTCGGCTTCCTGATGCGCCGCGCCCAGCAGCGCCATATCGCGATCTTCCAGCGCATCATGGGCGATAACGGCCCGACGCCGACGCAATTCGCCGCCATGTCGAAACTGAGCGCCGGCGAGGAGATTTCGCAGAATTTGCTTGGCCGCATGACGGCGATGGACCCTGCCACCATCAAGGGCGTGATCGCGCGGCTGGAAGAGCGCGGGCTGGTCGAGCGCCTGCCCGACCCCGACGATCAGCGCCGCGTCCGCGTCCGGCTCAGCGCCAAGGGGCGCGAGGCGATTCCGGGCCTGCTCGAGAAGGCGAAGGCGATCACCGCCGCGACCCTGGCGCCCCTCTCGCGTGAAGAGGCCGAGCGCCTGCTCGCGCTGCTGGCGCGCCTCGATTGAGCCAAGCCTGCCTGCAATGAGCAACACCTGCCTGCAAATGAGCAAGGTCTGCCTGCAAAATCCGCTTGCGCAAATTCATTTGTATACTAACAATAATTGAGGTTGGATTTGATGATGCCCCGCGCCAGCTCACCGGCGCTTGGGCGCGGCGCGATGGAAGGCATGTCGGCGATGACCAATGACAACACCATCACCACGGATGTCGTGATAGTCGGCGCGGGCCCGTGCGGGTTGTTTGCGGTGTTCGAGCTGGGGTTGCTCGACATCAAGGCGCATCTGGTCGACATCCTGCCCAAGGTTGGCGGGCAATGCGCCGAGCTCTATCCGGAGAAGCCGATCTACGACATTCCGGGCTTCCCGATCGTCACCGGCCAGGGCCTGGTCGACAACCTGGTCGAGCAGATCAAGCCGTTTGGCCCGACCTTCCACTTGAACCAGATGATCGAGGCGCTGGAGCCGATCGGCACGGCGGAGGCCCCGCGCTTCCGCGTCACCACCGATGCCGGCACGGTGTTCGAGACCAAGACCGTCATCGTCGCTGCCGGGGGCGGCTCGTTCCAGCCCAAGAAGCCGCCGATCCCCGGCATCGAGGCCTATGAGGGCAACTCGGTGTTCTACGCCGTGCGCAAGATGGAGGCTTTCCGCGGCCGCGACATCCTGATCGTCGGCGGCGGCGATTCCGCGCTCGACTGGACGCTCAACCTGCAGCCCATCGCCAAACGCGTCACGCTGATGCATCGCCGCGACGATTTCCGCGCCGCCCCCCATTCGGTCGAGCAGATGCGCGCGCTCGTCGCATCCGGCCAGATGGACATGAAGCTCGGCCAGGTCACCGGGCTCAAGGGCGAGGGCTCGGCGCTCCAGGCTGCGATCTGCCGCGACAGCGAAGGCCAGACCTTCGAGATCGCCTGCGATACGCTCCTGCCCTTCTTCGGCCTGACCATGAAGCTTGGCCCGATCGCCGATTGGGGCCTCAATCTCAACGAGAACCTGATCCCGGCCGACACCGAGAAGTTCGAGACGAGCACACCCGGCATCTTCGCCATCGGCGACATCAACACCTATCCCGGCAAGCTCAAGCTGATCCTGTCAGGCTTCCACGAGGCCGCGCTCGCCGCCCAAAAAGTCCATCGCTACGTCTATCCCGACAAGCGACTGACCTTCCAGTACACGACCTCCTCGACATCCCTCCAGAAAAAGCTCGGAGTCGCGTGATGCATGTCCGTGTCACCGATCGCGACGGCGAGCAGCGCGAACTCGAGGCACTCGAAGGCTGGCGATTGATGGAAATCATCCGCGACTGGGGCCTGCCGATCAAAGCCGAATGCGGCGGAGCCTGCGCCTGCGCCACCTGCCATATCTATGTCGCGGCGGACTGGGTCGATAAATTGCATCCGCCGCGCGAGGACGAACTGGAGCGCCTCGACGAGGCCTTCGACGTGCGCCCGAACTCGCGCCTTGCCTGCCAGATCCTGTTCTCGCCCGAGCTCGACGGGCTGACGGTCGTGCTGGCGCCGGAACTGGGTTGAGAGAGCACGCTGACGAGGAGCAGACGGTCATGACGCGCTATCTTCGCCCCCGGACACTCGCTGAGGCTCTGGCGCTCAGAGCCGGCGACGGCCCGCTGACCGTCCTGGCGGGCGGCACCGACGTCTACCCCGTCCGCACCCAGCGCGCCGCCTGGTTCGAGCCCCATAATCGCGATCTGCTCGACCTCAGCCTCATCCCGGAGCTCGCCGGCATCGATCACGGCCCAGACGGCATCCGCATCGGCGCGATGGCGACGTGGAGCGCGATCGCCCAGGCCGATGTCCCGCCTGCCTTCGACGCCTTGAAACAGGCAAGCTGGCAGGTCGGCGGCGTCCAGATCCAGAACCGGGCTACGATCGGCGGCAATCTCTGCAACGCCTCGCCGGCCGCTGACGGGGTGCCGCCGCTGCTCGCATTGGAGGCCGAGGTCGAACTCGCCGGCCCCGGCGGAAGCCGGCGATTGCCGCTCGCTTCATTCGTGCTTGGGAACCGCAAGACCGCACTCGCGCCCGATGAATTGCTGGTCGCCATCCATGTGCCGGCACAGCCGGCGCAAACGCGCTCGACTTTCAAAAAACTCGGCGCGCGCGCCTATCTGGTGATCTCGATCGCCTCCGTCGCCATCAATCTCGCCTTGGATGCGCAAGGGCGCATCGCTTCGCTTCGTATCGCCGTCGGGGCCTGCGCGGCCGCGCCGCAGCGATTGACCACGCTCGAAGCGCGACTGCTCGGCCAGGTCCCCTCGCCTGCGCTGGCTGAGAGCCTCCGTGCCTCCGATCTCGCAGCCCTGTCGCCGATCGACGATGTCCGCGCCAGCGCCGCCTATCGCCGCGACGCCGCGCTCATCCTGGTGCGGCGCGCGCTCGCCGGTTTGCTGTCTTCGCCGCTGGAGGTCGCCGCTTGAACGTCCATGATCGCTCCACCCTCAGCTCCTCGGCTCCGGCCACCGACGGCATCGCCTTTCGGCTCAACGGTGCGAACGTCCATCTGGGTGACGCGCCCGACACCCGGTTGAGCGAGGCGTTGCGCGGGAGCCTCAGCGCCACCGGCACCAAGATAGGCTGCGACGCCGGCGATTGCGGCGCCTGCACGATCCTGATCGACGGCGCACAGGCCTGCGCCTGCCTGACGCCGATCGGACAAGTGGAGGGCCGCGAGATCATCACCGTCGAAGGCCTGGCGAAGGACGCGCTCGGCTCAGCCCTGCAGAAGGCGTTCCATGCGCATGGCGCGGCCCAATGCGGCATCTGCACGCCCGGCATGCTGATGGCGGGCTATGATCTGCTCAAGCGCAACCCGCAGCCCAATGAGGCCGAGACGCAGGATGCGCTCGGCGGCGTGCTCTGCCGCTGCACCGGCTATCTCAAGATCGTCGAGGCCGTGCGCGACGCGCATCTTTTCATCGAGCCCGCTCCGATCGCGCCTGCCGCGAGCAGTGCGTCCGTCGGCGCGCGCATGACCCGCCTCGACGGCGAGCCGAAGGTTGCCGGCACGGAGATCTACGGCGCCGATGCCGCGCCGGCCGACGCGCTCTGGCTGCGCGCCGTGCGCAGCCCCCATCCCCGCGCCCGTTTCACCCTGGGCGACCTCGACGCCTTCGTCGCAAGCCATCCGGGCCTGGTACGCATCTTCACCGCGAAGGACGTGCCGGGCGAGAACTCCTTCGGCATCTACCCGCATCTCAAGGACCAGCCGGTCTTCTCCACCGGCGAAACGCGCTATCGCGGCGAATGCGTGCTCGCCATCGTCGGCGAGAAGGATGCGGTCGAGGCGATCCGGCTGGACGAGTTCCCGATTGCCTGGGAGGCGCTGCCGCCGATGGTCGGCGTCAAGGCGGCGCTGGGCGAGAGCGCTTTCACCTTGCATGATTTCGCGCCCGATAATGTGCTGACGCGCGGCCGCGTCGAGCGCGGCGATGTCGCGGCCGGCTTCGCGCAGGCCGCTCATGTCGCCACCGGCAGCTTCGAGACCGGCTTCGTCGAGCATGCCTATATCGAACCCGAGGCCGGCTATGCCCGGCGCGTCGGCGACACGATCGAGGTTTTTGCCTGCACCCAGGCGCCCTATATGGACCGCGACGAGGTCGCCCGCGTGCTCGGCCTGAGGCTCGAGGATGTCCGCATCATGCCGTCGGCTTGCGGCGGCGGCTTCGGCGGCAAGCTCGACGTCTCGCTGCAGCCGATGCTGGCGGTCGCGGCCTGGGTGCTCGACCGGCCCGTGCGTTGCATCTTCGGCCGCATCGAATCGATGGTCTCCTCGACCAAGCGCCACCCCTCCTCGATCGAGGCCAAGGCTGCCTGCGACGCCCAAGGCCGCCTCGTCGCCTTCGCCATGGAGGGCGATTTCGACACCGGCGCCTATTCCTCCTGGGGCCCGACAGTGGCAGGCCGCGTGCCTGTGCATGCGACCGGCCCCTACAAGGTGCCCAATGTCTGCAACCTGTCGCGCGCGGTCTACACCAACGGCCCGCCCTCGGGCGCCTTTCGTGGCTTCGGCGTACCCCAGGCAGCAATCGCGCAGGAGAGCCTGTTCGACGATCTCGCGACTGCTGCCGGCCTCGACCGGCTGGAGTTCCGCCTGATCAACGCGATCCGTGCCGGCGATACGACACCGACCGGCCAGGTCTTGCAGGCCAGCGCCGGCCTGGCCGAATGCCTGGAGAAGCTCAAACCCCACTGGCAGGCCCTGCTCTCGGATGCGGCGGCTTTCAATGCCGGCGAAGGCCGCACGCGCCGTGGCGTCGGCATCGGCTGCATGTGGTACGGCATCGGCAACACCGGCATGTCGAACCCCTCGACCATGCGCATCACCCTCGACAGGACGGGCCGGCTCACCTTCTGGAACGGCGCGGTCGATATCGGCCAGGGCTCGACCACGGTGCTGACCCAGATCGCGGCCGACGCGCTTGGCCTGCCGGTCGAGGCCTTCACGCTGGTCATCGGCGACACCTTCAAAACCTTCGACGCCGGCAAGACCTCGGCCTCACGCCAGACCTTCGTCTCCGGTCGCGCCTCGGAGGCTGCCGCCACCGCGCTGCGCGCCGAGATCCTGCGCCTGACCAATGCGAGCCCGACCGCGACCCTGAAGCTCGCGGGCACGCAGCTGCTGGTCGAGGAGAACGGCGTCGCAGCGCGCATCGACCTCGCCGCCCTCCCCGCCAAGGCCGATGGCATCGTTCTGGAGGGCATCGGGAGCTTTGACCCGCCGACCGTGCCCTTGGACGAAAAAGGCCAGGGCATCCCCTACGCCACCTATGGTTTTGCGGCGCAGATCGCCTCGCTCGACGTCGATCTCGATCTCGGCACGCTCAAGCTCAACCGCATCGTCGCGGCCCATGATGTCGGCCGCGCGATCAACCCGATGCTGGTCGAGGGCCAGATCCATGGCGGCATCGCCCAGGGCATTGGGCTCGCGCTGCTGGAGGAATACCTGCCCGGCCGCACCGAGAATTTGCACGATTACCTGATCCCGACCGCCGGCGACGTGCCGCCGATCGACATCATCCTGGTCGAGGATGCCGAGCCGCTCGGCCCCTCCGGCGCCAAGGGCATCGGCGAGCCGGCTTTGGTGCCGACTGCGCCGGCGATCCTCGGCGCAATCCGCCACGCCACCGGCGTGACGCCCCGGCAGGTGCCGGTGCTGCCGCACCGCTTGTGGGAATTGCTGCGGGCCAAGGATATGGGCGACATGGATATGGGCGAGGAGACTCAGCCATGAACGAACTCAACCCCGTTCCGACAGCCGATGCGGCGCTCGCCGAGCGCTCGCGCAAATTCGGCGCGTCAGAGGGCGACGAAGGCATCGTCCGCTGCGACGCCTGCCCGGTCCTGTGCCGCATTCGCCCCGGCCGCTCCGGCGCCTGCTCGCGCTATGCCAATGACAACGGGCTTCTGATCCGCACCGATCCGGTCGTGCTGCTGGCCGAGGCCGTCGAGGTCGGCGGCCCTGTCGTGCCCTTTGCCGAAAATGCCGAGGATTGGGACGGCAAGATCCTGCCGGCGAACCGCACTTTCGTCACCGGCATCGGCTCGGGCACGACCTATCCCGACTACAAGCCCGCCCCCTTCATCGTCTCCTCGCAGCATGACGGCGTCGACACCGTCACGGTCGTGACCGAGGGCATCTTCTCGTATTGCGGCGTCAAGGTGAAGATCGACACCGACCGCCATCTCGGCCCGGAGACGGCCGCCGTGCGCGCCAATGGCGAGCAGGTCGGCCATGTCACCACGGCCGAATACGGCTCGCAGATGCTCTCGCTCGGCGGCGTGCGCCACCTCACCGGCGGCTCGAAGAAGGAAGGCAACGCTACCTGCGAGGCGATGCTGAAGCTCAGCAATGGCGAGGCCGTCGAACTGACCATCGATGGCGGCCATGGCGTGATCGTGCAGGCCGGCCACGCTCCGATCGTCGACGGCAAACCGGAGACGCGCATGCGCGTCGGCTGCGGCTCGGCGACTATCGGCATCTTCGCCAAGCAGTGGCAGGGCCATGTCGACGAGGTCATCGTCGTCGACGACCACATCACCGGCGTGCTGACCGAGCATCAGGCCGGCCGCGTGCTCGACATGAAACCCGCGGGCATTCGCGTGCGCGGGCGCAAATCGACGCCCGGCCGCTATTTCCAGGTCGCCCAGCCCGGCCTCGGCTGGGGCGGCACCGACATCACCGAGCCGCTCTCGATCATCCAGAAGATCGATGCAGGCCTCGCCTGGCCCGGTATGCGCCTCTTGATGACATCGACCACCGGCGAGGATTCGCTCTATTGCGTGCTCGACGAGAACCTTACTCCCGTCGAAGCCGAGATGCCGTTGGCCGTGCGGCAGGTCGTCGAGCGCATTGGTGAGAATTGCGAGCCCTCGCTCTGCACGGTCACCTTCATGGCCGGCGCCGGCGGCAGCTTGCGGGCGGGCGTAACAGAGAACCCTGTGCTGCTGACGCGCTCGGTCCAATCCGGCACGACGCGGGTCACGATGGGCGGCGCGCCGGTCTATGTCTGGCCCGGCGGCGGCATCACCGTGATGGTCGATGTCCTGCGCATGCCCAAAAACGCCTTCGGCTATGTGCCGACGCCGGCGATCGTCGCGCCGATAGAGTTCACTCTGCCGCGCGAACTCTATCTGGCCTCGGGCGGGCATGCCGACGAGATCGTCTCGATGGAAGAGATCTTGCGCGCCCATGGCGGGCAGGCCCGGATCGAGAGTGCCGCGGCGGAGAATCCCTGGCCGCTACGGCGGGATGTGGGGTAGCGGCTCGATCGCCCACACAGCGTCATATAGAGCGCCATTCTCGGGCTTGCGCCCCAAGAATCTCATGACCAGAGCGCTCTGGTTTACGAGATGGTCGGGTCAAGCCCGACCATGACGCGCTCCAGCATGGATTCCGGGTCGGCGCGGCTTCACCGCTTGTCCGGAATGACATGGTGTTTCCATATGAAGTCACCATGCGTTCGCCATTGAAAACCCATCGCATCGCCCGCCTACCCGGCAACCGGCTGCATCTGCAGGAGGGGCCGAGCGATCTCGTCATCGCGGCCTTTGGTCCCAAGCCGCGGATTGAACGGGCCTATGCCGCGGCCGAAGCGCGCTTCGATGGGCTTTTGACCGAACTCGCTGGCGAATTGCGCCTGCTGCGCCAGCCGCTCGACCACCAGCCACCCTCCCTGAGAGGCGCGACAGCGCAGCGCATGGCGCGCGCCTGCTGGGGCTTCCGGTCGCAATACATCACGCCGATGGCCGCTGTCGCCGGCGCGGTGGCGGACACGGTCCTCACCGCGATGCTTGCCGCTGAACCCCGGCTCGAGCGCGCCTATGTCAATAATGGCGGCGATATCGCGCTGCATGTCACGCCCGGCCACCCGCTCGACATCGGCGTCGTGCCCTCGCTCGCCCGCGCTCGGCCGGAGGGTTTCCTGCGGCTCGATGCGGCCAGCCACACCCGGGGCGTCGCGACCAGCGGCTGGCGCGGGCGCTCCTTCTCGCTCGGCATCGCCGACGCCGTCACCGTGCTGGCGCGCTCGGCGGCCGAGGCCGATGCAGCCGCGACCATCATCGCCAATGCAGTCGATGTGAAGGACGCGGCGATCCTCCGGCGTCCCGCACGGGAACTCGATCCCGACAGCGATCTCAGGGAGTTGTTGGTGACGGTTGAAGTGGGGCCGCAGACACCCACAGCCGTGGCGACGGCATTGGGGAACGGCGTCAGGGTTGCTGAGACGCTGCTGCGCGAAGGGCTGATCGAGGGCGCGCTGCTGGCGCTGGCGGATGAGTGGCGCAGCGTGGGTGGGGCGATCCTCCCCCGTCATGGACGGGCGCGGGGAACCCCTCTCCCGGATGGGAGAGGGGCAGGGGTGAGGGCCCGCCGCTGATTGTTAGGGCGCAACTGCGCCGCAGCGCCTTCTATTGAAAGGGCACACCCTCATCCGGCGCTCCGCGCCACCTTCTCCCATCCGGGAGAAGGGAAGAGGCCGTCGCAGCCTGTGGGAAACGCTCCGGCATGGATCCCTGTGTCTGCGCGGAGCCTGTCCTTGGGCCGGCCAAAGGCCGGACCCGAGGGCTTCGCCCGAGAATGACGCCCGCACTCACACCGAAAGATACTGCGTCCTGACCGCCTCGTTACCCTTCAATTCATCCATCGAGCCGGTGAAGCGGATCATGCCTTTTTCGATGATCGCGGCGCGGTCGGCGACATTGCCGGCGAAATGCAGGTTCTGCTCCGAGATCAGCACGGAAAGCCCCTCGGCCTTCAAGGCCAGAATGGTCTTGGCCATCTCCTCGACGATGACCGGCGCCAGCCCCTCGGACGGTTCGTCCAGCAGCACGAGCTTGGGGTTGCCCATCAGGGTCCGCGCGATCGTCAGCATCTGCTGCTCGCCGCCCGACATCGCCCCGCCAGGCCGGTCGCGCATGCGGCCAAGATTGGGGAAGAGCGCAAACAGCCGCTCGGGCGTCCAGTGCGGCGCGTCAGAGCGCGCCGGACGCTGCGCGACCGAAAGGTTCTCCATCACGCTGAGTTCGGAGAAGACGCGCCGGTCCTCCGGCACATAGCCGATGCCGAGGCGCGCGATCTCGAAGGGCTCGCGTCCCTGAACGGCCCGCCCCTCGAAGGTCACAGTCCCGCCGGCCGGGGGCACCAGGCCCATGATCGCCTTCATCGTGGTCGATTTGCCGGCGCCGTTGCGGCCCATCAGCGCCAGCACCTCGCCGCGGTTCATCGTGAAGCCGAGGCCCTGCAGGATATGAGCACGGCCGTAATAGGCGTCGAGACCGGCGATCTCCAACATCGCACTCATCTCAATGCCCTCCCGAAGTCGCGCCGGAGCCGAGATAGACGGCGCGGACATTGGGATCGCGCCGCACCTCCTCGGCCGTGCCATGGGCGATCAGCCGGCCGCGATCGAGCACGATGACGCTGTCGGAATGGGTGAAGACGACATCCATGTCGTGCTCGGTGAAAAGCACTGCGATGCCCTTGGCGGCAGCGATCTCGGCGGTCAGCGCCATCAATGCGATGCGCTCGCGCGGCGCCATGCCGGCGGTGGGCTCATCCATCAGCAGGAGTTTCGGCTGGTTGGCCAGCGCAACCGCGAGCTCGACGCGCTTGAGATCGCCATAGGCGAGCACGCCGCAGGCACGTTCCGCTTGTTCCAGCATGCCGACCTGGGCGAGCAGCGCATCGGCGGCCTCGGCATGGCGGCCGCGGGCGCGCCCGAACGGGCTCCAGATCCCGCCGGCATGGGAGATCAGCGCCATCTGGACGTTCTCGCGCACGGTCATCGAGGTGAAGGTCGCGGTGATCTGAAAGGTGCGGCCGACACCCATGCGCCAGACCGCGCGCGGCTTCATGCCGGTGATCGCTCGTCCGGCCAGCAGAACCTCGCCGCCATCTGGCCTGAGCTGGCCGTTGAGCATGTTGAAGCAGGTCGTCTTGCCCGCGCCATTGGGGCCGATCAGCGCCAGCATCGTGCCGGCCTGGACGGAGAAGGAGACGCCGTCGACCGCGCGAACGCCGCCGAAGGATTTCTGCAGATCGCGCACGACCAGGACCGGGTCTGGCGTCACGGCGGGGATCGCCCCCTGCAGCTGCGGGACCGCGTTCATCGCCCGCCCTCCACTGCCAGCCGGGCCGCGGGCTCAGGCCGCCTCGTCCAGCGCTCGCGCAGCAGCAGCGACGCGCCGACCAGCCCGCGCGGAAACAGGATGACGAGCAGCACGATCGAAAGCCCGAGCCCGAAGCGCCAATACATAGTCGCCTTCATCAATTGTTCGCTGAGGCCCGCATAGGCGAAGGCGCCGATGACCGGGCCCGCCACCGTCTGCACGCCACCGAGCAGCACCATCAGCAGCGCATCGACCGAGCGCGGGATCGCCATATAGGTCGGGAAGACCGAGCCCTTGAAGAAGGCGAAGAGCGCGCCCGCAATGCCCGCTGCAAAGGCCGCGACCGCGAAAGCGACCCATTGGATGCGCATCACGTCGAGGCCGATCGCCTCGGCCCGCAGCGGGTTGTCGCGCCCGGCCCGCAAGGCATAGCCGAGCGGCGAGAAGATCGTCAGGCGCAAGGCGAGGATCGAGAGCACGCAGACGCCGAGCGTGAGATAGTAGAAGCCGGTTTTCGAGACGGCCCAGGCCGAGGGCCAGACGCCGAGAATGCCGTTGTCGCCACCGGTCAGCTCGACCCATTGGAAGGCGGTCGCCCAGGCGATCTGCGCGAAGGCGAGCGTCAGCATGGCGAGATAGACGCCCGACAGGCGCACGCAGAACCAGCCGAAGACGACGCCGGCGATGCCCGCCAGGAAGGGCGCGAAGATCAGGGCCGGCTCCATCGAGGCGCCCAACCATTTCACCGCCAGCGCCGCGCCATAGGCGCCGAGCCCGAAATAGGCGGCGTGGCCGAAGGAGGCCATGCCGCCGGGTCCCATCATGAAATGAAGCGAGGCGGCGAAGAGCGCGAAGATCACGAGTTCGGTCAGCGTCATCAGGATATGGTCTGGCGCGACCAATGGCGCGAGCACGAGCAGCAGGAGCGCGATCAGGCCGGCGAGCCTGGTCGGCTTGTCGGCCGGCAGCAGCAGCGGCTCAGCCGGGCCATGGCCGCGCGCCCCGCCGATCGGCGCCTTGCCCATCAAGCCATAGGGCTTGACCACCAGGACCACCGCCATCACCAGGAAGACCAGCACCAGCGTGATCTTGGGGAAGATCAGGATGCCGAAGGCGTGCAGGATGCCGATCAGCACGGCGGCGAGATAGGCCCCCGTCACGCTGCCCAGGCCGCCGACGACCACGACCACGAAAACCTCCGAGATCATCGACAGGTCCATATGCAGGTTGACCGCCTCGCGCGGCAGCTGCAGCGCACCGCCAAGGCCTGCCAGCATCGAGCCGAAGGCAAAGACCGAGGTGAAGAGCAGGCGCTGGTTGACGCCGAGCGCGCCGACCATCTCGCGGTCCTGCGTCGCAGCCCGCACCAGCGTGCCCCAGCGCGTCTTCTGGAACAGAAGCCAGAGGATGAGCAGCACGAGTGGCCCAACCGCGATCAGGAAGAGTTCATAAGTCGGGAAGCGATTGTCGAACAGGATGACGAAGCTCTTGAGGCCCGGCGCGCGCGGTCCGAGCTTGTCTTCCGGCCCCCAGGTCGCAAGCGTCAGATCCTGCAGCATCAGCACGACGCCGAAGGTCGCGAGCAATTGGAACAATTCCGGCGCCTGGTAAATCCGGCGCAGAACCAAGACCTCGATCACGACGCCGAGGAGCCCGACGAGCAGCGCCGCGAGCAGCACGCTGCCCCAGAAGCCGAATGGCTCCGCCGCGCCGAAATAGCTTACGAGCGTCCAGGCAAGATAGGCGCCCAGCATATAGAGCGAGCCATGCGCGAAATTCACGATGCGCGTGACGCCGAAGATGATCGACAGCCCCGACGCAACGAGGAAGAGCGAGGAGGCCGAGGCCAGCCCGTTCAGCGTCTGGGTGAGGATGAGGTCGATCATGAAGCTGAACCTCAAGACAAAACGGGGCCGTCATCCCGGGCGACCGAAGGGAGACCCGGGATCCATGCCTGAACATTGACGACGATCGTTCCGGCATGGATCCCGGATCGGCGCGGCTTCGCCGCTTGTCCGGGATGACGGACGTTATACGGCAATAGGGAGCGACTACCCCGCCGGGCGCAGCGTCTTCACCTCGGCGTCGCTCGGTAGGTATTTCGCGCCGTCGGCATAGCGCCAATCGACCATCACACCCTTGCCGTCCTTGACCGCGGTCTTGCCGACAAAGGCGCCCAGCGTCGACTGGTGGTCGATGGCGCGATATTCGGCCTGGCCGAAGGCGGAGGGGAATTTCAGGCCTTTCAGCGCATCGACCAGCTTCTCCGTGTCGGTCGAGCCGGCCTTGGCGAGCCCGGCCGCGATCGAGTTCATCGTGTCGAAGCCGACGACCGAACCGAGGCGCGGATAGTCGTTGAACTTGGCCTTGTAGGCGTCGCGGAACTTGACGTGTTCCGGCGTCTGGATGTCGGCATGGGGATAGCCGGTGACGATCCAGCCGACAGGCGCTTCCGCGCCGAGCGGATCGAGATATTCAGGCTCGCCGGTCAGCATCGAGACGACCGCCCTGCCCTCGAACAATCCGCGCGTATTGCCCTGGCGGACGAAGTTCGAAAGATCCGCGCCGAAGGTGACGTTGAAAATCGCGTCGGGCTTGGAGGCCTCCAGCGCCTGCACGGTCGCACCCGCATCGATGCGGCCGAGCGCCGGGAACTGCTCGGCGACGAATTCGACATCGGGCTTGGCCTTCTTGAGCAGCTCCTTGAACCACTTCACGCCGGACTGGCCATATTCGTAGTTGGGCGCGACCAGCGCCCATTTCTTGGCCGGGAGCTTGGCGGCTTCCTCGACCAGCATCGCCGCCTGCATGTAGGTCGAGGGGCGCAGGCGGAAGGTGTAGCGGTTGCCCTTGGCCCAGACGACCGCGTCCGAGAGCGGCTCGGAGGCGACATAGAGCCGCTTGTTCTGGGCGGCGAAGTCGGCGATCGCGAGCCCGACATTGGAGAGGAAGCCGCCCGAGAGCAGATCGACCTTCTCGGCGTTGATCAGGTCGCCGGCATGGCGCACCGCGTCTTCAGGCTTGCCGCCATCGTCGCGGAAGACCGTCTCGATCTTGCGCCCGAGAGCGCCGCCCGCCGCATTGATCTGCTCCAGCGCCAGTTCCCAGCCCTGGCGATAGGGCTTCAGGAAGGCGGGTTGCGCCGTGTAGCTGTTGATCTCGCCCACCTTGATGGGCCCTGCCCCTTGTGCCCGCACCAGGGCCGGCGCAGCGATCAAGGCAGCGCCGGCGGAGGCGCCGGCTAGAAGTGACCGACGGTCGATCGTCATCGCTGTTCCCCGTTCTGGCCCGGTGGCGAAACGCCCCGATGCTAATTGACAGATGTCGCATGCCGACGCCTCTGCGTCAGCCGGCATAATCATTTGTGTACCTATGAATTTGAAGAGCCCTAAATCGCTTGTCAACGCCTAAAAAACGTCAGCCTCTGCGCAAGCCGGAGGCAGGTTTCAGAGCCTGTTTCACGCTCCGGACAGCCGCTCCGGCTGAGCCTCACTCGGCCGCCCCGAGCGACAGGCGCAGCGGCGAGACCTGCGCCTCGTGCAGGGTCTGGTAGGGGCCGCCGGCGTGCACGAGGTCCTCATGCCTGCCCTGTTCGGCGATGCCCTCCTCCGTCACCACCACGATGCGGTGGGCATGGCGGATGGTGGCGAGCCGATGCGCGATGACCAAGGTCGTGCGGCCGCGCGCGAGCTCGCTGAGCGAGGCCTGGATCGCCTGTTCGGTCTCGGTGTCGAGCGCCGAGGTCGCCTCGTCCAGGATCAGGATCGGCGGGTTCTTGAGGAAAATGCGGGCGATGGCGAGGCGCTGCTTCTGCCCGCCCGAGAGCTTGACGCCGCGCTCGCCGACCACGGTGTCGAGCCCGGCGGGCAGATCGGCGATCATGGCGTCGAGCCTGGCGCGGCGCGCAGCCTCGGTGATCTCGGCCTCGGTGGCGTCGAGCCGGCCATAGGCGATGTTTTCGCGGATCGTACCCGCGAACAGGAAGACATCCTGCTGCACGATGCCGATCTGCCTGCGCAGGCCGGCCAGGGTCATGTCGCGGATGTCGATGCCGTCAATGCTGATGGCTCCGGAATCGACCTCGTAGAAGCGCGGCAAGAGCGAGAGCAAGGTCGTCTTGCCGGCGCCGGACGGGCCGACGAAGGCGACCGTCTCGCCGGGAGCGATGGCAAGATCGACGCCCGCCAGCACGGGCCGGCCCTTGGCATAGCCGAAGCTGACGCCGCTGAAGCGGATATCGCCTTCGAGCGCCACGGGCACGATCGCGCCCGGCTTGTCCGCGATATCGGGCTGCGTCGCGAGCAGCTCCTGATAGCGCCGGAAACCGGCGATGCCCTTGGGATAGGTCTCGATCACGGCGGCGATCTTGTCGAGCGGGCGGTAGAACACGCCGACCAGCAGCAGGAAGCCGACGAAGCCGCCGATCGTCAGCGAGCCCTGCACGACATACCAGGTGCCCGCCAGCATCACCGCGAGCTGCACCAGCCGCATGCCGAGATAGTTCAGCGCCTGGCTCGCCGCCATGATGCGATAGGCGTCGAGCTTGGTGGCGCGGTAGAGCTGGTTGTCGCCGGCGAAGAGCGCGCGTTCATGCGCCTCGTTGGCGAAGGCCTGCACCACGCGGATGCCGCCGATATTCTCCTCCAGCCGGGCATTGAACGCGCCGACGCGGCCATATTGCGCCTGCCAGTTGCGGGTCATGCGCCCGCCATAGCGCGCCACGATGAAGCCGGCGAGCGGCACCACCAGCGCCGTCATCATGGCCAGCTCGACATGGATATAGGTCATCAGCACGAAGGCGCCGAGGAAGGTCATCACCGCGATGAACAGGTCTTCCGGCCCGTGATGGGCGACCTCGCCGATCTCCTCCAGATCCTTGGTGACGCGGGCGACGAGATGGCCGGTCTTCTGCTCGTCATAGAAGCGGAAAGAGAGTTTCTGCAGATGGTCGAAGGCCTGCCGGCGCATCTCGGTCTCGATATTGATGCCGAGCCGGTGCCCCCAATAGGTCACGATCGCCATCAGCCCGGAATTGACCGTGTAGATCAGCAGGAGCCCCGCCCCCGCCATAAGAATCAAGGGCCAGTCGCCGCGCGGCAGCAGGATGTCGACGAATCCCCTCACCGCCAGCGGAAAGCACAGTTCAAGCAGGCCGGAGATCACGGCGCAGCCGAAATCGACGAGGAACAGCGTCCGGTGCGGGCGATAATAGGTCAGGAAGGCGCGTAACATGGCGCTCTCATAGCAGTTTGCGCCCGGCTTGTGCCCGGTTTTTCCTGCCGGGCCGGCATGCCGGAACGCGCATCTCCAAGGCTGCTTTGAGAACTCCCGAGCCCTCATCCTGAGGAGCGCTCCGCAGGAGCGCGTCTCGAAGGATGTTCCAGGAGGCTCCGGAATCATCTGGAGCATCCTTCGAGAGGCCGCTTCGCGGCTCCTCAGGATGAGGGCTGGAGTTTCGAAACGATCTTCTTGCCCGCTCAAACTGCCTCTTTAGCGCTCACTCCTGCCAAATATGACAAAACGGCGCTTTTATGGGCAGGAAGATTAAAATAGGGACAGCCATGCTGTCCCTTTCCTCTTGTGCAGGGCCAAAGGAAGCCCTATCTCTTGTGCACCGCAGCAGAGATGCTGTGTCGCCCTCCTTGGGCGTTTCCTCCCTAGACTTCGGGCTGCGCTTCGGCGTAGCCCTTTTTCTTTTGGGGCTACGCGCAGCGCGCTCGGCTGCGCGAAGGCCACGACAATCCCAACGACACAGTGTGCTCGCGACGGATCATCCACAAGCTCGCATTCTGCACTTGCCATCCGGGCTCGGTTTGATTAGACCCCGGCTCACCAACGCGAACGCACCGCGCCGTTGGGGGATCGTCTAACGGTAGGACCCCAGACTCTGACTCTGGTTGTCTAGGTTCGAATCCTAGTCCCCCAGCCACTTACCGGTGGCGCCAAAAAATCGAAACCAATCAAATATTTACCGGGTGCCAAAATTACCCCGGCACCCAACAGGGGACCCAAAATGGTACCCAACGGGGCTCGCAACGTCACTGTGAGACCAAACTTCCAACCAACACGGGAGCACTGCGGTGATCCACGAGAGTGCGCCCTGGAAGCGCCACCTTCAGCTAGATGCGGACGTGATCGAGCGGTGGGCGTCCAGGCCCCAGCAATCGGAGCGTCGATCATTCCTGGTGGAACGGAAGGTGTTCCTTGCCGCCTACGCCATGAGGAAGCTGGACGACGCCGTGAAGATATCTACCGATCTCCTGGCAGCAGACATCGCAGTAGTGCGATTTCCGCCGACCGCGCCCGGCTTCACTCAGTTCAACAACCACAAGTTCGATACCCACTTTGATCTCGGCTCACCGGAGGCCATGGGTCTGCCATGCCGGCGCCTCTTGAACCTGCTGGTCCATAGCCTCGTGTTTGTCGAGGTCCTGGGGCAGGCTGAGACGTACGACGCGTTCATGGTCACGTCGGATCAAGACCGAGCCAAGGGCCTAATCCAAGTGGAAATCGCCACCTTCGTCCGGGTGATGAGACTGGTGGCGGCAGATTTTCCGAGCGATGCAAAGTACGTGCGGGACGGCAAGGGTGGTGGAATGCGCGCCTGGGCGGGACACGGAGAGCCTTTGCCGGGAGCAACTTGGTTGCGTCGTGGTGGCCGCTGAAGGGACACGTCGGTCCGGCATCTAGTCTGAGGTCGCGATGGGACTGGTCGCACCTACTCCGAAGATATCGGCCACGGGGAAATCCGCATACAGCTTCGCAGCAGCGGCGATATGATTTGGGACGTGCCCCAGGAACGCCAGCAGTAAATTGTCGATCTCTTTCGCCTCAAAACTTTCCGGGTTCTCGCAAAACGCAACGTAGCGTCGCAGGTCATCGAGCCAGTCGGTCATGTGAAAGGCGACATCCCGCGCGACCTCGGGCGGCAAGTCCATCTCTGCCAAAGCTGCTTGCTCTATGCGCTCCCGAACCCGTCCAGCGTCGAACATCCCGTGCCCTCCCAACTTGTCGGCAATCATGCTGGTGGCGCTGGGTTCCCGCAACTTCCGCAACGGGTCGGAACGGACCTGTCGATCATCGGCAGGTGATGAGCACGCTCGCCTTCTTCGCCCTCTCGGCAAGGTCGGCGGGGTCCAGCTTTTCCCCCGGCACGCCCACATCAAAGCTGATCTGGTTGGCGTCCAAGAAGCTCGTGGCCAGGGACGCCTTCACGGCGAAGTTGACGTTCTGCGGCAGGTCCCCCTGATTCTCGGCCATTTTGATCGCGTCCAACTTGGCCGTGACGATCCCCACCACGTTGCCCGATGCGTCCACCAGCGGCCCCCCGGAGTTTCCCGACTGAACCGGGGCGGACACCTGAAGGTACCTGCTATCATCCCGGAGCCCTGCCAGCGCCGTGACGTTGCCCAAGGTGAAGTTCCCGGTGGTCGCCAGAATGTCGCTGTGGGGGAACCCAAAGGCAGCGATGCCTTCACCCAGCCGGACGCTTGCGCGGATCGGGAGGGTACGCTCCGCCTGCCCCAAGACCTTCAGGACCGCGAGGTCGTTCGTGGCGTCCCTGGCGACTAGCTGGACGGGCACCGGTGTGGCCCCGTCAGGCCGGGCGGTGATGGTCGTGCAATCCTTGACGACATGGGCATTCGTCAGGATGTGCCCTGCCTTGGAGACGAAGAAGCCCGACCCGGTCGAGAACTTCACCTTCGCGGGTTCCTGGGCCGGTGGCGGTGAAGGCGGTGGAGCAGGACGCTGCTGGCTGGCCACCTCTGGCTCTGGGGGCTTGTCCGGCTTTTCCCATGGGTAAGTGCCCCGCTGCGTGGTCGGGAAAGGTGAGCCCGTCATGGAGGCCCACAGGGAACCCGAGATGATCGTCACTAGGCGGTTGCCGTAGATCGGTGCATCATCCTCAGACCAAGACATGTCGAAGCCGAGGATGCCGTCGCCGTCCGTGTGGTATCTGACGTACCGCTTGTAGCGCCCCTGATTGACGGCGATCGCGAAGAAGTCCCCTTTCAGGACCTTGAAGTTGATGCTGTCGCCACTGCCGACCATCTCGCGGAGCGTGGCCTCGTAGGCCGCCCCCACGGAGGCCGCTGGGATTGCATTGAACTTCAGCTTGAACCTGTTCCTGGGCTCCCGCATCTCCACCCCGAGGTCCGTGCGGGTGGCTTGGAGGTCCAGTCCGATCGGGACCCACAGCTGTCGCCCTCGGGTCGGATGGGGCACCCAACGCAGCCCCCAGCCGTTAAGGACCGACGACGCGGACTGGAGCATCTGCCCAACCTGGGCCTTCGTCAGGATACCGGTAGGTTCCTCGCCACGAGCTCGCTGGAACTGCTGGGTCGCGTCGTAGAGCCGGCGCGAATAGGTCACGTTGGGCACGGCTGGCCAGAAGCCCGCGCTGGTCAGGACGATCTGGAACCAGAGGCGCGTATCGACCTGAAGGCCGTTGAAGGTCTCCTGGGCAGACCGAAAGTATGGGTCTGGGGCCTGAGCAGCGGCCGGTGAGCCGGCAAGGGCCAGCGCCATCAACATGACCACTCGCGTACGCATATCGTCCCCGCCACTCAACAACCTTAACAATAGGTTAAGGAGAGGCAGGGGGAAGTCAACGAGATGATCTCGGTAGAGTTAGCGCGGCGCCCGGCGCCCCTGTGCAATTAGAGCGCCCTGAGGCACGTGAAGGCGCCTCTTGAATCTACGGATCGGGGGCACACAGGCCCATTTTCGGGAAAGGCCGATGCATGGACAGACCTTGGCAGGCTTGCAGTCTTCCTGAGACGCATAGATTTTAGCGCCATGGCGACCTTTGTACCGACGACGCAACAGCGGGCCGATATTTTGGAAAGCCTCGCGCTCGTGGGACCTGCAAAGCCGGTGGGTTATCTCCCGCTCCCGACGGTGATGAAAGTCCTCCGCCTCACGATACCAGCCGTCGAGCAAGATTACGCGAACGGCAGTCGTCAAGTGCGAGTGCTTGGACCTGAGGATTGCTGCATCAAGGGAGGCGCAGTCTACGTATTCGACCAGCCGGCGCTGGCGTCCTTACTGTCCGCTTCCAGCACCCTTTTGACCGATCTCGGATGGCCCATAGATGGCGAGGCTTTCATCCGCAGGATCGCTGTCGAGTGGGTGACAGATGACCACCCACTGATCGGGCTAGTGCGCCAAGCCTTCGGCGATACGCGCCCATGATGGGGTTATAGCGAGTGCATCCTGCTGGGGCGCGGTGGTCCATTAGGACCTCCGCGCTATCGTGCTGCGCGCAGTCGATTCCGCGCAGCACGATATCTTCGTCGATCGACTAAGCCGCTTCCGAGCGTGCCGCTTCGCCGCTGAGATAGCTGCGCTCGAAATGGCTCATCACGCAGGAGACCATGTCGCGCGCGACGTGGAGCTGGTCTTCCTGGAAGGCCAGCGCGCGCGGCGAGTTGAGCACGATTTCGTAGCTCGGGAAGTAGTCGACGAAGTCGAAGCGCCGGAAGAGCTCCTCGGCGACCGCCCGCAGCACCGATTTCGAGCCGCTATTGGCGACGATGACGTCGGCGTCCTTGAAGGTCGCGCCCAGCGGCACCGGCGAGACGGTGACGACGAAGCGCATCTCCGGGTGGCAATGCTCGCGGATCATCGCAATGATCTGCAGCATGTCGGCAAGCGTCGCCTCATAGCCGTAGTCGACGAAGCGGAAGCGCTCCGGCATGCGCGCGAGCCAGGCGGGGCCGGGATGGGCGTTCATCGCAAGCCCGGTCTCCGCATCGAGCCAGGTCTCGGTCAGGCCCAGGGTGAAGAAGCAGATGCGCGCCTGCTTGATCGTCGCGGTCGCGGCGGTCAGGCGCTTGCGGTTGGCGAAGGCGGTCTCGCGGTCGAGCAGGCGCAGGCCGCTGGCATGCGGATCGAACCACTGGTCCGGCGCGAGCTCGATCAGCCCGTCATGCGGGTAGCTCTCGTCGAGCAGCACGCGCTTCAGTTCATGCGTCATCGAGCGCACCGAATATTTGTTCAGCGCGCCCCGGCTCAACTCGCCGCCCGCGGCCCCGCCGCCGCGCCCGGTCGTGGCGTCCCAGGTCTCGAAATGCTCGGCCGGCACGCCATGGCCCCTGGTGACCAGCGACAGGCCGCGCATCATCAGGACATTCTCGACCTCGCGCGCGAAGCAGGAGCCCATGGTGAAGATCGGCCAGGACGGATCGATCTGGAATTTCGGCTTGTGCTCGATCTGGACGAAATCGCCGGTGGTCAGCCGGGTTTTCGCCATCCGCTCGGCCTTGCCCGAGGTCCAGCCGCGGGCGGAATTGCCGCGCATGATCGAGAGCGCGGTGCCTGCGTCGTATTCGATCTTCATCGGTATGCTCCTGCCGCTACTGGCCGCCGGCGTCGCCGCCGCGGACCCCCTCAAAAAGCGTTTTCCAGCGAAGTGGACGCCGGTTCGCGTGAAGAAAACGCGTCAAAACAAAGTGCTAGAGCGGATGAACGATCCAATTGGATCGGAAACCGCTCTAGACAATCGATCGCAGGAGCCGCCGGCGCGAGCCGGCGGCCCGGCCTCTTCACATCCGGTGCGGCACGCCGTTCGCCACCAGGAAATTCCGCATGCGGTCATAGGACTGGGCGTAGGATTTCGAGAGCGCGTTCAGCGCCGCCTCCTGGTAGACGGCGCGCCAGCCGCCCTCCGCCAGCGCCGCTTCCGGCACGACCGGGATCTTCAGCGTCTCGGCCAGTTCCTGGCTGCGCGTGTCATAGGCGACGAGCACGCCAGGCACGCCATGCGCCACCGCCGGCAAGACGCCATGGACGCGGTAGCCGACCGCGAGGTCGAGGCCAGCCGCGAATTCGTCGTAGCGCTCGACATCGAAGAAGCTGAACAGCTTCTTCTCGTAGATCTCGCGCATGCGCGCATCGTCGGGCCCATCCCACCAGCCGGAATGGACGAACTCGGCGACGGCCTTGGCCTTGGCGGCATCGTCGCGCAGGAAGAAGGCCTTCTCCTCCTGCTCGCCATGCGAGGACATCACCATGTCGCTCTGGCTGTCGACCTTGAGCAGGGCCTGGCGCTGGTTGCGGATATAGGTCTCGGGATTGGCCGTGTAGCTGCTGTCGAATTCGCGGCGCAGGCTGAAGGCCACTTTACGTATCTCGCGCTGGTCGGGAATCTTGATGGCGAGGTCGCGGTTGCGGGTGCGGAAGATCGAGGGGCAGCCGACGACCTCGACATTCTTGACGCCGTTGTGCCGCAGGGTCTCGGCGCTGAAGGCGCCGCGCACGCCGATGGCGGCGCAGCGATCCCCGACGATGCTCCAGAACCGCTTCGAGCCCTCGGAGAGCTCGATCGCGCGGTTCAGGCTCGCCTGCGCACCGACGCCGATGGCGTAGACCGGCAGCTTGACGCGCTCCAGCACCTCGACGGCGCGGAACCACTCCATCTTCTCATGGATGAAGTTCGAGCCGCGCACGAAGACATAGTCGAACTCGCTGGCGTAGCGCTCGATATCGGCCTCGGTCGGGTTCATGATCTTCATCGGCTCGAGATGCGCATAGCGCAGGAGCTTCAGCGTCGAATCGTAGACGATCATGTCGCCGATGTTGAAATAGTCGGAGAGCAGCTTCTCCATCGGCGCGCGGTACCAGCGCACCTTGTCGTGGTCATAGACCTCGCCGGCCGGGTAGATCACCAGCGCTCTCAGCGCCTTCGTGGTCGCGACAGGCCTCAGATACGAGCCCGGGGCGAGCGCGCCCGTCGCCGCATCCATGACCGCGACGGAATGCGGGCGCCCGTCGGGCAGGCGCGGCAGCGGTATGGTGAGCTCGGCGACGGTCGCATCGCCGGGGACCAGGGAGCCTGGATGAATCGTGGCGTAGTCCTGCCCATCGAGCAGAAGGCGCAGGTCCGGCCAGCTGCCCTCCGGCCGGCGGGCGGCCGAGACGACGATCTCGCTCGTCGTTGCGCGCAGGATTTTCATGGCCTGCCCTGTCGAGCTGGCAGCAGTGAGGTTGAGGACGGGCGCGTTCATGGTGTCTCCTTCACGATCCGGACCTTGATCCGGACGAGGTCCCGCTCCGGGCCGATCTTGCAGCCGGAGACATGTAGCTTCGTCATGAACAGGAAGGCCTCGTCGCCGGTCGTTTCGAAATTGCGTGAGGGCGAGGCCGGGTCGGCGATCGCGCCATAGGCGTAGCGCTGCTGGTCGCTACAATCCTTGCTCCATAGCGTCGGATGGGTGACGAGCGTCTGCAGCGGCGTCCAATTCAGCAGGTCGCTCGACCAGCTATAGGCGACGCGCCCGCCGACGACGCCCTTGGACGGGTCGGGGCCGAGATGGAAGATCGCGAGCCAGCGCCCGCTTGCCTCGTGCCGCGTCACCGAGCCGACCGTCGTCGGCAATTCCTTCAAGGGCTGGCAGGGTTTCGCCTGCGACAGGTCCCCGCGATAGGGATCGACCGCGCGCAGGGTGAAATCCGCGCCGTCATAAGCCCGCCAACTGGTCGCATCCTCGATATTCGTCGTCTTGAACAGGCAGACGCCGGGCTTTTGCCCCTCGCCGCCCGTCGTCGCGATCAGCGCATACCAGGCGCCGTCACGCTGGACGATGTTGGAGGGGTTGAAGAAGCCGCGATGGCGCCCCTGCCCGACATCCTGGCGAAAGGTCGGGGCTGCAACCACCGTCGGCGGCTGATCGGGAGTGAAGCTGCGCCCGCCATCGCGCGAGCGCGCCGCGGTCACGACATTGTACCAGCAGCTCATCGCCTCCTTGAAACGGCAGGCGCCAGGATGCTCGTTGGCGTGATACTCGTCATGCATCAGCGCGAAGACGTCGCGGCCATTGCCAGTCCAGGTCGCGCCGATCCAGCTAAAATCGCTGAAATCGCTGGGATTGGCGCTGCGCTTGGCCTGGAAGGAGATGGCGCAGGACGAGGCGACCCGATCGAGCCCGCGGCCGATCATGGCGCGACTGCGGTGGTGGCTCGCAAAGGCGACGACCTCGCCGCGGTCGTCGCGATAGGCCCGCAGCGGCGCGTCGGGGATATCCCATTGCTCGCAGCGCTGCCGGGCCCAGTCGAAGACGACCTCCTCCTGCGCACCGGGCGCGATCTCGACGCGGTAGCCGGGCGCCTGCGCGGACAAGGCAGAGGGCACTGCCAGCAGCATGAGCGCCGCCAGCGGACCCGCAAGCTCGGCGCGACATCGCTTCATCATGCGACCTTGCGCTCCGGCTCGGCGGCCGCTGCCGCCTGCCCGAGCATCTTGTTGTCGACGCGGTTCTCGACCAGGAAGTCGCGCATCGCGCCATAGACCTGGGTATAGTTGGCGTTGAAGCGGTCGAAGCGCGCCTGCTCCCAATACTCCTCCAGGCGGAACTCCTGCCCGGAGAAGACGTCGAAACTCGGGATCTTGAAGGTTTCCGCGAATTCGACGGTGCGGCTGTCATAGGTGAAGTAGATCGACGGCGTACCATTGGCGAGCGCCATCAGGTTGCCGTGCAGGCGATAGCCGAGCACGAGGTCGAGCCCGCGCACGAGCTGCTGATACTCGGCGACCACGTCGGAATAGAACATCCGGCTGCGGTAGAGCCGCTCCATCTCCTCATCGAGGAACCACTCATTCGCCCAGCCATTCTCGCGCAGGGCGGCAATGGCCTCCTCCTTCTGCTCGGGCGTGCCGAGCGCGAGCTTCTTTTCCTCGACCTCGCCCTGCGCCATCAGGGTCACGTCGAAGCGGCCCGCCATCGTCTTCACCAGATCGCGATGGAAGGTCAGGTAGCGCTGGATGTCCTGGGCATAGTCCCTGGAGACCTCGCGCCGCATCGTCACCCCGACCGTCTTGACCTGGTCGAGCGCCGGCAGGCGGATCGCGAGATTGGGGTTGTTGGCGCGGAACGCCGTCGGGCAGCCGATGATGCGGACATTCTTGATGCCGAGTTCGTTGAGCACCTCGGCGGAATAGGTGCCGCGCACGCCAAGCGAAGCGGTGGACTCCGCGATCAAGCGCAGCACGGTCTTGGTATCCTGGCTCAATTCGAGCTTGCCGCTGACGGGCGCCTGCGCGCCGATGCCGAAGGCGATCACCGGGATCTTGAGCCGGCGCAGGACATCGACCGTCCGTTCCCAGTCCATTTCGGCATGGACGTAGTTGGAGCCGCGCAGGAACACGTAGTCGTATTCGGCATTCAGGCGATCGATCGCCGCCGGGTCGACATGGCTGATCGGCAGCGCGTCGAGCTGCTCGAAGTTCAAGAGCTTGAGCGAGGAATCGAAGACGAAGGCGTCGCCGATGTTGTGATAGTGGTTGATGTGGCTGGCGAGCTGGCTGTGGTCGTACCAGCGCACATTATCGTGGTCGTAGACCTCCCCGGATGGGCTGATAACGAGGATGCGGGCCATATTTGCTTTTCCCTTTTTATGTCCGCTTGGCATCAGGCGATCATTGGCGTCGCCGTGCGGCTTGCTGGCATCGGCATGCCTCGCTCAGCGATCAGGCGCTGGTAGAGCGAGACATGGGTCGCGGCGCATTCGACATGGTTGAGCGGCGGGGTGATGCCGCCACGCAGCCGTGACCACAGATCCGGCTCGGTCAGCGCCCGGGTCATGCAGTCGACGAGATCCTCCGGGCTGCCGGAGCGGAAATGCAGGCCGCTGACCTCATCGGTGATCTTCTCGGCCATGCCGCCGAGATTGCTGGAGAGGATCGGCCGGCCGTGGAAGAAGGCTTCCTGGATGACGATCGGCGAATTCTCCCACCAGATCGAGGGCATCACCACCCAATCGACCGAGCGCATCAGGTTCGGCATCTCATGGTTCTGGAAC
Organism: Allobosea sp. BE125; assembly: GCF_031456075.1. Lineage (NCBI taxonomy): Bacteria > Pseudomonadati > Pseudomonadota > Alphaproteobacteria > Hyphomicrobiales > Alloboseaceae > Allobosea > Allobosea sp. BE125. The sequence continues at coordinate 475,568 of NZ_JAVDTY010000002.1, forward strand.
GCGCCGCAGAAGCGCACGCGCCGGCCGGCGCTCTCGACGAGCTTGGCGAACTTGTCCTGATAGGCCTGCGGCTGGCGCTCGAGATTGCCGCCATAGACCAGCAGGATCGAATCCTCGCCCCAGACCGCATCGGGAATGCGCGTCACGGCGTCGATCAGCACATCGGCGCCCTTATAGGGGGTGAGCTGTCCGAAATAGGCAAAGCGCGAGCGCCGCGCCGTCGGCTCCGGCAGCGGGCGCGGCGGCGCGACCTCGGGCACGTCGATCCCGTTCTCGATCACCGAGAAGCGCTCTTTCGGCAGGCCCCAGGCCTGGTAGCGCTCGGCCAGGAAGTGGCTCGGCGAGATGTAATGGTCGGCAAGGCCGAGCACGCCCTTGATGAAGGTCTCGCGCGCCAGGAAGCGGGCCGGCGAGATATCGGGGAAACAGGCGTTGCAATCCGTCGGCGAGGCCCGGTAGCAGAGCTTGAAGGCGCCGGTCTTCACCATCTGGCCGTGATGGTGGCAGATCGAGAGATATTCGTGGAACGTCACCACGATCAGCGCATCGGGCAGCGTGTCGCGCACGGCGAAGATGCATTCGAGCCCGAGCCCGATGAAATGGTGGAAATGCACCACATCGGGCTTGAGGTCGCGCAGGGCCCGGATGAAGTCGCGCTCGATCTCCTCCGTGGCGCGGTTCGAGATCAGGAAGTGGTCGTAATCCTCGGCATAATAGAGCAGTTCGCCACCTTGCTGGCGCAGGCTCATCAGCGCAGTCCCGGCATGGCGCGGCGTGGGCGCGCCGACGCGGGCGAGATAATTTGTATCGACGCCCTCATGGGCCTGCAGGCCCTTATGCAGGTTGTAGGACGCGATCTCAGCGCCGCCGAGCGAAAACGACGGATGCGCATGGGACACAACAAGAACCCGCATCTTCATCCTCTCATGTTCGAGATTGCGAGCGCCCAGCGGCGGTCGAAACTGGTCCGGTCCGCGAGCTGCGCCAGCGCCCCGATATGAGGCCGCGCCATCTCGCCGTCGTCGACGACATAGACCTCGACCTCGGGGACCCAGAGCGAGGGTGCGCCGCCCATCCTGAGCTTGAGGCAGAGATCGAGCCCCTTCTCGCCGGTGGTGAAGTAGTTCCGCGCAAAGCCGCCGGCTTCGATGAAGGCGGCGCGCGCCATGACGCAGCATTCGGTCGCCCCGGCTGCGACCTCCATCGGCCCGAGATTGCCGATGGCCTCCAGGGGATAGCCGACATAGCGGTTTGAGACGCGCCGGTTCGCCCCCTCGCCATCGAGCCAGGCTCCGGCCCAGCGGATCGAATTATCCTCGAACAGCAGGGTCGGGCTGGCGACGCATTGGCCCCCTCGCCCGCGGAAGGCCCGCTCGAGCCGGCCGAGCCAGCCCGGCATCCTGATCTGCGCGGCGCCCGAAAGCAGAGCCACGGTCTGGAAACGGCAGGCACGCACGCCGGCCTCCAGCGCGTCGCAGGCGTCCTCGACGCCCTCGACCAGGACGAGCCTGACGGAAAGCCCATAGAACCGCGCCAGACGCCGCGCCTCCGCGCCGATCTTGTCAAAACTCTCGCCCGGCGCCGCCAGCACGATCGGGATGGGGCGGACCTCGGGATCGATCGCGAGCAGCGCGAACAAAGCGGACAGCTCGCGATGACGATGATCGAGCCCGATCACCAGGCCAAGCGGCGCCTCCGGGTCGAAGGCGCCGACATCGAAGGTCTCGACCACGCGCGGCGGCGCGATCTCGGCCGCCTGCAAGGCCGGGGCGACCTGACGCTCGACCACGAGGTTCGCCGTCGAGGAGCGCGGGTCGAGCAGGCCGAAGATGCGCTCCAGCGTCGGGCGCGCCTGGCCGCGGCCTGGCTCCAGCGGCAGGAAGGCCGGACCGGAACCTTCGATCTCGAACTCCAGATAGAGCGGCTGTCCGGGCTCGGGTATCAGTTTCGGCGCAAAGACGATGAAGCCGTGGCTGCTGCGGCGCGCGGCGAGAGCAGGACCGAAACGCGGATCCTCCATGAAGGCCGCCGAGACGTCGGGCCGCGTCACGCGCGTCCAGAGCCGGTCGATGACGCAGGATTGCGCGCCGCTGCGCAAGGTGACGGCACTGACCTTGCGTTCCGGATCGAACAGCCAGCCGATGATCAAGACGCCGGCGCTCTCGATGATGGTGGCGTTGTCGATGCCCGCGCGCACGGGTACGTCCAGCAGGCAGACCGTGTCGCGGCCGTCGAAGCGCTGCGAAGCACGGCGCAATTTGTCGGTCGTCGCCTGCGGGGCCGTGCCGCGCTGCAGGCCATCGCGCAGATGGCCGGGAACGGTGATCGGCTCGAGCAGGACATAGCGCTCATAGACTTCAAGCGCGCGCCAGCCATCGGTGCCGCGGAAGAACAGGCGCTCGATCTCGCTGGGATGGCGGATGGCGCAATCCTCCAGCATGCCGAAGAAGCCGCGCGCGCCCTCGCCGAGATCGTCGCGCTCGAAGGTGCCGGCCTCCAGCGCCGCCGGCGTGAGGCCGCCATTGGCGATCAGCAGCTTGGTGCGTCCGGCAGCGAAGTTCGAACTCCAGCCTTGCAGGAAGACGCCCTCTTCGAGTGCACCCATCACTTCGACGAAACCGCCGGGCTTGGCGACCGATTGCAGCAGCATCCCGACCGCACGCAGACGGCGCGGGTTGGATTTGCCAGCCAGCAGGATCTCCAGCAAGCCGTCGACCACGGTCGGGAAGGACTGGCCCGCCTCCTCCGCCAGCGCAGCCAGGAAGGCCTGCAGCGGCAGCGGCTTCGGCGACAGGATCAGGCGCAGCGGCCGGCCCGGACGCCCAAGCAGGATGGCGCCCGGTTCGGCGCGGTCGGCGGATGGCGCGGGCGCCAGGCACAGGAAGCCCACCGCCATGGTCGGATCAGCCTGAGGCCGGCGCCAGGTCAGCGCCATGGTCTCGACCTTGTTGCGCGGATTGCCGTCGACCGCGACCGGAACCTTGCCCGGTATAGCGTCGCAGGCGCTCATGATCAGGATCGCGTTCTCACCCAGCGGCGTCCAGGCGACGGTTGGCGCGGGACTGAGGCGGGTTCGTTCGGGAACGATGACTTCGCTCATGGACATCACCGATCAACCAGCGTCACGGCGAGCGTGACAAAGGACAGGAGGGCGGCAAGCCCCGACAGAAAGCCGAGAATGACGGTGACCTGCCGCAGCGGAGCACGCGCCTCCTTGCGGATGGTGACCAGCCGCTCATCGAAGCTCGCCAAGGTTGCGTCGAAGCGCAGCTGGAAGATGTCGAGCTCGGCGAGACGCCGGCTGATATGATCCTCCCGCGCCGCCTCCACCTCAGTATCCCGCGCCGGGGCGCGGTCCTCGTTCAGGCGCAGCGCAATCTGGTCGAGCTTTTCGCCAAGCTCCTTCTGCGCGATCTGCGTACGCCGGTTCAGCGCGATCAATGCCTCGACGCGGTCGAAGAAACGGGCCAGCGGCACGGCGATCGCCGCCTCCGCCGCAAGCTCCGCCGGCGGCGGCAGCCTGAGTTCGAGCTCCGCGCCCGTGCTCGGGGAGACACCGATAATGGTCAGGTGGTCGCGCGCCGCGGCGACGGCATCGTCGAGTTCCATGGCGAAGGCGTGCTTGCCGTCACCGATGCCGTTGCGGCGTAGATCGATCCTGTTCTGATCGGCCTTCGCCTCCTGGACCGGCGCGCCATCGCGCAGCAATTTGACCGTCAGGCGCTCCTCGGGGCGCGCCTCGTCCCAGATCCAGCCATGCAGCCGGCTGCCGTCGAGCGCATCGACGCGGCCGTTCAGGCGGGCCGGCGTGACGTTGGGCATGCGGATCGTGTCGTCCTGGTTCTGCGCCATCGTCATGCCGCCACCTGGAGCTTGAGCCTGTCGAACAGACCAAGATGCGTCACCGTGCAATCGGCCATGCCGGACTGCGGCGCGATGCCGTCGACGAGGCGCTGCCAGAGCCCGTCTTCCTCGATCGCACGGCGCAAGACACGGGCAAGATGGGCCGGATCGCCCGGCCGTGCATGCAGGCCGTCGACGCCGTCGCGCACCATCTCGGCCATGCCGCCGATGCCGCTGGTGATCACCGGGCGGCGATGCTGGAACGCCTCCTGGATGACGAGCGGCGCGTTCTCCCACCAGATCGAGGGCATCACCACCCAGTCGATCTCGCTCATCAGGGCCGGCACGTCCTCGCGGCGATAGGGGCCGCAATGGGTCACCACGCCGCCGGCCGCGGCGAGGGCCTGGCCGAAAGCGGTGGTGAAGGCTTCAGTCTGGAACGGCGCGCCGCCATGGATGCGCAGCTCGAAGCCGGTTTCACCGGCAGCCTTCATCTGCTTCGCCGCCTGCAGCAGGGGCAAGGCCCCCTTCCAGGGGTTGATGTTGCCGAAATAGCCGAAGCTCGTCCTGCGTCCCTCGGTCGGGCGGTGCGCGACGGCGTCCTGCGCCGGCCGGGCATTGGCGATGACCTCGATCTTCTCGCCGGACAGTCCCCAGTCGAGATAGCGCTGGCGCAGGAAGTGGCTCGGCGCGACGAAACGATCGACCGCGGCCAGATGCGTCTTCAGGAAGCGCTCGCGCAGCAGGAAGCGATCCGAACCGATCTCGGGGAAGCAGCCATGGCAGGCCGTCGGCGAGGCGCCGGAACAGCGCTGCTTGTCGGTCGGCCGCACCATCAGCCCGTCATGGTGGCAGATCGGATAATAGTCGTGCAGCGTCATCACGATCGCCGCGTTCGGCAGCAGCCGGCGCGCCAGCGGCAGGAATTCCGCGCCGATCAGGACGAGGTGATGGATGTGGATGACGTCCGGCCGGAACTCCTGCAGCAGCGTCGCGAGGTCCTGCAGCGTGCCGTAATGATCGATCTGGCTGAGGTGGAAGCGGTCGAAATGGCCGCTCCAGAGCAGCACGTCGCCGTTCTCGCCGGTCGCCTGGAGGGCGGTGCCGGGATGGGGCTGCCGGTGGATGCTGTTGGTGGCGCCCAGGAACAGCACCTCGCAGCCCTGCTCGCGATAGCCCTGGGCCAGGTCATGGGCGAAGATCTCGGTCCCGCCGGGATGCAGGTCCGGGTGATTATGCGCGACGACGAGGATGCGGCGCGTCATAGGTTGTGCTCCGGGCCACGCTCCGGGCCGCGCTCCGGCTTGATGGCGATCAGCAGGTCCTGGTAATGCGCCGCGCTGATCCCCCGCCAATGGCCGCGGCTCAGGCTGGAGACGGACAGGCCGGCATTCTGCGTGGTCTCGAGCAGGAAGCCCGCGTCGATGCCGGCCGCCGCCAGCGGCGCCTCCTCGATCGCGTACCAGCCCGGCCCATCCTGCCAGCGCTTGAACTTCAGGCGCTCTTGCCCCGTGCTCTGGCCGTCGAGCGCGAAGGCGGTCAGGAAGAGCCGGCCACCAGGAGCCAGCAGGCGCGAGGCCTCGTTGACATAGACCGTGAGCTCGTCGGGCGGCAGATGGGTAGCGACCGACACCATCGTGATGAAATCGAAGCTGCCATTGGCGAAGCCGAACTGCACCTCGGTGCCCGGCAGCGAGCCTTGCGGATTATAGAGCGGATGGGCGATGTCGAGCCGCTGGAAGCGGAAGCGCGGATAGGCCGGCGTGATCGTCTGCGCACACCACAGGATGCCGTCCATGACGGGGTCGACACCGTCATAGCTGCCGCGCTCGGGATCGAGATATTGCGTCAGCGGCACCGCCATGCGGCCGATGCCGCAGCCGATGTCGAACACGCGTTCCGTCGGCGACAACCGGCCCAGACGGACGAAATGACCGAGGAATTCCGAGCCGATCGCGCGATAATCGCCATCGCCGACAAAAATGCTGTCCGGCGGCGGATGCGGCAGGAAGCGGTTGGTCTGGACCGAGGCCAGCAACCAGTCGAACTCCGGCCCGACCGGGCAGCTGGGAAGCGCCGGTTCGGGCGCAATGGGTCTCAAGGCCAGTGTCGCCGTCATGCTGCTGTCGCTCTCCTGAGATTGGCGCGGGGAAGGATGTCGGGCTCGCGCAGGGATGGCTTGCGCACTGATGCGGGAGCGTCGATCTCGCTCATCAGCAATTCGATCTGCGCGTCCCAGCGCCGGGTCTGCAGCCAGGAATTATGCTGCGAGGCGACGCCGCGCGTGTAGTCGAGGCTCTTCGAGATCGACTGCCGCTCGAGATGGTAGAGCGCCACGCCGGGCGCATAGACGATGGCGAAGCCGGCGCGCCTGATCTTCAGGCACAGATCGCTGTCCTCGTAGTCGCCAATGACATAGGCGTCGTCGAAGCCGCCGATCTCGGTGAACAGCGCCCGGGACATGACGATGCAGGCACCGGTGACGCCCGGCACCGGCCGCTCGACATTCGCCGGAGCGTAATGGCCCGGCATGCCCTTGAAGTAATGATGGTTGAGCCAGCAGCCTTTGCTGTCGCGTTTGAAGTAGAGCCCCGCATGCTGCAGCGAGCCGTCGTCATAGAGCAGTTTGGGCCCCACGGCGCCGACGCGATTGCGCCGGTCAAGCTTGCGAATGAGTGCCGGCAGCCAGCCATCGCTGGCCGGGATCACATCGGAATTGACCAGCGCCAGCGCCTCGCCGCGCGCCAGGTTCGCGCCTGCATTGCAGGCAGCCGAGAAGCCGCCATTGCGGCCCATCACGACGAGCTGCATCGGCAGGCCATAAGCCAGGTGAAGCCCGCCCAGGAGATGGGCGACCTCGGCTTCATGCTCGGGCGAGTCGAGCACATAGATAAGCTCGGCCTTGTCGGCGAACCAGGAATCGCCGGCGAAGGCCGGAATCTGGACGCGCAGGAACTCGTAGGCGCGATAGAGCGGAATCACGACCGAGGCGGCCGGGCGCGCCGGCGTCTTGCCGAAACGCTTGATGCGCGGCTCCGGCCGGTCCTCGCGCAGCTGCGCCTGGCAGGCGGCGAGCATCGGGGCCAGTGTCCTCTCCATGATCTCGGCCGTCAGATGCTGAGGCGGGATCGCGGCGAGCGCCCGGGCGCGGACGGAAACCGCATCGGCCGGCTGGAGGGCCGGGCGCAGGAACAAAGACGTGCCGGATTTCAGCTTCAATTCGCAGCGTGGTTGCAGAACCGGAGCGCCGGCCGCATAGCCGGGAACAAGCGCGGCAAACCCCGTCGCGGAACGAGGCTCATTGCCGGGACCTCCCGGCAGCAGCGCCGGAAAGCGCTCCAGGCGGTCAAGGATCGGGGTCGCAGCCCCCTCGCCGCGATGAAGCAGCATCTGATCAAGCAGGCCGTCCGGATCGCGCAACCAGCCGCCCAGCAGCAGGCCGCCCGCATTGCACAGCGCGATATCGAGCTCCGCTGAAGGCAGGTCGTCGCTGCGGCGGACATTCTGCACCGCGAGCGGCGCGCGCCGCTGCATCTCGATAGCAAGCAGCCTGCCCTGCTCCGATAGCCCGGAGAGCTGTTCGACGATCCAGTTGCGCAACCCGTCGCGCGTGCTGGACTTACCGGCCCACCAGCGGCCGAGCGACGGCGCCGCCTGGCGCGCCGGCAAGGCACGAATGACGAAACCGGTCTCGCCCTGGAGCAGGAGCAGACCAGCACTGCGCGCCGGTCCCTCATCCAGGATGAAATGCAAGGCACGCTGCCCGGCGCGGTCGACCGCGCCCAGGCGTGGCCGGGTGTCGAGGCGGCTGAGGCCCGCACTGTCGAGCCGGTGGATGGATTTGATCGGACTGAGCCCGCCTTGCACCGAGGTTTCGACAAGGACCTTGCCCTCAACCAGCGCGGCCACGGGCAAGGCCGGCGCGGGCTTGGGCGCAAGGCAGAGCAGGAACTGGCGCAGGAACGAGAGATAGCTTGCCGTCGCAGACAGGCCGAACAATGACGGCCAGGGGCCGACAAGCGCGCTTGCAAGGGCCAGCCTCGCCTTCGGCGTCAAGTCGCGCAGAATCTCCGCAGGCTCGGTCATGCCGTGGACCAGGGCCGGATCGAACCGCGCCGTGATGTCCCCGGCCGTACCTTGATCGGAGAGCGTCGCTACGATGCCGTCATGCCCGCCATGGCGGAAAGCGACGACGACGCGCTCGCGGCCGTCACTCAAGCCGAGCGTGACCGCAGCCGAGGCCAGGCGCCTGCCGCCACCGACCAGTGAGACGCCGGGACGGCCGAAAGACGGCGCATCAAGCGTCCACGACAACAGGAAGACCGATCCGCTGAGCCGGAACAGGTCGAGATGCGTTGATCCAGTGTCCACCGCTTGGGCGGGCGCAAGTGTAAGCATGAGGCGACATCCGGCTGAGCAGGGAGCGACGCCGGCCGGAGAGGCCGGCGTCGCAGTTTCATCAGGCGACCGAGAAGTAGGAGTGCGGATCGCTCTGGATGTCTTCGGCCGTGACACCGACGAGGGTCAGCGTATCGCCATGGCCGAGATCGATGATGGCGTTGCCGCCAACCGTCGTCGCGCGCGCCGCCACATCCTCGGCGGAGTGAACGCCCGTGCCGTTGATGTCCGAGGCGATCTGCAGCATGTCCGAGCCGGCCTGGAAATCGAGTACGACATCGTTGCCGCCGCCACCGGCGAAGACGAAGACGTCATGGCCAGCGCCACCCGAAAGGAAGTCGTCGCCCGCGCCGCCGAACAGCAGGTCATCACCCGCTCCACCTTGCAGGATGTCATTGCCGGCGCCGCCAATGAGCACGTCATTGCCCGCACCGCCCTGCAGAAGGTCGTTGCCTGCACCACCTTGCAGGATGTCGTTGCCGGCGCCGCCTTGCAGGATATCGTCCCCGGCACCGCCGAGCAGGATGTCATTGCCGGCGCCGCCCTGCAGAATGTCGTCCCCGGCACCACCGTCCAGGACGTCGTTGCCGGCTCCGCCGGTCAGGAAATCGGAACCGTCATCGCCAAACAATGCGTCATTACCCGCATCGCCGGTCAGGAAGTCGTTGCCGTGCCCCCCGAAAAGGACATCGTCGCCGCTGCCTCCGAAGATGGCATCATCGCCGGCATCACCGAAGACCACGTCATTGCCGCTGTCGCCGAAGAGAAAATCATCTCCGCCACCACCGTGAATGACGTCATGCCCTGCGGCGCCATGAATGACGTCGCTGAATCGGCTGCCGATCAAAAAGTCGTCGAATGCACTTCCCTCTATCGTGGCCATATAGTCACCTCCTAGGCGATCTGAAAGCACCGCCAGGTCTACGGAACCGAGCCGCAGCGCCCCCTGGATTTCGGTGCCGTTCCGATGACGCTAAAGAAGCACGCCATCGCTCGACACGCCAAAGATTAGCCAATATGTGCAGCGCAGCAAGCCTTTTATTGTGACCATTTTGCGATGCAGCAAGATTTATACTTTAAATATCGCGGTTTAATCTGGAAAACGCTCCAAAATAATCTCGAAATTCGAAACGAAAAATCCAGAGCAATCTTCTAAAATTGATTCAGTATCCAAGAATTCGCGCCCAACCGCTTGATTTCCCTACCGAAATCAATCTTCGCGGAAGGCTCGATGGAAGCTGTCCGTGATGGGCGAAAGCAGATAATCCACCGCGCGGCGCGAGCCGTTGACGATCAGCACCTCGGCCGCCATGCCGGCCTGCAGCGATATTTTATTTTCGGCGAGGCTCTCGGGCTTGATCTCGGCCCGCACGATGAAATAGGCCGCGCCGGTCTTGTCGTCGACGAGCTGATCGGCGGCGACATAGTTGACTGTCGCCTGCAAGGGCGGCAGCAGCCGGGCGTTGAAGGCCGTGAGCCGGATGCGGGTTTCGGCCCCCATCCGCACGACATCGATATCGCGCGGATCGACCTTGGCCTCGACGATCAGCGGCTCATGCTCGGGCACGATGTCGAGGATGGCCTCGCCCGCGGCGATGGCGCTGCCGGCGGTGCGCATCCGGATATTGGCGACGATGCCCTCCTGCGGCGAGAGGACGACGAGACGCCGCAGGATATCCTCGGCCTGGATGATCCGCTCGACCACTTCCGACAGCGACAATTGCGTATCCTGCAGATCCTTGGCGATCTCGCTCTGACGATCGAGCCCGATCGAGAGAATCTCGAGATTGGCGCCAGCCACCGCCTGCTCGGCCTTGGCCTTGCGTGCCGCCATCTCGCCGGCGCGCCCGGTCAACTCGCTCTGCTTGGTCTGGAGATCGACGAGTTGGGTGCGCTTGGCGTAGCGCTTCTCATAGAGCTCGCCGACGACGCGCGTCTCTTCATCAATCAGGGTGCGCTGATAGCGCGTCGCATCGATCTGAGCCTGAAGCGCCTCGGACTCGGCCTGATATTGCTCGATGACGCGCTGCTGGATGCGGATCTTTCCGTCATAGACCTGCGCGCGAGCGCGAAACAGCGTGCGCTCCGCCACCATGACCTCGCGCGCGATCGGCGTCTGCGCCCTGTCGATATCGTCGGGAAAATCGATTTCGGCAGAGGCGGTCTGTTCCGCCTTGAGCCGGGCGAGCTTGGCCTCGAAACCGACCCGCTTGCCCTGGAGCTGCTGCAGCTCGGCCTTGGCGCGAGCATCCTCCAGACGCAGCAGCGGCTCGCCCTGGACAACGCGATCGCCTTCGCCCTTGAGCAGCATCTTGAGGACACCGCCCTCGAGATGGCTCACCGTCTTGCGCTTGCTGTCGACGATGACGGTGCCGGCCGCGACCGCTGCGTTGTCGAGATGGGCGGTCAGCGCCCAGGCGCCAAAACCGCCGAAGCCGACCGCGATCGCCGTGACGCCGGCCAGGATGAGGCTGCGCAGCGTCGGCACGCGCTCATCGTCCGGCTCCGCGGCTTGCGAGTACGGGACGAGCGACCGGCCAGGCTCTTTCAGCATCGGAAGCCCACTCATGCCGTCACCTCGCGCACTGGCTTGGGCTGCTCGGCTTGCTTGCCCGGCTCCATCTCGACCAGGCCGCCAGGTGTGATCATGCCGGCGATCGCGGAACGCGGGCCGAACTGGTTGATGCGGCCCTCGCGCAACACCAGGATCTTGTCGACCACCTGCATGATCGAGGGCCGGTGCGCGATCAGAACCACGATCGCACCGCTCTCGCGCGCCGCGTTGACCGCGCGGATCAGGCTTTGCTCGCCCTCGGCGTCGAGATTGGCGTTGGGCTCGTCGAGCACGATCAGCCGCGGCGAGCCGTAGAGCGCGCGCGCCAGCCCGATGCGCTGGCGCTGGCCGCCGGAAAGCTTGAAATCGCCGTCATTGACATTGGTGTCGTAGCCCAGCGGCATGCGGCCGATCAGTTCGTGCACGCCGGCGATGCGCGCCGCCTCCAGGATGGCGTGGGGATCGGGATTGCGCATGCGCGCTATGTTCTCGGCGATGGTGCCGTTCAGCAGCGAGACCGATTGCGGGAGATAGCCGACCATGTCGCCAAAGGAGCCGCGCTCCCAGAGAAAGACATTGTGGCCGTCGAGATAGACGCCGCCGACATTCGGCTTGAGCACGCCGACGAGCAATCGCGCCAGGGTCGACTTGCCGGCGCCCGACGGCCCGACGATGCCCAGGACCTCGCCCGGCTCGAGCGTGAAGGAGACGCTCTTGATCACGGTCTGCTCGGAGCCCTGCGGCGCGAAGACGACGCGGTCGATGACGAGATCGCCCTGCGTCCGCGGCGTCGGCACGGTCTGGCGCTGCGAGACGCGCGACTGCACCAGATCGCGCACCCGCTTCCAGGCGGAAGCCGCCAGCACCCATTGCCGCCAGTCCCCGATCATCGAATCGAAGGGCGCAAGCAGCCGGCCGAGCAGGATGCTCGCCGCCATCAGCGTACCTGCCGAGACCTCGTTGCGGATGATCAGCACGGCTCCGGTGGCGTAGATCGCCAGCTGCATCGTCATGCGCGAGGAGCGCGTCAGCGCGGCGATGAACTTGCCGCGCCTTGTGCCGAGGTCGAGATGCTCGATCATGGCCAATTGCTGACCGCGCCAGCGCCGGGACAAGGCCGGCAGCATGCCCATAGCCTCAATCGTCTCGGCGTGCCGCAGGCTGGCGCCGACCTCGTTGATGCTGGCGACACCCGCCTCGTTGGCCTCCTTCAGGATGCGCCGCGTCAGCAGGTCGGAGAGCACACCGAGGATGAGCAGGATCAGGAGCGATACGGCGCCGACGAGCCCGTAGATCGGGTGGAAGATGAACAGCACCGCCAGGAAGATCGGCGACCAGGCCGCCTCCAGCGGCGTCGCGATCGCCGAGCTCGCAATGAAATAGCGGATGTCGTTGAGATCGCGGATCGCCTGCGTGGACTGGCCGGAGCCCTGCTCGAGCGAGGCCGAGACCGCCGCCTGCAGCGCCGGCAGGTTGAGCCGGCGCGCGAAGATGCTCGCCATCGCCTGGAAGGTCAGGGAGCGGATGAACTCGATCGTGCCATAGAGCGCGAGCGCCCCCACCGCGATCACCAGGAGCATGGTCAGCGTGTCCAGGCTGCGGCTGACCACGACGCGTTCCTGCACCTGGATCATGAACAGCGGAACGGTCAGCAGCAGGATATTGACGCAGAAGCTCAGGAAGCCGGCATAGGCCAAGCCCCCCGCAAAGGAGCGCTGCAAATCTCGAATCAAGGCGTCGGGCGCCTGGGTTGCAGCCTTCATTCACGTCTCCGGATGAAAATCTGCGACGGCCGGACGCGAGCCCTGGGACCGAAGCGACAGTGTGCATGCACAATTAACAGCATGCCCTTCAACTCGTGTCGAGAGTATGACAGAATAGGTTGTCATAACAATTGAACAAAGCCGACAATTAAGTCAAAAAGTTGCGATAGTTTGAATTTCGAAACAGTTCATATCTATCCACAGGTCATCAAAATCTTACCCCCGCGACATCTTGGGTGGCATGTGCTTTGCGTGTAGGCTATTCGATGGGGGGATGGGATTCTTCGGGGGACGGATTGCACATTTTGAAATCAGGCGGAGTAGGGAATGCATTCCAAACCGCACAGCGGCGATCAATTCCTAGGCAGGGCTTTCACCGACGATCACAGGAGTCCGACCAGACGAAGCGACGCAGACACTAATCCGATGCGCGGCTTCGTCTCCCAGCTCGACCTCGCTCGCATGATCGAGCGGGTCAGCCGGCGCTTCCTCGACTATTTGCGGCTTGAATTGACCAAGCTCGGGGTCGACGACATCTCGCCGTCACAGGTGATGGTGCTGCTGACGATCGGTGCGGGCGAGATCGCCGTGCGCGATCTGCTCGATCGAGGCCACTATGTCGGCTCGAACGCGTCCTATAATCTCAAGCAGCTGGTCGAGAGCGGTTATCTCGATCGCGGCGCCTCGCCGCGCGACCGGCGCCTTGCCCGAATCTCGCTCTCGCCCAAGGGGCAGCTTCTCTGCGAGCGGCTGCGCCTGCTCGACGAGACCAGCCAGTTCGGCCAGAATCCGGAGATCGACATCGAAACCGATCTTCAGACCACCCACGACACGCTGCGCCGCCTGGAACAATGGTGGAGCGATGCGTTGCGCTATGGAGGGGTCCTTCTCGCCTCATGCACGTCTTATTCGTTCATCGTTCAGGATCAGGTCAATTTGCTCACCTGATCGCGCGCCTCGTCGCAGAAGGCGCCGAGGTCACGCTCATCACCGAACGGGCCGAGCAGGAGCGGCCGGGCCTCAGGCAGGTGACCTATTCCGTCGGCGAGCCGTCGACGGCCCATGCCACCCTGGCGGCAACAGACTACCATGTCCGGACCGGAGAGGCCGTGGCGGCCGAACTCGCGCGGCTGCGGCGCCACGATCCGCCTGACGTCGTCATCGGCCATATCGGCTGGGGCGGCCTGCTCTTCGCGAAGGATGCGATGCCGGGCGTGCCGCTGATCGGTTATTGCGAATATTACTATAACGGAGCCGGCTCGGATCTCGATTTCGATCCATCCTCGCCGGTCTCCGATGCGGAGCGCCGACGCATCCGCATGCGCAACGCGGCCCAGCTCGTCACGTTGGAGACGCTCGACGCCGCCTATGCGCCGACGCGCTGGCAACAACTGCAATACCCCCGCAGCCTGCGTTCGCGCATCGCGATCTGCCATGACGGCATCGACATGGCGGCATGCCATCCCAATCCGGACGCCAGCTTCACCTTGCCCGACGGGCGCAGGCTGCGGCGCGGCGATCCGGTGGTGACCTTCGCGGCGCGCGATCTCGACCCCTATCGCGGTTATCCGCAGTTCATGCGCGCGGCAGCGCTCGTCGCGCGCAGGCGGCCCGACACGATCTTCGTTGCGGTTGGCGGTGACGGGCCCGGCTACGGCCGGCCGCGTCCGGATGGGCGACCTTGGCGCGAAGCCATGCTGAATGAGACGGGGCTGGGCGCACAGATCGTCCATATCCCCTGGCTCGCCTATGAGGCGCTGATCCGGCTGTTCCAGGTCTCGGCCGCCCATGTCTATCTGAGCACGCCCTTCGTGCTGTCCTGGTCGGTGCTGGAGGCAATGGCTTGCGGCAGCCTCGTCGTCGGCTCGCGCACGCCACCGGTCCAGGAGGTGATCACGGATCGGGTCAACGGCCTGCTGGTGCCGTTCTTCGATGAAGCAGCGCTGGCTGGGACCATCAATGAGGCGCTGGAAAAGCCGGCCTCCTTCGCGGAGTTGCGCCAGGCGGCTCGTAACTCGGTTGTGGCGAAATACGATCTCCAGGCCTGCCTCGACCGGCAGCGCGGCCTGATCGGGCGCCTCGCCGCGCAGGACGACCTGCTCCTGGCCTGACGGCTACCCTTGGCCTGACGGGCTACCTGGCCCTCTTATCGAGCTACTGCAGCCGACCGAACCCCGCCCGACGGAACGTCATCGCCTCAGTGATGAAGCGCCCGCTGCGCACCGGCCTGAAACCGGCCTCTTCCCAGCCATTGGCGGCCATGAGGCGCGCCACCATCTCATGCAGCCGCCGCAGATGATCTTCACGATCATCGTCCAGCCATTGGCCCCACCACTCTTCAATCAATCCGATCAAAGGCTCAAGTGGAGGAGCGCCCCCTTCCGCTGCGTATTGCAACGCAGCATTCCCGGCGGGGGACGATATGATTTCCCAAATCTGGAGAGGTTCAGTTCCTCTCAACATCAATACAGACCCCTAACCGTGCCAGCCCCGCCCGCTGGCGTCCTACCCTGGAGGCAATACTAATTGGTGCTGAGGCGGGATGCAAAGCGGGAAGCCATCGCCATCGCTAGATTAGGTTACAGAACACGAAACCGAATACAACACCAACGGCCGGTTCTCATATTGTCCGACAGCTTGACCGGCCGGCGATCCACATCATGGATCGCCGGCGATTGTTCATATATTGCCGGTTAATGCGGCGATGATAGTCCTGAATTAATTCGGATTTTATTCGAATTCATCGACATTCCGGGAAAATAGGTCTTTGCGATCTCCCGGAAAGCGCCTGCCCGGAGACCGCGCAGGCCCCGCAAGAGCGGCCCTCCTACAAATTTAGCCAATAACCGTGCTCGCACGGGCCTACACTCCCCCGATCCATAACGAAGCGGAGGATTGGGCATGCCGTCGACGATCGATGCGCGGATTTATCCGGCGACGACACATGAAGTCACGAACCAGTCCGGCGCTCTGACCGGCGTCAATCTCTTCGATATGGACCAGATCTTGCGCGAGGCGGTCGATCGCGAAGGAGCGGGATGGGTCGCAGACCGTGCCTCAAGGCTCGGCGCCGCCGCCGGCGACCCGGAGATTCAGGACCATGCCCATCTCGCCAACAAGCACGGCCCCGCGCTGAAGAGCCATGACCGCTTCGGGCACCGGATCGATGCCGTCGAGTTTCACCCGAGCTACCACGCCTTGATGGGGCTCGCCTTCGGGTCGGGTGTGCATTCCCTCGCCTGGACCGCGAACCGGCCCGGCGCCCATGCCGCCAGGGCCGCGCTCAGCTATCTCTGGAACGAAATCGAGAATGGCGTCGGCTGCCCCACCGGGATGGCCTATTCGGCGATACCAAGCCTGCGCCTCGTGCCCGCCATTCGCACGCTATGGGAAGGCAAGGCTCTCGCGGAAGCCTATGATCCGCGCGCCATTTCGGCAGCGGACAAGGCCGCAGTCACGATCGGAATGGCCCTGACCGAGAAGCAGGGCGGCTCGGACCTGCGGGCCAATACGACAAGCGCCGTGCCAGTCAATGGCGGTGGAACCGGCGGCGAATACCGGCTGACGGGCCATAAATGGTTCTGCTCGGCGCCGATGAGCGACGCCTTCCTGACGCTCGCCCAAACCGAGAAGGGGCCATCCTGCTTCTTCGTGCCGCGCTCATTGCCGGATGGAACGCGCAACCGCTTCTTCATCCAGCGGCTCAAGGACAAATGCGGCAACCGCTCCAACGCTTCGAGCGAGATCGAATATGACGACACCTATGCCGTCCTGCTGGACGAGGAAGGGCGCGGCGTCCGGGCCGCGATAGAAATGGCCCATCTGACCCGGCTCGACTTCGCCATCGGCTCGGCCGGGCTGATGCGCTGGGCCTTGAACCTGACGCTGCACCACACGCATGGCCGCCGCGTCTTTCAGCGCGTGCTCGCTGACCAGCCCTTGATGCGCAATGTGCTGGCCGATCTCTGCCTGGAGTCCGAGGCTGCGACCGTGATCGCCTTCCGCCTCGCCCGCGCCGTGGACGAGAGCGCGGCCGGCTCGGAACAGGCCCGCCTCCTGGAGCGCATCCTCACCCCGGTCGCGAAATTCTGGAACTGCAAGCGCGTGCCGGCTTTCATCGCGGAAGCCCTGGAATGCCATGGCGGCAATGGCTTCATCGAGGAGCAGCCGATGGCGCGGCTCTATCGCGAAGCGCCCCTGAACGGGATCTGGGAGGGTACGGGCAATGTCATCTGCCTCGACGTCCTGCGCGCCCTGCAGCGCGAGCCCGACTCGGTCGCGGCACTGCTCGACGAGCTCGCCTTGGCGCGGGGCGTCGACCATCGTCTCGACACCGCGATCGACGCCCTGGAAGTGGAGCTCTCAGACCCGCTCGAGCTGGAGCACCGCGCACGCCAGCTCACGGCGATGATCGCAACCGTCATGGAGGCCTCTCTATTGGTGCGCCACTCGATCCCCGCCGTCGCCGACGCCTATCTCGCCTCGCGGCTGGATGGCTTGTCGAACCGGGCTTTTGGCAGCCTGCCGCGCGGAGTTGATGCTTCGGCGATCATTGCGCGGTCCCGGCTGCAATAGGCCGCGGAACGAAAGGTCGCGGCGGCGGCCGGCTTTGGTTATGCTGCAGTATCTCGCGGAGATTGGCGGTTTGGCTCGGATCGATACGCGCAACAGTTCGCGCTACTGGCGGGATCCCCATGTTCCCGGCCTGAGCTGCCTTGCGGCCGATTTCACCAGCCACGAATACGCGCCGCATAGCCATGACGCCTTCGTCGTCGCGGTCACCGAGGCCGGCGGCTCGGAATTCAAGAGCCGGGGTTCGACCGAGGAGGCAAGCGCTGCCACGCTTCTGGTGTTCAATCCGGCCGAGCCTCATTCGGGCCGCATGGGCTGGAGCAAGCGCTGGCGCTATCGCGGGCTCTATCTGAGCAAGCCCGCCATTGAAGCGGTGGGCCGTTCGCTCGGCATCGCGGCGACGCCCTATTTCACCGCCAATGCCTTCAGGGATGGGGCCCTGGTCACCTCCTTCCTGGCCCTGCACCAAGCGCTCGACGACGGCCGCGACGCGCTGGAGGAGCATGAACTGCTCGTGAGCAGCTTCGGCGTGCTGTTCCGCCGCCATGGCAGCGGCGGCGAGCCCATTCCCGCCGCGCCGCGCGACCGGGAGCTCGCCGGCCTGGTCCAGGCGCTGATGAACGAGCGCTACACTGAAGAGCTCACGCTCGACGACATGGGGGCGGTCGTCGGCCTGACGCCGTTCCAGCTCATCGGGTTGTTCAAGCGCGCGACGGGCCTGACGCCCCACGCCTATCTGACGCAGGTCCGGCTCAAGGCCGCTTTCCGCGAGCTCAAGGCCGGCACGCCGATCGTCGAAGCCGCCCTCGCCGCCGGCTTCTGCGACCAGAGCGCGCTCAACAAGCACTTCAAGCGCTGCTTCGGCATCACGCCGCTGCAATGGCTGCGCGCAGCGCGGGGCTGAACGCCGCCGCGCAATTCCAGCCAATAGCGCCCGCCGCGATTCTGCCAGGCTGTCCTGAACACCGGGCCGCCGGCTGCCGCTATGAAGCGGTGGCCACCGGCTCAAGCCTCAGGATATCACCGGCATGGCCCGCCATTACTGCCTCGACAACCCGGACACGCTCACGCTCGCCACCGCTGTGACGGAAACAGCGCCCGGGCGTTTGCTCCTCGATGAGAGCCCGTTCTACCCGGGCGGCGGCGGGCAGTTGCCCGATCGCGGCCTCCTGCGCTGGGCCGGCGGCGAGAGCCGCATCGTCGGCTTCGAGGCGCAGGGAGGCAAGCTCTGGCATGTCCTGGCGGAGCCGGTCGAACTGCCCCCGGGTCCGGTCGAGGCCGTCGTGGACCCGGTCTTCCGGCAAGTCATGCGCGAGCTCCATACCGGCCTCCATATCGTCAATGCGCTGGTCTACCAGTCCTTCAACGGCGCGCTCGTCACCGGCGTCCAGATGAACGAGGACGGCAGCGCCCGGATCGATTTCGACCTGCCGGAAGCCGACAATGACCGCCTGCGCGCACTGGAGCCGGCGATCAACGACGTCATCAGGCAAAACCTGCCCGTCCGCGATGCCTACGTCACCGAAAGCGCGGCCTTCGACGAGCCGGGCCTGATCCGCTCGCGCTCGGTTGCGCCACCTCCAGCCCCCGACGGTACGATCCGCATCGTCGAGATCGTCGGGCTCGACCGCCAGGCCTGCGGCGGGACGCATCTCGCCGCGACCGGGGCGTCACGCCCGATCCGCATCCTCAAGATCGACAACAAGGGCCGCCACAACCGCCGCCTGCGCATCGGCCTCGATGGTGCGGCATGACACATCCCGTCCCGGGGCTCGCCGCGCGCCTCTGGGCGCGCCCTGCGCTTCTGCTCTGGCTGCCGCCCTTGTTCTGGGCCGGCAACCTCGTGCTCGGCCGGGCGCTCGGGCCGACCTTCCCGCCGGTCTCGCTCGCCGTCGGGCGCTGGCTCGTGGCGTTCGTCGTGCTCGCTCCTTTTGTGGCGCGGCGCGCCTATGAGCAGCGGCAGCTCCTGCGTCAGCACGCTCTCCTGATCCTCGCCTGCGGAGCCTTCGGCGTCGCCGGCTACAACGCACTGGGCTACCTCGCCCTCCAGACCGTGCCGGCGGCCAGCGTTGCCTTCCTGAACTCGACCTTGCCGCTGATGGTGCCGCTCGCCGCCTTCACGCTTGGGGTCGAGCCGGTGCGGCCCAAAACCCTGTTCGGTATCGCGCTCTCCTTCCTGGGAGTCACCTGGATCGTGTCGCGCGGCGATCTCGGCAATCTGGGGCATCTCTCGCTCGGCGGCGGCGAGATCCTCGTCCTGATCGCGGTCGCCAACTACGCGCTCTACTCGGTCCTGATCCGACGCAAGCCAGCCGCACTGGATCCGCTCGTCTTCCTCGCCGCAACCATGGTGACAGGCCTGCTCGTGCTGATGCCGTTCTGGGTGACCGAGCTTGCCCGCGGCGCGACGATCCCGCTTGACGCAGGCTCGATCGCCGCCGTGCTCTATATCGGCGTCTTCGCCTCGCTCCTGGCCTTCGTGCTCTGGAACCGTTGCGTCGCCATGCTGGGAGCGACCGTTACCGGCGCGTCCTTCCACCTCGTCGCGCTGTTCACGGCAACGCTCGCCTTCCTGCTGCTGGGCGAGCCCGTCCGCTCGTTCCATCTCATCGGGATCGCGCTGATTCTGGCGGGCTTTGCCGTCGCCACCGCCAGCAGGCAAGCGCCAGCCCCTCGGCTCGACCAGGCCGACAGGCCCTCCCCGCCCTGACTCTCAACAAGCTCAGCGCGAGAACCTGACCGGCACAGCCAGAGCGATCGTCCCGCCGCCGACACCCTGCGGCGGAGCCGGCACCGGGCTTGCCCGCCGGACCATCGCCACGGCCTCCTCGTCGAGGATCGCATCGCCCGAGGAACCCGCCAGACGCGCCGAGAGCACGCGCCCGCCGCGATCGATGCTGAAGGCGACCTGTACCGTGCCGGGGCTCGCCCCGCCGGGGAAGCGCTTGTAGCGGTTGAGGTGGGCGATCAGCGTGCCGCGCCAGCTCGCCGGCGACACCGACGGCACGGAAGCAGCCCCGGCCGAGGGCGCCGCCATGCTGGGCGCCGTCTGGGCCTGTGCGCTCGGCGGCGCGGATGTCTGGCGCATCTGCGGGCGGTCGGGCTCGATCGGCTTGCGCCTCTCGGCCACGCGCGGCTTCGGCGGAGGCGGCTTGCGCTGCACCACCGGGCGTGACGGCGGCGGAGGCGGCGGCAGTACCACCGGTGCATCGGCAATCTGCGGCATGTCGGGCAGCTTGATCTCGGGCTCGGGATGCACCACCGGCAGCGGAACCTCCGGCGTCGGCTCGACCGGCTTCACCACCGGCTCGGGCTCACGCGGCGTCTCCTCAGGCGGCTTCTCGACGACCTGTTCAGGCGCAGGCTCCGGCTGGGCCTCGACCATTTCGGGACCGGGAGCAACCTCCTGCGGCGGCGCTTCCGGTGCAACCGCGATCGGCGCGAGTTCGATCATCACGGCCGCTGGCGGCTCACCCACCGCGGCCTCGGCCTGCTGCCAGTTCAGGATCGCCCAACCGGCCCCGGCATGGGCGCCGGCAACGACGAGCGCCGCCACGCTCCAGCGCAGGGCGCCCGGCCAGAAGCGCGAGACTCTCATATCGCGACCCGAGCTCATGGCCGCCGCATCGACGCTGCGCCGCAACCGAGATCGCAACGCGCCTGCTCGCAACGGCCGGTCTTGCGCTGCCGGTTCGCTTCCAGGCGGATGATACGATTCCTGCGATCCATCGCGGAGTCTGGTCCCAATCGTCGGCGCCCTGGGTCCCTACGGTCCCGTCGCGGCTTAAATCCGACACGGCCGAGCGGAGGGCGCATATCCAAGAAACGGCTGGCTCACCCCAAAACGGGCTGGCTGTGAAAGCTCGGACATTGCCGAACCGCGCGCAATCTGCGTGGTCACGGCAACTCGTCGGAGCCCGACGTGCCATAGCAAATCGAAATTTCTTCTGCAACTACAGTAGTTTATATCAATTCTAGGGAAGCCCGAAATCTCGAACCGGATACTGCGCGGGCCTGCGCCCAACGCAGCCCCGCATCCGCTCAATGCAGGGAACGGTCGTGCGCCCCTGCGAGGCCACCAGCAATGCCCCCTGGCAAGTCGCCTCCTGGGCAGGATGGGGCGGACAGGCAAGCCATGGAGCGCTCCGGAAGGAGCCTGCCGTCATCCCTGCAAAATTGGCCTGCGCCCAATGCTGCAACGCATGACTGGAGCTGTTGAACGACCCAATTGGGCCGTTCAACAGCTCCAGTCCTTTATTTTAACGCGTTTTCTTCACGCGAACCGGTATCCACTTCGCTCGAAAACGCTCTAAACGCGATGCTGCAACCGTGATGAGGTAGCGCAACGCAGGATTGGTATTATACCTGCATAAATGAATCGCGGGCTTCCCCAACACGCTCGAAATCTTCGAAAAGTGAAGATGTCTTCTCTGTATAACCAATTTCCGACTACTGATCTGACAAATCGGCCGCGCTGGCTGCCGCAGCATCATTGCGGCTCGTCACAGCCTGCGGTCTGGATCAGCGTCTCGCCGGATCGCATGAAGGTCGGCCAAGCAGAACGTCGCGAGCATGATGATGCCTGACATCGCCATATCGGCGCTGAGGACATTCGCGCTGTTCTCCGACGCACAGGAAAGCACGCTGCGCGAACTCGCGCCGAGCTGCATCTTCCAGTCCTTCTCGGCCGGCATCGAGATCAATCGCGTCGGCCAGGTTCCGCGCTACATCTACTGCCTGCGCTCCGGCTCCACCGAAGCCTGGGCCCGGTTGAACGATGCCGAAACCATCCTCGCCACGACGACGGCGCCGATGGTGTTCGAGGTGGCCGCGACCATGCGAAATCAACCCGCCGCATTGTCGATCGTCTCGCGCGAGGCTTGCGAAGCCATCGCCATCGAAACGACGGCTTTCCTGAAGGCAGTGCGCGACGATCAGGCCGTCTGCAACGCCGCGCTGGTTCATGTTTCAGGGACCTATCTGGCGATGACGCACCGGCTTCTCGACCAGAAGCTGCGGACGGCGGAACAGCGGCTCTCGCAATGGATTCTGGCCAAGATGGACCCGAGCGGTCGCTCCGCGACGGTCGAGATCGTCTTCTCGAAACGTGCTTTGGCTTATGAACTCGGCATGTCGCCGGCCAATCTGTCGCGGCTGTTCAATGTCCTGCGCGAGCACGGCATCGCGGTCGACGGCAAGATCATGACCATCACCGACCTCAAAAAGCTCGAGGCATTGGCTCAAGGCTGAGAGTGGAGCTCACGCTCCACTCAAGGTCCGGCGCACGCTGTCGCGCCAGCCCGCGACCTTGCTTTCCCGCTCGCTCCCGGCCATCGCCGGCGAGAAGCGCCGGTCGAGCCGCCAGAGATCGGCAAAACGATCGGGCTCCGGCAGCAACCCCGCATCCAGCCCGGCGAGATAGGCCGCGCCCAGCGCGGTGGTCTCCAGCACCGAGGGGCGGTCGACGGCGAGGTCGAGAATGTCGGCCAGCCGCTGCATCGTCCAGTCCGAAGCCACCATGCCGCCATCGACCCGCAGCACCGCCTGGCCCTGCCCCGCCTCCGGCCAGTCGGCCCGCATCGCCTCGATCAGGTCGAGCGTCTGGTAGCAGACGCTTTCGAGCGCAGCCCGGGCGAATTCGCGCGGACCGCTGTTGCGCGTCAAGCCGAACATCGCGCCACGCGCCTGCGCATCCCAATGCGGCGCGCCGAGCCCCACGAAAGCCGGCACCAGATAAACCTCCTGCGCCGGATCGGCCGCTTGCGCCAAAGGACCGGTCTCGCTCGCCTTTTCGATGATGCCGAGCCCGTCACGCAGCCATTGCACAGCTGCTCCCGCGATGAAGATCGAGCCCTCCAGCGCATAGGTTCGTTCACCGCCGAACTGGTAGGCGATGGTGCTGAGCAGCCGGTGCTTCGAGACGACCGGCACAGCCCCCGTATTGAGCAAGGCGAAGCAGCCCGTGCCATAGGTCGACTTCACCATGCCAGGCGAGAAGCAGGCCTGCCCGATCGTCGCCGCCTGCTGATCCCCGGCGATGCCGCGCACCGGGATCGGCTTGCCGAAATGCTCCGGCGCGCTCTCGCCAAACAGCGCGGCGCAATCCTTGACCTCGGGCAGGAGCGCGACTGGGACCCCAAACAGTGCCAGCAACTCCGCATCCCAGACGCCGCGCCTGATGTCGAACAGCATGGTGCGCGCTGCATTGGTCGCGTCGGTCGCATGCACCGCCCCGCCGGTCAGCCGCCAGAGCAGAAATGAATCGACCGTCCCGAAGGCGAGTTCCCCGGCCTCGGCCCGGCGGCGGGCGCCTGGCACATTGTCGAGCAGCCAGGCGATCTTGGTCGCGGAGAAATAGGGGTCGATTCGCAATCCCGTCCGCTCGGCGACGAGAGCCTCATGCCCTGCCTCGACCAGCTTCGCGCAAACCTCCGCCGTGCGCCGGTCCTGCCAGACGATGGCGCGATGGATCGCGCGGCCGGTGTGGCGGTCCCAGATCAGCGTGGTCTCGCGCTGATTGGTGATTCCGATCGCAGCGACGCCGTCCGCACCGAGACCGGCCTTTGCGAGCGCCGCACGGCAGGTCGCCAGCACGCTCTCCCATAGGTCTTCAGGCTCGTGCTCGACCCACCCCGAGGCAGGGAAATGTTGCGTGAATTCCTGCTGGGCGCTGGCGACGGCGCGCAATCCCTCGTCGAACAAAATCGCGCGCGAGGAGGTCGTTCCCTGGTCGATCGCGAGGATATGGCGTGCTGCGCCCATGAGGCTTCCGTCCCTGCCCAATTGACGATCGGCTTGCTGCGACCTGCCCGCAGACTGGCCGAAACCGGCAGCGCGCGGCAAGAGCATGTGGCAAGAGCTTGAGGACCACCGTCGACTGCGGCGAAAGGTTCCGCTTGGCACTGCCATCGTGCTGTTGTTACGCTCGCTTCCGAAGCAAGCGGCCGGGCGTATTGTCCGGCTCCCGTCGCAGCGTGAAAGCGCCTGCAGGCGGCCAGGGGATTAGAAGCTGTGGCGGTGGAGGACCGGCAGGAGCAAGGCGTCGCAACCATGGCGCCGGTGCAGGCCCATAGCGTCGATTCGCTCATGATCGGCGCAATGCCCCATGACGCGGTCGCTCCTTCGCCCGTGCACGCCTATGCACAGCGCCCGCCCGCCGCCACCTATGCCGCGCTCGACCTCGGCACCAACAACTGCCGCCTGCTGATCGCCAGGCCCGCGCAGCACGGCTTTCGCGTCGTCGACGCCTTTTCGCGCATCGTCCGGCTCGGCGAGGGCCTGGCCGCGAGCGGCAAGCTTGGCGAGGCGGCGATGGACCGCGCCGTCGAGGCGTTGAAGGTCTGCCAGACCAAGATGACGAATCGCGGCGTCACCCGCGCCCGGTTGGTGACGACGGAAGCCTGCCGCGCCGCGACCAACGGACTAGAATTCGTCCGCCGCGTCGCTCACGAGGCCGAGCTCGAGCTCGAGATCGTCGACCAGCGGACCGAGGCCTCGCTCGCAGTCTCGGGCTGCGCCGCGCTCGCCGACCCCGCCGCCGAAGGCGTCATCGTCTTCGACATCGGCGGCGGCTCCACCGAGATCGTCTGGATGGGCGGGCGCAACGAGGCGCGTGATCCAGCCGCGCGCATCCGCGAATGGGCTTCGCTGCCGATCGGCGTCGTCACAGTCGCGGAGCGCTATGGCGGTGTCGATGTCGATCGCGCCCTCTTTGAGCGCATGGTCGAGGATTGCACGCAGGCGCTGGAGCCCTTCGCGAAGAAGGCCTCGGCCGTGCGCTGCGCCAAGAGCTTCCACCTGCTCGGCACCTCGGGCACCGTGACCACCGTCGCCGGCATCCATCTCGGCTTAGCCCGTTATGATCGTCGCGTCGTCGATGGTTTATGGATGCGGCAGGAAGATATCCTGACGGTCATCGACCAATTGGTCGAGATGGACTATGCCGCTCGGGCGGCGAATGCCTGCATCGGCCGTGAACGCGCCGATCTGGTGCTCGCGGGCTGCGCCATCTTCGAGGCGATCCGTCGGGCCTTTCCGAGCGACCGTGTCCGCATCGCCGATCGCGGCCTGCGCGAGGGCATCCTGCTCAGGATGATGCACGAGGATCGCGCCTGGTGGCGGCGCAGGCAGGCATGAGGCCGGCACGACGATGAGAGCTGGCTGAGCGCCGGCAAAAGGATATGGGCGAACAGCCATGAGTGTCGGCAAACTGGGCGGCAAATCGAATGTCGCCGGAGCCCGCGATCTGCGGGTCAAGGTCAAGAAGGCGGGGAAGCTCAAGCATTCCTCGCAGCTCTGGCTCGAGCGCCAGCTCAACGACCCCTATGTCAAGCGGGCCCGCGAGCTCGGCCATCGCTCGCGCGCCGCCTTCAAGATCGAGGAGATGGACGACCGCTACAAGTTCCTCAAGACGGGACAGAAGCTGATCGACCTCGGCTGCGCGCCCGGCGGCTGGTGCCAGATCGCAGCCAGGCGCATCGGCCTCGAACAGGGCAAGGGCCGCATCGTCGGCATCGATCTGCTCCATGTCGATCCGATCCCCGGCGTCGATCTGATCGAGATGGACTTCATGGCGGAGGAAGCCCCCGCCCTCCTGACCGAACGCCTTGGCGGGCGCGCCGACGGCGTGATGTCCGACATGGCGGCCAACACCACCGGCCACAAGAAGACCGACCATCTCAAGATCATCGCGCTGGCCGAGGCCGCGCTCGAATTCGCCAACGGCATCCTGGCGCCGGGCGGCTTCTTCCTGGCGAAACTCTTCCAGGGCGGCGACAGCGCCGAATTGCTCAAGCAGCTCAAGCGCGATTTCACATTGGTGCGCAACGTCAAGCCAGCGGCGAGCCGTCCGGACTCCTCGGAGCTTTACGTGCTGGCGACGGGATTTCGGCGCAAGTCCGAGCCCAGCGACGCAGCGCCGACCGGCTGAGATGACGGGCCTGCCCTTGTTGGAGACCGGCCAGGCTTTCGCGGCCTGGCGTACGGACACGGCACGCTGGTTGCCGGCAGCGCTCGACATCGCGCGCAGCCATGGCTTGCCTGCGGACAATCCTCATATCTTTGCCACCGGCACCAATCTCGTCCTGGGTCTTGGCCCGGATCTGGTCCTGAAGATCTTTCCCCCGGCCCTCAGGAGCCAGTTCGTCTCCGAGCGCGTCACGCTGAAACAATTGCGCGGGCGGCTCGATATCCCCACGCCCGAGATCGTCCTCGAAGGCGAGCGGGATCAGTGGCCTTATCTCGTAATGACCCGCCTCAGTGGCACGCTTGGCTCGGAAGTCTGGCCACTTTTGACGGAAAGCTGGAAGGAGATCGTTCTCCGTCAGATCGGGGAGACGATCGCTCAGGTCCAGCGAGCGCCGATCGGCGAGCTCGCTCTCCTCGAACCCGGCTGGGCCGAGTTCATGTCTAGGCAGATCGCCGGCTGCCGGGCGCGCCAGATTCGCTTGGGATTGCCGGAGAAATACTGGGACGAGCTCGACGCATTGATAGCCGCCGCCCCGGCCCTGATCCCGATGAGTGCTGTCCCCGTCATCCTGACCGGCGAATATATCCCCGAGAATTTCCTGCTCGAGCCCGACGGTGATGGCTGGCGGCTCGCCGGCCTCTTCGATTTCGGCGATGTCCTCGCCGGCTGGCGCGAATATGATCTTCTGGGCCCAAGCGCCTTCATGACCGAGGGACGACCAGGCCGCGTGCGCAGCCTGCTGCAGGGTTTTGGCTATGCGCCGACCGAAATCGACCCGGCCCTGACGCGGCGATTATTGACGCTGACCTTCCTGCATCGCGCCAGCGATCCCATGAGCAAGATCGCCATTCCCGGCTGGCACGAAAAGGCGGCGACGCTGGCCGAGCTCGAACACATGCTGTGGCCGCTCGACGCGATCTAGCCGCGCGCCCGATGTTTCCAGCCAAGGCCACGTCACCTGAGGAGCGCATTGAGCCTGGCCGCCGCAGCGCGCAATTCGCCATCCGCAAATCCTGAAAATCCCAGGACCAGCCCCTGCTGCGGTTGAGCCGTCACGAACATCGACGACAGCGCCCGCGCGCCCACGCTTGCAGCCTTGGCGGCCGCGACGATCTCGACGTCGGAGCGCGTGGATGTGAGCTTCGCCACCAGATGCAGCCCCTGCTCCGGCACGGTCACATCCAGAACGCCCGCGCGGCAAGCCCGAAGTCCCGCTACCAGCGCATCGCGTGCCGCATGGACCCGCCTGCGGCTGCGCCGCAGATGCGCGGCGAAATGGCCCTCGTTCAGCAAATCCGCCAGCGCGCCCTCGGCCAGGCTGGGGGGATGCCTGTCCGTGCGAGCGCGCAACTCGAGCACGGCATCGAGCAGCGGCTCCGGTACGACGGCGTAGCCGACCCGCAACCCTGGAAACAGCACTTTCGAGAAGGTGCCGAGATAGGCGACGCGGCCTGCGGCATCCATGCCTTGCAAGGCGGTGAGCGGCGGCCCGGCATAGCGGAACTCGCTGTCGTAATCGTCCTCGATGATCCAGGCCTCGTTGCGCCGCGCCCAGTCGATCAGGGCCAGGCGGCGGCGCATCGTCATCGTGATGCCAAGCGGAAACTGATGCGAGGGCGTGACGTAGACGGCCCGCGCCCCTGGGCACAGCGCCTCACCGAGAACGGGGTCCAGCCCCTCGGAATCGACGGGTACGCCGACGACATGGCCGCCGGAATTGGCCAGCGCCGCATGCGCCATCGGATAACAGGGATCCTCGATCCAGACCGCATCGCCCGGGCGGATCGCGGCGCGGATCAGCAGATCGAGCCCCTGCTGGGAGCCCGAGGTCACGATGATCTGCTCCGCATCGCAGCGGACGCCCCGCGCCAAGCGGAGATAAGCGGCAATGGCTTGGCGAAGCGCGAGCCCGCCGCGCGGATCGCCATAGTGGAAATGCTCCGGGCCTGGCCGCGCCAGACTCCTGGCAAGCAGGCTCCGGAACACCCGCAGCGTCCGGGCATCGGGCGTCGCCACTCCGAGCGCGCAAGGCAAAGACGGCGCAAATGGCAGCCCCGGTGCGCGCTCCTTGCTGGTTGTCAACGGCAGATGCGGGACTTGCGCTGCGACGAAGGTTCCAGCGCCGACCCTGGCCTCGGCGAAACCATCGGCCGTCAGCATCTCGAAGGCCGCGACCGCCGAAGCGCGCGAGAGGCCAAAACGCCGGGCGAGGTCACGCGTCGTCGGCAGCTTGGCTCCGGCCGGCACGACTCCGGCTTCGATCAATCGCCTGATGGCCGCGTAGAGCTCCCTGGTGCGGGGCCCCTCACCTGGCAGCACGGGCATGAGCGCCGACCAATCAGGCAAATTGGTTGTCATTTTCAACACGGGATTGGTTCTTTTGTGAGCCAATATCATGCCGCAGATTGCACAGGCACGACAGAAGGATGCAACTGCGGTGACCGACGCTCAGATCGACGAAGCCTTCCCCATCACCGGCCGCAACCGGGTGAAGCGCCTGCATGAACGCGGCAGCTACGACCGGAGCGCCGTCTTCGCGATCCTCGATGCCGGGCTTCTGTGTCACGTCGCCTATGTGCTCGACGGCCAGCCCTATTGCACGCCGACGATTCACTGGCGCGAGGACGATGTCCTCTACTGGCATGGCTCCTCGGCCAGCCGCATGCTGCGCCATCTGCGCGCGGGAACGCCGGCCTGCCTGACCGTCTCTCATCTCGACGGACTCGTGCTGGCCCGCTCGGGCTTCAATCATTCCGCCAATTACCGCTCGGCGATCTGCTTCGGCACGGCCCGGATCATCGACGACCCCGAGGAGAAGGCGCACGCGCTCCTGGGCGTCGTCAATCGCTTCTATCCCGACCGGGCCGAGACGTTGCGTCAGACCAGCACGCAGGAGACCAAGGCCACGATGGTCATCGGGATGCGGATCGAGGAGGCCTCCGCCAAGGCCCGAGCCAAGGGCGTCGGCGACGATGAGGAGGACTATGGTCACCCCGTCTGGGCAGGCGTGATCCCGGTCAAAACAGTCATCGGCGCCGAAGAGCCCTGCCCGCGATTGCTGCCGGGCCTCGCGCGGCCGGAGAGCCTGTCAGCCTACCGCGAAGGCGCGCGGCTGGATGAAGCGCTCAGGGAGACCCAGCGTCTCTATGAGCGCGAACCCGAGCATTAGCGTATGGCTGTAATTTCCTGAGGCATGCAGTCGGCGCGACGCAGTGTTCGCCGCCTCGAACCCCCCTGACAGAACGGCGCCAGGAGCCTGCTAGAACTTTCCCAGGCAGGGGGAAGGCGATGCATCAGGACAAGGATAAATGGCTCGGCACGCTGCTGATCGTGGCTTCGGCGATCGCCTACAGCTTGTCGGGCTATTTCACGCGCCTGGTCGAACACAATGTCTGGACCATATTGTTCTGGCGCGGAATCTTCGGCGGCGTGTTCTTGGGCGCCTATATCGCATGGCGTCACCGGCGTGATTTGCTGGGTTCCGTCCGTGCGATGGGATGGCCCGGGCTGTGGGTCATGCTCCTGTCGGCCACCGCCACGATCTGCTTCATCAATGCTCTGCGGCTGACTCCAGTTGCCGATGTCATGACGATCCACGCCGCGATCCCCTTCATGACAGCCGTTCTTGCACTCGTCATCGCCGGCGAGAAGGAGGATTGGACGACGTGGGCGGCGAGCATTGCAGCGCTTGCCGGGGTTGCGATCATCGTGAACCCTCAGGCATCGGCCGGTCATCTCACGGGCTACGCCTTCGCGATGGGGATGGCGCTGTCATACGCCGCGGTGATGGTGGTCATCCGTAAGAACCGGCATGTCTCCATGCTGCCGGCGGCCTGCCTGTCGGCCTTCCTCTGCACATTGGTCGCCTTGCCCTTCGCAAGTCCCGCTCACGTCACGGCGACAAGCCTGTTCGACCTGTTCTTGTTCGGCACCGTCCAATTCGGCTTGGGCCTGCTGCTCATGACGACCGGCACGCGCCTGATTTCAGCAACACGGTCCGCACTGATCGGCAGCATGGAAAACCCGCTCGCACCGCTATGGGTTTGGCTGGCCTTCAGCGAGCGGCCGTCCTTGTCCGCCTGGATCGGGGGCAGCATCGTCATGGCCGCCGTCATCGTCGATGTTCTCGTCAAATCGACGCGAAAGCGGGATCCTGCTCGAGATGGCGAACAGGCGCTTCCCTCACCACGGCTTTCGCAGTGATCCGCCCGGCTTGGACAGCAGCACCGGCCTTTTAAAACCGCTCACTCCAGCGGCTTCTGATCCGCGATCGCCTCCGCCGTCGCCCTGCGTGCGCTGAACGGGGCGTGGCCCGAGACCTCCGCACCGGCGTCGGGCGCGAGCCGCACCATCCAGAACACCGACGAGGCGGAGACTAGCCCGACCAGCGCGAAGGCCGGCCAGAAATCGCCCGCTCCCAGCGCTTTGCCGCCATTGAAGGCGTTGGCCGTCTCCAGCGCGAAGGCGCCGATGGTGACGCCGACGCTCAACGACAATTGCTGGGCGACACTGGAGAAGCTGGTCGCGCTCGACATCTCGCGATTGGAGACGTCGGCATAGCTCAGTGCGTTGATGCCGGTGAATTGCAGCGAACGGAAGCAGCCGCCGATCAGCAGGACCGAGAGCATCAGCCAATGCGGCGTCAGCGGTGTGAACAGGCCCGACGCCGCCAGGAAGGCCGCGCCGAACAGCGCGTTGACCGCCAACACGTTGCGGAAGCCGAAGCGCGCCAGGATCGTCTTGGCGAGCGTCTTCATGATCAGCGCACCAGCAGCCGAGGCGAAGGTGATCAGCCCCGATTGCAAGGCGTCGAGGCCGAAGCCGAGCTGCAGCATCAGCGGCAGCAGGAAGGGAATGGCACCAATGCCGGTGCGGAAGATCGAGCCGCCGACCACGCCGATGCGGAAGGTCGGAATCCGCAGCAGCGCCAGGTTGAGCACGGGATAGGCGACGTTGCGCGCATGGAACCAATAGGCGGTCAGCGCCGCGATGCCGGCTGCAACACAGGCATAGGAGACCGCCTCCGGCACCAGATGGCGCCCGCCCGTGGCCAGGCCGAGCATCAGGCTGGCAAAGCCGAAGGAAGACAGAATGAAGCCGCGAATGTCGAGCGGCGCGACATCCTCCTCGCGGATATCCTCGAAGAACAGGCTCGACAGCACGATGCCGACGAGGCCGATCGGAATGTTGATGAAGAAGATCCAGCGCCAGTCGAAATAGGTGGTGATGAAGCCGCCCAGCGGCGGCCCAACGACGGGACCGACCAGCGCCGGCACGGTGAGATAGGCAAGCGCGCTGACGAGCTCCGATTTCTCGACGCTGCGCAGGATGACGAGCCGGCCGACCGGCACCATCATCGCCCCGCCCATGCCCTGGATGAAGCGCGCCCCGACGAAGGCCCCGAGCGAATTCGACAAGGCGCACAGCACCGAGCCGACCATGAAGACGCAGAGCGCCGCCCGGAAGACCGTGCGCGCACCATAGCGGTCAGCCATCCAGCCCGAAATCGGGATGAAGACGGCGAGGCTGACGAGATAGGAGGTCAGCGCCAGCTTCAGCGCGATCGGATCCTCGCCCAGCGATTGCGCGATTACCGGCAGCGAGGTCGCGATCACCGTGGAGTCGGTGTTCTCCATGAACAGCGCACAAGCGACGATCAGGGGCAGGAGCTTGGCGCGCTGCATCAAGACGGAAGACCCTCAGGAGGAGGCCGGACGATTGGGGAACCATATGGAGCAGAACGCAACGGAAACATAGCTCCCGCGGAGCCGGATTGGTGGGAAGCCGAATTGCTTTCAGGTCATAACGGCGCGCGCGGCCACGGTGGCCGCAGGGCCTCCACTGACGACGACGCATCGCTGCCTTGCGTCGTCGTCCGGGTGTTTTTCAACAACGGCCCTAGCGGCGGCGTCACACGCATGATAACGGGCCTCGTCAACCCGATCACGGCTCCCCCGCCAGATCTTGAAAACAGGCCGCTCGAACCGGCCCCGGAGTTGACGATGGCATTCCCGACTGACGGCCTCATTCGCGACGGTTTGACCTTTGATGACGTGTTGCTTGAACCCGGCCCGTCCGAGGTCATGCCGGCCGACGTCGATATCTCGACCAAGCTCACCAAGACGATATCGCTGAACCTGCCGATCATCGCCTCAGCCATGGACACGGTGACGGAAGCCAGGATGGCGATCGCGATGGCGCAGGCCGGCGGCCTCGGCGTCATCCATCGCAATCTCGAGGCCGACCAGCAGGCCGCCCAGGTCCGCCTCGTCAAGAAGTTCGAATCGGGGATGATCGCCAATCCGATCACGATCTATCCCGACGAAACGCTCGCCGACGCGCTCGGATTGATGAAGCAGAACGGCATCTCCGGCATTCCGGTGGTCGAGCGCGGGCCGCAGGGCCACAAGGGCAAGCTCGTCGGCATCCTGACCAATCGCGATGTCCGCTTCGCTGCCAACCCTGAGCAGCCCGTCGCCGAACTGATGACGAAGGACCGGCTGATCACGGTGCGCGAGGGCGTCGATCAGAACGAGGCGCGCCGCCTCCTCCACCAGTTCCGGATCGAGAAGCTCCTGGTCGTCGACGACCATTATCGCTGCATCGGCCTGATCACCGTCAAGGATATGGAGAAGCAGGTCGCCCACCCCAACGCTGCCAAGGATTCGCATGGCCGCCTCCTGGTCGCCGCGGCGACGACGACCGGTGATCTCGGCTTCGAGCGCTCGGAGCTGCTGATCGACGCGGGTGTCGACATCATCGTCGTCGACACCGCCCATGGCCATTCCGCCAAGGTGCTGCAGGCGGTGACACGGGTGAAGAAGCTCTCCAACGCCGTGCAGATCATCGCAGGTAACGTCGCCACCGCCGGCGGCGCCCAGGCGCTGATCGACGCCGGCGCGGATGCGATCAAGGTTGGCATTGGTCCGGGCTCGATCTGCACCACCCGCATCGTCGCCGGCGTCGGCGTGCCCCAGCTCACCGCTGTGATGGACGCCGCCTCCGCCGCGCAAAAGCTGGGCATCCCGGTCATCGCCGATGGCGGAATCAAATACTCAGGCGATCTCGCCAAGGCATTGGCGGCAGGGGCTTCCTGCGCCATGGTCGGCTCACTGCTGGCGGGCACCGACGAGACGCCGGGCGAAGCCTTCCTCTATCAGGGCCGCTCCTACAAATCCTATCGCGGCATGGGCTCGGTCGGTGCGATGGCGCGGGGCTCGGCCGACCGCTACTTCCAGCAGGACATCAAAGACGCGCTCAAGCTCGTGCCCGAGGGTATCGAGGGCCAGGTCGCCTATAAGGGCCCGGTCTCCAGCGTTCTGCACCAGCTCGCCGGGGGCTTGCGCGCCGCCATGGGCTATGTCGGCGGCAAGGATCTCGCCGATTATCAGGCCAAGGCCCGCTTCATCCGCATCACCAGCGCGGGCCTGCGCGAGAGCCATGTCCACGACGTCACGATCGTGCGCGAGAGCCCGAACTACCCGACCCGTTCTTGAGCGTAAGAGCAGGATGCGAAAAAGTGGGAACCGGTTTTTTGCATAGATCCTGCTCTCAACTCCCAGATGAGAGACGGGTTCAGATTTCAGCTGGGATCTCTCTGTGATCCCAGCTGAAATCATCCGGCTCCAGCACAGCCTGTGCCGTAGTCTCATGAAAGCCGGGAACGGGAGCGCGCGATGACGTTGAAACTGGTCTACCCGACATTGGCGATGATCTTGTGGATCTTCGTCGTGCTCGTCATCGTCTTCCTGCGCCGCCAGGCCGCCTTCAAGAGCAAGCAGGTGCGCCTGACCGACGTAGCGGTCTCGACCGAGGGCTATCCCGAGCCCGCCCGGCTGGCGGCGGCGAACTTCTCGAACCAGTTCGAGACGCCGGTCGTCTTTTTCGCGCTGATCATGCTGGCGATGGAGGTCGGCGCGAGCGGCTATGCGATGGCTGGGTTGGCCTGGGCCTTCGTCGCCACCCGCATCGTCCATACACTGATCCATGTCGGCTCGAACGCATTGAAGCCGCGCTCCGTCGTATACGCGCTCGGCGTGCTGATCCTGTTCCTGATGTGGATCGGGGTGGTGCTGGCAGTCGTCTGAGACGACGCACGCCAGAGGCGATTCGCGAGCCTGATATATCCCGCTTGGACGTCTGTCACATCCTCGCTACATGCCGCGATAAACCGTGTTTATAGCTTGCGCCCCTGACCCAGCGTCGGCATGCTAAATGCTTGCGGCGGTAACGGTTTGGGGACAACCGTTTGGTTGGGTTCAGAGGCTCGTCCTCCCTCTGGCGCAAGGCATGACATGGCAGTTCTGACTTTCGGGCGCGTGGCTTTTCTGGCCGTCGTAGGCGCTGTAGGCGCAGGCGCGGGTTTTCACTACGCCGGCAAGCCGGTGCCATGGCCTCTCGACAAGATACCTTACGGCAAGGTCATACCACCTCTGGCCGAAACCGCGCAGCCGGCGCAGCGTGCAGCAGCCCCGCAACGGCCGCCCGTGACGATCGTCACCGCCAAGGCCGAGCGGATGCCGATGCCCGTGCGGCTTGACGCCATCGGCACGGTGCAGACGCTGTCGGCCGTTACGGTGCGCTCCCGCGTCGAAAGCCAGATCATGGAGGTCGGCTTCAAGGACGGCGATTACGTCAAGAAGGGTGACCTGCTCTTCCGGCTCGATTCCCGCCAGCTCGAAACGCAACTCAGGCAAGCCGAGGCGAATGTCGTACGCGACAAGGCCTCGCTGGTCTCTGCCGAGGCCGATCTGCGCCGCGCCGAGGAACTCGCCAAGCGCGACTTCGCCACCGACCAGCGGCTCGAGACGGCGCGCGCCGCGGCCGCGACCTTGCGGGCCTCGATCCTCGGGGGTGAGGCTGCGGTCGACGGGCTGAAAGTCCAGCTCACCTACTACACCGTCGTCTCGCCGGTTTCGGGCCGCATCGGCGTCGCAGCGCTGAAGGAAGGTAACATCGCCAAGGTCGGCGATACCTCCGGAGCCTTGGCGACGATCAACCAGATCGACCCGATCTATGCCACTTTCGCCCTGCCACAGCGCTATCTGCCGGCGATCCGCGCTGCGATGAAAGCCGACACCGCCACGGTGCTGGCAACGCAGCAGGGCGTCGCCAAGGGTGTCGAGGGCAAGATCGCTGTCGTCGACAACACGGTCGACGCCACCACCGGAACGATCCAGCTGCGCGCCATCTTCGACAATGCAGCCGAGGCGCTCTGGCCGGGCGCGCTCTGCCAGGTCCGCGTCACCTTGCGCGTCGAGCCGGATGCGCTGACCGTGCCGCGCGAGGCGGTCCAGAACGGCCAGAACGGCCCCTTCGTCTTCGTCATCGAGGATAACGTCGCCAAAGCGCGCACCGTCGTGCTCGACCGCACCGTCGACGGGCGCGTCGTGCTCGCCTCGGGCCTGAAGGGCGGCGAGACAATCGTGGTCGACGGCGCGCTGCTGCTGACCGATGGCGTCCGCACGATCGAGCGCAATCGCGGCGGCCAGCAAGTGCCTAGCAACCAGACCTCTCAGCGCGGGAGTGCCGGCTGATGAACCTGCCCGAGGCCTGCATTCGTCGTCCGGTGATGACGACGTTGATCATGGCGACCTTCCTGATCTTCGGCTTCTTCGCCTTCAAGCAATTGCCGGTCGCGGCGCTGCCGCGCGTCGATTTCCCGACCATCAATGTCAGCGCCCGCATGCCGGGCGCATCGCCTGAGACGATGGCCTCCTCGATCGCGGCTCCGCTCGAGCGTGAATTCGCCTCGATCTCGGGCATCACCTCGATGTCCTCGGTCTCGCAGCAGGGCTCGACCTCGATCACGCTGCAATTCGACCTCAACCGCAATATCGACGGCGCTGCGCTCGACGTGCAGGCGGCGCTGAGCGCAACCGCCCGGCGCCTGCCGCCGGAACTGCCGACACCGCCGAGCTTCAGGAAGGTCAATCCGGCCGATACGCCGATCCTGTTCATGGTGCTGACATCGGCGACCAAGCCGCTCTATGAGGTCCATGAATTCGGCGAGAACGTGCTGCAGCAGCAGATTTCGCAGCTCAACGGCGTCGCCCAGGTCAACATCTTCGGCGCGCAGAAATACGCCGTGCGCGTCAAGATCAATCCCGATGCGGTCTCCTCGCGCGGCCTTGCGCTCTCGGATGTGCGTACCGCCATCGCTGCCGCCAACTCCAATTCGCCGGTCGGCACGCTGAACGGCGAGAACCAGCGCCTGACATTGGGCGCAACCGGCCAGATGGAGCGCGCCGCCGAATACGGCAATCTGATCGTCGCCCAGAAGAACGGCGTGCCGATCCGGCTCGAGGACCTCGCGACCGTCTATGACTCGGTCGAGAACGACCAGACCGCGAGCTGGTACAATGGCCAGCGCTCGATCCTGCTCGCCGTCTATCGCCAGTCCGACGCCAATACCGTCGATGTCGTCGACAGCATCAAAGCCCGGATCGAGAGCTATCGCTCACAGCTGCCCGCCGCGATCGAGCTGCACGCGCTGAACGACCGCTCGATCCCGATCCGCGAAGCGGTCGAGGACGTCGAGTTCTCGCTCGTCGTCGCGATCGCGCTCGTCATCATGGTGATCTTCCTGTTCCTGAAGAGCCTTGCGGCAACCGTGATCCCGACGCTGGCCCTGCCGATTTCGCTGATCGGCACGTTCGCGATCATGTACGCGCTCGGCTATTCGCTCGACAACATCTCGCTGCTCGCGCTGACTTTGGCCGTCGGCTTCGTCGTCGACGACGCCATCGTCATGCTGGAGAACATCATCCGGCATATTGAGATGGGCAAGAAGCCGTTCCAGGCGGCGCTCGACGGCTCGCGCGAGATCGGCTTCACCATCCTGTCCATCACCATCTCGCTGGTGGCGGTGTTCATCCCGGTCTTCTTCATGGGTGGCGTCGTCGGCAAGGTCTTCGCCGAGTTCGCTGGCACGATCGCCGCCTCGATCATCGTCTCAGGCTTCGTCTCGCTGACGCTGACGCCGATGCTGTGCGCCCGCTTCCTCAAGGCGCATGACCACCACAAGAAGCCCAACATCGTCGAGCGGGTCTTCGAGGCCGGCTTCCAGGCGATGCTCGACGCCTATCGCTGGACGCTGGACTGGGTTCTCAAGGCTCGCGTCCTGATGCTGATCTTCACGCTCGGCACCGTCTGGGTCTCGGCGACGCTCTACACCTCGATCCCGAAGGGCTTCTTCCCGACCGAGGACACCGGCCTGCTGCGCGCCTCGACCGAAGGGCCCCCCGACACCTCCTTCGAGGCCATGGCCGAGCGCCAGCAGCGGGTCTCGGCCATCGTCAAGGCCGATCCCGCAGTCGACTATCTGAACGCCAATATCGGCGGTTTCAACGCCACCAGCAACGGCTTCATGTTCATCTCGCTGAAACCCAAGGAGGAGCGCGACAAGGCGGAGGTGGTCATCGCCAGGCTCAGGCGCGCAACCGCCGAGGTGCCCGGCATCACCGCCGTGTTCCAGCAGGTCCAGAACATCAACCTGAACGCCGGGCGCTCCTCGCGCGCGCAATATCTCTATTCGCTGCAGGGGCCGGATCTGAACCAGATCTTCACCTACGCACCGATGATGCAGCAGCGGCTCGCGCAGATCCCGCAATTGCGCGACGCCAATATCGACCTGCAATTGCGCAACCCGCAGCTCTCGATCGACATCGACCGCGAGCGCGCCGCCAGCCTTGGCATCACCAGCGACCAGATCCGGCAGGCGCTGGGCAACGCCTTCGGCTCGCGCCAGATCGCGACGATCTTCACCCCGGCGACCGACTATCAGGTCATCATGGAGGCCGACCGCATCTACCAGCAGGACCCAGGCGTGCTCTCTCGCCTGCAGCTCAAGGCCGCGAACGGCCTCAACGTGCCGCTGGAATCGGTCGCGACGATCAAGCCGAGCGTCGGGCCGCTGGCGGTCAACCGCATCTCGCAGCAGCCGGCGGTGACGATCTCGTTCAACACCGCGCCGGGCATCTCGCTCGGCGACGCGGTCAACGCCATCCGGGCGGCCGAACGCGACGTCAACCTGCCTCCCACCATCGTCACCAGCTTCGCCGGCTCCGCTCAGCTCTTCCAGGATGCGCTGAAGGGCCAGGGCCTGCTGATCTTCGCCGCGATCCTGGTGATCTACATCATCCTCGGGATTCTCTACGAGAGCTTCATCCACCCGATCACGATCCTGTCCGGCCTGCCCTCGGCCGGCCTCGGCGCCCTGCTCGCGCTGGAATATTTCGGCATGGACCTGTCGGTGATCGCGATCATCGGCATCCTGATGCTCGTCGGCATCGTCAAGAAGAACGCGATCATGATGGTCGACTTCGCGATCGAGCGGCGCAAGATGGGCGACGACGCGCTCAGTGCCATCCGCGAGGCGGCGCTGGTGCGCTTCCGGCCGATCATGATGACGAGCTTCGCGGCGATCTTCGGTGTGCTGCCGATCGCGCTCGGCCATGGCGCCGGAGCCGAATTGCGCCAGCCCCTCGGCATCGCCGTCGTCGGCGGCCTGATGGTCTCGCAATTGCTGACGCTCTACATCACCCCCGTCGTCTATTTTTATCTCGACAAGGTCGACAGCTGGCTCTCGGGCCGCGATCGGCGGGAGAGCCAGCAGGACATGCTCGTACCTGGGGTCCCCGTGGCGGTGCCGCAGGCCGTTCACAAGCCGGAGCTCTGAAGCAAAAGGGCGATATTCGCTCCTGTTTGCCTGTTCCACGGTCCAAAGGGCGCGCTGCGTTAAGCATCGCGCCCTTTTTCCGTGAGCTGAGCCGCAGCGGCGTTGAAGCTTAACAAAAAGTAAACTACACCCATTCGGCGGCGGACGAGTAAACAAGCGTAGGATGGAGTCGACGCGATGTTGCGTGTCCGTGAAGTTCCGGCGGGAGGTTTTTCCCGCAGTGAAAGTCTTGTCGCCGCAAGCACCGCCGCGCCATCTGCGTCACGGGGCAACCGTGCGACCAGGCTCATCGCGATGACGGGGCTGGGCCTGGCGCTCGGCGCGGGCGGCGCGATCTTCACAATCTCTCTTGTCCAGGCCGAGGACGACGCGGGCGCCCGCACTTTTCTGCTGCAGGAAGGCGCCAATCGCCGCGCTGCGCAACGGGTTGCCTCGGCGCCCGCCGCGCCGACCGCCTACGCGCCGTCTCGCGGCCGCTGGGAATTGCCGCTCTGGCGCACGCAGGCCGATGGGCGCATCGCCCACCCTACGGTCAGCCTCAACCCGTTCCGGCCGCATGACGCGCCCGCGGGCCTGGCGGAGCGCCAGCACGCCAAGACACAGCCGGCCAGGACACAGCAGGTCAAGACTCGGCAAGCGGTCCGGCTCGATACTGTCTCCGGCGCGGCCGATGTCGCCCGCACCATCTGCGTGCGTATGTGCGACGGCTTCCATGCGCCCATCGGCTATCTGCGCAACCAGTCCGACATGAAGGCGCATGAGGCGCTCTGCCAGGCGATGAATCCCGGCATCCCCGTCAAGGTCTTCCGGGTCGCCGCGGGCGCTGCGACCATCGAGGAAGCCCAGGCCGCCGACGGCAAGCGCTATTCCGCCCTGCCCGTCGCCCATGGCCATGAGACCTCGGCCGATCCCGCTTGCCGGCCCGCGATCGTCCAGGCCGGAGAGCGCCGGGTCTCGCTCTTGCGCGATTTCACCCTGCGTCCCGGCGACAGCGTCGTGCTTGACGGCAAGGTCCGCACCTTCATGGGCGGCTCGCGCTGGCCCTACAGCACCAGCGACTTCCGCGATTTCCGCAAGGCCTCCGAGCTCAGCAAGGGCCAGCGCCAGCAGATCGACGAACGCGTCGGCATCTCGCGCATGGAGGCGCAGGCGCGCGGCCTGCGCCGGCAGATGCTCCTGCGCGAGGCCAGCCTGCATGACGACAGCGTCGTCAGCGACGCGGTACCCCTGCGCGGCACGCTCGATCCGACCGCACGGGGGCAGGCCCGCATCATCCCGATCGCCATATTCCCGACGCAGCCATGATCCTGGCCCCGCTAAAAAAGCGGCAGGTTGGGCCAGTCCTGCATTCTTTAGAATTACCCTAATGTAATGCTAGATTAGAACGCCTTCAAGTCTCTGATCTTGCTCCATTTTTTGTTGACGCAACGCCAACCGATCACTACCCCTCCCGGCCTCAAGCCCCAGAAGCGGGCCTTTAATCGAGAGGGAGCGCCCCATGATCCACTCCACCCATCTGTCCGCCCTGGCGCTGGCCACCGGTCTGCTGGCGACGCCGGTCATGGCCCAGAGCGTCAACCTCTACACCACGCGTGAGCCCGGCCTGCTCAATCCGGTGCTGGCCGCTTTCACCCAGGACACCGGCATCAAGGTCAACGCCGTGTTCCTGAAGGACGGCTTGCAGGAGCGCATCAAGGCGGAAGGCGCCAACAGCCCTGCCGACGTGATGCTGGTGGTCGATGTCGGCGAGATCAACGCGGCCGTGGACGCCGGCATCACCCAGCCGGTCAAGTCGGCTGCCGTCGACAAGATCGTGCCGGCGCAATTGCGCGGTCCCGACGACAACTGGGTCACCCTGACCAAGCGCGCCCGCATCGTCATTGTCTCGAAGGACCGGGTGCAGCAGGACGCGATCACCTATGAGGATCTCACCGACCCGAAATGGAAGGGCAAGTTCTGCATCCGCGCCGGCCAACACCCTTATAACAACGCCTTCTTTGCTGCTTACCTCGCCCGCAACGGCGCCGAGAAGACGGAAGGCTATCTCAAGGCGTTGAAGGCCAACACCGCCCGCAAGCCCGGTGGCGGCGACCGCGACGTCGCCCGCGACATCCTCTCGGGCCAGTGCGACATCGCCTTGATCAACACCTATTACATCGGCCTGATGAGCCAGGCGAAGAACGAGCAGAAGGGCTGGTACGACGCGATCAAGCCGCTGAAGACCAGCTTCGCCGACGGCGGCACGCATGTGAACGTCTCCGCCGCCGCGATCGCCAAGAACGCGCCCAACAAGGACAATGCGGTCAAGCTGATCGAATACATGCTCACCCCGAAGGCGCAGGAACTCTATGGCGACGGCAACTTCGAATTCCCGGTCAATGCCGAGGTCAAGGAGAGCGCCGCCGTCAAGCTGCTCGGCGTGATCACGCCCGACAAGACGCCGCTGA
Source organism: Allobosea sp. BE125 (assembly GCF_031456075.1). Lineage (NCBI taxonomy): Bacteria > Pseudomonadati > Pseudomonadota > Alphaproteobacteria > Hyphomicrobiales > Alloboseaceae > Allobosea > Allobosea sp. BE125. The sequence continues at coordinate 516,792 of NZ_JAVDTY010000002.1, forward strand.
CCGACATCGCCAGGAACCGCAAGGCCGCGGCCGACCTCGTCGACAAGGTCGGCTTCGACAATTGAGCCTGGGCGCTCCAGCCAGATCGCTGCGACGGCCGTCATTCCCACGGCGGCCGTCGACGCGTTTTGCCTGGGCGTCGCTGCTCGGCGCAGGGCTTGTCGCCGCTCCTCTCATCGCGCTGGCGCTGACCGCGCTCTCATCGGAGGCCGCGCAGATCTGGCCGCATCTCGCCACCAACGTCATTCCTCGGGCGCTCGGTGACACCTTGCGGCTGCTGCTCGGCGTCGGCGCCCTCTGCGCGCTGATCGGCGTCGCAACCGCCTGGCTCGTCACGCAATATGACTTTCCGGGTCGGCGCGCCTTCGAATGGCTGCTGGTCCTGCCGCTGGCGATGCCGACCTACATCACCGCCTATATCTACGTGGAAGTCCTGGGCTTCCAGGGGCCGTTCCAAACGGGCCTGCGGGCACTCACCGGCTGGCGCTCGCTGCGCGACTACTGGTTTCCCGACCCTCGCAATCTCATCGGCGCGATTATCATCATGGCGCTCGTGCTCTATCCTTACGTCTATCTCAGCGTGCGGGCGCTCTTCGGCCTGCAGGGCGCGGCGATGGTCGAAGCGGCGCGCACTTTAGGCGCCTCGCGGCGGCGCCTGTTCTGGCGCATCGGCCTGCCGATGGCGCGCCCGGCCCTGGCGGCGGGCCTGACGCTCGCCTTGCTGGAAACCCTGAACGATGTCGGCGCCACCGAATATCTCGGCGTGCGCTCGTTGACGCTCTCGATCTACACGACCTGGGTCAATCGCGGCTCGCTACCCGGCGCGGCCCAGATCGCCTGCGTCATGCTGGTGATGGTCGTCGGGCTGATCCTTATCGAGAAACACCTGCGCGGCCAGCGCCGCTTCGCGCTCTCGGTGCGCCAGCCGCGCCCCGTCGGGCGCATCAGACTCACCGGGCGCGCAGCCTTCAGTGCCGCGCTCGTCTGCGCCCTGCCCGTCCTGTTCGGCGCGCTCCTGCCGATCGGCTTCCTGCTCGGCGAGGTGCTGTCACGCGGTCTGCTGGCGCAGGTCGACGCCGCCTTGCTGCGAAATCTCGCCAATGCGCTGCTGCTCGCGGGCCTCGCCTCGGGCCTCGTCGTCGCGCTCGGCCTCGCCATCGCGGCGGCCAGCCGGCTTGGGCGCGAGGCCTGGCTCCAGGCTCTGGCGCGCACGGCCTCGCTCGGCTACGCCGTGCCTGGCACGGTGTTGGCGTTGGGCTTGCTGGTGCCGCTCGCGGCGCTGGACAACAGGCTCGCCGACGCCGCCCAGACCTGGTTCGGCGTCAATCCGGGCCTGCTTCTTATCGGCTCCGGCGCCGCGCTCGTCATCGCCTATACCGTGCGCTTCCTCTCTATCGCGATAGCCGGTATCGAAAGCGGGTTCGCGCGGGTTTCGCCGCGCATCGACGACGCCGCCCGACTGCTCGGCGCCGGAGCGCCCGAATTGCTGCGGCGCGTGCATTGGCCGTTGATGCGCCCGGCGATTGCGGCCGCGGCCTTGCTCGTCTTCGTCGATTGCCTGAAGGAGCTGCCGGCGACGCTGCTGCTGCGGCCGCTTAATCTCGATACCCTGGCGACGATCGTCTACGGCCACGCCTCGCGCGGCAGCTTCGAGGACGGAGCGCTCGCCAGCCTGTTGATCGTGCTGGCCGGCCTCTATCCCGCCATCATCCTGGCGCGGGCTGGCGGTAAGCCCGCCTGAAATCACGACCAGGTCCGTCATCTCGACAAGGTCCATATCTCGACAAGGTCCATATCTCGACAAGGTCCATATCTCGACAAGGTCCATATCTCGACAAGGTCTTGGCATCGTCATAAACCGGTCACCGGTCGAAAACCGGTTTCGGGCCGGATTCCCGCCACGCAAAGGCTCATGACAAGACGCGCTTCCATTCTCGCCTACGGCCTCGTCATCGCCGTCGTGCTGCTCGGATTGCAATCCTGGGGCATCGCGGTCGGGCGGGTGGAGCAGCGTGTGATCGCAGCCATCGAGCTGCGCACCGGGCTCGAGGTCACCGGGCTCGAGCGCGCCGAGATTGCTCTACTGCCCTTGCCGCGCATCAGCCTGTCCAAGGTTAGCTTTCGGCAGCGCGACCACCTCCTGACCGGCTCGGCCCTGCGGATCAAGGCCCGCGCGCGCATTCTGCCGCTGCTCATCGGGCAGTTCAGGTTCGATCGCATCGAATTGGTCTTGCCGCAGATCGACGTCGCGGTCGCAGGCACGGATGACGGGCTCGGTGACTGGCTCACGCCGCCCCTGAGCTATCTCGAGAGGCTGAAAGTCCAGAGCCGCATCATCATCACCGCCGGCTCGGTCTTCATGCGGGCGCAGGGCGTGATCCAGACCATCCTGCGCGACGTCAATCTCGTCCTCCAGGATCGCGACGCCGGCGAGCCGCTGAGCCTGTCGGGTTCGCTGACCTGGCGCGGCGTGCCAACGCAGGTCAGCCTGCTCTGGCCGATGGCCGGCGCGAATGCACGGCTGGCGCTGACAGCGGCCTCGCCCGTGATGAACCTGCAATTCGAGGGCGCCCGCAGCGGCCTGAACGACCCCGTCGTCAACGGCCGGCTCTCGCTTGCGACCAAGGCCTTGCCCGAGCTGCTCGGCTGGTTCGGCGAAACGCCGCGTCTGGCCTCCGCGATCGGCCCGCTGCACCTGACCGCCGACGCGCAGATCAAGCCGCATGAGGCCTCGCTGAGCAACGCCGTCGTCAGCCTCGAAGGCGAGCGGCTCGAAGGCGCGATCAAGCTCGGCGACGCCGGCGGGCGGCTGGCCCTGTCCGGCACGCTGGCTGGCGCGACGCTCGATCTCGGCCGGCTCTATAGTCGCCTCGGCGTGCTGCCCGCCACTGTGCCGGAGAACGAGAGCGCCCCGCTCGATTTCGACGCCTGGACCGCCCACGACATCGACCTGCGCATCTCCGTCGATGCGGCCAGGGTCAATGGCGCGCGGCTCGATGATGTCGCGACCTATCTCCTGGTCAAAAAGGGGCGTTTTGAGGCTGGGCTGCTGCGCGCCGGCGCTTATGGTGGCAGCCTGAAGGGGCGGTTCCTGGTGCTGGCGGCACCAGGCGGCGTCGACGTCAAGCTCCAGGGCGGCTTCGACAAGGTCAATCTCGGTAAGGCTGCCAGCGATGTGCCGGATCTGGCGAAGCTCAGCGGCATCGGCACGCTGCAAATCGCTCTGGACGGTCTCGGGGCTTCCTTCGAAGAGGTCGTCGCCTCGCTCAGTGGCAAGGCCGGCCTAAGCCTGCGCCAGGGCGAACTCGGTGGCGTTGCCTTTGGCGAGCTGCTGCGCCGGCTGGAGCGCAATCCAAACCTGGTGCTGCGCGACTGGCGGCAGGGCAAGACCCCATTCGATACAGCCGCCGTCAATCTCAGCATCGCCAATGGCGTCGCGATGGTGACCGATGCGCAGATGATCGGGGCCAGCTATCAATTGACGCTGGCAGGCCAGGTCTCGCTGGCTGGACGCGCCTATGAAATGGGCCTCCTGCTTACGCCCAGCAATGGCCCACTCCGCCTGCCCTTCACCCTCAAGGGCCCGCTCGACAACCCCACGCTGGAGCTCGACACCGAGGCGCTATCGCGCGGAGCCACGGCTTTCCCGACACAGCTGCTGCGCTGAACAGAGCCGGGCACGCCGCTTTTTACAGCTTTCATTGCGGATCGAATTCCGCTCTCATGCCGCCCAAGGCCGCCCGACGGCCATTCAAGGGGAGGATATCGGCATGAAGCACTGGATTGCGGGCGCGGTCGGCGTCGTGGGATTGATGATGACTGGCATGATCGCGACGGGTACGGCTGAGGCGCAGGAGCTGATCGTCGAAAAGAAGATCTTCGAACTGCCGAGCTACACCACGCAAGGCGGCCGAACCCTCAAGAACGTCAAGGTCGGTTGGGAGAGCTACGGCACGCTCAATGCCGACAAGTCAAACGCGATCCTGATCTGCCATTTCTTCTCGGCCAACTCGCATGCTGCCGGAAAATATGCCGCCGCAGACGCTGCGCCCGGTTATTGGGACGCCATTGTCGGACCCGGCAAGGCGATCGACACGAACAAATATTTCGTCCTCTCCTCCGATACGCTGGTCAACCTCAATACCGGCGACCCCAAGACCACGACCACCGGCCCCGCCTCGATCGATCCCGACACCGGCAAGCCCTATGCGCTCGACTTCCCAGTCGTGACAATCGGCGATTTCGTCAATGTCCAAAAGGCCTTGGTCGAAAGTCTCGGCATCAGGAAGCTCGCCCTGGTCGCCGGTCCCTCGATGGGCGCGCTGCAGACCTATGAATGGGCCGCGAGCTATCCTGAGATGGTCGCCAAGGCGATGCCTGTGATCGGCGCGGCCGAGGCCGACGCACAGCTGATCGCCTGGCTCGACGTCTGGGCTGCACCCATCCTGGTCGACCAGAACTGGAACAAGGGTGATTACTACGGCAAGACCCCGCCCAATGCCGGCCTCGCCAAGGCTCTGGCCGTGGTCACGCTTCAGGCCAATCACGGCGACTGGACCAACGGTACCTTCGGCCGCCGTCCCGCCAAGGAGGGCGACGCTCCGGCCAAGACGCTCGCCAACAAGTTCCAGGTCCAGAGCATTCTCGACAATGCCGGCGAGGCCCGCGCAAAAGTCTCGGACGCCAACCATTTCCTCTATCTGGTCAAGGCCAACCAACTCTACGCCGCCGGTGGCATCTCGCTCGCGGACGCGGCCAGCAAGATCAAGGCGCCCGTGCTGCTGATCAGCCAGCCCAAGGACCTCGTCTTCACCGCGGACGCGATCGAGCGGACCGCCGAGACGCTTAGGAAGGGTGGCGTCAACGTCACCCAGGCCTTCATCCAGGGCACGCGCGGCCATCTCGACGGCGTCATCTCGATGAAGCAGGCGGAGGGCGCAATCCGGGCGTTTCTGGAGAAATAGGCGTCCTTTTTCGACCGACCGCGCCGTCATTCCAGACAATAAGTGAGGGCGTTATCCCGGTTTCCGGAAAGCTGCGCCGCCCTCTTCCCGTCTCCCCATCAAAGTCGGCTCTTGCCGACTTTGACACTTAGGTTGCCCATCGCGCGCGCGATTCGCGGCCCGCGAACAACATGTCCTATCCGGCGAACCTGTCGCGATAGCTTTGCGGGCTGGTGCCGAGCCTGCGCAGGAAGGCGCGCCGCATCGTCTCCTCCGAGCCGAAGCCGCAGCGGGTCGAGGCCCGCGCCACCGGCAGACCTTGCTCGAGCAGGCGCCGGGCCGTCTCGATCCGGAGATCCTCGACGGCGCGTGCCGGCGTTCGGCCGGTAGCTTGATGGTAGTGGCGCGCGAAGCTGCGCACGCTCATATGCGCGGCCTCCGCCAGCGCGCCCAACGACAGATCGCCGCGAAGATTGGCGATGATCCAGGCGTGGAGGCGGTCGAAACGCCCGTCGCGCTCCTGAAGCGCCAGCGCCGCGCTGAATTGCGCCTGCCCGCCCGGGCGCTTCAGGAACACGACGAGCTGCCGCGCGATCGCAAGCGCCATCGCGCGCCCGAGATCGGCTTCGACCAGCGCCAGAGCGAGATCAATTCCCGCCGTCACGCCGGCCGAGGTCCAGATCTCGTGATCCCGGATGAAGATCGGATCAGGATCGAGGCGCACCTCGGGAAAGCGCTTCGAGAATTCGGCGCAACGCTGCCAATGGGTGACGGCGCGCCGCCCGTCGAGAAGCCCTGCCGAGGCCAGCAGGAAGGCGCCGCTGCAGACGGAGGCGGTGCGCTGCGCCGCCTTCGCGCGCTGGCTGATCCAGGCGACAAGGCCCGGATCGTCGCAGGCCGCGTTGACGCCCCAGCCGCCGGCAACGATCAGGGTGTGCAGCGGCAGATCGACCGCCGGCAGCGGGACTGTGGCGAGTTCCAGCCCGGCCGTCGTCATCACCCGCTCGCCATCGGCCACCACCACCGGCTCATAGGGCAGCGCACCGCGCTCGATCCTGGCGAGGTCGTTTGCCGTGGCGAAGACCTGCAGCGGCCCGGCGACATCGAGAAGCTGGGCTTTCGGGAAGGTCAGGATTTCGATGCGGCGCGGCAGGTTTGGCATGAAGCGAGGGATGATTGGCAATACGGCCAGAGATTGCTCCGCTAGGCTGGCCCGCGTCAATCAGGAGTTTCCCCATGCCCCTTCGCTTCGGCATCCTCGTCTTCCCGAACGTGCAACAGCTCGATCTCACCGGCCCCTACGAGGTCTTCGCATCCGCACGCGATACGGAGGTTCATCTCGTCTGGAAGGATCGCGAGCCGCTGCTGGCATCGACCCGCCTGTCGCTGACGCCGACCGCCACCTTCGCCGACTGCCCGGTGCTCGATGTCCTGTGCATACCCGGCGGAGGCGGCGTCAATGTGCTGCTGCGCGACGACATCGTGCTCGGCTTCGTGCGCGAGCAAGCTGCGAAGGCGCGCTATGTCACCTCGGTCTGCACCGGCTCCCTGGTGCTCGGCGCGGCCGGGCTGCTGCAGGGCAAGCGCGCCACCACCCACTGGAACGCCCATGACTTCCTCGGCCGCTTCGGCGCCATTCCGGTCGACGAGCGCATCGTGCAGGACGGCAACCTGATCACCGCAGGCGGCGTCACCTCGGGCATCGACTTCGGACTGGCTGTGATCGCGGAGCTGATGGGACAGGCCGAGGCCGAGATCGTCCAGCTCTCGCTTGAATATGCGCCGCAGCCGCCCTTCCACTCCGGCACGCCGAAAGAGGCTTCGCCGGCAGTGCTGGCGGAGACGAGGCGCCGCCTGGCAGGATCGCGGGCCGCACGCGAGGAGATTCTGTCGCACTGGTGACGGCTTCGCTCGCCCAGGCCTTCATCCAGGGCACGCGCAGCCATCGCGACGGCGTCACCTCGATGAAGCAGGCCGAAGGCGCGATCCGGGCCTTTTGGGAGAAACAGGTCTCGTCCCTTTTCGACCCATCGCGCCGTGTTCCCTAGGCATGCGGGAAAGGGGCTCCCCCGCCCCGCTAGAGCCGCAGGCAGTATCGCAAACAGCTTTATTGGCCGCGGCGGCTGTCTTGCTCCCGGCGCCAGGCGATCAGGGACAACAACAGCGGCCCTACGGTTACGGCGATGATGGCTCCGCCTGCCATCCATCCCAGCGCGCCGCCGCCGATCAATTCGTCGACGACAAACGCCGCGGCGAAGACTCCGACGAGCGCAAGCAAAACCTTGGCAATCCAACCGCCCTTGGTCATCGAGAGCTCCGTCCAGTTTCCGTTCAAATGAAATTCGTACGCATTGGGGAGGCCCCTTCGGAGCCGACCGACAGCCCCTAGGTGATCGCGATTTAAAGGGCGTCCGCAATGAGGTGGCAAGCGGGCATCAACGCACCGTCCTCTTCAGCCGCCTTAAGGCGGGCTTAAGATTGTGGCTCTTACGAGAAGAGCCGCGACCAAAGCATAGCCATGCTTTGGATTTGATAAAACAAGACTAGATCCGATCATTATATTGATCGGTATCTTGTCGATGCGATGCGAAGGCAAGTTATGAATAGTCAGCATATCCAAGGCATGGTGCAAAATCTGAAAGAAGGCCGCCTATCGCGACGCTCCTTCATCCAGAAGATGGCGGCATTTGGCATCGGCGCCCCGATCGCAAGCCAGATACTCGCCTGGAACAACGTTGCGATGGCCAACGCCACGCTCGAATACAAGCCGACCAAGGCCGGCGGCGGCGGGCCGCTGAAGCTCCTGCTCTGGCAGGCCCCGACCCTGCTGAACCCGCATTTCGCCTCCGGCACCAAGGACCAGATTGCCTCGCGCATCTTCTATGAGCCGCTCGCCGGCTGGGACAAGGAGGGCAATCTAATCCCGCAGCTCGCCGCCGCGATTCCGAGCAAGGAGAATGGCGGCCTCTCGGAAGACGGCACCAGTGTGACCTGGAAGCTGAAGCCAGGCGTGAAGTGGCATGACGGCAAGCCGCTCACTGCCGACGACGTCGTCTTCACCTGGGAATACGCCGCCGATCCGGCGACCGCCGCCTACACCACCGGCGCCTACAAGGACATCAAGGTCGAGAAGGTCGACGATCTCACGATCAAGGTGATCTTCAGCAAGCCGACACCGTTCTGGGCCGACCCCTTCGTCGGCGTCGCCGGCATGATCATCCCGAAGCATCATTTCGCCGAGTACAAGGGCGCCAAGTCGCGCGAGGCCCCGGCCAATCTGAAGCCTGTCGGCACCGGCCCCTACAAATTCGCCGACTTCAAGCCCGGCGACATCCTCGCCGGCACGCGCAACGAGGATTACCACGTCAAGAACCAGCCGCATTTCGACACGCTCGAGGTCAAGGGCGGCGGTGACGCAGTCTCGGCCGCACGCGCCGTGCTGCAGACCGGCGAGTACGACTATGCCTGGGATACGCTGGTCGAGGACGAAGTGCTCAAGCGCCTGGAAACCGGCGGCCGCGGCAAGATCAGCGCGGCGCCCGCGGGCGATGTCGAGTTCATCACCCTGAACACCACAGACCCGTGGACCGAGGTCGATGGCGAGCGCTCCAGCGTCAAGACCAAGCACCCGACGCTGTCCGATCCGGCCGTTCGCCAGGCGATCAACCTGCTGATCGACCGCGACTCGATCCAGAAGTTCATCTATGGCCGCGGCGGCGTCGCCACCGCGAGCTTCGTGAACGAGCCCAAGCAGTTCAAGTCGCAGAAGCTCAAATACGAGTTCAGCATCGAGAAGGCCAACAAGATCCTCGACGAGGCCGGCTGGAAGAAGGGCGCCGACGGCGTCCGCGAGAAGGATGGCAAGAAGCTCAAATTCGTCTTCCAGACCTCGATCAACGCCCCGCGCCAAAAGGTCCAGGCCATCGTCAAGCAGGCCTGCCAGCGCGCCGGCATCGAGCTGGAGCTGAAGTCGGTCACGGCTTCGGTGTTCTTCTCCTCCGACGTCGCCAACCCCGACACCTACACCAAGCTCTATGTCGACATGGAGATGTACACCACGACGCAGCCGCAGCCCGATCCGGAGCGTTTCCTCAACCAGTTCACCTCCTGGGAGATCGCCAACAAGGAGAATAAATGGCTGGGCCGCAACGTCTCGCGCTATTCCGACCCGGCTGCCGACGAAGCCTACAAGGCCGCCCAGAAGGAGCTCGATCCGGCCAAGCGCGCAGCGCTCTTGATCAAGGTCAACGAGATCTTCTGCGAGGCCAACGTCATCCTGCCGGTCCTTTCAAGGACCAAGGTCGTGGCGGCGGCGCAAAGCCTTGCGCACGACCATAGCGGCTGGGACGTCGACACCTGGAACCTCGCGGCCTGGTATCGCAGCTAAGCGCTAGCGGCCCCTCGCGGAGACACAATCTCCGCGAGGGGCCGCATTGCAATAAGAAAGCCCGGCGGGTTAGACCCGCCGGGCTTTCTTGCATATATGGGCAGCGTCGGGACGGAACAAACGTCTGCCCCCCACACCGGAAGTGGAACGAACCACCCTACCCCGCCGTGATCACCGCCTTCACGCCATCGATCACGAATTGCACCGCGAGCGCCGCCAGGATCACGCCGAGCAGGCGCGTCAGCACGACATTGCCGGTAACGCCGAGCAGCCGGGCCATCGGCACCGCCAGCAGGAAGACGACAAGGCAGGACAGGATCACCAGGCCGCAGATCACGGCGAGCGAAGCCAGCATCAGCGGGTTGCCCTCGGCCCTGCCGGCCAGCAGCATCATCGCCGTCAGCGCGCCCGGCCCCGCCATCAGCGGGATCGCCAGCGGAAAGGCCGCGACATTGCGGATATGGTCCTGCGTGATCGCGATCTCGGCGGTCTGCGCCTTGCGCTCGTTGCGGCGCTCGAACACCATCTCGAACGAAATCCAGAACAGCAGCAAACCGCCGGCGATGCGGAAGGCCGGCAGCGAGACGCCGAGCGCCTTCAGCACGATGTCTCCCGCCACGCCGAAGAAGGCCATGATGCCAAACGCGATGATGCAAGCGCGAACCGCGACCTGCCTGCGCTCATCCCCCGTCATGCCGCGCGTCAGCGACAGGAAGATCGGCGCGAGCCCCGGAGGGTCGAGCGTGACCAGAAGCGTCACCAGCGCGGAGGTGAGGAAATCGAGGTTCATCGCGGGCAGTAAGCCATGCCGCAGGTGCAACCGCCAGCGCGAAGGTGGAACGGGTTGGACAGGGCTCCGAATGGCCGCTTTCGCCGCCAATCAAGGCAGCATTGTGGAACGGGCGGCGCCGCCGCATCTCCGAGCCCCGCAACCATTTGATTCAAATGGCTTATTTTTCCCCTGAAAAGCCAACCGCCGCACTGGCTTCCCCTGCCGGAATCGGGTAGCCAGAAGCCTGAAAAATAGCAGGAATCGGGACCCAATCCCTTGAGCGACGACACAGACGACAAGCGCCCGGACGAGCCGCATTTCGGCGGCGACATCAAGCCGATCGCGATCACCGACGAGATGAAGAAGAGCTATCTCGATTACGCCATGAGCGTGATCGTGAGCCGCGCTCTGCCCGACGTCCGCGACGGCTTGAAGCCCGTGCACCGGCGCATCCTGTTCTCGATGCACGAGAACAAGAACACGCCCGACCGGTCCTACACCAAATGCGCCCGCATCGTCGGCGACACGATGGGTAAGTACCATCCGCACGGCAATCTCGCCGTCTATGACGCGCTCGTGCGCATGGCGCAGGATTTCTCGCTGCGCCTGCCCTTGATCGACGGCCAGGGCAATTTCGGCTCGATGGACGGCGATAGCGCCGCAGCCGATCGTTATACCGAAGCCAGGCTCGACAAGGCGGCGATGTCGCTGCTGGAGGACCTCGACCTCGACACCGTCGAGTTCCAGCCGAACTATGACGGCAAGGAGCTCGAGCCGAAGGTCCTGCCGGCGCGCTTCCCCAATCTGCTCGTCAACGGCGCCGGCGGCATCGCGGTCGGCATGGCGACCAATATCCCGCCGCATAATCTCGGCGAGGTCATCGATGCCTGCATCGCGCTGATCGAGAACCCCGAGATCTCGATCGACGAATTGATCGAGATCGTGCCCGGCCCGGACTTCCCGACCGGCGCCTCGATCATGGGCCGCAGCGGCATCCACTCCGCCTATCACACCGGCCGCGGCTCGATCGTGATGCGTTCGAAGACGCATATCGAGGAACTGCGCAAGGAGCGCGAGGCGATCATCGTCACCGAGGTTCCCTATCAGGTGAACAAGGCCTCGATGGTCGAGAAGATCGCCGATCTGGTTCGCGAAAAGCGCATCGAGGGCATCTCGGACCTGCGCGACGAATCCAGCCGCGAGGGCGTGCGCGTCGTCATCGAGATCAAGCGCGATGCGGTCGCCGATGTCGTGCTGAACCAGCTCTACCGCTTCACCCCGCTGCAGACCTCGTTTGGCGCCAATATGGTGGCTCTGACCGGCGGCCGGCCGGAGGTCCTGAACCTCAAGGACTTCATCGCGGCTTTCGTCGAGTTCCGCGAAGAGGTCGTCTCGCGGCGCACCCGCTTCCTGCTCAACAAGGCTCGCGAGCGCGCCCATGTGCTCTGCGGCCTCGCCACGGCGGTTGCCAATATCGACGAGGTCATCCGCCTGATCCGGACCGCGCCGACGCCGGCCGCCGCCCATGCTTCGTTGATGGAACGCAACTGGCCGGCCGAGGACATCGCGCCGCTGATCGCGCTGGTTGACGATCCGCGCCATCCGATGAATGCCGACGGCACCTACAAGCTGTCGGACGCCCAGGCCAAGGCGATCCTCGAACTGCGCCTCGCTCGCCTGACGGCTCTGGGCCGCGACGAAATCGGCGAGGAGCTGTCGAAGCTCGCCACCGAGATCGCCGATTATCTCGAGATCCTGCGTTCGCGCGTCCGCATTCAGACGATCATCAAGAACGAGCTTGTCGAGGTGAAGGCCGCCTTCGCCACGCCGCGCCGCACGGTGATCCAGGATTGGGGTTCCGATCTCGACGACGAGGATCTGATCGCGCGCGAGGACATGGTCGTCACCGTGTCCCATGCCGGCTACATCAAGCGCGTACCGCTCTCGACTTATCGGGCGCAGAAGCGCGGCGGCAAGGGCCGCTCCGGCATGGCGACGCGCGACGAGGATTTCGTTGCGCGTCTCTTCGTCGCCTCGACGCACACACCGGTGCTGTTCTTCTCTTCGCATGGCCAGGTCTACAAGGAGAAGGTCTGGCGGCTGCCGCTGGCGGCGCCGAACGCGCGCGGCAAGGCGCTGGTCAACATGCTGCCGCTCGACCAGAGCGAGCGCATCACCACGATCATGCCGCTGCCGGAGGACGAGGAGAGCTGGGAGAAGCTCGACGTGATGTTCGCCACCGCCTCGGGCGGGGTCAGGCGCAACAAGCTGTCGGACTTCGTCAACGTCAACCGCGCCGGCAAGATCGCGATGAAGCTCGACGAGGGCGACGCCATCGTCGACGTGCAGATCTGCACCGAGGATAACGACGTGCTGCTGACCACGGCGCTGGGCCAGTGCATCCGCTTCCCGGTGCCTGAGGTGCGCGTCTTCAAGGGCCGCGATTCCACCGGCGTGCGCGGCATCAACCTGGCTTCGGGCGACATCGTCATCTCGATGGCGATCCTGCGCCATGTCGAGGCCGACGGCGAGACCCGTCAGGCCTACCTCAAGCTGCGCCGCGCCATCGCCGGCGAGATCGGCGAGGACACCACGGCGAGCGACGGCGAAGAGGCGAGCGGCAATGCCGAGATCAGCCAGGAGCGCTATGTCGAGCTCTCCGAGGCCGAGGAGGTCATCCTGACCATCTCTGTGAACGGCTATGGCAAGCGCACCTCGGCCTATGAGTACCGGATCACCGGGCGCGGGGGCAAAGGCATCGTCGCCATGGCCACCACCGAGCGCAACGGCAATCTGATCGCCTCCTTCCCGGTGGAGGAGAGCGACCAGATCATGCTGGTGACCGATGGCGGCCAGCTCATCCGCTGCCCGGTCGACCAGATCGGCGTCAAGGGCCGCTCGACGCAGGGCGTCACCATCTTCGACACCGCCAAGGACGAAAAGGTCGTCTCGGTCGAGCGCGTCAGCGATGATGGCGGGGACGATGAGGGCGAAGGCGAGACTGAGGTCGGCCCGGCGCCGGAGGAGAACGGCGGGGAGTGATCTCCTCGCCGCTGCCGGGAAATGGCACCGTCATGCTCGGGCTTGACCCGAGCATCCCCTGGGAATGAGACGCAGCGATAGCGCCATATTTGAGGAGCGATTCTCGGGTCTGCGCTTCGCTTCGCCCGAGAATGACGCTGCGGCCCGGCGGCCCCTCAAATCGTCTCCAGCAAGCCCTTGATCAGCGCCCGGCGCGGGGCGATCGACGAGACCAGCCCGAATTCGGCGAGCGTATGGGCGCCGCCGCCATCGATGCCGAGGCCATCCAGCGTGGGGATGCCCAGCGCCGCGGTGAAATTGCCGTCCGAGCCCCCCCCAGTCATCGGCACATCCTGCAGGTCGAAACCGATCCCCGCCGCGATGCCGCGCGCCGTCTCGAACAGCCCCGCCACCGCGGTCGATTTCTCGTAAGGCGGCCGGTTCATCCCGCCCATGACCTTGATCACGACATCAGGATCGCGCGGCGTCAGGCCGATGATGCGGTTTTCCATCATCACGCCGTCGGCGAGGCTGGTGACACGGCAATCGACGGAAAACCAGGCGTGCTGCGGAATCACATTGGCCGCGGTACCGCCGCCGACCAGCGCGACCGAGGTCGTGATGCCGCGCGCATAATCGGTCATGCCCTCGATCGCCAGGATCTGATGCGCCGCCTCGCGGATGGCGCTACGGCCATCGGCATGGCGCGTGCCGGAATGAGCGGGCCTGCCCTCGAGCCTGACGTCGAAGCGGCCGACGCCTTTGCGCGCGGTGACGATCCGGCCGCCGTCGCGCGCAGGCTCCGTCACCAGAACGGCTGCCGATTTACGCCCGATCTCCTCGATCAGGCCGCGCGTCGTCGGTGAGCCGATCTCCTCGTCGGGCGTGAACAGGAAGACCATCGGTCGCTTCGCCGAGCCCGCGATCGCGACCTCCTTGAACGCCTGCAGTGCAAGCCAGGCGCCGCCCTTCATGTCGCAGGCGCCCGGCCCATAAAGCTTGTCGCCCTCGACGCGCACAGGCAGATCCTTGGCGCTCGTGCCGACCGGATGGACCGTGTCGAGATGCGACATCACCGCGACGGCAGGCTCGCCATTATTGGGACCGGCGCGCAGGATCAGGCTGTCGCCAAGCCCGTCGCGGCCCGGCAGGCGCTCGACCGCGATCGGCAGCCCTTCGACCTCCTTGGCGACGAGGTCCATCATCCCGTTCACGCCGGGCGCATGATGGGTCGGGCTCTCCAGGGCAAGCCAGACGGACAGGGCGGAGATGGTGGGATCGATGCTGCTCATCTCGCGAGCTTCGCCAAGAAGCATGGCGCAAGCAAGGACGCGACCTGGCGCGGCACCCCTGCCCTCACCGCATGGCGAACTGCAATTGCGGGTTGACATGACGCACCGTCTCTACTTAACCATACGGTTAAGTAGAGACGGTGGCCAACCCCACCGCGACAGCCCCGATGGAGGACAATATGCCCAGCATCCAGAAGATCACGCCCTTCCTGTGGTTCGACAATCAGGCCGAGGAGGCGGTCGCCTTCTATCTTTCGGTGTTCAAGAACGCGAAGGCAGGCCCGGTGATGCGCTGCGGCGATGCGGGTCCAGGCCCCAAGGGCAGCGTGCTCTGCGCAATCTTCGAGCTCGAGGGTGTGCAGTTCACCGCCATGAATGGCGGACCGCATTTCAAGTTCACCGAAGCGATCTCGCTCCTGATCCATTGCGGCTCGCAGGAGGAGGTCGATTATTTCTGGGAGAAGCTCGGCGAAGGCGGCCAGACCAGCCAATGCGGCTGGCTCAAGGATAAATACGGCCTGTCCTGGCAGGTCACGCCCGACCGATTGCTGGAGCTGAACATGGACCCCGACCCCGCCAAGGCCGGCCGGGTCATGCAGGCCATGATGCAGATGACCAAGATCGACATCGCCGCGCTGGAGCGCGCCGCGGCGGGGTGAGCATGCCCTTTAGCCTGTAGAAGCGTGCCGTCATCCCGGGCGCAGCCCCCGGGTCCGATCTTCAATCGGCCCAAGGATAAACTCCGCGAAGACCCGGGATCCATTCCCGAACGGCTCAGGAATGGATCCCGGATCGGCGCGGCTTATGCCGCTTGTCCGGGATGACGGCGCGCATTCCAATAACGAGAGCCCCGCCTTGAAGGCCTCTCCCCTTACACCCGCTTGACGTTCCAGAAGGTCGGGAAGCTCGCCAGCACGCCGGTCAGCGTCTTGCGATAGGCCGTCGGCTGGAAATACTGGCCGAGCGGCGCATAGGGCACGTCCTCGAAGACCTGTTTTTGGATATCGGCCGCGATCGCCTTCTGCGCGGCGAGGTCGGGCGCCTCGATCCAGGCATCGCGCAGCGCCTCGATCTTGGGCGCCACCGGCCAGCCCGGCCAGGCATTGGCGCCATTGCCGCGCAGCGAGAGATGGCCGACGGGGTCGAACATGTCGAGCCCGGCCCAGCCGGTGAAGAAGCAGTTCCAGCCACCTTGCGCCGGAGGCTCTTTCTTGGCGCGCCGCGCGACGACGGTGCCCCAATCCATGGCCTGATAATCGACATTCATGCCGATGCGCAGCAGCATCTCGTTGGCGACCTCACATTCCGCCTTGAGATTGGCGAGGTCGGTGACGCCGAGCAGCACGACCTTTTCGCCATTATAGCCGGCCGCCGCCAGCGCCTGCTTGACTTTGCCGACATCGCGCGGGCCGTTGAGCACCTCCATGCCGGCATCGCTCGCCAATGGCGTTCCCGGCGGGAACACGCCGACGCCGGGGCGCCACAGGTTCTTATCGGGTCCGCCGACCGCTTCCATGAACTCGGACTGGTCGATTGCCAGCAGGATCGCGCGGCGGATCGCCGGATTGTCGAAGGGCGGATGCAGATGGTTCATCCGCATGATCGCAACCGCGCCCGTGGTCTCCTTGACCACGACCTCGATCGCGGGATTCTTCGCCAGCATCGGCAGCAGATCGGGCAAGGGCTGCTCGACCCAGTCGATCTCGCCGCTCTGCAGTGCGGCCGCCGCCGTCGCGGGGTCGGGCAGCGTGTGCCATTCGACCCGGTCGAAATTCACGATCTTGGGTCCGGCAGTGCGGCCGGGCACGCCGCCGCTGCGCGGAACATAGCCGGCGAATTTCTCATAGACGGCACGGCTGCCCGATTGGCGCTCAGCCGCAACGAAGCGGAACGGGCCGCTGCCGACGACCTCGGTGACCTGGGTGAAGGCGTCCGTGTTCGCCAGCCGCTCCGGCATGATCACCGGCATGAAGGCGGTCATCTTGGCGAGCGCATCGGGCAGGAGCGGGAACGGCTTCTTCAGTTTGAACTGCAGCGTCCTGTCATCGACAGCCGTGAGCTCGTCGGTCAGCCCCAGCAGCGTCTGACCGAAGGAATCGCGCTTGCCCCAGCGCTTCAGGCTCGCCACGCAATCGCGGGCCAGAACGCGCGCGCCGTCATGAAAGACGAGGCCGTCGCGCAGCTTGATCGTCCAGACCTTGCCGTCGGCATCGGCGACCGCGCCCTCGGCCATCTGCGGCTGGGCCTTGTAGGTCTCGTCCTGCCCAAACAGCGTATCGTAGACCATGAAGGCGTGGTTGCGCGTCACCGTCGCCGTCGTCCAGATCGGATCGACCACGGCGAGATCGGCCTGCGGCACGAATTTCAGCACGCTCTTGTCGGCCGCACGCCCGATATGCGGGGCGGGTAAGGCCAGCGCCGCGGCGCCAAGCTGGATGAACCTACGCCGTGTCGGCATGATCGAGCTCCTCTCGCTGAACCGGAAGTGCAGCACAAGCGAGAGCCTATCCTGCGGCCAGGATCAGGCAAGCGGCATGCCAATGCGCGACGATCGCACCGGGGGAGACAATCAAAAAACGGACGGCCCGGACCTCGTCTTGGACGCCGATCACCAGGATAGGGGGGAGACTCGTTGTTCGCCTATTTCTTCCCCTGGGCCTGCTCTGCCGCCCCAACCTCAAAGCCGCGGCCTGAGAAAGACGCTTACAATGCTGTGGCCCCGTGACTCTAAACTCGCCCTTAACCTTGATCGGTCATTTCGTCGGACCAGTAGTGGCTTCGCGCGGGCTGTATTTGCTGCGGCGCAAGGATAGCAAATCATGCGGCTCATCGTCGGCGCAATCATCGTCTTCGCCTGCGTCTTCGGCAGCTACGCGGCTATGGGTGGCCACCTCGAGGTCCTTTGGCAGCCATTCGAGTTTGTCATCATCCTCGGTGCAGCGATGGGCGCCTTCGTCATCGGCAACACCGGGCCGGTGCTCAAGGCCGTGCCCGGCATGCTCGGCACGCTCGTGAAGGGCCCCAAATACACGCAGGAAAGCTATGTCGAACTGCTGGGGATGCAGTATTCCTTGTACAAGCTCGTAAGGCAGAAGGGCATGCTCGCGGTCGAGCAGCACATTGAAAATCCGAGCGAGTCGACGCTGTTCAACGCCTTCCCGACTTTTGCAGCGAACCATCATGCGGTCGAGTTCGTCTGCGACTACATGCGCATGTTGACGCAGGGCGCCAACAACGTCCACGAGATAGACGCTCTCATGGACGAGGAACTGGCGACGCACCACCAGGAGCAGGAGCGTCTCGTTGCGGCCATGCAGTCGCTCGCCGACGGAACACCGGCGCTCGGCATCGTCGCCGCCGTGCTCGGCGTGATCAAGACGATGGGGGCGATCAAAGAGCCGCCGGAGGTGCTGGGACATCTGATCGGCGGCGCGCTCGTAGGCACCTTCTTCGGCGTCTTCGTCGCCTACGGCTTCTTCGGACCCATGGCGCAGTCGCTTAGGAGCCTCTTCGAGGCGGAATCCAAATACTACCTTTCACTCAAGGCGGGTCTCCTCGCCCATATCGGCGGCCAGCCGCCGGTGATGGCGGTAGAATTTGCCCGCAAGGCTCTGTTTAGCGACGTCCGCCCGAGCTTCAGCGAAGTGGAAGCGGCAACCGCCGGTCTGCCCGCCTAGATCTGACCCAATCTCCAGCAGGGACTCGATGACCAACCCCACCCAGACGATTATCATCAAGAAGGTCAAGAAGGCCGCTCATGCGCACCATGGCGGGGCCTGGAAGATCGCCTATGCGGACTTCGTGACCGCCATGATGGCGTTCTTTCTGCTGATGTGGCTGATTAGCATGACGACGCAGGAGCAGAAGATCGGCCTGGCGGAGTACTTCGCGCCGACGGCTGTGAGTCCTAGCACCAGTGGCGCTGGCGGCATGCTGTGGGGCACCGCCCTAGACACGTCAGGCAGCAAGTCGTCGGCGCCTCGCGACGCGACGATGGGCCCCACCAAGGAGGACGGAACGCGTCGGGCCGACCCGGGCCGCACCAGCGACCGCGAGGTCAACCGCCCTGCCACCAGCGTGCAGGACAACCAAAGCGCCATGACCAGCCTCCGGCAGGCGCTCCAGAACATGCCCGAAATTGCCGAGCTCTCGCGCAACATCATGATCGAGCCGACCAAGGACGGGGTGAACGTTTCCCTCATGGACCAGGACGGCCGCTCCATGTTCGCCGAGGGCTCGGTCCAACCCCACGAGCGCACCCGTCGCGTGCTGGCGGCGATCGCGCCCACCCTGCGCCGGCTGCCCAACCGCCTGTCTGTCACCGGCCACACGGCCGCGGCGCGCCCGGGCTCGGAGCGGGGCGTCGATCCATGGAGCCTTACCGCCGGGCGTGCGCTCGCCGTGCGCGAGATCCTGTCGGTTGCCGGGCTCCCCCACGACCGCTTCACCTCCGTGGTGGGACGCGCCGACACCGAGCCGGTCTTCCCCGACAATCCTTACCTCTCGCCGAACCGACGGGTGGCGATCACGCTGCTCAATGAGGCGCCGCCGCTGCCTCCGAGCGCCTTTCGCTGACGGCGAGGCGCCTCGGCCGCCTCAGAGTCCGTTTGAGATTGAGCTCATTGGCTGACACGACGAGGCTGACCATTGCGACGTGGATCATGGCCTCGGAGACGTCGATGTGCTGCCCGAAGTCACGGCCTCGCCTATGCAAAGCTCCCAACCGGCGAAGCAAACTTCAAGCGCGCCATGATCCCGCTGCGCGCCGTGAACCGGCACTAGAGCGTTTTCGAGCGAAGTGGACACCGGTTCGCGTGAAGAAACGCGTTAAAACAAGAATCCAGAGCATTTCCGCGACTCGGAAATGCTCTAACCGACAGACGTTGGCAGAAAAGCAAAAAGGCGTTGTAAAACAACGCCTTAGTGCCTTATTCCCTACATAATCGTCATAGGTATTTGCTAGAACGGAATATCGTCGTCGAGATGGGTCGAGGATGAACGGCCGCCACCGCCGCCCGCCATGGCGGGCTGGCGCGGTGCAGTGCCGCCGCCCATCGGGCTCGACCGGCCAAAGGAGCTGCCGCCGCCCGAGCGATCCTCCATTGCGCCGCCGCCTTCGCCATATTCGTCCGAACCGCCCTGCCCCCGGCTGTCGAGGATGGTCAGTTCGCCACGGAAGCGCTGCAGCACGATCTCGGTGGTGTATTTCTCGACACCCGACTGATCCTGCCATTTGCGGGTCTGGAGCTGGCCCTCGATATAGATCTTCGAGCCCTTCTTCAGATATTGCTCGGCGACCTTGGCGAGGTTCTCGTTGAAGATCACCACCGAGTGCCACTCGGTGCGCTCCTTCTTCTCGCCCGACTGCTTGTCGCGCCAGGTTTCGGAGGTCGCGATCCGCAGATTGACCACGGGCTCGCCGCTGCCGAGACGCCGCACCTCGGGATCGCGCCCGAGATTGCCGACCAGAATGACCTTGTTGACGCTACCAGCCATGAGAGGCTCCATTTCCTGCGCACATCGAAACCGGCCATCGACCGGAGCCGGACCCTACCGATCCGTGACGCCACTATCAACGATGTTCTTGTTTTGTTCAAGGGCTTTCACTAGGGTTGTCCCCGGAATTCGTGATTCGATTTTGCTAGGGGCTCGCAGCCGCCGCGATCAGCCTCGTGGCACGGCCGCCTCCGGCAGGATCGCGTCGGGCAAAACCTTGGCGGGCGGGACCTTACCAGGCAGGACTTTGCCAGGCAGGACTTTGCCAGGGTTGAGGATGCCGAGCGGGTCGAGCGCCTGCTTGATCGCGCGCATCACGTCGACCGCCTCGCCATGCTCGCGCTCCATGAACTGCGCCTTGCCATAGCCGATGCCGTGCTCGCCCGTGCAGGTGCCGTCACAGGCGATGGCGCGCTCGATCAGGCGCTCGTTCAAGCGTTTCGCCTCAGCCAGCTCGGCCGGCGAATTCGGGTCGATCACCAGGCCGAGATGGAAATTGCCGTCACCGACATGGCCGACCGTGCCGATATAGAAACTCGCCGCCTTGATGTCATCCTGCGTCGCCGCAAGGCAGGGCGCGAGCTGCGAGATCGGCACGCAGACATCGGTGCTCCAGATCCGCGCATCCGGGCGCATCGCCTGCAGCGCGTAATGGATGTTGTGCCGGGCGCGCCAGAGCCGGCGTCGCTCGTCGGGATCGGTCGCCCAGGCGAGATTCGTCGCGCCATGTTCGCCGACGATCCCCTCCACCGTCCTGGCCTGCTGCTCGACCTCGGCGGGGCTGCCATGCAGCTCGAAGAACAGGGTCGGCGTCTCCGCAAGCTCCAGCTTCGAATGCCGGTTCACCGCCGCGATCGCCCGCGCATCGGCCAGTTCCACCCGCGCCACCGGCACGGCGCATTGGATCACCGCCGTCACGGCCTCGACCGCATCAGCCACTGTGGCGAAGGAGCAGACCAGCGCCGAGACGGCCTCGGGCAGCGGGTGCAGGCGCAGCGTCACCTCGGTGATGATGCCGAGCGTTCCCTCCGAACCGACGAACAACCGGGTCAGATCGTAGCCGGCCGAGGATTTGCGCGCCCGCCCGCCGGTCTTGATGATGCGCCCATCGGCCATCACCACGGTGAGCGTCACCACATTCTCGCGCATCGTGCCGTAGCGCACCGCATTGGTGCCCGAGGCGCGCGTCGCCGCCATGCCGCCCAGCGTGCATTCGGCGCCCGGATCGACCGGGAAGAACAGCCCGACGTCGCGCAGTGCCGCATCGAGCTGCTGGCGGGTGACGCCGGCCTCGACCGTCGCGTCGAAATCCTCCGGCCGGATCGCCAGGATGCGCGTCATGCCGGAGAGATCGAGGCTCACCCCGCCCTGCAAGGCCGCGATATGGCCCTCCAGCGAGGTGCCCGCACCGAAGGCGATCACAGGGGTCTCGTGCTGCGCGCAGAGCCGCACGACCGCCGCGACCTCCTCGGTCGACTCTGCCCTGCAGACGGCGTCTGGCGGGCGGCTGGCATGGTAGGATTCGCCGCGGCCATGATGCTCGCGCTCGGCCAGAGAGGTTGAGAAGCGGGAGCCGAGCAGCGCGTGCAGCGCCTCCGCCAGGGCCGGGGCGAGACCGCCCGCCGCGGGAGCCGTATCAAGGGAGCGCGAGGCTGGCAGAGCGGCTGTCACGGCGGCGTCTCCGGTCGAAACGGCGCGGGCAGGTGCGGCTGCAACCCGTCCCGGCATCACCGAGGACTGGCATACTAGCCCGTCTCGTGCAAGGCTCTGTATCTTGCATACAGGACGGAGATTGCCGTGAGCCCTCGCCATTCCCTCGCCGACAGGCTGCGCCAGCCCGGCCTCGTCGTCGCCCCCGGCTGCCATGATGCGATCGGCGCGCGGGCCATCGCGCAGGCCGGCTTCGAGGCGGTCTACATGACCGGCAACGGCCTCTCCGCCAGCCTGATCGGCGCGCCCGATATCGGCCTCCTGACCATGACCGAGATGGTGGCGCGCGGCCGCGCCTTGGCCGCCGCCGTTCCCGTTCCGGTCATCGCCGACGCTGACACCGGCTATGGCAACCTCAACAACGTCGCCCGCACGGTCACCGAATACGAGGCCGCCGGCGTCGCCGCGATCCATCTCGAGGACCAGGTCACGCCCAAGCGCTGCGGCGCCATGGCCGGCCTTGCCCTGGTCTCGCGCGAGGAGCACGCCGAAAAAATCCGCATCGCGGTCGCGACGCGGCGCGATCCCGATTTCCTGATCATAGGCCGCTCGGATGCGCGCCTGCCGCTGGGCCTCGACGAGGCGATCGCGCGCGGAAAGGCTTATGCGCAGGCCGGCGCCGATCTCGTGCTGCTGGAGATGCTGCAATCCGAGGACGAGATGCGCCAGGCCCTGCGCGAGATCGAGGCACCCTTGATGTTCAACTATGTCGAAGGCCGCGTGCCTTCACTTAACGCCGAAGAGTTCGGCCGCATTGGATTCAAACTGCTCAGCTATCCCGTCTCGTCCACCCTCGCATACGCCCATATGATGATGGCCTTCGCCCGCGAATTGAAGCGCAGCGGCACCACGCGCGGCCTGGAGGCCGACATGCTCGACCTGCCGAGCTATGAAGCCTTTCTCGGCCGCGAGCATTATGCCTGATACCGGCGTCGAATCGCGGAGGGCCGAAACGTGACGAGCATGAAGGCGATCAGGCGTTTCAAGGTCCAGCAGCCGAAATCGCTGGTCACCATCGTCGAGGAACGCCTGCGCAAGGCGATCATCGACGCCGAGATGCGTTTCGGCGAGGCGCTCTCGGAGGATGCGCTGAGCAGCGCGCTCGGCGTCAGCCGCACGCCGGTGCGCGAGGCCTTGGCCCGCCTCCAGCTCCAGGGGCTCGTCACCATCGTGCCGAAGAAGGGCACCTTCGTCTTTGCACCGACGGCCGAGGACGTCGCCGAGCTCTGCACCTTCCGCTTCATGCTGGAGAGCAACGCGCTGCGCGAATGCCTGGCTACGGCGCGGGTGGCGACGCTGGACGGCATGACGAGTGCGATCGCGGCGATGGATGCGGCCCAGGCCAGCGGCACGCGCCATGACTATGCCCGCGCCGATACCGGCTTCCACGAGGTCTTCTTCCTGCATTGCGGCAACCGCTATCTCGGCAATGCCTATCGCAGCGTTTCGGGCCGGGTCGCGGCGCTGCGCACGCATCTCTCGGTGCCGCTGGAGGGCGAGCAGGCCCGTTCCATGAGCGAACACCGCCTGATGGTCGAGGCCTTCGCCAATGGCCGCCTGGCGGATCTCGATGGCCTCCTGCGCCAGCACATCCTGCGCGCCCGGGACGCCTATGGCGATGTCCTGCGTCGCGCGAGCGCCGGCTGAGCCACTAATAGGAAACCTCCTGAGCCGTCATCCTGAGGAGCCACGAAGTGGCGTCTCGAAGGATGCTCCAGGAGGCTCCCGTACGAGCTGGATCATCCTTCGAGACGCAGCCTGAAGGCTGCTCCTCAGGATGAGGGCTAGAATTTCCGAACGGGCCCCGAACACGGCAGTCTCGATCAGCCATGCGCCCCCCTTCCCCAGCGCATCACCCTACCCCGCCCCTCCGCCTGACGATCCTGGCCGCCACCCGCCAGACCAACCTTACGCGAATCCATCTTGCATACAGTGTGGTACAGATTATGATCATGACCAGAGCCGTTCAAGGCCGCTGTGATCTCGGGAGGATCCGATGAAGTTCATGCTGAAGGCAGTCGCATTGGCCGCTGTGCTCGTCGCCGCGTCGCCGGCGCTCGCCCAGGACAAGGTCAAGCTCGTCACCATCGCCGAGCTCTCCGGCCCCGGCGCCACGGCCGGCGTCAACTGGAAGAGCGGGATCGAGCTCGCCGTCGAGGAGATCAACGCCAAGGGCGGCATTCTCGGCCGCAAGATCGACTTCGTCGCCTACGACACCCAAACCAATCCGGCCAATGCGCGCGCCGCCGTGCAGCGCGCGATCGACGAGGGCACCCATGCCGTGCTCGGCCCGGTCTATACCGGCTCGATCCTGGCCTCGATGCAGGTGGCGCAGCGCGCCGAGATCGCCCAGCTCGCGGCCGGCGACGGCTCGGCCTACACCCAGCAGGGCAACCCCTTCATCTTCCGCACCTCGCTCAGCCAGACGGCGGCGATGCCCAAGATCGCGGCCTATCTCAAGGACGTGGTCAAGGTGAGATCGGTCGCCGTGGTCTGGGTCAACAACGACTTCGGCAAGGGCGGCCACGACGCCATCGTCAAGGAGCTCGCGAGCCGCGACATCAAGGTCGCCGTCGACCTCTCGACCGAGCAGGGCCAGGCCGATTTCACCAATGACGCGATCAAGATCAAGAACGTCCAGGCCGACGCCGTCTTCGTCTATCTGAACGAGGAGGAGAGCGCCCGCCTGCTCGTCGCCCTGAACGACCAGAAGGTCGGCAAGCCGATCATCGGCGAGACCACGATCCTGAGCTCCAAGGTGATCGAGCTCGCCGGCAAGGCGGCGGAGGGCGTGCGCGGCCATGTCGGCCAGACGATCGACGCCCCCATCCCGGCCCTGCAGGAATTCGGCAAGCGCTTCCAGGCACGCTTCAACTTCCTGCCCGACCATAACGGTATCAAGGGCTATATGGCCGTCCATGCCGTGAAATGGGCGACGGAGAAACAAGGCAAGTTCGAGCCGACCAAGCTCGCCGCGACACTGCACGGCGCCACCATCACGCCCGCCGACGAGCCCGGCATCCTGATGGAGACCACCTTCGACAAAAATGGCGACGTCCAGCGCGAGAGCTTCCTCGCCGAGGTCGTCGATGGCCGTCAGAAGATCATCGGCCGCCTGCCGAAGATCAGCAACTGAGGCTGCACGGCCGGGCCGGTCACGTGACCGGCCCGGCCGCGGTCCCGGATTTCAGAAGGCGTAGCGCAGCCTGAGCGAGCCGGCATAGCTGGTCGTGCTCGACGATAATTCGCTGTCGAGGCGCGCGCCCAGGCTCATCTGCGAGCTGAGCTTCACATCCGCGCCGACGCTGAGCAGCGCCGCGTCGCGTGCGGGCTTTGCCCCCTCGGTGACGAAGCTCGCGCCACTCAGGCCGACGAGACCAGCCGAGAAACCCGCATCGCGTACGTAATAATGCGCCCAGGCAGCCTTGGCGTAGAGATTGACCTGCGCGCCCGCCAGCACGGCGTCGATGCCGAGCTTCGCGCCCAGTTCGCTACGCACCGTGCTGTTGCTGCGCCCGAGCGAGGTGACGCCGAAGGCCGCCCCGGTGAAGCCGTTCGTCTCGGTGAAGCCCGGCGTCCTGACGCTCTGCGCCTGGACGGCGGCGATGGGCGACAGGGTGACGCCGGCGAAGGTCGCGGCGGCCCAGGCCGCTTCCAGCCGCCCGCTCCAGCCTTCCGCCCGGTACGAGCCCTTGACCGAGTTGACGCCGAGCACCGGCACCGCCCGCTTGGTCTCGACCTGCAATGACGAATAGGCGCCCGACGCATTGAGGCTGAACGCCCCGAACCGGGTCATGCCGTAGAGGCCGGCTTGATAGACATCGGCCGTGGCCGAACCCATGCCGTTACTGAGCGTCGCATCCGACTGGCCGCCCGAGACGGCGATGCCCGCGATCGTGCCGGGCAGGATGGCGACATCGACGCCGACAGCGACATGCCCGTCGGAGGTCTTGTTGCGGGACGAGCCCGCGACAGACTCGCCATCGAGGCGGGCTGAGCCGCCAGCCACCGCGCCCCAGACGCGATAGGTCCTGGGCACCTCGCCGAGGGCGGGCCGCGGCCCCTTGCCGCTTGGCAGCTCGACTGCGCTGCGGCTGGCGGAGAAGGCGGCCGCGCCGAGCCCGGCCTCGGCGGCCGAGACCAGCGTGGCGTCGCGGCCATTGGCGAAGGGATCGAGCATCATGCCCAGGAACTGGCCGGACGCCTGCACAGCCATTGTATTGGCGCTGGTGTGGACCTCGCCCGACAGCGAATTCAACGCCCCCGGAAGGGCGCCGGCCTGGGTGTAGTAGAGGTTGAAATAGGCCGACGGGTCGGCCCCGCCGGCGACGGCCCGGTCAAAAGCCGCCGCGACGCCAAGCGCGTTGCGACTGAGCGGCGTAGGCCCAACCACCGAGAGAATAGCGTTCGGGTCGAGGCTCAGCAGTACATCCGTGCCGGTATAGGTCACGTTCGTCCGGATCGCCGGGCCAAACGAGCCTTGCGTGTCCACCGTGGTGAAACTGCCGGAGCGGCCGCCGTGCGCCGAGATCAGCGTATAATTCGTCCTGAAGGCATAAGGGCCGGCCAGCGGCACGAGCCGCAGCGTGCCGGCAAGCGCGGCGGTTCCGGTCACGTTGATGCGGTCGGCGGCCGCGCCCTGGATTTCCATCACGGTGGTCGAGCCGGCGCTCAGCGTCAGGTTGCCATTGATCGTGATGGTGCCGATGGAGTTGCCGGGCGAGATCGTGCCGCCGCTGGCGATGGTGACGCTCGGCAAGGTCGAGTTGCCGCCGAGAATGCCACCCGCGCCGACGGTCAGGCCCGACGAGCCGCTGATCGTGCCGTTGATATGCACCGCGCCCGACTGGATCGTTGTCGTCGCGAACCCGCTGATATTGCCGTCGAGGGTGAAAACCCCGGCCTGGCCCAGCGCGAAGTTCAGCGTGTTGCTGCCGCTGCCGGCCGTCAGATTGCCGGTGATGCTGCCGCCCTGGATGGTGACGCTGTTGTTGCCGTTGCCGAACAGGACCGCCGTGCCGGCCGCGCTCGCGGCCGTGATCTTGCCCGAGCTGGTCAGGCTGTTGTTGCCGTCGCCGAACTGGATGGCGGGGCCGGTGCCGCTCGCCGAGATCGTCCCGGAATTGACGACAATGTTGTTGCCATTGCCGTTGAAGAACAGTGCCGGCTCCGAACCCGTCCCCGAGATCAGGCCGGAATTGGTGACCGAATTGGCGAAATTGCCGACGATCGTCACGCCCGAGCCGGCAAGGCCCTGGATCGTGCCGGCATTGTTGATCGTGATCGCGCCATAGGCCGAGCCATTGGCGCCGTCATCGATGAGGATGCCTCTGCTCGCGCCGGAGATCAGCGCACCATAGGCGTTCTCGATCAGGCCCCCGCCCATGGCGATGCCTTCGGAGCCGTTGGTGCGGCCGCCGGAATCGACGCCGCCGGCGCCGGTGCCCTGGATGATGCCGAAATTGCGGACCGTGCCGATCAGGTCGATATCGACGCCGTCGCCATCGCCGTTCAACGAGGCGGTGCCATCCGAGTTGAAGATATTGCCGGCCCCGGCATAGGCCCCGGTGATGGTGCCGTAATTCGTCACCGTGCCAGTGCCGTCCGAGCCGACGCCGGAACCATTGCGCCCGATGATCGTGCCCCCGGCCAGGTTGACCACCGTGATGTCGGTGTCGGCGGTGATGCCGTGGCGCGCGCCCGAGATCAGCCCGGTGCTGGTGTTGGTGACCACGATCCCGGTGCGCCCGCCCGCATCGATGCCGTCAGCCGTGCCGTTGGCGCCGCCGGAGGTATTGGCCCCGAAGCTGCGGATGATCCCGGAGTTGCTGATCGAGGTCGCCTGGCCCGGCCTGACCGCGTCATCGGTCAAGGATTCGATGATGCCGGTCGTGCGGTTGACGATGCTGATGCTGTTGCCCGAGATCGCGGTGATCGCGCGCAAATCGAGCGCCTGCCCGAGCCCGGCATAGCCGGTCCCACCCGCCTGGATCAGCCCGGCATTGTCGATCACGATGGTGCTGCCGGTCACCGCCGTGTTGATGCGGAAGGCGTCGTTCTGGCTTGAGCGCAGGGTCGCGCCCGCCTCGTTGATGAAGGTGAGGTTGCGCGGCGTCAGGGTGCCGCCCGAGGAATCGAAGGCACGCCCGGTGCCGGTCTGCTCGATGGT
The DNA here is from genome assembly GCF_031456075.1 of Allobosea sp. BE125. Taxonomy (NCBI): domain Bacteria; kingdom Pseudomonadati; phylum Pseudomonadota; class Alphaproteobacteria; order Hyphomicrobiales; family Alloboseaceae; genus Allobosea; species Allobosea sp. BE125. The sequence continues at coordinate 544,582 of NZ_JAVDTY010000002.1, forward strand.
GCCCCAATTGGTCAGGATCACATTGGGAGAGACGGTGTTGTTCCAGGTCACCGCCACGGTCGCGCCCGAGGTGCTCAGGGTGCCGCCGGCCTCGACGGTTCCGGTCTGCGTCCCGTTCAGCGTCTTGGCGGTGTTGTCGGTCGTCCCCGTGGTGACCGTGAAGGTCTGGGCTATCGCCGCCGGGGCCTCGAACATCGCCAGCGCAGCCGCGACCAGCGCCGTGCTGCACAACAGCATGCGGCGACGCGATGTCAGGGCAAGGCTCGCATCGCGAGCAGCACGGATCGCGGCAGAACTCATCACAGAGGCTCCAGATCGAATTGAGAGAGCGGCTCTTCGGACGAGCAAACAGCGCGGCTCTTCGGGACGAACCTGACCGGAAATTCCGATAGGTCAGTCCGGCACAAGACCGAGCCCAGACATGAGTTTTATGACAATCGGACACAAACCGCCGCGACCCCCCGGGCACCCTCATCTTGGGATAGCCAATTGTTACCCCCTGTTGCATTTGCAACACGCAGCAACAGCCGGTGTCCTTGCCTCCATGCATCCTCACCGGCTCACGAGCAGGCTTCAAAAATGTGGGGCGATCCTGCCCTCGCTCTTTGATGAGAGCGGCGCCCCTGCCAACCCGGCATTCCAGCCCTGCGTGACGCGAACAATTGCGCTGTTGCGTCCGCGCGCAATCCGGCTCTCATCACAAAAAGAGAGCAAATCGATGCAAAAAACCGGTTTCCCCTTTTTCGCATCCTGCTCTAAGGCCATCGCCAATCATCGGCCCTGCGCGCCAGGACAGCCGGGCAAGATATTGGGGATTTCGAGATGAGCGTCGCAAACGGCCGGGCTTTCCTGGCGACTCCAGGCCCGACCAATATTCCCGACCGGGTTCTCCAGGCGATGATGCGCCCGGCCGAGGAGCTCAGCTCGACGACGATCGTCAACCTCACAGAAACGGTGCTCGACGACCTCAAGAAGATCTTCCGCACCACCGGCGAAACCTTCGTCTACACCGCCAACGGCCATGGCGGCTGGGAAGCAGCCCTGACCAATGTGCTCTCGCGCGGCGACAAGGTGCTGGTGCTGGCGAGCGGGCGCTTCGCCGTCGGCTGGGGCGAGATGGCGCGCTTCATGGGCGCCGATGTCGAGGTCCTCGCCGGCACCTGGCGCCGCGCGGTCGATCCCGCCGCCGTCGAGGAACGTCTGCGGCAGGACACGAAGCACGAGATCAAGGCCGTGCTGATGGTCCAGATCGACACCGCCTCGGGCGTCGTCAACGACGTGCCTGCGGTGCGCAAGGCGCTGGATGCCGCCGGCCACCCGGCCTTGTTCATGGTCGACGGCGTCGCCTCGGTCGGCTGCATGCCCTTCGAGATGGATGCCTGGGGCATCGACGTTGCCATGTCGGCCTCGCAGAAGGGGCTGATGTCCTCGCCCGGCCTCGCCTTCGTCGCCGCCAATGAGAAGGCGATGCAGGCCCATCAGAGCGCGACGATGAAGACGCTCTACTGGGACTGGTCCTCCCGCATGAACACGCTGGCCTATATGAAACATTGCGGCACGGCGCCGGAGCACCTGCTCTTCGGCCAGCGCGCCGCGCTCGACATGATCCTGAGCGAGGGGCTGGAGGCGGTCTGGAAGCGCCATGAATTGCTCGCCGGCGCGACCCATGCGGCAGTGTCGAAATGGATCGAGGGTCAGGCGCTGGCCTTCAACATCCCGGAACCCGCGCAGCGCGCGCCCTCGGTCACGACGATCCTGACGCAAGGTGTCGAGGCCGCGACGATCACCGACCATGCCCGCGACGTCTGCGGCGTGACGCTGGGTCTCGGCATCGGCGACCTGACCGGAAAAGCCTTCCGCATCGCCCATATGGGCCATGTCAACGCGCCGATGGTGCTGGGCGCGCTCGGCGCCGTCGAGATGACGCTACAGGCCAAGGGCATCCCCCATGGCAGCGGCGGCGTCGCGGCGGCGGTGGCGTTCCTGGCGGAAGGCGTGCGCTGAACGGGGTTTTGCTCCTGTTGGAGCGGTTTCCATTCGCGTTGCCCCGTCATTGCGAGCGCAGCGAAGCAATCCAGGGGCCGTCGAGCGAGCCTTCCTGGATTGCTTCGTCGCTCACGCTCCTCGCAATGACGATCAAGCCCTGCGGCGAACGATCTGGCCTGGCGGCTCAGCCCCCGGCAGACCCGGCCGGGACGACGCCCTCAAAGCCATAGAGCCTGTGCGCATTGTCGACGAAGACGCGCTTGCGCGCCGCCTCGTCCGGCACCCACTCGGCCAGGAGGTCGAGAAGGTCGCCGACATTCATCATCGCTTGCCAATGCGCGACATGGGGCCAGTCCGAGCCCCAGACGCAGCGCTCGGGCGCCGCCTCGTGCAGCAGCCGGGCGAAGGGAATGGTGTCCGCATAGGGCGGCCCCTCGAGGGTGTTGCGATAGGCGCCCGAGAGCTTGACCCAGCCGCCATCGCGCAGGAGCGAGAGCAGCGTCTGGAAACCCGGATCGTCGAGGCCGCGCGAGACCGGGAAATGGCCCCAATGGTCGACCACGAAGGGCACCGGCAATGTCCCCAGCCTCGGCGCGAGCGGGACGAGATCGCGCGCATCGATCAGGAATTGCAGATGCCAGCCCATCTCGCGGGCGAGCGCCGCATAGGCGTCGAGCTGCTCGAAGCCGATGCCGCCGCCATAGAGGATGTTGAGCCGGAGGCCGACGATGCCGGCCTCCTTCAGCTCCGCGAGATCGCGGTCCCGCAGGCCGAGCGGGATGACGGCGATGCCGCGCAGCCTGTCGCGATGGGCCTTCAGGGTCTCGAGCGTCAATCGGTTGTCGGTGCCATGCACGCTGACCTGGACCAGCACGCCATAGCTCATGCCGGTGGCGTCGAGCATGGCAAGATAGCGGTCCACTGTCGCCTCCGGCGGGGTGTAGCTGCGGCTGTCCACGAAGGGATAGGCTGGCGGCAGGCCGATGACATGGGCGTGGCTGTCGACCGCGCCTGGCGGCACGCGATAACGCGTCGGCCCATGCGGGCGAGGATCGGGGCCCGGACATGCCGGAGCCCGATCCTGATTGGTGCCAGCCTCACGCATCGGCATGGAGCACCTTGCCGCGGGTTTCGGGCAAAGCATAGGCCGCCGCGAAGAACACCACATAGGCGATGACGGCGAAGATGCAGATCGCATTGGCGAGCGTCGTGGTCTGCGAGAGATAACCGACGAGAAAGGGGAAAAGCGCCCCCATGCCGCGCCCGAAATTATAGCAGAAGCCCTGCCCCGAGCCGCGCAGCCTTGTGGGATAGAGCTCGGTCAGGAACGCGCCCATGCCGGAGAAATAGCCGGAGGCGAAGAAGCCGAGCGGGAAGCCGAGCACCCACAGCACCTCGTTCGAGAGCGGCAATTGCGTATAGGCCGCGACGACCGCGATCGCGCCGAGCGAGAAGACAAGGAAGAGGTTCCTGCGGCCGAACCTGTCGGCATACCAGGCCCCGACGAGATAACCGGCGAAGGAGCCGACGATCAGCGCCGCGAGATAGCCGGTCGAGCTGACGATCGAGAGCTTGCGCTCGGTCGTCAGGAAGCGCGGCACCCAGAAGGTGATCGCGTAATAGCCGCCCTGGCAGCCCATCGAGACAAGGGAGGCGAGGACCGTGACCTTCAGGATCGGGCCCTGGAAGATTTCGAGGATGGAGGGGCTCTCCCCCTTGGCGGCGACCTTGGCGCGCGTTTCCGCCGCGACCTCGGGCTCCTTCACATAGGCGCGCAGATAGAGCACCAGCAGCGCCGGCAGCGCACCGATCGCGAACATCCAGCGCCAGGCCTGTTCGGGCGGCAGGTAGGAGAACAGGGCAGCCTGCGCCAGCACGGCGAGGCCCCAGCCGACAGCCCAGCCCGATTGCACGGAACCCACGGCGCGGCCGCGATACTGCGCCCGGATGGTCTCGCCCATCAGCACGGCGCCGGCCGCCCATTCGCCGCCGAAGCCCAGGCCGAGCAAGGCGCGGCAGATCAGGAGCTGGTCGAAATTCTGCGCGAAGGCGCATAGCAGCGAGAAAAACGAGAACCAGATGATCGTGAGCTGGAGCGTCCGCACCCGGCCGATCCTGTCAGCGAGATAGCCCGCGCCCCAGCCACCGAGCGCCGAGGCCAGCAAGGTCACCGTGCCGGCGAGGCCAGCAGTACCGGGATCGACGTTCCAGAGCTGGATGATCGTGCCGATCACCAGCGGGTAGATCATGAAATCCATGCCATCGAGGGCCCAGCCGGTGGCGCAGGCCCAGAAGGTGCGCTTCTCCGGGACGGTCATGTCCTTGTAGAAGCCGGTCAGGCTCGTATCCTCGATCGGAACGATCGTTGTTGGCGTCGTCGACATTCTTGCCTCCCTTGCCTCGCCTTCGGTCGGGCGAGCGCTGAAGCGGGACGATGTTGCGATGCCGCCGGGAATGTCTGCCGGAAAACAGGCGCGCGGCGCGCGGAAACCGGCGATTCTGTCAGAAAATCACTCTTCGCCGCGCTTGAGGCGCCGAAAGCGCGCCGGGCTCAAGCCAGTGATCGTCCGGAACGCCGTCCCGAGATGGGATTGCGAGGAGAAGCCGACGGCGAGCGCGATCTCGGCGATCGTCATCCCGGATTCGCAGAGAAGATCTCCGGCCGCCTCGACCCGTTGCTCGACGACGAAGCGATGCGGCGTCTGGCCGGTGGAGCGCTTGAAGCTGCGGATGAAGGCGGAGGGGCTGAGGCCTGAGAGTTTCGCCATGTCGGAGAGCGTGATGTCCCGCCCCGGATCGGCGCGGACGAAATCCGCGATCCGCGCACGCATGCCAGCGTCGAGATCGCGGGGGTGCTCGCCTGATGCGCTGCTCGGGGCGGCGTAACGGTCCGACAGATGCAGCGCCAGCGTATAGGCGAGCTGCTCGGCCAGCAGCGATTGGCCGGAATGGGCGGCTTCACTGGCCTCGACCAGCCGCTGCGCGGCCAGGGACAGAAACGGGTCGTCGACGTCCCAGGCCCGGTCCATCAATTCGATCGGCGTCGACCTGCCCTGGCCGGCCCCGACATCCCGGAGCAACGCATCGCCCAGATAAAGCAGCAGCAGCTTTCCGGATGGGACATCGGGAACGGCGTCGACGAAGACTTTGCGTCCCGGCTGCCCGATGCGGAAGCGCCCGGCCGCAACGCGGCCATCACGACGGACCCGGCCGTCCTCGATCAGCACATGACGGCGCACATCATAGAGGGTGATCGCGACGGTCGCGACGGGCAGCTCGCCATAATCATAGAGATGCGGGCCCGTGACCTCGCTCAGCGCCGCGGCAAACCCCGTCTTCGACCACAGGTCGACGAGTGCCGACTGCCTGCGGCCGGTCACGAACTCCGCGTGCCGAACTGGATCTAGCCTCATGGGAAACAAACCGGCTTCAGACGATCGGCGACTTTCCGCATACAAGCGCCGCAACCGCAAGAGAGCGCTGCGAAGAGCGCAGATTCCGCGGTTGACGCGATCGGCAGTCGGCTCCCCCCTCGAACCGCTTTGGAAGCTTCAGCCCTCATCCTGAGGAGCCGCGAAGCGGCGTCTCGAAGGATGCTCCAGCAGGCACGGGAGCCTCCTGGAGCATCCTTCAAGACGCGCTCCTGCTGAGCGCAGCTCAGAGGCTGGCCGATCATGTGAGCAAGGATTTCAGTCGGGTTGGAATTTCGTCTTGAAACGCGTCGTCATCCCGGGCGACTGCAAGGAGACCCGGGATCCATGCCGGAGCGTTGCCTGGTTAGGCTCCGGCATGGATCCCGGATCTCCGCTTCGCTGCGTCCGGGATGACGGCGCGTTTTTCCTTGGCGTTCAAGCTTTTGAAAACAGCGGCATCGTTATCGGCCGGCCCTCAGGATGAGGGCTCAGGAGGTTTCCCGCCCTTCGCCCGCGAGCCCTCCCTCGACGCCTTGAGCCCCCTCCGACAGCGACTTCAGCGCCTTGACCGTCTCCCTGAGGCCGCGATGCAAGAGCTTGTCGCGGCGGATCACCACCGCGAGCATGCGATGCAATCGCGGCGAGAGCGGGCGCGTCACGAAGCTCTCCCGGTTCTTGTCCTTGCTCACGGCCATCCCCGGCAGCACGGCACAGCCGAGCCCCGCGCCGACCATCTCCTTGATCGCCTCGACGCTGCCCAGCGACATCACCGGCTTCAAGGCTACGCCGCCCCGCGCGAACCATTCATCGGCGATCCGCCTCGTATTGCCGCCGGGTTCGTAGAGCAGCACCGGCAGGCCCGACAGCACTGCCGCCGTGACGCGCGCGGGCAGGCGCATCTCGGGCGGCGCGATCACGACGAATTCGTCCTCCAGGACCGGCGTGATCTCGAGGATGCGGCCGGAGACCGGCAGCGAGAGCAGGCCGACATCGAGCAGATTCTCGTCGATCGCCTTGACCATGTCCGAGGTATTGCCGGTGCTGACCGTGATCTCGAGCGTGGGGAAGCGCCGGCGCAGTTCGCGCAGGATCGGCGGCAGCAGGAAGGTGCATGCGGTCGCGCCGGTGCCGAGCCGCACCCGCCCCATCGCTCCTGTGGCGTGCCGGGCCATGCCGTCGCGCGCAGCCGACACCACGGCCTCGATCTGGCCGGCATGGCCGAGCAATTCGACGCCAGCCGCAGTGGGCCGTGCCCGGGTCCGACGCGTTCGATCAGCACCACGCCGAGACGGCGTTCGAGCTGGCGGATCTGCAGGCTCACCGCCGGCTGGCTCAGATTCAGCTTGTCGGCGGCAGCGGTGAAACTGCCGAGCGCGATGACGTCGCAGAAGGTCTGAAGCTGGTCGAGATTGAAGTCGCGCATGCCCAAGGGCTTCCGTTGCCAAGAGCTCCTCTTACCAAAGAATTTCTCATGCTTTGCATAATTGGCAAAAGCTTCTTTTATCGAACGCGCTCCGGCACTGTGACCCGGTCGCTTGGACAAGCCCCTGAGGCCAGCCCTGCCCCACAAGATCGGCCGCGCCCGGCCGGAGGAGAATCCGTGAGAAACCTGGAATTGCATGAAGCCGCGGCCAGCCGGCCGGCGCTCCTCGTTCGGGATGCGGTCGAGGCCGACATGGCAGCCGTGCTGGCAATCTATACCCATCACGTCCTGCACGGGCTGGCGAGCTTCGAGGAGACGCCGCCCGGCATCGACGAATTGCTGGTGCGCCGCGCCGCCGTGCTGGAGCTCGGCCTGCCCTATCTCGTCGCCGAGCTCGACGGCAGGGTCGCCGGCTATTGCTACGCTACCGCCTATCGCCCCCGGGCGGCCTATCGGCACACCATTGAGGATTCCGTCTATGTCGACGACGGGCTCAGTGGGCGCGGCATCGGCACGGCGCTGCTCGCAGCCTTGATCGCCCGCTGCGAAGCCGGCCCCTGGCGGCAGATGCTCGCCAATATCGGCAATAGCGGCAATGCCGGTTCGATCGCGCTGCACCGGCGCTTCGGATTCGAGCCCGCCGGCACCTTGCGCTCCGTCGGCTTCAAACTCGGCCAGTGGGTCGATACCATCCTGATGCAGCGCCCCCTGGCCACCGGCGACAGCACGCTTCCCGCGATCGGCTTCAGGTTAGAACCCAGCTCTTGATCCCGCGCCGGACCACCCTTTGCCTTGGCCTGTCGCAGCTCATCTCCTGGGGCATCTCCTACTATCTGATCGGCAGCTTCGGCGAATTGATCGCCAAGGATCTCGGCTGGTCGGGCGCTGTCGTCTATGGCGGCTTTTCTGCCGCGCTGTTGGTGATGGGCCTGACCTCGCCCGTCGTCGGACGCCTGGTCGACCGTCATGGCGGCCTGCCCGTGATGATGGCGGGCACGCTGCTCAACGCCGCCGGCTGCGCCGGGCTCGCTTTCGCCGAGACGGTGCCAGCCTATTACGCCGCCTGGATCTGCCTCGGCCTGGCGATGCGCCTGACGCTCTATGACGCCGCCTTCGCGGCGCTGGCCCGGATCGGCGGGCCGCAGGCGCGCGGCCCGATCGCGCAGATCACGCTGCTCGGTGGGCTCGCCTCCACCCTGTTCTGGCCTGTTGGCGCCGCGCTTGCCGCGCATCTCGGCTGGCGCGGCGCGCTCCTGGTCTATGCCGGCATCGCGCTGCTCTCCGCACCGCTTTATCTGGCTATCCCGAACCGCCGCTACCAAAACCCCGTCCCGCGCGGCGCCACGACCGAGCAGCGCCCCCTCGCCTCCAGCCCGCGCGACATCGCGATCGCCGGTGCGCTCTATGCGGCGATCGCCACCTTCGCCAATTTCCTCAATGCCGGCATGTCCGCCCATATGATCGGCATCCTGGCTGGGCTGGGCCTCGCCGCCTCGGTCTCGGTCTGGATCGCCACGCTGCGCGGCGTCGGCCAGTCGCTGGCGCGCCTCTGCGAGGTCCTGTTCGGCCGGCGGATCGAGCCATTGACCCTCAATCTCATGGCCTGCGCGCTGCTGCCGTTCTGCTTCGTCGCGGGCCTCGCCAGCGGGCACTCCGCCATCGCGGCCTTCGCCTTCGCCTTCTGCTACGGCGCCGGCAACGGCATCCTGACGATCACGCGCGGCACCTTGCCCTTGCTGCTCTTCGACCACCGCAGCTATGGCAGCGTCGTCGGCAGGCTGCTCGCGCCGAGCTTCTTCCTCTCCGCCACCGCGCCGGTCGTCTACGCTTCCGTCATCCGGCATTTCGGCGAGACGGGAGCGCTCTATCTGTCGATCGCCATCGCCGTCCTCATGCTGATCGCGGCGGCCCTGCTCAGGCTGCGCTTCCGGCCGCCGCCGGCTTGAGGCCGCTAGCCGCATCGCGTTCGGCGACGAACGCGGCCAGGCGACGGGCGCGCTTGGCAACCGCCGCGTCGGGACTGGCGGCCAGACGCGCGAAAGCCTCCTGCCGACCGGCGAGATGCTGGCGGTTGGTCAGGAGCTGCAACGCCGCCTCGCAGCCTTCGGGAGTGCCGGCATCGATCTCGCGCCGCAGCCGGGCCTCGATCGGTCCGGGCGGCAGCTTCGAGAGCAAGGCCGTATGGAGACCGTTGAAGCGCTGGCTGGCCGCGAACCAGAGATCGAGGATCCAGTCGGCATCCTGTTCCGTCACATGCGGCGACAACGCCAGCCGCGCCGTCTCGGTCTCCAGCGCCTGCCAGCGCAGCGCATCGCCATGCGGCAGCCGCCAGAGTGCTCTTAAATCAGGCAGAGGCCTGCGGGCGCGCTCGCCCAGCCAAGCGCGGTTGCCGGCTGCCGCCTTGCCCTGTCCGCCGGCCCAATGGCCGATCGCCCGGATCGCCAGCACGCGCAGCCCCCACCACGGGCAGGCGAGCGCGGCCTCGATCTCGCTGCGCGCCGCCGGCGTCTCCTCCTGTTGCGCGAGCAGGCGCAAGCGGGCGGAAAGTTCGCTCGGCAGGCTCGCCCGGTGCGGCGGGCGCATCAATGCGTGGAAATCCGGTTGCGGCTTCGCCTTCATCGCCTTGTCGTATCGCTGCCCCCGCAGCCGCAGCGATCATGCGTCGATCTCGAGCAGAAGCAAGCGGTCAGGTGGCAGCGGCAGGCTAGGTGACAGCCAGCCAGCCGACGAAATCGCCGATATCGCTGTCGAGCTCCACAGAGGTCGACCTGAGTTGCTTGGCCAGGTCGCGCGCCTGTCCGGTCGTCTCATGCAGGATGCCGACCGCATTTTTGACAATGCCGGCGCTCGTCATGGTTCCTTCCGCGATCGTCGAGACCTCCGCAGCATCGCCATAAATCAGCGCTGTGGCAGCGCTCTGCTTTGAAGCCAGTTCCGAGATCGACCGCATCTCCGTTTCCATCTCGCGAATTGTCGCGGAGATCGATTTCACCTCGAGGATGGAGCCGTTTGCGATCGCCTGCAGAGCGGTGATCTGTGCGGAGATATCCCTGGTCGCCAATTCCGTCTGGCCGGCCAGGGCCTTCACTTCGCCGGCGATCACCGCAAAGCCGCGGCCTGCCGGACCCGCCCGCGCGGCCTCGATGGCGGCATTGAGCGCCAGGAGATTGGTTTGCGCCGCGATGGCCGCGATCATGCCGACGACGGAGCCGATCTGGTTTGCACCCGCGCCAAGGCTTTCGACATTGGCGGAGAGCCTGAGCGCGTCGGCGACGCCACGGACGGCGATGTCCCGGTTCCGCTCCATCGTGCTGCCGATCTCCGCGGCGGCCATCGAGAGCTCTTCCGTCGCCGAGGCGGTCACGGCTGCGCTTTCCCGGGTCCGGCGCGCCGCCGAGCTGACCTCGGTGGTTTCGTGGGCCGCAGCCTCGCTCATCTGCGAGGCGCGATCGGCGCTTTTGAGAAAACGGTCGGATGACTCGTAGACGGCCTGATTCAGCTCGCGCATTTTCGTCTGGAAATCGACGGCGCCCTCAGCGAGGCGCATTTGTCGCGCGGCGCTATCATCCGAAAGCTTCTGCTGCTCCAGGGCGATGGTCGTATTGATATCCAGCGTGAAGACCCGCCCGACGATCTCCATGTCGCGCGCCATTCCTGCCGGCGAGAAACGGTTTTTCCGGGCCAGCACCAGCGCGATCGGCTCGAGCAGACGCATCGCGATCGACAGGCGCGACCGGGCGCCGAGCGAGGATTCAATCTCGATATTGCGGAACCTGACGACTGACGCGACGTATTCCTCGTCGAAATTCGCAGCGAACAACACGCTGAAATGGCTCGAAGCACAGGCAACCATTTCGTCCATTCTGGTCGAAATATCCGCCGCCTTGTCAGCATGGACGGACAGAGCCCGTGCGTAATCAAGGTAACACAGCCTCTCGATATTCTTCTCGACAACCGGTTTCAGTCGCCGGAGGAGCGACCGTGTCTTGCTATCGAGTGTGAACATCGGCAGACGTTTGCCGATCTCATGCCTGACGATTTCGATGAGGGCTGTCACAGGACGGCCAGACGGTTGGATACTGAAGCAGAGACTACGCGGCAATTTCCTTAACGGCTCGTTACGGATCGCGCCGATCGGCAAAGTCGATCGCCCGAACCCTCAGTCATGCAGTGGCCGGCCAGGTCGTAGCGGGGTGACTCGGCGCTGCTGACAGCTGTTGTCAGGAGAACGGCTGCGGAACAGGGCCTTGCATGCTAATCATGCCCGGCGCGCGAAGCAGGGGCTCGTATGGCCCGGCATTTGCCCTATCTCTACCGCTTACCCGAACCGGACGCCCCCATGGCCCGCAAGTCTTCCCTCGCCGACCAGGCCGCTGCGCTTGAGGATATGTTCGACGCCAACCGCAAGGTCGATTCGCGCGTGATTTCCGTGCGCGGCGCGCGCGAGCATAACCTCAAGAATGTCGACCTCGCGATTCCGCGCGACAAGCTCGTCGTCTTCACCGGACTGTCGGGCTCGGGCAAGTCGTCGCTCGCCTTCGACACGATCTATGCGGAGGGCCAGCGCCGCTATGTCGAGAGCCTCTCGGCCTATGCCCGCCAGTTCCTCGAGATGATGCAGAAGCCCGATGTCGACCAGATCGACGGGCTCTCGCCGGCGATCTCGATCGAGCAGAAGACGACCTCGAAGAACCCGCGCTCGACGGTCGGCACCGTCACCGAGATCCACGACTATATGCGCCTGCTCTGGGCACGGGCCGGCATTCCCTATTCGCCCGCGACCGGCCTGCCGATCGAGAGCCAGACCGTGCAGCAGATGGTCGACCGCCTGACCGAATTGCCGGAGAAGACGCGCGGCTATCTGCTCGCACCGGTGGTGCGCGGCCGCAAGGGCGAGTACCGCAAGGAGATGGCCGAGTGGCTGAAGCGCGGCTTCCAGCGCGTCAAGGTCAATGGCGAGTTCTTCGAGATCCCCGACGCGCCCGCGCTCGACAAGAAGTTCAAGCACGACATCGACGTCGTGGTCGATCGCATCGTGATCAGGCCCGATCTCGGCGCCCGCCTCGCCGACTCGCTGGAGCAGGCGCTGGAGCTCGCCGACGGCATCGCCGTCTTCGAATATGCCGATGAGAAGGCCGAGAATGGCGAGGCCAGGCGCGTCACCTTCTCCTCGAAATTCGCCTGCCCGGTCTCCGGCTTCACCATCCCCGAGATCGAGCCGCGCCTGTTCTCGTTCAACAACCCCTTCGGCGCCTGCCCGGCCTGCGACGGGCTCGGCCATGAGATGCGCATCGATCCCGAGATGATCGTGCCCGATCACGCGCTCTCCCTGAAGAAGGGGGCGATCGCGCCCTGGGCCAAGTCGACCTCGCCCTATTACGGCCAGACGCTCGACTCGCTCGCCAAGCATTTCGGCTTCTCGATGACGAAGCCCTGGAGCGAATTGCCGGAGAAAGCCAGGACATCGATCCTGTTCGGCACCGGCACCGAGCCCGTGCGCTTCGCCTATAATGACGGCCTGCGCGCCTATGAGGTGAAGAAGCCCTTCGAGGGCGTCATCACCAATATGGAGCGGCGCTGGAAGGAGACGGAGTCGGACTGGGCCCGCGAGGAGATCGGCCGCTTCATGTCCGAGACGCCGTGCAAGGCCTGCGACGGCTTCCGCCTCAAGCCCGAGGCGCTGGCGGTGAAGATCGACATGCGCCATATCGGCGAGATCTCGCGGCTTTCGGTCAAGGACGCGCTCGAATGGGTCAGCGCCCTGCCCTCGCGCCTGTCGAAGAAGCAGAACGAGATCGCCCCGCGCATCCTCAAGGAGATCCGCGACCGCCTGACCTTCCTGCTCGATGTCGGCCTCGAATACCTGACGCTCGCACGCGGCTCCGGCACGCTCTCGGGCGGTGAGAGCCAGCGCATCCGGCTGGCCAGCCAGATCGGCTCCGGCCTCACCGGCGTGCTCTATGTGCTGGACGAGCCCTCGATCGGCCTGCATCAGCGCGACAATGAGCGCCTGCTCGGTACGCTTCGTCGTCTCAGGGACCTCGGCAACACCGTCATCGTCGTCGAGCATGACGAGGACGCGATCCTGACCGCCGACTATGTCGTCGATGTCGGACCCGGCGCCGGCATCCATGGCGGCGAGATCGTCGCCAAGGGCACGCCGCAGGACATTCTCGACAACCCGGACTCGCTCACCGGCCGATATCTCACCGGCGAGCTCTCGGTCGCGGTGCCCGACAAGCGCCGCAAGGCCCAGAAGGGCCGCTCGCTCAAGATTGTCGGCGCGCGCGGCAACAACCTCAAGGATGTCACGGTCGAGATCCCGCTCGGGCTGTTCACCTGCATCACCGGCGTCTCCGGCGGCGGCAAGTCGACGCTCGTCATCGACACGCTCTACAAGGCGGTGGCGCGCAAGCTCAACGGCGCGATCGACCACCCTGCCCCGCATGAGCGCATCGAGGGCATCGAGCTGCTCGACAAGGTCATCGACATCGACCAGTCGCCGATCGGCCGCACGCCGCGCTCCAACCCGGCGACCTATACCGGCGCCTTCACGCCGATCCGCGAATGGTTCGCCGGCCTGCCCGAGGCGAAGGCGCGCGGCTATCAGCCCGGCCGCTTCTCATTCAACGTGAAGGGCGGCCGCTGCGAGGCCTGCCAGGGCGACGGCGTCATCAAGATCGAGATGCACTTCCTGCCCGATGTCTACGTCACCTGCGATGTCTGCAAGGGCAAGCGCTACGACCGCGAGACGCTCGAGGTGAAATACCGCGAGAAGTCGATCGCCGATGTGCTCGACATGTCGGTCGAGGAGGCAAAAATCCTGTTCAAGGCCGTGCCCTCGATCCGCGAGAAGATGGAGACGCTGCACCGTGTCGGGCTCGACTATGTCAAGGTCGGCCAGCAGGCCACGACGCTCTCAGGCGGCGAGGCCCAGCGCGTCAAGCTCTCGAAGGAGCTCTCCAAGCGCGCCACCGGCCGCACCCTCTACATCCTGGACGAGCCGACCACCGGCCTGCACTTCCACGATGTCGCCAAGCTGATGGAGGTGCTGCACGAGCTGGTCGAGCAGGGCAATTCCGTGGTGGTGATCGAGCACAACCTCGAAGTCATCAAGACCGCCGACTGGATCATCGACATGGGCCCCGAAGGCGGCGACGGCGGCGGCGAGGTCGTGGCCCAGGGCACGCCGGAGGATGTGGTGCGGATCGGCAAGGGCCATACCGCGCGCTTCCTGAAGGAGGTGCTGGCGCGGCGGCCGATCAAGAAGGGCGCGCGGCAGGCGGCGGAGTAGGACACCTCCGACTCGCGCCTCCCGGCGCTCCGCCAGCCCCTCATCAACCCCTGCGGAACGCAGGCAGGTTTTAGCGCGGGTTCTGCCCTTCTCCCCTCGCGGGAGAAGGTGGATCGGCGAAGCCGAGACGGATGAGGGGGCGCTGTGTGCTTTCCACGTGGCGAACACGACGCTGACCGGACAGGGCACGGCGCCCCCTCATCCGGCGCTGCGCGCCACCTTCTCCCGCCAGGGGAGAAGGGAAGCGAGCCCCCCGCTCAAGCGTGCGGCTGCAACGCCCCGTTCGGGCTCAGCGCATTGATCAGCGTCGGCAGATGGGCGGCGAGGAAGCCGGCCACCTCGTCGGGCGAGCGGTTGAAGGTCGAGGCGATCTTGCCGATGATAGTGTCGCCGAGCGCCGCCTCGATCTGATCCGCTGTCACAGGCTGGTTGGCGCCGCTGCCCAGCCAGGACGCGACCTGCGGGCCCAGCCCCGAGGCTTGCAGTTTCTCAAGCAGGCCCTGCAGCGAGCCGAGGCTGGTGCTGGCCAGAGCCTTCGACAGCAATTCGGGCAGCAGCTGCGCCTCCGCCTGTTCGACGAGGCCGCCAAGCGCGCCCTTCAACCCATCAAGCAAACTCATCTCGCCCCACCCCTTTCTGGAAACCTCGAAAGGCCCGGCGCCGCGAGACGGCGCGCGGGCCAGGCTCAGGCTATTTTACTCAGGCCTTCTTGCAGGCGTCGCGGAATTTCTTGCGCTCCTTGCCGTGCAGCCCCTTCTGGTCGGCTTGCGCCGAGCATTCCTTGGACTTCGCCGTCCGCGTCGCGGGAGCCGCAGCAGCGGGCTTGGCAGCAGCGGGAGCCGTGGTCGTGGCAGGCGCGGTCATCGCCGGCTTGGCGGCGGGCGTCGCCGGTGTGGCGGGCGTCGTCTGCGCACCGGCAAACGACATCGTCATCAGAAGCAGACCGGCCGCGCCTGAGAGAATTGTGAAGTGTTTCATGATGAACCTCGCTGCGGTGGGCCCCTGCCCCGGCAGATCCAGTCAAGGGATGACTGAAAAGAGGCCGAATTCAGGCGCGTGTGAATTGTTCGGACACAGTCATCGCGCCCGGCTTGCTACCGCAACGGAAGTTTTCGTCAGGCGGATACTTGGTTAGGCCAGCCTCGCCCAGCGGGCCCGCTCGCACCCATGATTTGCGCAAGGCCGCCGCAAGGCGCAATCCTCCCCGGCGCCCCCGACTCGCCGCAGCCGGGGACGATGTAACCGACGAGACGACCATGCCTCAAAGCGCCGCCCTCTCCGCCCCAGACCTCACCGCCTATCTCGCCCGGATCGGCTATGACGGCGCGGTCGCCCCGACGCGCGCCGCGCTGAACGCGCTGCACCTCCTGCACCCGCAAGCGATCCCCTTTGAGAATCTCGACCCGCTTTCGGGCCGCACGCCTCCGCTCGACCTGCCGGCGCTGGTCGCGAAACTCGTGCATTCCCGGCGCGGCGGCTATTGTTTCGAGCAGAATACGCTGTTCAAGGCGGTGCTGGAGGCCTTCGGCTTCACGGTCGTGCAGATGTCGGGCCGCGTCATGCTCGGCAAATCCGAGGAGGCGCAGGTCGCGCGCACCCACAAGGTGCTGCGCCTGACCTGCGAAGGGCAGGACCTGCTCTGCGATATCGGCCTCGGCGGCCAGGTGCTGACCGGCCCGATGCACCTCGTCCCCGAAATCGAGCAGCCAACCCCGCACGAGCCCTACCGGCTCGACCGCGCCAGTGAGATCTGGTGGCTGCGCGCAAAAGTCGCCGGCGAATGGCGCCTGCTCTATCGCTTCACCCTCGACGAGACCTGGCCGATCGACGACCAGGTCGCCAACCATTATGTCGCGACCCACCCCGCCTCGCATTTCACCTATAGCCTGATCGCCGCCCGCGTGCTGCCGCAAGGCCGGCTCGCTTTGCTGAACCGCCGCTTGACGGAGCACCGGCTGGGCGAGCCGTCGATCATCCAGGAGATCGCGGATGACGACGCGCTCAGGGCCGTGCTGGCGCAGCGCTTCGGGATCGCGGTCGAGGATGAGGCCTGGGCGAAGGCGGTTGGCAATATCGCGGGGTGAGCGCGGGCGCCGCGTCCGTCATGGTCGCCCTTGTGGCAGCCATCCGCGTCTTCGCCGGTCAAAGGCAGCGTTCAAGACATGGATGCTCGGGACAGGTCCGAGCATAACGGGAAGAGCCCGGACGCAGCGCCTTGCCCGAGCGTAGCGGGATGAGCGGCGCCACATTCCCGCGAGCCAGGTTCAAGGCTGCGGAGCAGCACCGGGGCGGAGAAAAGTAGCAGCGAGATTATTCGGCAATGCCTTTGCGGCAGGGGTAGGCAATTGCGGGTTTGCACAAGTGTCCGCGGCACCCTAAGGTTGCATTGATGCGGTAGACACCATCTAGACATAAGGGTGACTTCAGAATGAAGTCTATTTCAGTGCTCGGCATCGCATCGCTTTGCAGCATCGGCCTGTCATCGATGGCTTTCGCCCAGTTTGGCGGGACACCTCAGGAATGCCGGACGTTCAGGGACCGAGTCTCATGCGCTTGCGCGCTCGAGAATGGCGGGAGCGTCTATCCCGACCCTCACCGGCCCGGCCACATGCGCTGGCGGTCGGCAAAGCGCGGGACCCCGGCGCATATGGCCTTCATGAACTGCACCAGTATGAGAAGCTTCCGCTGAAGGGCGCAGCGGGGCCCCGGATTGCTCCGCAGGGCTCGCTGCCGAGCAAGCGGACTGCCATCGACTTTCCCGTCATGGTCGCCCTTGTGGCGACCATTCACGCCTTCGCCTGTCGAAGGCAGCGTTCAAGACGTGGATGCTCGGGACAAGCCCGAGCATGACGGAAAGGACACGGGACGAAGAGGAGAAGCCCTCTCAGACCATCCCCAGGCTCACGCCACCCCGTAGGTCTTGAACCAGGCGAGCATTCGGGCCCAGCCGTCATCGGCCGCTGCCTTGCGGTAGCTCGGGCGGTAATCGGCGTGGAAGCCGTGCGGCGTGTCCGGATAGATCACGATCTCGACCGTCTTGCCGGCCGCCTTGGCGGCGTCACGCTGCTTCTCGACATCGGCCACCGGGATGCCGGTATCGGCGGCGCCGTAGAGGCCCAGCACCGGCGCCTTGATCTCGCCGACCACATCGGCCGCCGTCTTGGGCTGGATGTCGCTGCGGTTGCCGCCGAGCGGACCGTACCAGGCGACGCCGGCCTTCAGCGCCGGGCTATGGGCGCAGTAGAGCCAGACGCCGCGCCCGCCGCGGCAGAAACCGGTGACGCCGAGCTTCTGGATATTGCCCTTCGAGCTGGCCGCGGCCCAGGCCACGGTCGCGTCGAGGTCCGACAGCATCTCGGCGTCGGGCTTCTTTGCGATCACGTCGCGCACGATCTGCTGCACGTCGGTCATCTTGGTGAGGTCGCCCTGCCGGGCAAAAAGCTCGGGCGCGACGGCGCAGTAGCCGAGCTTGGCGAGGCGGCGGCAGGTGTCCTTGATATATTCGTGGACGCCGAATATCTCCTCGATCACGAGGATGACCGGGAACGGCCCTGCCCCGCTCGGCATGGCCCGGTAGCCCGGCATCATGCCGTCGCTGGTCGGGATCTTGACCTCGCCGGCCTCCAGCCCCGTCGCATCGGTGGAAATGGTCTGGCCCTGCACCACGGTGGTGGCTGCGGTGAAGCCGGTGACCAGCCCGCTCATGACGAAGCCGCGGCGCGAGAAGGGCTCGCGCACGAGCCCGTCCAGGCCCTCCAGCAGGGGTTTGGCGGCTTTCGCGCTGGTGCTGCTCATCATGGCGGTTCCTCGCATGTCGGAAGGGGCGGCAGAGTGCGGCGGCGCGGGTGGACTGCCAAGGGGCCGAATCGGCGCAATCGGGCGCAAATGGTCACAGCTGCGTGATCGCAAGGCCGTCGATCGCGGAAAGCGCGAATCTTTTCGCGCAAAACCAACTGCTTGGGCGCCACTCCCCTTGCGTCAGCCCGTCGACCCGGTCCTCACGCATGGACTGAGCAGGCGCAACATGCCCACAAAGGAGGCAAAGCAGCGATTTGTTAACGGCCGATCGCTCGAATGGCGATCGAATAGGCAGAATCAAACCGCCTCGGATGGCCTTGCCAGACCCTCACCGCGGGACAACGCCCGATTTATGAAGCATTTCTTAAATCGACATGCGCAAAGCGCATAACGGAACTGATCTGGCGCCTCTGTTTCAGGCAAGGATGCTCCCATATATGCAGTGCACAACGAATTCATCGCTGTCAGGGCCAAAAGGCCCCGAAAAAACCGAGGACTTTCACCATGTTCGTCACCATGATTGCTGCCAAGATCCGCTCTTATCTTCGTTACCGTGAGACCGTTCGCGAGCTGTCGCGTTTGACCGACCGCGAGCTGGACGATCTCGGCCTGTCGCGTTCGGAAATCGCTTTCGTCGCGCGGACCCACGCCGCCGTCTGAGCCTTCACGGCTTCTACAAGTAGTTCTCCCGGGTTCGTGTCCTCCCCTCGGACCTGGTCGAAGAGCGAATGCCCGCTTTCGAGCGGGCATTTTGCATTTTGGGCCCTGCATGCGCCCTCATCGCAGCTTCGCGCTCGCGAAGAGCAGCAGTCGATTGCCAGATAAGCTCGACCAACACCGATCCGTCTCTTGACCGCGGGCGCCTGTGGCGACACATCGCTGGCATGACAGTCAAACCCATACACATCATCGGCGGTGGCCTTGCCGGTTCCGAAGCCGCATGGCAGATCGCGGAGGCCGGCGTGCCGGTCGTACTGCACGAGATGCGGCCGGTGCGCGGCACCGAAGCACACAAGACGGAAGGCCTGGCCGAGCTCGTCTGCTCCAATTCCTTCCGCTCCGACGATTCGCTCAGCAATGCGGTCGGGCAGCTCCACTGGGAGATGCGCCGGCTCGGCTCGGTGATCATAGCCAAGGGCGACGCGCATCAGGTGCCGGCCGGCGGCGCGCTCGCGGTCGACCGCGACGGTTTCTCGCAAGCCGTGACGGCTTCGCTGGAAGGCCATCCGCTGATCACGATCGACCGCGCCGAGATCGCCGGTCTGCCGCCTGCCGACTGGGACAATGTCATCATCGCGACCGGCCCCCTCACCTCGCCGGCGCTGGCGCAAGGCATCCAGTCGCTGACCGGCGAGGATGCGCTCGCCTTCTTCGACGCCATCGCGCCGATCGTGCATTTCGACTCGGTCGACATGGACCAGGCCTGGTTCCAGTCGCGCTACGACAAGGTCGGCCCGGGCGGCACCGGCGCCGACTACATCAACTGCCCGCTCGACCGCGACCAGTACGAGGCCTTCATCGATGCGCTGCTCGCCGCCGAGAAGACCGAGTTCAAGGAATGGGAGGGCACGCCCTATTTCGACGGCTGCCTGCCGATCGAGGTCATGGCCGAGCGCGGCCGCGAGACCTTGCGCTGGGGACCGATGAAGCCGGTCGGGCTGACCAACAAGCACAACCCGACGGTGAAGGCCTATGCGGTCGTGCAACTGCGCCAGGACAATGCGCTGGGCACGCTGTTCAACATGACCGGCTTCCAGACCAAGCTGAAATATGGCGAGCAGGCCGCGATCTTCCGGATGATCCCGGGGCTGCAGAACGCCGAGTTCGCCAGGCTCGGCGGCATCCACCGCAACACCTATCTGAACTCGCCAAAACTGCTCGACGAGCGGCTGCGCCTGAAGGCGGATCCGCGCCTGCGCTTCGCCGGCCAGATCACCGGCTGCGAGGGCTATGTCGAGAGCGCCGCGATCGGCCTGCTGGCGGGCCGCATGGCCGCCGCCGAGCGCCTCGGCCGCGAACTCGCTTTGCCGCCGGCGACGACGGCCCTGGGCGCGCTGGTCAACCACATCACCGGCGGCCATATCGTCACCATCGACGAGGGCCCGCGCTCCTTCCAGCCGATGAACATCAATTTCGGCCTGTTCCCGCATATCGAAGGCCAGGCGACGCATGGCCCCGACGGCAAGAAGCTGAAGGGCCCGGCCAAGAGCGTCGCGCGCAAGCACGCGCTGACCGCGCGGGCGAAAGCGGAGATGGAAGCCTGGGCCGGCGGGGTCGAGGTTCAGGCGGCGGAGTAAGGCTCGTCATGCTCGGGCTTGACCCGAGCATCTCATGCGAGAGATTCTCAGGTCTGCGCGGAGTTTATCCTTGGGCCGATCAAAGATCGGACCCGAGGGTTCCGCCCGAGAATGACGACAGCGACAGCTACCGCACCGCCTTCGCCGCCCGCCAGATCGTCCATTGCCGCTGCCAGGCCGGCAGCGCGATGATCGTGCGATAGGGGTCGTAGCCGCCGCGCTCCATGCGCTTGAGATAGGGCTCGACCAGCGCGACGGGCAGGAAGGCGGGTGCGACCGCCGAGGGCACCGTCTCGCGCATCTCGCGCAGCTTCTTGAGATGCTTGCGCGCGATCTCGCGCAGTTCCTTCAGCGAATAGAGCACGCCCGGCCCGCCGCGCCCGCGCACGATATCGTCGCGGGTCACGCCGTTACGGGCGAGGATATCGGCCGGGATATAGACCTGCCCTGCCGCCGAATGCCAGGGAAAGGCCCGCATCAGCCCGCACAGCGCATAAGCCACGCCGGCATGGCCGCAAGCCGCCGCGCCGCCCGGATCGGTGCCGTTGGCCAGCACGATCGAGGCGAGCCGGATCAGGGCGCTCGAGGTCTCCCCGGCATAGCCTTCAAGGTCGCGCAAGGACGGCATCGGATCGTCATAGAGATCGAAGATGCGCGCCTCGATCAGCCCGGTCAGCGGCGCGATCGGCAGACGGTAGCGCGCGACCGCGTCGAGCAACGCAGCCGCGATGGGGTGGGCCTGCCCCTCACGCTTCCCGCCCTGATCATTGGCCTGGTTTTCCAAAAGGTCGCGCCACCACTGCATGCGCACCTCACCTGGCAGCGGCTCGCTGACCAGCGCTCGCACGCGGGCGATCTCATGGCTGAAGGCATAGAGTGCAAACAGCGCCGGCCGCTGCGCCTCGGGCGCGTAAAGGGTCGCGATATAGCGATCGTGATCATGCTCGCGCACCAGTGCGGCACAATGCGCATAAGCCTCCGGCAAGGCCGGCATCACGGTCTTGGAACGATCGTCGGTCTGCGTCGTCTGCGGCATGGTTTCCGCCTTGGCCAGCTCTCGGAGGGAAGGCCTCGCTCAACGCTTAGTCTAGGCCCAGGATGGGGTGCGTGGCTATGCGTTCATCGTCATGGCAGACGCTCAATCAACCGCGATCAGCGCCGCAGCCACCCGCCGGTCCTCGCCGACCAGCACGTTGTAGGTCCGCGCCGCCGCCCCCGTCGCCATGCCCTCGATGGTGATTCCAGCCTCGCGGAACGGATCGCGCAGGGATGCCGGAATGAACGTGATGTCGAGCCCCGTCCCGATCAGCAGGAAATCGATGCCCTCGGCCTCGTCGAGGACCTGCTGCAGGCTCTCGCGCGTGATCTGGGCGAAAGTCGTCACCGGCCAGATCCGGATGCCCGCCGGCGTTGCCAGGATCGAGCCGCGATGGCTCATATCGGCGAAGCGGAAGCCGCCAGCCCCAAAAGCGTCGATCTGATGCCGGCCCGGAACGAAACCGTCGAAGCGCGCCATGATCGATCCATTCCAATCCAACCACGGCCCTCATCCCTCGAGGCGCCGCTCGCGGCTCCTCAGGGCGAGAGCTGAGGCGCGAAATCAGGCTTTGGCCTTGGCCTTTGTGGCGGCGGGCGCCTTTTCCTCGGCGCTCTCGGGACGGCCGAAGCGCACATCCATATAGAGCAGCACCGGCGTCGAGACGAACATCGCCGAATAGGTACAGACCACGACGCCAAACAGCATGACGAGCGCGAAACCCTCGATCGCCGTGCCGCCGAAGAAGACCAGCGCCAGCAGCGACAGGAAGGTCGTCGTCGCGGTCATCGCCGTGCGCGAGAGCGTCGAATTCACGGAAAGGTCGAGCAGTTCGTCGATCGGCATGGTCTTGTAGCGGCGCAGCAATTCGCGCGTGCGGTCGAACACCACCACCGTCTCGTTCAAGGAATAGCCGACGATGGTCAAGATCGCCGCGATCGAGGTCAGGTTGAACTCGAGCTGCGTGATCAGGAAGAAGCCGATCGTCAGGACGATGTCGTGCAGCGTGCCCAGGATCGCGCCGATGGCGAGCGGCATCTCGAAGCGGAACCAGAGATAGATCAGCACGCCGATGATCGCGAGCACGACGCCGAGCGTGCCGGCCTGAACCAGCTCGCCGGAGACGCGCGGGCCGACGGTCTCGACACGACGGAAATCGTAATTCGCGGAGAAGGCCTCGCGCGCCTTGACCACGACCGCCTGCTGGGCCGCTTCGCCGCCCGCCTGCAAGGCGAAACGCATCGAGATATCGCCGGCTGTACCGAATTCCTGCACCTCGGCCTCGCCGAAGCCCAGGCCATGGGCGGTCGAACGCACCTGCGCGATCTCGGCAGTGCCGTTCTTGGCCTGCATCTCGATCAGCGTGCCGCCCTTGAAGTCGATGCCGTAATTCAGGCCGACCGTCAG
This sequence comes from Allobosea sp. BE125, assembly GCF_031456075.1. Classification (NCBI taxonomy): domain Bacteria; kingdom Pseudomonadati; phylum Pseudomonadota; class Alphaproteobacteria; order Hyphomicrobiales; family Alloboseaceae; genus Allobosea; species Allobosea sp. BE125. Next base: position 567,236 of record NZ_JAVDTY010000002.1, read on the forward strand.
GAACAGCGCGATCACCAGCATGGAATAGGCGGCCGAGAGCGGGTAGCTGAAGCGCCGGAAACGGACGAATTTGAAGCGGGTATTGTCGGGGACGATGCGAAGCAGACGCATGCGCTATCTCCTGAAAAGGGTTGGCAGCGTCAGAACGGCAGATGCTTGGGACGGGCCCAGCGATACCACAGCGCAATCAGCATCCGCGTCAGCGTCACGGCCGTGATCACGGTCGTCAGGATGCCGAGGATGAAGACGACCGCAAAGCCGCGCACCGGGCCGGAGCCGAGCGAGAACAGCGCCACGGCCGCGATCAGCATGGTGACGTTGGAGTCGATGATGGTCGCAAAGGCGCGCTGGAAGCCGGCCTCCAGGGCCGAGACCAACGGGCGGCCCTGATGCTCCTCCTCGCGCATGCGCTCATAGATCAGCACGTTGGAATCGACCGCCGTGCCGATGGTGAGCACGATGCCGGCAATGCCCGGCAGCGTCATGGTCGCGCCCAGCACCGACATCAGCCCGAAGATCAGGCAGACATGGACGAGCAGCGCGATCGAGGCGATCAGCCCGAACACGCCATAGGTCGCGAGCATGTAGAGGATCACCAGCGCGGTTGCGATCAGGGTCGCGAGCTTGCCGGCATGAATCGAATCGGCGCCGAGGCCAGGGCCGACGGTGCGCTCCTCGACGATCGTCATCTTCGCCGGCAATGCGCCGGCACGCAGCAGGATGGCGAGATTATTGACGCTCTCGACGGTGAAGTTGCCCGAGATCTGGCCGGAGCCGCCGGTGATCGGCGACTGCACCACCGGTGACGAGATCACCTCGTCGTCGAGCACGATGGCAAGCGCGCGTCCCAGATTCTCGGTCGTCGCCTGGCCGAAGCGCTGCGCGCCGCGGATGTTGAAGCGGAAATTGACGATCGGCTGGCTGGTGCGGGAATCGAAGGCCGGCTGGGCGTCGATCAGATCGCCGCCCTCGACGATGACCTGCCGGCTGACCGGGATGCGCTGGCCGCCACTATCCTTCGAGGGCAGCATGTCGACATCGGTCGCGCCCGGCTCCGCCACGAAGCGGAACTGCAGTTTTGCCGTCTGACCCAGAATAGTCTTGAGATGCTGCGGGTCCTGCAGCCCCGGAACCTGGACGAGAATCCGGTCGATGCCCTGAAGCTGGATGCTGGGCTCGACCGTACCGTCGGGATCGATACGGCGGCGGATGACTTCGATCGCCTGTCCCGCAGCGCGGCGGATGCGCTCATTGATGCCCGCCTCGGTCACCGAGAGCTGAACCAGGCCGTCGGGCTGCTCCGTCACCTCAAGCGTGCTGTTGCTGGAGGGCCCGAAGGCGCCCAGCGTACCGACCGGCTGAGCAAGTTCGCGCAGCTTGGGCAGGAGCTTGGCGCGGTCGGCGGCCTCGGGAACGCGCACCTGCACGCCGCGCGCGATCGTGCCGATGCCGCCCTGGAAGCTGATGCGCTCCTCGCGCAGGATGCGGCGCAGATCGTCGCGCAGCTGCGTCACCTGGCTGCGGATCAGGTCGCTCCGGTCGATCTCGAGCAGCACATGCGAGCCGCCCTGTAGGTCGAGCCCGAGCACGACCGCGTGGATCGGCAGCAGAATGCGCGGAATCCAGGACGGCGCGCCGTTCTTGATCGCGTCTCGCGTCTGCTGGGAAAACAGGTTCGGCAGCGCAAGACCGCAACCGAAGAACAGCACGAGAAGGACGGCGATGACCTTGCGGGCCTGGAAACGAAGCATCTGCTTGAACAGCCTTGTTGTCGCGCGCCGGCTCGCTTTGGAGCCGGAGCGTCGTTCAGCTCTTGACCGGCTCGCCCTTGGCGCGCACTTCCGAGATCATGCCCTTGACCAGCCGGACGCGCACGCCCTCGGCGATCTCGGCCTCGATCTCGCCATCGTCGATGACCTTGGACACCTTGGCGACGATGCCGCCCGAGGTGACCACCGTATCGCCGCGGCGGACGTTCTTGATCATCTCCTGATGCGTCTTCACCCGCTTCTGCTGCGGGCGGATGATCAGGAACCACATGATGACGAAGATCAGAACGAACGGCACCAGCGACATCAGCACGTCGGAGGAACCGCCGCCGAGGCCTTGAGCGAAAGCAGGGGTGATCACGAATAGGCTCCTTCATCGCGGCGGCGCAAAAGGCCACCGGCCGCGGGGCGCGGCAAAAGCATCGTCAGGCTTGTCAAAATCGCGCGGACTATAGCCACGGACGCCGGTAAATCAATCTGAGACCGGCCGGTCACCCGGCCGCGTCCCCCACCTATGGGCTTGCCATCATTCGCGCAATGGCCTTGCGCTTTGCATCGAGGTGCAGTTTACCGGATTGTTGAACCGTACCGTCGGGTACGGCTGCTGCGGCTCACCTGTTTCAAGGCGCTTTCCAGATGACCGACACCGCTACCGACCAGACGCTTGCGACGCTCCTGCGCATCGCCTCCGCCCTGGAGCGCATCGCTCCCCCCGCCCGCAAACCGGCTGATCTGACAGTGGCCGACGCCTTCGTCTGGCATCCGGCCGGGGCGGAGCTTGCGCCCGTCGCCAGGGTCAACCGGGTGGCGCTCTCGCTGCTGCGCGGCGTCGACCGCGTCCGCGACACTTTGGCCGAGAACACCGAGCGCTTCGCGCGCGGCCTGCCCGCCAACAACGTCCTGCTCTGGGGCGCGCGCGGCATGGGCAAGTCCTCCCTGGTCAAATCGATCCATGCCGACACCAACACGCGGCTCAAGGACGAGAATGTGTCGTCAGGAATTCGGCCGCTGAAGCTGATCGAGATCCATCGCGAGGACATCGAGAGCCTGCCCGTGCTGATGGCCCTGCTGCGGGCGGACCCGCACCGCGCCATCGTGTTCTGCGACGATCTCTCCTTCGACGGCGACGACACCTCGTACAAATCGCTGAAGGCGGCGCTCGACGGCGGCGTCGAGGGGCGGCCCGAGAACGTCGTGTTCTACGCCACCTCGAATCGCCGGCACCTCATGCCCCGCGACATGATGGACAATGAGCGCTCGACCGCGATCAACCCGGGCGAGGCGATCGAGGAAAAGGTCTCGCTGTCGGACCGATTCGGCCTCTGGCTCGGCTTCCATAAATGCAGCCAGGACGAATATCTGGCGATGATCGACGGTTATGTCGGTCATTTCTGCCTGCAGGTCGCGCCCGAGGACTTACGTCGCGAGGCACTGGAATGGGCGACGACGCGCGGCTCGCGCTCCGGCCGCACCGCCTGGCAATACATCCAGGATCTGGCCGGCCGGCTGGGGAAGCGGCTGGAGGGGTAGCCGTTTGCCTTCTCCCCCATCAAAGTCGGCTGTTGCCGACTTTGACACTTTGGGTTGCCCATCTCGGGCAAGCCCGAGATAGGGGGAGAAGGAAAGGCAATAGCGGGGCGGCCTTTCCTGGGACCGCCCCGCCTTGTTCCGATCGGTGGGGTCTCGCGGGTACCGATCGAATTCCGGGATCTAAAATTCCAGGATCTCGAATTTCGGGATCGCTCAGTTGGTCAGGTAAGGCGTCGGATCGACCGGCGAGGAGCCCTTGCGCAGCTCGAAATGCAGCTGCGGCGACGAGACGTTGCCGGACTGGCCGGAACTGGCGACGACCTGGCCGCGCTTGACCGTATCGCCGCGCTTGACCTTCAGATCGCCGTTATGGGCATAGGCCGAGACATAGCCGTTGGGGTGGCGGATCAGCACCAGATTGCCGTAGCCCTTCAGCTCGCTGCCGGCATAGGCGACGGTGCCGCCTTCTGCCGCCTTCACCGGCGTACCTTCCGGCACGGCGATGTTGATGCCCTCATTGCCGCCCTTGCCGCTATAGCCGGTGATGACACGGCCACGCGCCGGCCAGCGGAAATCGGCCTTGTCGGAGGCACTCTCCTCGGCGGCCGGCTTGGGCAGGCTCGCGGTCGCGACGGGCTCGGGTGCAGCCTTCGGCACGGCCGTGACCTTGGGCTCGACGGCAGGCGCGCTGGCGACCACCACCGGCTTCGCTTTCTCGGGCGCAGGCTTCTTCACCTCGGCGACGACCGGCTTGGCAGCAGGCACGTTGGCGACAGGCGCGACGGGAGCCGCCGCGACGGGCGTCTTGCTGCGCGCTTCGGCCTTCGCCTTGGCTTCAGCTGCGAATTTGGCGCGCGATTCGCGCATCGCCTGCGCGTCGGTTGCGGCTTTGGTCTTGGCCTGGGCAGCCTCGGTCGCCTTGGACTCGGCAGCAGCGCTTGCCTTGGCTTCGGCGACGGCCTTGGCCCTTGCGGTCGCGCTTGCCGGCATGGCGGGAGCCGCGATGCGGGCCGGAGGAGCGGTCGGCGGCGCGAGGTTGCGGGCAGGCTCCGGCCGGGCGTCGCTTTGAACCTGCGCGCTCTGGGCGAATTGCTGCCGCGGGGCCGAAGCCGAGCTTGCATTGGCGTTATAGACGGGAATGGTCAGGCGCGAGCCCGGCGCGATATTGGGGCTCGAAAGCCCGTTCGCGGAGATCAGCGCGGCACGCGGCACGCCATACCGCGAGGAGATCATGTCGAGCGTCTCGCCCTGGGCGACGACGACCGGCGTGCCGCCCTGCGCGGACCAGCCCGAGGCATTGCCGCCGGCGGCAAGCGGAGCCGTATTGCGCAGTGCCACGGCCGATTGCGGCGGCGGCAGCGGCTGCGAACGGACCGACGCCATGACCGGCGCTGATGGCGGGTTCAGCGGCGTGCTGGCGACACGGCCGATCGAGCCCGTGGTCGCAGGATCGCGCATCGGCGGGGCCGCCTGGGCGCTCTTGAAGGGGCTGGAGAAAGGCGCGTCGGAGAAGCGCATCGTCTCCGAGGAGCAGGCGCTGACGCCCAGCGCAAGCAGACAGACCGTCGACACGCGAAGGACGACGCTGGGCTGGACCGATCCGACTAGAATACGCTTGGCGACCTGGCTACGCATGGACTGGTACTCGCGAACAACGCAACTCGATGGGGAGCATTAAAGCCCTGTTCAGGTTACGAAAGCGTTTCGCCCTCTCCCGCCCTCTTCAATTTTCTGCGCGGCTCCCAAGCATTTTCGCGCGAAGCCGATATCGGCTCGCGTTAAGAAAGCACGCTAGAACAAAAGGCTAGAGCGCTCGCGCCAGGCCCGGTGCGAGCGGCGGCAGGCGCACCACCGGCCCCATGGCATGGTCGAAGCTGCCATCGGCAGCTTTCGTCACCACGACCCGGCGCGCGACACCCTCGACGCGCAAGGCTCCGACGAGCCGCCCGCCCGGCGAAAGCCGCATCAGCAGCGCCTCGGGCATGGCATGGGCGACGCCGTTGACCAGAATGCGGTCGAAGCGGCCCAGCGTCCGGTCCGGCTGAAATCCGTCGGCATGGCGCAGATCGACCGACTGGCCATAGCCATTGCCGCTGAGGCGCTCATGCGCGGCCAGAGCCAGCGTGCGGTAGCGCTCCAGCGAGACGACCTCGCCGCCCATCGCAGCCAGCAGCGCCGAGACATAGCCCGAACCGGTGCCAACCTCGAGCACGCGGGCCGAGGGCTGCATCTCCAGCGCGGTCAGGAGCGCGGCAACCGTGTGCGGCGCCGTCATGGTCTGTCCGCAAGGCAGCGGCACCGAGACATCCTGGCGCGCCAGATCGGCAAAGCGCGACGGCGCGAAACGCTCGCGCGGCACTCTTTCCATGGCGCGCAGCACGACGAGATCGCGCACGCCCTGCGCCCGCAGCGACAACAGGAAGGCGACAGTGCGCTCGCCCTCGCTGGCGGCCACCTCCTCGGTCATCCCTGCGCCCTCGCCGTCTGTCATGGCTCAGGGTTTGGCCGGTTCAGACAAAATGCGCGCCGTCATTCCGGGCGCAGCGAAGCGGAGGCCCGGAATCCATCGTAGGGCGCTGTGCCCTATGATAGATTCCGGATCGGCGCCGCTACGCGGCTTGTCCGGAATGACGGTACCGCCCTTCATGACCGACAATGTATTGCCGATACTCAAGCGAACACCTGCGCGAAACGCGTCAGCGTCGGCTCATGGGTCAGGTCGAGCTCCAGCGGCGTCACCGAGATCTTCTTCTCGAACAGCGCGCGCAGATCGGTGCCGTTGGCGGGCTCGGATTTGCTGCGCTGGAAGGCGATCCAGAAATACGGATTGCCGCGCCCGTCCTGGCGCGGCTCCAGCTTCATCAATTCCTGGTCGCGCCGCCCCTGCACCGTGACCGCGACGCCGGCGACCTCGCTCGGGAGGACATTGGGGAAGTTGAGGTTGAACAGCACATCCCTGGGAATGCCCTCGTCCAGCAAGCGCCGGATGATGCCGGGCGCATGGTGCTTGGCGCAGTCCCAATGGATCTGGTCGCGGCCGGCCGGCCCATAGGCTTGGCTGACGGCGATCGAGGGAATGCCGAGCAGCGTGCCCTCCATCGCGGCTGCGATCGTGCCCGAATAGGTGACGTCCTCGGCGACGTTCTGGCCGCGATTGACGCCAGACAGCACGAGATCGGGCCGCTGGTCGATCATGATCGAGCGCGCGGCCATGATGACGCAGTCCGTCGGCGTGCCGGCGACCGCGTAGCGGCGCTTGTCGATCTGGCGCAGGCGCAGCGGATTGCTGAGCGACAGCGAATGCGCCACGCCCGACTGGTCGGTCTCGGGCGCAACGACCCAGACATCATCGGACAACTGGGCGGCGATCGCCTCCAGCACGGCCAGCCCCTCGGCATGGATGCCGTCATCATTGGTGACGAGAATGCGCATGGGTCAGGCTTTCAGCGAGCGGGGAAGCAAAAGGCGCGGGGAGCGCGGGGAACCCCTCTCCTGTAAGGAGAGGGGCAGGGGTGAGGTGTAGGCCGTTTGACCAGTCGAACGCCAAGCTCACCGCGGGCTGCGGTGAGGTCGCGGCCAAAGCGTCAACCGGCCTACCCCTCACCCTGCCCTCTCCCTCCGGGAGAGGGTTCCCCGCGTCCAGTTCGGCCAGCGCGAGCATCACGCCTTCTCGATCCGCGTCACGCCGCGCATATAAGGTACCAGCGCTTCGGGCACCGTGATCGAGCCGTCGGCGTTCTGGTAGTTCTCCATCACCGCGATCAGCGCCCGGCCGACCGCCGTGCCCGAGCCGTTCAGCGTATGGACGAAGCGCGGCGCGCCGCCTTCCCCCGAACGGTAGCGCGCATGCATCCGCCGCGCCTGGAAATCCCCGCAGACCGAGCAGGACGAAATCTCGCGATAGGTCTTCTGTCCCGGCAGCCAGACCTCGATGTCGTAGGTCTTCTGCGAGGCAAAGCCCATATCGCCGGTGCACAGCGTCATCACGCGATAATGCAGATCGAGCTTCTTCAGCACGGCCTCGGCGCAGGCCAGCATGCGTTCATGCTCCTCGCGCGATTTTTCGGGCGTGGTGATCGAGACCAGTTCGACCTTCTCGAACTGGTGCTGGCGCAGCATGCCACGGGTATCGCGCCCGGCCGAACCGGCCTCGGACCGGAAGCAGGGCGTCAGCGCAGTGTAGCGGCGCGGCAATTCTTCCTCGGAGAGGATCGATTCGCGCACGAGATTGGTGAGCGGGACTTCAGCTGTGGGGATGAGCCAATGATCCTCGCCCGCCCTGAACTGATCGTCGCGAAACTTCGGCAGTTGCGCCGTACCGAACATCGCATCGTCGCGCACCATCAGCGGCGGATTGACCTCGGTATAGCCGTGCAGCTCCGTATGCGTGTCGAGCATGAACTGCCCGATCGCCCGGTTGAGCCGCGCAAGCCGCTGATTCAGCACGACGAAACGCGAGCCCGACAGCTTCGCCGCCGTCTCGAAATCCATCTGGCCGAGCGCCTCGCCGAGCTCGTAATGCTCCTTGAGCTGGTTGAAGCCGAAGAGCCGGCCGCCGGTTTTCTCCGGCGCCTCGCCATGCACCGACTTGACGACATTACCATGCTCGTCGGCGCCCTCGGGCACATCGTCATGGGGCAGGTTCGGGATCGCTGCGAGCTGCTCGTTCAGCGCCTCGACCGCCGCCTTCTCCTGCGCTTCGAGCGCCGGCTGCAACTCCTTCAAGCTGGCGACCTCGGCCTTCAGGCTGTCGGCGAGCGCGACATCCTTGGCGCCCATCGCCTTGCCGATCTCCTTGGAGAGGGCGTTGCGGCGTTCCTGCGAGCTTTGCGCCTTGGCGATGGCCGAGCGCCGGGTATCGTCGAGGGCGAGCAGCGACGACGACAGCGGCTCGAGCCCCCGCCGCTTCAAGCCGGTATCGAACGCCTCGGCGTTCTCGCGAATCCATTTGATATCGTACATCGTCGTCAGGCCATGCCGCCGCTGCGGAATGCAGCGAGAGATGCTCTAGACCGGGATGGCGAGCGATGGAACCACCGATGTAGCGGTTGGGAGTGCGGTCGCCCTCACCCGTCATGGTCGGGCTAGTCCCGACCATCCACGTCTTCGCTGGCTAAGACCTGTGTTCAAGACGTGGATGCTCGCCACAAGGGCGAGCATGACGACGGAGGATCACTCCGCGGCAGCGTCCTCCGCCGCCTTCCTGGCCGCTCGCTTCTTCTCGACATAGCGCACCGAGAACACCGAGAGCTCGTAGAGCAGCAGCATCGGCACGGCGAGCATCAGCTGCGAGATCACGTCGGGCGGCGTCAGCACGGCGGCGATGACGAAGACGAAGACGATGGCGTAGCGGCGCTTGTCCTTCAGGAACTGCGAATCGATAATTCCCGCCTGCCCGAGCAGCGTCAGCACGACCGGCAATTGGAAGGCGACGCCGAAGGCGAAGATCAGCGTCATGATCAGCGAGAGATACTCGCTGACCTTGGGCAGCAGCGCGATGCCGGCCTGAGTCTCGGTCGCGGCCTGCTGCATGCCGAGCGAGAACTTCATCAGCACCGGCATGGCGAAGAAGAAGACCAGCGCGGCGCCCAGCGTGAAGAACACCGGCGTCGCCACGAGATAAGGCGCGAACGCCGCCTTCTCATTCTTATAGAGGCCCGGCGCGACGAATTTGTAGACCTGCGTCGCGATCACCGGAAAGGCGAAGAAGCCGGCCCCGAACGCCGCCACCTTGATATGGGTGAAGAGCAGTTCGAGCGGGCCGGTATAGATGAGCTGCGCGTTCGCGGTGCTCCCTGCCGCCCAGACATAGGGCTGCACCAGGATGTTGTAGATCTGCGTCGACACCGCAAAGCAGATGAAGAACATCAGCATGAAGGCGATCAGTGACTTGATCAGCCGGGCCCTGAGCTCGATCAGATGGTCGATCAGCGGCGCGCGCGAGGCCTCGATCTCGTCCTCGCCATCCTTGGCATTGACGACGCTCATACTGCGCTCCCGTCTTCGGGTTCGCTGACCTTAGCCTTGCGCTTACGCGGGGCGGCCTTGGCTGGTTCGACAGCCTCCGCCACGACCTCGGGCTCCGCCTTGGGCGCACGCTTGCGCTTCGGCTTCTCTTCGGGGGTTGCGTCTGCGATCGGCGCGGGTGCGATCTCGACGGGCGGCAAGGGCTCAGGCGCCGGCAGTGCCGCGAGCTTGGCCTCGGCCTCCTTGATCTGCGCGTCGTCGAGGCCCGTCGAGGCGGGCTCGTTGGGCATCTCGATGGGTTTGTAGTCGGAGTTCATCGCCGAAGACACCGAGCCGCCGACATCCTCGACCTGCTTCTTCAGGTCGTGGAGTTCGGCCTCGCGCATCGCGTCATTGAACTGGCCCTGGAACTCGCTGGCCATGCGGCGCACCTTGCCGACCACCTGGCCGACAGTGCGCATGGCTTTGGGCAGATCCTTGGGGCCGATCACGACGAGCGCAACCGCCCCGATCAGCATCAATTCGCTCCAGGCGATGTCGAACATCGATGGCTCGTCCTCTCAACCGCTCGCCTTGAGGCAAGCGGCGCGCCATCAGGCCTTGTGCTCGGCCTTGGCCGCAGCGGGATTGCTCGTGGTCGCCTGGTCGATGACCCGGGGATCGGCCGCAGCAGCGCTCGGCGGCGGCGTGGCCGGCTCGTCATCGTCGGCCATGCCCTTCTTGAAGGATTTGATGCCCTTGGCAACGTCGCCCATCAGCTCGGAAACCTTGCCGCGCCCGAACAGCAGCATCACGATGACGCCAACGACGATCCAGTGCCAGATACTGACGCCACCCATGGCGAACTCCTCCGAATTACAGTGCGGCCGGGCGTTGAGCCTCGGCCAACTTCTTGTGGCGGAACCTATGTGTCCCCCGCAGGGAACACAAGAACTTCATCCGTCGGAATATCGATGCCGACATCGTCGCCCTCGCGAACGCTCCCGGTGAGCGACACCCGCGCGAGCAGCGGCCGGTCGAAGCCCGAGACCGCGAGCAGGACGTGATCGACCTCGCCGAGGAAGCGCCGCGTCACGACGCGTGCAGGCAGGCAGAACCCGTTCGGCGTCAATCGGATCGCTTGCGGCCGGATGCAAACCACGGCCTGCGCGCCTTCGCCGAGCTCGCCCGCCGGAAACCGGCCCACCGGCGTATCCACCGCACCGCGCAGGACACGGCCTTCTATCTCGGTAAAATCGCAGAAGAATCGGGCGGCAAAGAGGCTGTTGGGCTGACGGTAGAGCTGTTCGCCCGTGCCGACCTGGACGATCCTGCCTGCGCGCATCAGCACAATGCGGTCGGCGATGCGCATCGCATCCTCGGGATCATGCGTCACGATGATCGAGGTCGCGCCGGTTTCCTTGAGCAGCGCCGCCGTCTCGTCGCGCACCACATCGCGCAGGCGCCGGTCGAGATTGGAGAAGGGTTCGTCCATCAAGAGCACGCCGGGGCGCGGCGCTATGGCGCGGGCCAGCGCGACGCGCTGCTGCTCACCGCCCGACAACATATGTGGATAAGCCTCGCTGAGATCGGCGAGACCGACGCGGGCGATGGCGCGCAGCGCAGTGGCCTCGGCGGATGTCTCGTCATAGCCGCGCAGGCCGAAACGAACATTCTCGCGAACGCTCAGATGCGGGAACAGCGCATAGTCCTGGAAGACCAGCCCGACGCCGCGCTGCTCCGGCTCGACAAAGCTCTGCGGCGAGGACACATCGCTGCCCTCCAGCAGCACGCGCCCGGAACTCGGCCGCTCGACGCCGGCGGCAAGCCTGAGCAGCGTCGTCTTGCCGCAGCCCGATTGGCCAAGCAGGGCCACCACCTCGCCGGGCTCGATGGACAGGCTGACCTCGCTCAAAGCCGTCACATCGCCGAAGCGCTGCGTCACCCGGTCGAATCCAAGCGCCATCGGGATCGCGGCGCCGGCCGTCCCCCGCCTGCCCCAGCTCAGCCAGCGCGCCTTGGTCTCATTCGACGCCAAAAGATGCTCCTTGCTGCGCTTCAAACCCTGCAGCCCTCATCCTGAGGAGCAAGGCGACAGCCTTGCGTCTCGAAGGATGCTCCAGCACGCACTGGATCATCCTTCGAGACGCGCTCCTACGGAGCGCTCCTCAGGATGAGGGCTGAGAGAAACGAAGCCTGCTACTCATCCGCCCTGTGCGGCGGCCCTTCGCCGTCGTCAAGCGGCGTGAACAGGTCGCCGAGCGGATCCTCGTCGGCGCGCAGATCCGGATCATCGTCGGGAATCGGCACGGTGAGGTCCTTGGTCAAGCGCCCCTCGATGAAGCCCGAGCCCTTGAGCTCGTCGAGGCCGGGCAGATCGTCGATGCGGTCGAGACCGAAATGGTCGAGGAAGCCCGGCGTCGTGCCATAGGTCACCGGCCGGCCGGGCGAGCGACGGCGGCCACGCAGGCGCACCCAGCCTGCCTCCAGCAGGATGTCGAGCGTGCCCTTGGCGGTGGCAACGCCGCGAATCTCCTCGATCTCGGCCCGCGTCACCGGCTGGTGATAGGCGATGATCGAGAGCACCTCGAGCGCCGCCCGCGACAATTTGCGCGGCGGCTCAGCCTCGGCCGCCAGCAGATAGCCGAGATCGGGCGCGGTGCGGAAGGCATAGCCGCCCGCGACCAGGCGCAGATTCACCCCGCGCGGCGCATAAAGCTCGATCAGATGCTCCAGCACCTGCGCGACATCGACGCCGGCCGGCACCGAGCGCGCCAGTTCCTCGGCGCTCAGCGGCATGGCCGAGGCGAAGAGCAGCGCCTCGACAATGCGCGTCGCCAGGGCCAGCACCTCGGCCTCGCCGCCATCGTCCTCCTCGTCGAAACGCTCGGTCATCGCCACCGTCATCGCCCGCTCACAACGGCAAGGCCGGCGGCCGCGCCGAGCGGCGGCGCAGATAGAGCGGCGCGAAGGCTTCGTCCTGGCGCAGGTCGAGCGCCCCCTCCTTCACCATCTCCAGCATCGCCGACAAGGCCGAGGCCCTGACGGTTGCCGTCATCTCGCGCGCCGGCAGGCCATGCGAGGTCATGTAGCGCGCGAGATAGGGGTCGATCGCGGTCCAGTCACCCGCCTCGCCGACGAGACGCTGCAACGCCTCGCGCGCCTCTACCAGCGACCAGACGATGCGATGGCCGACGGAGATATGGCCCTGGACGCGCCTCTGGCGCTGCTGCGCATAGGCGGAGAGCAGATCGTAGAGCTCGGCCTCCCAGATCGGGCGCGCGCCTGCCACGATCGGCTCGGGAGCACCGCGCGCAAAAACATCCTGCCCAAGCCGTTCGCGCGAGGCGAGCCGGCGCGACGCCTCGCGGATCGCCTCCAGCCGGCGCAGGCGCAAGGCGAGCGCGGTGGCAAGGTCGGCCGCGCTCGGCTCCTCGCCCTTGGGCGGCTCGGGCAAGAGCAGGCGTGATTTGAGATAGGCCAGCCAGGCCGCCATCACGAGATAATCGGCCGCGAGTTCAAGCCTGAGCGCCCGCGCCTGCTCGACGAAGACGAGATATTGCTCGGCCAGGGCCAGGATCGAGATGCGGTGCAGATCGACCTTCTGGCGCCGCGCCAGATCGAGCAGCAGGTCGAGCGGACCTTCATAGCCGTCGACATCGACGAGGAGCGCAGGTTCGCTCTCGCCGCCGGCCTGGCCGCGCCGCGGCTTTTCATCCTCGAATGGCAGTTCAGCGGCCATTTTGCCCCGATCGTCGAACCCCGACCGATAGGTTCGGCTGTTCAGGCGCTCAAGGCAAGCGCGCTTGCAAGCTGCGCCCTCGCTTCATCCACATCCAGAGGCTCGGGCTCGTGCCGAATGCGGGCGAGCGCCATGGCGGCGCGACGGCCGCGCGCACCGTTCATCTCCGGCACGGCGCCGGCGATCGCCACCATCTCCTCCATGATGCCATGGCAATGCAGCACGACATCGACGCCGGCGCGGATCGCCGCCCTGGCCTTCGCGGCGAAGCCGCCCGCGAGCGCCTTCATTGAAATATCGTCGGTCATGATCAAACCGTCGAAGCCGAGTTCGCCGCGCATGATCTCGCGGAGGATCGTCTTCGACACCGTCGCCGGATGCTTCGGATCCAGCGCGGTGAAGACGACATGGGCCGTCATCGCCATCGGCATGTCGGCGAGATGCCGGAACGGCCGGAAATCGCTCGCCCGCAACTCCGCCAGCGAGGCCTCGACCACCGGCAGGTCGTGATGGCTGTCGGCCTTGGCCCGGCCATGGCCGGGCATGTGCTTGATCACCGGCAGCACGCCGCCCGCGATCAGCCCCTCGGCCGCCGCCCGGCCGAGCCGCGCGATCATGTCGGGCTCATGCGCATAGGCGCGATTGCCGATGACGTCGTGGCTGCCGGCGACGGGCACGTCGAGCACCGGCAGGCAATCGACATCGATGCCGACGGATTTCAGGTCATGCGCCATCAACCGCGCCGAAAGCCGCACGATTTCACGCTGTTGCACGGGGTCATTGATACCCAGGAACGCCCGCGCCGGCGGGTAGGCCGGCCAATGCGGCGGCCCCATGCGCTGGACCCGACCGCCCTCCTGGTCGATCAGGATCGGCGCATGCCACCCGACGGTCTCGCGCATCTGGGCCGTCAGGGCCGCGACCTGCTCGGGCGATTGCGTGTTGCGCTTGAACAGGATGAAGCCCCAGGGCCGCGCCTCCCTGAAGAAGGCACGCTCGTCCTGGGTCAGGCTCGTGCCGAGGCAGCCGGCGATGAAGGCGCGTGAGGTCATGTGACTGGGGTAGGAACAGGCGCGGGCGCGGTCAAGCGCGCCCGTCATTGCGATGAGCGCAAGCGGCGAAGCAATCCAGGGAGACGTGGCGCAAACACGCCTGGATTGCTTCGCTACGCTCGCAATGACGGCCTACAGGCCTTCTCAGCGCATCTGCGCCGACATCTGGGCGTTGAAGGCGTCGAAAGGCAGCTCGGCGATGCGGAACCAGAGCTGCTCCTTCTTCCAGTAGGGCAGGAACGAATCATAGAACGTCTTGAAGGCCGGGTTGCTCGCGGCGAGCTCGCCATAAAGCGCGAAGGCCTCCTTGAACGCCGCCAGCATCACCTCCTGCGGGAACGGGCGCAATTCGGCGCCGGCAGCGGCCAGCCGCAACATGGCGTCTGGATTGCCGTGGTCGTATTTGGCGACGCACAAGGCGTTGGCCTCCGAGCAGGCGGCTTCAAGCGCGGCCTTGTAGGCCGGCGGCAGATCGTTCCACTTGTCGAGATTGGCGATGAAGCTGACATTGGCGCAGCCCTCCCAGAACCCCGGATAGTAGTAATATTTCGCGACGCGCTGGAAACCGAGCTTCTCGTCGTCGAGCGGGCCGGAAAACTCGACGGCGTCGAGCGTGCCCCGCTCCAGAGCCGGATAGATGTCGCCGCCGGCGATCTGCTGCGGCACGACGCCGAGCCGCGCCATGATGCGCCCGCCGAGGCCCGCGATGCGGAACTTCAGCCCCTTCAGGTCTTCGAGCGTCTTGATCTCCTTGCGGAACCAGCCGCCCATCTGGGCGCCGGTGTTGCCTGAGGGGATCGTGTAACAGTTATAGCCTTTCATGAAGGCACGGCACAGTTCGAGCCCGCCGCCCTGGTAGAGCCAGGCGTTCTGCTGGCGCGTGTTGAAGCCGAAGGGCAGCGAGGTCTCGAAGGCGAAGGCCGGGTCCTTGCCGATATAAAAGCTCGACAACGTATGGCTGCATTCGACCGTGCCGTTCTGGACGGCGTCCAGCGCCTGCAGACCAGGCACGATCTCGCCGGGCGCAAAAACCTGGATCTGGAACTGATTGTCGGTGAGCTCGCCGACGCGCTTGGCGACCTGCGTGCTGAGGCCATAGAGCGTGTCCAGGCTCTTGGGATAGCTCGAGGTGAGGCGCCAGCTGACCTTGGGCTGCGACTGGGCGATGGCGGGAGCAGCAATGGCTGTGCTGCCGACCGCAGCGCCCGTGCCTGCGGCCTTGACGAATGTACGACGATCCATGGGTTTCCTCGGTTTCTTGTGTCGCGTGGAATTCTTTGAGTCTCGCGCCCTGCCCTCGCCCCGGCCAGAACATGCGCAAGCTGGGCGGTGACGCTACCCGCACTGGGCCCGCGCTTGAACCCCAACCATGCGGTGGCGTCATGCGCCGCAGGCCGAACGGAAAAGCCGCCGGCAGCGACTGGGCGCTGCCGACGGCTTTTTAAGTCAGGCGTTATGTGACGGCTGAAGCCCGCCCGGTTCTTGTTCGCTCAGTTCTTATTCGTTCAGTTCTTGGCGATGAAGCACTGGCCGCCGGCCGTCTGCAGCTGCGTGCACATGGCCGTGGCGTCGTCGCGCGAATAGGGGCCGACGCGCAGGCGGTAGACGGTCTTGCCGCCGGCGAGTTCGGTCTTGCGCACGATCGGCGCCTGGCCGCCCAGCTGATCGGGGTACTTGCGCTGCAGCGCCGAGAAGGTGGCGCGCGCCTCCGCCTCGCTGCCGGGCGCGCCGAGCTGCACCGCGAAATCGCCGGTGCCGGCGCGGATCGCGGCGGTGGCCGGAGCGGCATTCGTCGCAGCAGGAGCGGCGCTGGCGACGCGCAGCGGCGGCGTGGTCGCGGGCGCAGGCGTCGCGACGCGTTCCTGCACTTTCGCGGCCTCGGGCGTCGTAGCCGGGCGCGGGCGCGGCTGGCTGTTGGCCCCAGTCGTGCCCGGATTGGCCGCTGCAGGCGCGGTGAGCTTGGCGGGAGCCGAACCCGTGACCGACGGTGATACGGCATTGATATTGCCGTTGCCGTTGCCGTTGGCGCCGGGCGGCGGCGCGGGCGTGCCGTCGGGCCGGATCGCGACGGTGCGCACGCGGCGCGGCTCGCCCAGCCCCGGAACGGCAGGCCCCGGCGCCAGGGCGGGTTCCGCCGGCGTCGCGCTGCGCTCGGGCACGGCGGGCGCGTTCGCCAGCGGGTTGGTCGTGCCGGAGGTGTCGGTGCCGCCCGTGCCCACGGATGAACCCGGGGCTGGCAGGACGACACGCGCCGGCAAGCTCCGCGCCGCCTGCTGAACATCGACCGGCTGCTCCTCGCGGCTGACCACCTGGGTCTGGGTCGAGGGAGCCTGTCCAACCTTTTCGTAGATCTGCTTGTTCTGGTTTGGAATCTCGGCGCCGCCGGGATTGGTCGGCTCGACCTTGGTCGGGCCGCGATCGGCGTTGATCACCAGCGGCAATCCGTCCTTGCTGACCGGGCCGGACGAACGGAAGAACGACGCGCCGGCGACGCCAACGATGCCGATGACGGCGACAGAGGCCAGCAGCCACACGCCCTTGCGCGAACGGCGCGGCTCAAGATCAGGCGCATCGTCATCCGCCATCATCGGCCTCTCGGCCGGCTCGGACATGGCAGGCTGGCTGTAGCCGCCGGACTGCTCATAGGCATAGGAATAGCCGCCGGCCTCCTGATCGAGGTCGCGCGGCACATCAGCCACGCCTTGCACCGAAGCGGGCCGCTGATAGCTCTGCGGCTCCGGCAGGTGGAAGCCATGCGCTTCGGGCTCGTCATAGTGCTCGTCTGCAACGGGCGCAGGCACCGGGGTCACCGCCGGTCGAGCGACGTCGGTGCGCCGCAGCAGCGCCTCGAACTCGTCGAGCGCGCCGCGCAGCTCGGCGGGAGGAGCAGAGCTCTCGGGCGTCGGCGGAACCGGAGCAGGCGCGAAGGAGGGCTCCTGCCGCGGCGGCTGCCAGGACTGCACCGGCTGCTGCCAGGATTGGACCGGCTGCGGCGTTGGCGCCGGCTGGCCGCGATGGGCGAAGATATCCTTCAGCGGGTCGTCCTGCCCAACGATGCGCGTCAGTTCCGCAAGCGGATCCGTGGCTTGGCCGGGCTTGGGCGCCTGGGCCGCACCGCGAAGCTGACGCTCGAGATCTTCGAGGTCGAGGGCGAAACGGTTTCTAGCTGGCTCACTCATGGCATGATCCATTCCAGCGCGGGCCGAGGCGACGAATGGAACGCCGAACCTCACGCGCGGTCAAATTGACCTTTGTGCGCGCTGCCGGAAGGTTCCGTCAGCGCATCTCTTCCGGCGCCGCTACACCCGCGACTGCCAGACCGGAAGCAAGAACGCTGCGCACCGCATGCACGAACGCCAATCTCGCTTCCGTCGACTTTCGATCAGTTTGATTAACGAACCGTAATTGCGGCGAGTCTTTGCCCTTGTTCCACAGCGAGTGGAAGGCGCTCGCCAGCTCATGCACGAAAAAGGCCACCCGATGCGGCTCATGCGCCAGGGCTGCACCCTCGATCATCCTGGGATAGGCCGCGATCATCTTGACGATGCCGATCTCGGCCTCGTCGGTGAGCATGGCGAGGTCCGCTTGAGCCATCTTGGCTGGCGACAGATCGAGATCGGGAAAGGCCTCGCGCGCCTGCCGGAAGATCGAAGCACAGCGCGCATGCGCGTACTGGACATAGAAGACGGGGTTGTCCTTCGACTGCTCGACGACCTTGGCGAGATCGAAGTCGAGCGTCGCGTCGTTCTTGCGGAAGATCATCATGAAGCGCACCGCGTCGCGGCCGACCTCGTCGATCACCTCGCGCAGCGTGACGAAATCGCCCGAGCGCTTCGACATGCGCACCTGCTCGCCATTGCGCAGCAACCGGACGAGCTGGCAGAGCTTGACGTCGAGCGCCCCTGCTCCCCCGGTCACCGCCTTCACGGCCGCCTGCATGCGCTTGACGTAGCCGCCGTGGTCGGCGCCCCAGACGTCGATCATCTCGGTGAAGCCGCGCGTGAACTTGGAGCGGTGATAGGCGATATCGTTGGCGAAATAGGTGTAGCTGCCATCCGACTTCAAAATCGGGCGGTCGACATCGTCGCCGAACTGGGTGGCGCGGAACAGGGTCTGCTCGCGATCCTCCCAATCCTCGTCCTTCTGGCCCTTGGGCGGCGGCAGGCGGCCCTCATAGATCAGGTCGCGAGCGCGCAGATCCGCGATCGTCTCGGCCACGGCGTCGAGATTGCCGTCGACCTTCTGCAGCGAGCGCTCGGAGAAGAAGACATCGTGGACGACGCCGAGCGCCGCGAGATCGTCGCGGATCATCGCCATCATGCCGTCGATCGCGACCGCGCGGACGAGCGGCAGCCACTCGGATTCGGGCTTTGCCAGCAAGGCGTCGCCATGCGCCTTGGCCAGCGTCTGCCCGACGGAGACGAGATAGTCGCCGGGATACAAGCCCTCGGGGATCTCGCCGATCGTCTCGCCCAGCGCCTCGCGATAACGCAGGAAGGCGGAGCGGGCGAGCACATCGACCTGCGCGCCTGCATCGTTGATGTAATATTCCCGCGCCACGTTGTGACCGGCGAAAGCCAGCACATTGGCGAGCGAATCACCGAAGACCGCGCCGCGGCCATGGCCGACATGCATCGGCCCGGTCGGATTGGCCGAGACATATTCGACATTGATCTTCGGCTCGGGCTTGAACGCGCCCCGGCCATAATCGAGCCCGGCCTCTACCGCGCTCTTCAGGATCGCGGTGAAGATCTCCGGCTGCAGCGTCAGGTTGATGAAGCCCGGCCCGGCGATCTCGGTCTTGACGATCGTCTCATCGCTGGCAAGTTCTTCGCAGATCAGTTGCGCCAGCGCGCGCGGATTGGTGCCCGCTTCCTTGGCCAGCACCATCGCGGCATTGGTCGAAAGGTCGCCATGGGCAGCATCCCTGGTCGGCTCGACCACGACCCGGCCGAGATTGAGCCCGGCGGGAAGCGCACCACGCTCGGACAAGCGCGCCAGCGCGGCGTTGACGCGGGCGGAATAGGTCTCGAACAGGTTCATCGCGGTCATTCTTGGCGGTGGTTCGTGCTTGCAGGGAAGCGCCCGGCCCTATCGCAGCGAGGGGGTGGCGTCAAACAGGCGGCGGTGTTCGTCGAGCGCGTACCAGTCGGTCATGCCGGCGATATAGTCCGAAATCCGCCGCGCCCGGCGCTGCGGATCGAGCGCCTCGCAGCCCTCGCCCCACTCCGCCGGCATGGCGCAGGGCTCGGCCAGGAAGCGTGAGAACAGGTCGCGCACCACATCTGCCGCCCTGCGCCGGATCTCGGCGATACGCGGATGGCGATACATATTGGGATAGAGAAAGGCCTTGATCTCGCTGTCGGCCGCCGTGATCGCCTTGGAGAAGGCGACCACGGGCGCGCCCGCCCGACGGACCGCATCGGCGTCCCGCGGCTTCAGCGCCGCGATCCGGGCCTGCGACTCCGCGATCACATCCTCGACGAAGCGGGTGATGACGCGGCGGACGAGCTCGTTGGTGGCGCGCGGCTTGGCGAGGCCGGGATGCAGCTGGTCGATCTCGTCGAGCAGTTCCGCCAGGAACGGCAGCTTGCGCAGATCGGCAAGCTCGAACAGCCCGGCGCGCAGGCCGTCATCGAGATCATGGGCGTTATAGGCGATGTCGTCGGCGAGCGCGGCGGCCTGCGCCTCGGCCGAGGCATGGCTGTCGAGCCAGAGATCCTGCTGCGCCTGGTATTCGAGGATCGCGGCGGGAATGCCGGTATCCGCGTAGCGCGCGGTCGGCCGGCCATCGGCATCGAGCAGCGGGCCATTATGCTTGACCAGCCCCTCCAGCGTCTCCCAGCTCAGGTTCAGCCCGTCGAAGCCGGCATAGCGATGCTCCAATCGCGTCACGATTCGCAGCGTCTGCGCGTTGTGGTCGAAGCCGCCGAAGTCTTTCATGCACGCGTCGAGCGCATCCTCGCCGGTATGGCCGAAGGGCGTGTGGCCGAGGTCATGCGCCAGCGCCAGCGCCTCGGCGAGATCCTCGTCGAGCCCCAGAGCCCGGGCGAGCGCACGCGCGATCTGCGCCACCTCGATCGTATGCGTCAGTCGCGTGCGATAATGGTCTCCCTCATGCGAAACAAAGACTTGCGTCTTGTGCTTCAAGCGCCGGAAGGCCGTGGAATGGATGATGCGGTCGCGGTCGCGCTGGAATTGGCTGCGCGTCGGCGAGCTCGGCTCATCGACCAGACGACCACGACTCAGGCTCGAGCGGCAGGCATAAATCGCCCGCCAGCGGTCGCCGGGTTCCGGTTCAAAGCTCTGTTGATGCGGCATGGCGGACCTGTCATCGCCCCCTGCTTGTAGTGGCGCGTGCCGGCAATTACCTTTGTGGGTAACCCGGGTGCAAGGAGCATCTGCCCAAGGAGCTCGCCATGTCGACCGCTATCGAGGTCAATCCGCGCGGCATCGCCGTCACCGGCAAGGCCGCGAGCCGCATTCTCTCCGTGATGGAAAAGGAGCCGCCCGGCTCGATGCTGCGCGTCAGCGTCGCCGGCGGCGGCTGTTCCGGCTTCCAGTACATCTTCGACGTCGACCGGGAAAAAGCGCCGGGCGACCTCGTGATCGAGCGCGATGGCGCGACCGTGCTGATCGACGAGACCTCGCTCGATCTGCTCGAAGGCTGCACGATCGATTTCGTCGACGACCTGGTGGGGCAGTCCTTCCGCATCACCAACCCGAACGCAACCAGCTCGTGTGGGTGCGGGACGTCGTTTGCGGTTTAGCCCTCAGCCAATGCGGCTATTTTGGCAGAATCGGTAATAGTCGCCGAAGCGTAGAGCTGGGCCGTTCGGGCCTCCTTGGAGGCGATTCAATACCTAAAAGCGCCTCGCAGTCTGCCACGGTCTTCCGATAGTCCGACCAGGTGCGATCTGCCCATTCTGCGTCATGGGCCTCGGAGGTGTTCGCCGCCTGATTGAGATCAGGCTGGATGATCGAGGCGTGGAACACGACAGTGATCGACAGCTGAGTATAGGCCTGCGAGCAGGCGCCGATGGACGAGGCCTGCCGCTCATTGGCGATGTCTTCCATAATCTCGTTGTGAACGTCGAGAAGCCCACGGCTTGAGAGCGAAGCGAACGCTTCAAGCGTCATTTTCTCAAGCGAGATGAGTTTGCCGTATAACGGATCTGAATTCACAACTTGCGCGAAGATTGGCCCCGCACAAAGCGGCGCAATTATCGCGCCCAATGCTACCGAGCGACGATACCCCACCGATAACCCTCGGTCTTCAGCTCAATGCGAACTGATCGCGCCGCCCTGCTCCAGCCGGATCTCGGCGGCCATCAGGCCCTTCGGCCCGGGGCCGTAGCGCACCAGCACGGCCTGGCCCGGGATCAACTCCACGAGGCCATAGCGCCGCAGCGTTTCCATATGGACAAAGATATCCGGCGCGCCCTCGCCCGCCGAGACGAAGCCGAAGCCGCGCAGGCGGTTGAACCACTTCACCACCATGCGCTCGAGGCCGCTGGTCGGCGTGACCGAGACATTGGTGCGCGCCATCGGCAATTCGGCGGGATGACGCCCGGCGCTGGTGTCGATCGACAGAACCCGCACCGCCTGCCGGCCGCGTGTCTTCTCGATCGCCTCGAGCACGATGCGCGCGCCCTCGGCAATGGCGTTGAAGCCGTCGCGCTTCAGGATGGTGACATGGACGAGCACGTCGGCGCCGCCATCCTCCGGGACGACGAAGCCATAGCCCTTGCTGACATCGAACCATTTGACATAGCCGGCGAGCTCGACGCCGGCCTCATGAGCCAGCCCATCGGGCCCGTCGAGCCGCATCACGCGATTGAGCGACTGGATCGGTCCCACTGGTGGTCGCCCGCTCTCACCGTACTCGTCGGACATGTGCCGCTCACCCCCGCGCGAATGGCTTGATTCGTGGTGTCACGATACCATTGCTGCCAAGGCGCGATACAGCCCGCAGAGCTTCATCCACATCAACGAGAGGGAAATATTCAATTGTAAGCAGCTTGGCCGCCCAAAGCTCAGTCGTCATGATCACGCGCGCCACCATTTGATTCCGGAGAGACCGATGCAAGACCTGCAGACCCTGGTTCTCTTTACGGCAGCTTGCGCGGTGCTGACCGCGACGCCGGGTCCCGACATGCTGCTGATCGCGTCGCGCAGCCTGAGCCAGGGCCGCCTCGCCGGTTTCCTGACCTATACCGGCATCGCGGCGGGCAGCTATCTGCAGGCCTTCGCCGCCGCATTCGGGCTGTCGCAGCTCTTCATCCTGGTTCCGGCCGCCTACGACATCCTGCGCTGGGTCGGCGCGGCCTATCTCGCCTGGCTCGCCTGGACGACGCTGCGCACGAAAACCCCGCTCTTCGCGCCGGATACCACGGCAAGCCCCGTCTCGATGCGTCGCATCTTCATGCAGGGCCTGCTAACCAACCTGCTCAACCCCAAAATGGCGCTGTTCATGCTCGCCTTGCTGCCGCAGTTCCTGAAGCCGGAAGCCGGTTCAGTCGCGCTTCAGGTCATGGTGCTGGCGACGATCCTCAACCTGATGGGGCTGATCACGAATGGCATTGTGATCCTGACCGCGAGCCGGCTCGGCCATGCCATCGCCAGCCGTCCGCATCTCGCACGCCTACCGCAGAAGCTGATGGGCGCGGTCTTCGGCGCGCTGGCGATCAGGCTGGCACTCTCGGCGCGCGAATGAGGCCCCGGCACGTCGCCCAACCGGTCGCCGGCAGTCCCTAGCCCGCTACTGGCAGTCCTTCGACCAGGGACTCGATGAGCCTCCTATCGGCCGGCGTGGCCGGGTTATAGACGATAAGGCTCAGATCCGGCCGGGCATCCACCGCGAAGGCAGAGTATTCCAGTGTGATCGGTCCCAGCCTGGGATGACGCAGGCGCTTCACGCCGTCGCCATGCGTCTGGACATTGTTGTCGCGCCACATCGCTGCGAATTCGGGGCTCGCCTGGCTCAATTCATCGACCAGCTTCACGACCTCCGCGTCGGCACCCGCGCGTGCGGCATCGATCCGGAAAGTAGCCACGACGAAGCGGGCCACGGATTCCCATTCCGACTGCGCGGCGCGGACGCGGGGATCACAGAAGATCAGGCGCAGGACGTTGCGTTGATCGGGCGGGAGCGCGCCATAGTCGGTCAGTACGGCCGCGGCTGCGCGGTTCCAGGCAACGACGTCCCAGGTCGCCGTCCGGACGATCGCAGGGCTGTAGGTCAATACGTCGAGCAGGCGCTGCAATCGCGGCGTGATCGCGTCGCTGCCGCGATAACGGACCTCGGGCGGACGACCGAGACCGACAAGGAACAGATGCTCGCGCTCGATATCCGTCAGCGTCAGCGCCCGTGCGATCCGGTCGAGCACATCCGCCGAGGGACTTCCGCCGCGCCCCTGCTCCAGCCAAGTGTACCAGGTCGCGCTGATATTGGCGCGCTGCGCCACCTCCTCGCGGCGCAGCCCCGCGGTTCGCCGCCGGCCGCCGGCGAGGCCGAACGAGGCAGGATCGAGCTTCGTGCGTCGGCTCCTGAGATAAACACCGAGCGAATTGCCGTCGGACATCGCGGCCCATCCTGTTAGCAATTATACCGGGATAAGATCACTACTTTACCTGAATAGCCAGTCTGCCCACAACGGCCAAAGTGAAATTCTGGAGGCTGAGCGCATGCGTGTATTCATGACGGGAGCCACCGGCTGGGTCGGCTCGGCGGTGGTCCAGGAACTGGTCGGGGCCGGCCATAAGGTGACGGGCCTGGCCCGCTCCGACGAAAAGGCTGCCGCGCTCGCAGCCACCGGGGCCGATGTGCTGCGCGGCACCCTCGACGACCTCGACGCGTTGCGCAGCGCAGCTTCGGCAGCGGACGCGGTGATCCACACCGCGTTCAATCACGATTTCTCCAGATTCGCCGAGAATGCCCAGCAGGATCGGCGCGCTATTGAGGCGCTGGGAAGCGCGCTGGCAGGATCGAACCGTCCGCTGCTCGTTACCTCGGGCTTCGCGCACCTCGCTCCGGGTCGGCTCGCAACCGAGCTGGACGTGCCCTCCTCCGATCCATCCTTCCCACGTCGCTCCGAGGCGGCAGCGCGAGCGCTGGCGGAGCGCGGCGTGCGCGCGGCGACGATCCGGCTCGCGCCGTCGGTCCACGGCCTTAGCGATCACGGCTTCATCCCGATCCTGATTGCGATGGCGCGCGAGACAGGCGTGTCGGCCTATATCGGCGAGGGCCGGAACCGCTGGGCCGGCGTGCACCGGCTCGACGCCGGGCGCCTCTACCGGCTCGCACTCGAACAGGGCGCCACCGAGCCCGCCTATCACGCGGTCGCCGACGAAGGCACGCCCTTCAAGGATATCGCCGAGGTGATCGGCCGCCGGCTCGGCTTGCCCGTCGAATCGCGTCGCCGCGAGCATTTCGGCTGGTTCGCCGACTTCGCAGGCGCGGATATGGCGGCGTCGAGCGAGCGCACGCGGTCGCTGCTCGGTTGGGAGCCGACCGGCCCGAACCTGCTCAGCGATATCGATCAGCCCGGCTACTATGCCGTTCGATGAGGCATGCGGTGGCCCCGGCCGCCGGCCGCTAGGGTCGGATGATTTGCTCTATCGCAGCCAGGACGGAGCGACATAGCCGACGCAGCGCAGCTCTCCGCGCTTCGGGTTCACCACCTCGAAGGCGGAGACCGGGCAGTTGTTCGCGGGCGCCGGCTCCTTGAGCTCGGTGATGCTGCCATTGCCGGAACGAAGCTTGCGGAACGTCCAGGTCGAGCCGCCCGAATAATATTGCGAGCTGAGCTGCCAGCCCTGAGCCATGACCTCTTCGCTGAGCAGCGGGACCGACAGCGCGAAGGCACAAGCTCCGCCGGCCAGGGCATTCGCGAGCCGTTTCAGGACCGGGCGGGAGGATGCCGGAGCGGTATCTGCGTTCGCTTTCGGGTCGTTCTGTGTCATCGGGGGACATCCAAAATTGCGCTGCCCCCAAAGCTGCAATCATGACGCCGGGGAAGTTCGCTGGATGCCGCCCCCGGAACCACACCGTGATTCCGAGCTACCGCCCTGGCCGTGGCGAAGGGTCGAAGGGCCGCGGCTGGCCAGTTTCGCCCTGACTACCGGCAGCGCCGAGGGCCGGGCCGAGACGATCGCCCGCAGCACAACCTGGTACTTTCCTTGGGAAAAACGCGCCTCTGGGCGGCCGCCGGCGCTCTGGCTATCGCCCTCGCCCGGCGGAATGGAATGCCGGCACGGCGCCCTCGCCCCGCTCGTGCGACCTACTCTTCGAAGCGGCTCGTGGCGTCGCGATCGCGCTCATATCGTCTCTTGAGCGGAAATGGCGGCAACCAGGCCTCGCGGCGGATGGTCCAGAGTTCGTAGGTCGGCATCAACTGGTCGGGGGCATCCAGCGATCCCAGGTTCACTTCGATTTCGTCGGCGCTGCGGGCGAAAACGGGCGAGCCGCAGCGGGGACAGAAAAACCGCCCGGCATAGCCGCATGTTTCGCCATCGATCGTCACCGCATCCTCTGGGAACACCGCGGAAGCGTGGAAAAGCGCCCCATGATGCTTGCGGCAGTCGAGACAGTGACAGAGGCCGACCCGGTAGGGGCGCCCAGACGCCACAATCCGGACGTCGCCGCACCGGCAACCGCCCGTGAACCGGTCCATGCTGTGTCTCCTCCAAGATCGAGCAGTCGGGATGCTAACAACCAACCCCATCGAGCGTCCATGAAGGCCGTGACATGGAGCGCGCGAGACCAAGGCAGATGATGAGCGATGATAAAGCAACACGATCGCTTGGGCAGAAAGCCTACGGCTCCTCGCTCGGTCAGGCTTTCGACTTCTCTTCTGCATCGCGCTGGTAGACAGCGAAGAAAGCCTTGCCCATCAGCGTGGTCTCGCCATCGATGCATCTCTGGAGAACCGCCGCGCGGATCGCTTGAATCTGCGCGCCCTCCGGAGCCGCCGCCCCGGCGAATTCGGCAAGCTGAGCCGCAAGCCGCGTCTGGCCTTCCCCGGACAGGATGGCGGCCCGCTCGGCAAGCTTGTCCGCGCCGCCCGCGAGCCGCGCCAGCTCCGCTGCCAGATCGGCAGTCCGCGCCGGCTTCAGATGCGCCGGATCGCCATCGAACCAGCCGGCATAGAAATGGTAGATGGCCCGGACGAGGAATTCGGGGTCATCATATTTCGGTAGCAGATAGGGCTTCGCCAGATAGCGGGGCGGGACTTTGACCGCGTGCAGCACCTCATCGAGCGTGGCGCCCTGATTGATCAACCGGAGCGTCTCGCGCGTCAGATATTCGAGCGCCTCCGCGCCGTCCCGCAGCACCTGCGCCGTCCGCTCCGCGCCGAAAATGACCGGCCCATGGCCCGGGATCAGGATCTCCGGCTCGAGCTTTTCCATGCGTCGTAACGCGACCGCCCAATCAGCCGCGTAACGCTGGACCTTGCGCGGGTTGCCCGCATTCGGGAACACCCAGATCACGAAGTCGCCGCTCGCCAGGACCCGGCGCTTCGGCAGCCAGACGAAGCTGGCGTCGTCGGTTTCGCCACGCCCGTGGAAAAGCGTGATCTCCTCGCCGCCGATCGTGAGCGACAAGCTGTCGTCATAGACCTCGTCGGGCTGTCGCTGGCCGATCGGGTAGACATAGCCCGGCTTGTTGAATTGCTGGCCCTGAACCAGGCTGTTGAAGCCGTGCGAGGCTTCGTATCGCTCCATGCGGCGCCGCACATTCCGGTGAGCGACGATGCGCGGCCTGGGGCGGCCCCTCGCATCGGCTTCCTCGTCGATGAGTTTGATACCGCTGGTGTGGTCGATATGGCCATGGGTGTAGATTACGGTGTGAACCGGGCTGTCGTCCCAGCTTCGCACGACGGCCAGGGTCCGGGCCGCGGTATCGGGCTTGGCCGTGTCGATCAGGACGAGCCCGGCATCGGTGCGGATAGCCGTGACGCTGCCGCAAAAATACGTCGTATGGACGGTGATGATATTCTCCGCGACCTGCGTGATCGCGCCCTCCGACACCGCCCCCGTCCACTCCTCCATCGGGGCAGCGCCGCTCCAGAGCCGCTCGAACAACGCGTCGTGAGCCATCCCGAAATCCCTCTCAACAGAGCCGAACGTCTTGCTCGGAGACTGCTTGAGCTTCCCCGCAGCCCTCATCCTGAGGAGCCATTCCCCTGGGAATGGCATCTCGAAGGATGCTCGCAGAGGCTCTGGAACCTCCTGGCACATCCGTCGAGACGCTGCTTCGCGGCTCCTCAGGATGAGGGCCCAAGTCTCAAACTGTCTTTTAGCACCGCCGCCAATGGAATGAAGCTCAGGCCGGCTGGATACTGACAGGCCGCGTCAGCTACGGCGCGCATGACGCAAGCCCCTACCCCGCCAATCGCCCCAGCGCCGGGCCGATCTCGGCCCGCACCACCAGATCGGCGATGGCGTCGAGCTCCGTCGGCTCGCGGTTGACGATGACGAGTTTCGCGCCATTGCGCTTGGCGATGACGGGAATCGTCGCGGCGGGAAAGACGACGAGCGAAGAGCCGACCACGAGGAAGAGATCGGCCTGCAGCGTCAGCGCTTGGGCCCGCTGCATCTGAATCTGCGGCATCGCCTGACCAAACGAGATCGTCGCCGATTTGACCTGGCCGCCGCACATGATGCAGCTCGGCGGCTCGCCCGTCGCCTCGAAGATCGGCCTGATCGCGGCGAGCTCATGACGCCAGCCGCAGGTCAGGCACGTAGCGTAGGTGCCGTTGCCGTGGAGTTCGACGATGCGCTCATCGGGAATGCCCGAGGCCTGATGCAGGCCGTCGATGTTCTGGGTGACGATGCCAGGCGAGCGGCCCTCGCTCACCAGCCGCGCCAAAGCGCGGTGGCCCCGATTGGGGCCGGCACCGGCGAAATGGTCGTCCATCGCGAATTTGCGCCGCCAAGCCTCGATGCGCGCCTCGCGGCTGGCGGTGAAGGCGGCAAACGGGATCGGCTTGTGGACCATCCAGGGCGAACCCGGCGTGCGGAAATCCGGCACGCCGGATTCAGTCGAGATGCCGGCTCCGGTAAAGCCGACGATCACGGCTGCCCGGTCGAGCATCGCATGGAGTTCGTCGATGGCGTCGTTGGTCTCGTCCTGCATGCGCAATGATATGGGGTGATAACCCGCCCGCGTCCAAGTTGATTGACAAGGATGGCGGATTGACGAGGGCGCCGCCGCATCCCAAAGCTGCCTGCCATGTTGAAGACGCCGCAAGCCACCTTGAATCCCGACCTGCTCGACACCGGTACGCCGCCGATCCCCGAGGCCCAAGGCTGGGCGCGCGCCTATGACGGCCGCAACGGGCCGCTGATCGATTTGTCTCAGGCCGTGCCGGGCTCACCGCCGCCACAGGAACTGCTGCAGCGCCTCGGTGAGGCCGCCGGCGCGACCGATAGCGCCCGCTATGGCGTGATCACCGGCGATCTCGCTTTGCGCGAGGCCTATGTGAAGGAGATCGGGGGCATCTATGGCGCGCGCTTCTCGCCCAGCGAGATCGCCATCACCTCGGGCTGCAACCAGGCCTATGTCATCACGATGATGGCGCTGGCCCGGGCCGGCGACAATGTGCTCCTGCCGACGCCCTGGTATTTCAACCACGAGATGACGCTGACCATGCTCGGCGTCGAGCCCAGGCCTCTGCCCTGCGATCCCGCAGCCGGGTTTGTGCCCGATGTCGCAGATGCAGAAAAGCTGATCGACGCCCGCACCCGCGCCATCGTGCTGGTGACGCCAAACAACCCCACCGGCGCGGTCTATCCGGCAGCGACCATCGCCGCCTTCGCCGAGCTCTGCGCCAGGCGCGGGCTCTGGCTCGTGCTCGACGAGACCTATCGCGATTTCCTGCCGGAAGGCGTTGCGATACCGCATGAGGTCTTCGTCGCAAGCGCTTGGCAAGACTCCGTCATCGGGCTCTACAGCTTCTCCAAAGCCTATGCCGTGCCGGGCTGGCGCCTGGGTGCGATTACGGCGGGCGAGAAGGTCGTCGCGCAGATCGGCAAGGTGCTCGACTGCGTCCAGATCAGCCCGGTGCGCGCCGGTCAGGCAGCAATCACCTGGGGCATCGACGGCATCCGCGCCTGGCGCGAAGCCAACCGGGCCGAGATCAACGCCCGCGCCGCCTTGTTCCGCGCCGCGATGGCCCCGCTGAACGGCTGGCGCGTGCTCGCGGCAGGCGCCTATTTCGCCTATGTCGCGCATCCCTTCGCGGGCGTGCCGGCCGCTGAGGTCGCGCGTGCGCTTGTGCAGGAGCGCGGCGTGCTCGCCCTGCCCGGCCCCTATTTCGGCCCGGAACAGGAGCAGCATCTGCGCATCGCCATCGCCAATGTCGCAGCCGACCGGATCGGCGGATTAACCGAAAGACTGCGTGGATTCGCCCTGGGTTGAATCGAACAAACAGCAGGGAGCCCCGCAATGTGGTTCGATATCCGAAAGGCGGCCATATGCCTCGGCGTCATGGCCGTGCTCGCGGGCGCCGCGCAGCCGGGCGCGGCGCAGCAGCGCACCCTGGAGGAGAGCTTTTCTCCCACCTACCAGAAATGCATGGAAGCAAGCGGCGGCGTCACCGTGGCGATGCTCGATTGCGGGGCAGCCGAATACAGGACGCTCGATGCCGAGCTCAACGCCGCCTATCGCGGCGCGTCGGCCAATCTGACGCCGGATCAGCGCAATCTGCTGCGCAATACCCAGCGCGCCTGGCTGGCGCATCGTGATGCCACCTGCTCCTTCATGACCGGCTTGCGCGACCGCGGCACGATGGCGTCATTGAGCGACCAGAGCTGCCTCCTGAAGCTGACCGCGGAACGCACGAAATGGTTGAAAGACCTCTCGCCGCTTTAGATCGGAGCGTGCTAGAGCGCGGCGGGAGCCAGCTCGTATGAAGAAAACGCGTTGAAACAAAGGGCTAGAGCGATTGAACGATCCTCTTGGTTGGAAAGTGCTCTAGCTACCTGAACAGGCTCGCATAGCGCTCGCGATAGGCCCAGACCAGCAGGCTTCCGAGCACCACCAGGATGATCGCGACCGGGATGCCCTGGGGGTTGATCACCAGGTGGAACAGCACGATCACCGTCATCACCGGCGCGAGCAATGCGAGGCCAAAGGCCGGCACGATGTTCAGGAGCAGGCTGAGCGCACCCGCCAGATTGACCGTCTTCAACAGCGGCCAGAAGAAGCCGGCATTCTGCAGCGCGGTCTCGAAGGCGACGCCGCGCTCGCTAGTCGGCGGATGAATCAGATGCGCGCCAGTCGCAAGCCACCAGAATCCGTCGACCGCGCTGACCAGGAAAAGCAGCCCGAGCAGGATGCGCGGAACAGTAACCAGAAGAATATTGCGCATGATCGCCCCCCGGCACCGCTTTACGATACGGAAAGGCCTATCGGTCAAGGCCGAACAGGTGTCAATGCGCCCCTTGCCCTTCTCCCCTGGCGGGAGAAGGTGGCACGGCGAAGCCGTGACGGATGAGGGGGCGCCGTGCGCTTTCTCGTTTGAAATGGACGAAGATGACGTCAACCGGAACGGTCACGGCGGCCCCTCATCCGGCGCTTCGCGCCACCTTCTCCCGCCAGGGGAGAAGGAAAGCGCTACATCGTCGCACCGATCTGCCAGGGCACGAATTCGGCGTCGCCATAGCCCATCTCTTCGGACTTGGAGTGCTCGCCCGAAGCGATGCGCAGCAGGTAGTCGAAGATCTCCTTGCCCTTCTCCTCCAGCGTCACGCCGTCGAGCACATCGCCGCAATTGATGTCCATGTCGTCGGTCTGCTTCAGATACATCGGCGTGTTGGTGGCGAGCTTGACCGAGGGCGTCGGCTTGCAGCCATAGGCCGAGCCGCGGCCCGTGGTGAAGGCGAGGATATTGGCGCCGCCGGCGACCTGCCCCGTGGCGGAAACCGGATCGTAGCCGGGCGTGTCCATATAGACGAAGCCCTTGGACTTCACCTGCTCGGCATAGTGATAGACGGCGGCGAGCGTCTTGGTGCCGCCCTTGGCGGCGGCGCCAAGCGACTTTTCCAGGATGGTGGTGAGCCCGCCGGCCTTGTTGCCGGGCGACGGGTTGTTGTTCATGTCCATCCGGGCGCGGGCCGTATAGTCCTCCCACCACTTGATGATGCCGACGAGCTTCTCTCCGACCTCGCGGGTGGCGGCGCGGCGGGTCAGCAGATGCTCGGCGCCGTAGATCTCCGGCGTCTCCGAGAGGATCGCGGTGCCGCCATGCTCGACCAAGAGGTCGACGGCCTTGCCCAGCGCCGGGTTGGCGGTGATGCCGGAATAGCCGTCCGAGCCGCCGCATTGCAGCGCCAGCATCAATTCCGAGGCCGGCACGGTCTCGCGCACGGCGCGGTTGGCGATCGGCAGCATCACCTTCAGCGCCTCGATGCCGGCGGCGACAGCCTTCTTCGTGCCACCGGTCTCCTGAATCGTCAGCGTGCGGAAGACGTCGCTCTCCTCGACGCCATAGGCGTCCTTCATCCGCTTGATCTGGAAACCTTCGCAGCCGAGGCCGACGACGAGGACGGCGGCCATGTTCGGGTTGCAGGCATAGCCCCAGGTCGTGCGCTTCAACACCTCGAAGCTCTCGCCATTATAGTCGATGCCGCAGCCGGTGCCGTGGGTCAGCGCGATGACGCCGTCGACATTGGGATAATCGGCGAGCAAGCCCGAGCGCTTGACCTCCTCGGCCATGAAGCGCGCCGCCGAGGCCGAGCAGTTCACCGAAGTGAGGATGCCGACATAATTGCGCGTACCGGCCTTGCCGTTGGCCCGACGGAAGCCCTCGAAGGTTGCCTGCTGCTCGACCGGCAACACGAATTCGGGCTTGGCTTCGGCGCAGAAGGCATAGTCGCGTTCGAAGGCATGGAAGCCGGTATTGTGCTCATGCACCCACTCGCCAGGCGGAATATCGACCGTGGCGAAACCGATGATCTGGCCGAATTTGCGGATCGGCTCGCCGGTCGCGATCTTGCTCAGCGCCAGCTTGTGCCCGCGCGGAATCCGCTTCAGCGCAGTGACGCCCGCGGCAATGACGCCGACATCGACAGGATCGACCGCGACCGCGACATTGTCGGCGGCGTTGAGCGTGAGCGTGCGGGGGGGAAGCGCTTTGTCGAGCATGTGCGAACCGCTGGCTGGGGCGCGCCGCGACCGGTGCGGCGACATACGCAACACATGCACCTGCGCGGCTCAGTTTTCAATCGTTTGAAGAAGACGACCGCGTTTGAAGAAGCTGGCCGCCCGGCGGCGCATGTCAGACCCGGCCGCCCGCTGCCTTGACGAAATCGAGGAAGGCGCGCAGCGGGGCGGGAACCAGGCGCCTGCCGGGATAATACAGGAACGGCCCCGGAAAGCTCTGCCACCAGGATTCGAGAACCGGTTCGAGCGCGCCGCTATCGAGATGCGGACGCAGCCAGCCCTCGAAAAGGGAGATGATCCCGCGGCCGGCGATCGCGGCCTCGACGGCGAGATCGATCGCGCCTCCCACGCTGACGATGAGCGGGCCCGCAGGGTCGACCCGGACGACCTCGCCATCCCGCTCGAACTCCCATGGCGTCGTCAAGGCGCCGCTGGCAAAACGGCCGAGCAGGCAGGCATGGCCGAGCAGGTCGCGGGGATGCGCCGGACGGCCGGCGCGATCGAGATAGCTCGTGGCCGCCGCAGCCGCGAAGCGCTGGACGCGGGGGCCGATCGGCACCGCGATCATGTCCTGCTCCAGACGCTCGTCATAGCGGATGCCGGCGTCGCAGCCGGCGGCGAGAACATCGACGAAACTTTCGTCGGCGACCACTTCCAGCCGAATCTCCGGATAGGCGGCCAGGAACGGCGGCACGATGGCGGGCAGGATGAGCCGCGACGCGCTGACCGGCACGTTGAGGCGCAGCGTTCCCGCGGGCCTGTCGCGAAAGCTGCTCACGACGTCGAGCGCCGTTTCCACTTCCAGGAGGGCCGGCCCGAGACGATCGAGCAGGCGTTGGCCAGCTTCGGTCACTGCCACGCTGCGTGTGGTGCGGTTGAACAGCCTGACACCGAGCTGCGCCTCGAGCCGGCGGATCGCTTCGCTCAAGCCCGACGCACTACCGCCGCTGGCCCGTGCGCCATCGCGAAAGCCCTTGGCGCGCGCGACCGCCACAAAGGCGTTGAGATCGCCCAGCTCGACTTTCATTGTTTTGAATCCCGCACAGCCCGTGCCGATTATGACCAGTTATCGTGCGCGCCGGCAATCACTAGCTCAGGGTCGTTCCCAGAGGAGATCATCCATGTCCACGATCGAACCATTCGTCCTCGGCGACCGCCCCGTGAAGCGCCTTGGCTACGGCGCCATGCAACTCGCAGGGCCCGGCGTCTTCGGCCCGCCCAAGGATCGCGACGCCGCGCTCGCCGTCCTGCGCGAGGCGGCGGCAGCAGGCGTGAACCACATCGACACCTCGGATTTCTATGGGCCCCACGTCACCAACCGGATCATCCGCGAGGCCCTGCATCCCTATCCCGACAACCTCGTCATCGTCACGAAGGTCGGCGCCCGGCGCGGCGACGACGCATCCTGGATTCCAGCCTTTTCGGCAAACGAGCTGACGCAGGCGGTCCATGACAACCTCGGCAATCTCGGCCTCGACGTCTTGGACGTCGTCAATCTCCGCGCCATGTTCGACGTCCACGGCCCGACAGAAGGGTCGCTGGAGGCGCCGCTCGGCACGCTGGCCGAACTCCAGCGCAAGGGCCTCATCCGTCATATCGGGCTGAGCAATGTCACGCCGACGCAGATCGCGGACGCGCGCAAGATGGTCGAGATCGTCTGCGTCCAGAACCAGTACAATCTGGCGCACAGGACAGACGATGCCTTGATCGACGATCTCGCCCGCGACGGCCTCGCCTATGTGCCGTTCTTCCCGCTCGGTGGTTTCAACCCGCTGCAATCCTCGATCCTGTCGGATGTCGCCGCGCAGCTCGGCGCCACGCCGATGCAGGTCGCGCTCGCCTGGCTGCTTCACCGGGCACCCAACATTCTCCTGATCCCTGGAACCTCGTCTGTCGCGCATCTGCACGACAATCTGGCTGCAGCGGATATCGTCTTGCCCGACGATGCGCTCACGGCCCTGGACGGAATCGCGGCGCCGGCAGCTCACGGCTGAAGCGCCGATCCAAGCCAAAGAAAAAGCCCGGCCTCACGGCCGGGCTTCATATCGTGTCAGCGAGCCTGCGCCGCCTGCGGCGGCGTGGCGTCAGCTCACTTGGCGGCCGGAACGGCCTTGGCGACGATGCCTTCGAACGGCTTGTAGGCGTCCTTGGCGAGGGCGGTGTAGAGCTCGCCCATCTTGGTCAGCTGGGCAACGGCGCCCTCGAAAGCGGTCTTGACGTAGTCGGTCTGGATCTCGATCGCCTTGTCCAAGGTCTTCACGGCGGCGAGCTTCTCGATCGTCGCGGTGCCGGCCTCGAAGGACTTCTTGGCATAGTCGGAAGCCTCGACGGCAATGGTCTGCACGCCCTTGGAGGTGACGCCGAAAGCCTTCAGGGCCGCATCGACGTTCTCTTTCGAAGCCTTCTGGATCGTCTCGAACTGCTGGATCATGTTTCTTCCCTCCGGCACCGGAGTGCCGCCTCTGCTGACGAGCCCTTGCGGACCCAGGTTTCTCGCCCCAAGGCCAGATGAAAAGGTTCACCACCAGGGACAGTCCTCATATTGTGCAGTGCAACATGAATGTCAAGGACACACCGCATTGCACCAGACGCAGACCGCACCAAAACAGATGCGTCGCTTTTTAACGGCTCCGTAACCGCATCCGCCTAACCTCTCCCACTGTGTCCTTATCGCCACGTTTGTTGACGGGGTGTGGGATCGGGACGTGAGTTCTGAGTTGAGGCGGGTTGCATGGCTTTTTGTTGCGTTGGTACCCGACGCGCGCGTCTTCGCGCGGTCGTCGGACTGATCGGTGTCGTCACGATTGCGGTCAGCATGGCCGCGTCTCCGGCCGAAGCCCGCAAGCGTCGCCACCATGGCGCCGGCGGCGGCTATACGCCGCCTTATGCGGCGATGGTCGTGGACGTGAAGAGCGGCCGCACCCTGCACGCCGTCAATGAGGATGCGCCGCGCATCCCCGCCTCCCTGACCAAGGTCATGACGCTCTATATGCTGTTCG
The DNA here is from genome assembly GCF_031456075.1 of Allobosea sp. BE125. Taxonomy (NCBI): domain Bacteria; kingdom Pseudomonadati; phylum Pseudomonadota; class Alphaproteobacteria; order Hyphomicrobiales; family Alloboseaceae; genus Allobosea; species Allobosea sp. BE125. The sequence continues at coordinate 602,443 of NZ_JAVDTY010000002.1, forward strand.
AGCAGATGGAGCGCGGCCGCTTCAGCATGGATTCCGAGCTCAAGGTCTCGACTTACGCCGCTTCGCAGCCGCCGACCAAGCTCGGCCTGCGCCCGGGCTCCACCATCGCGGTCGAGGACGCCATCAAGGGCATGATCACGCTCTCGGCCAACGACGCCTCGGTCGTGGTCGCCGAGAGCATCGCCGGCTCCGAGGACGCCTTCGCCGAGATGATGACGCGCAAGGCGCGCTCGCTCGGCATGAGCTCCACGCGCTTCCACAATCCGCACGGCCTGCCGCATTCCCCGCCGAACCTGACCACGGCGCGCGACCTCACCATCCTCGCCCGCGCGATCCAGGAGCGGTTCCCGCGTTATTTCCCGCTCTTCCAGACGCGCTCCTTTCAATATGGCGAGCGCACGATCCGGGGTCATAATCGCCTGCTCGGCCGCATCGAGGGCGTCGACGGCATCAAGACCGGCTACACCCGCGCCTCAGGCTTCAACCTGATGACCTCGGCCAAATCGGAAGGCCGCCAGATCGTCTCGGTCGTGCTCGGCGGCCGCTCCGGCGCCTCCCGCGACAAGATCATGGCTGATCTCGTGGTCGCCAACCTGCCTCGCGCCGCCACCAGCGGCCGCGCCTCGACCATGGTCGCCGAAGCGCCCGAGCCGGAGGAGACGCCGCGCCGCGCCGCTCCGGTCGCCGTCGCGCCGCCGCAGCCCGTCGCTGTCGCCGCCGTCGAGCCCGCGCCCATGCCGGTGCCGCGCCCACGCGTCCAGCAGGAAGCGCCGCTTCCCGCCGCCGCCCGCGCCTACACCGCCACCACCACGACGCCGATCGCGCCGCCGCGCCCGCTCAATGTCGGGGCCCAGCCGCTGCAGCTTTCGGGCATGCGCACCGTGACCGCCACGACGACGCCTTCGGCGATGCGCTGGTCGATCGGCTCCCAGCCGGCCGACGCCAAGGTCCTGCGCCCGCCGGCGAATGTCGACGTCACCTCCTCGATCGCCAAGGTCTCCGAGCCCGACGAAGAGGCTCTCGCCAAGCTCGCCCAGGGCAAGCCGCAGGAGGTCAAGCAGCAAGAGGCGAAGCAGGCCGAGCGCAAAATCGAACTGCGCCAGCCTGTCGCCGTGGCCGCCGTCGCCGCGGAGAAGAAGTCCGAGCCCGCCACCACCATCCTCGCCAAGGCCGCAGCCGACACCAAGGCGAATGATGCCCGTCCGGTAGCGAGCGTCGCCAGCGGCAAATGGATCATCCAGCTCGGCGCCACCGATGACGAGGCCAAGGCCAAGGACATTCTGGCCCGCGCCCGCTCCAAGGCGGCAGGCCCCCTGGCCGATGCCTCCGGCTTCACCGAGAAGGTCGAGAAGGGCGGCGCCACCTTGTTCCGTGCCCGCTTCGCCGGCTTCGAGGACCCCAAGGACGCCCAGAACGCCTGCACGAAGCTCAAGCGCGACGGTTTCGCCTGCTTCGCGACCCGCGGCTGACGGACAGACAGGAAAGGATCTGAGACCGATGTCGTTCCAGCCCCACACCCTGCCGCCGTTCGGCTCACTTCAGAAGGACGTCCTTGGCCTGGTTGACGCGAGCGGCAAGGCCGCTGCTGCCGCCGGCATCCGGGTGAATCCGCTTCATCAGGCTCCGATGGGCCTCGCGGATCGCCTGCTCGCCCGCCCCCGGCTGAAGCCCCAGGATCTCGTAGGCCTCCTGCTGCGACATCGCGCCCGGGCCCGCCGCGCCACCCTGCCCCGTGTCGCGGTGACGATCAGCGTCTTCACGCCAGCCGGGCGTCCGGCGGTCGAGATATGCCTCTAGCAAGCGGGCGCCGTCCGGATCACCCACGAGGCATTCGCGCATCAAGGCGCTGATCTCCGGCAGGCTCAAGCCATCGAGATCGCGCCCCGCAAAGGCCCCGGCGCGGACCTTGCCGGTCATCCCGCCGCTGTCATGGTCGAGTTCCATCTGCAGCAGCCTGGATTCGACCTTGGAGCGCGCGCCCGGCGTCGTGCTCGTCCCAGCTCCTCCGCCCCAGGGAAAGCGCATTCCACCGGGCCCATAGGCGCTCCAGCCGAGCAGCCAGGCGCCGAGCCCGCCGACGAAGATCGCCATGTCGAGCCGCCCGCGCAGCATCAACAAGGCCGCGACGCCGAGCGAAAGCACGCCGCCCCCGGTCTTGACCGCCTTGGCCAGAAGCTTCGGATTGGTGCCGGCGAACAGCTTCGACACCCACCAGAGCAGGATCAGCACGGCGACGCCGTAAAACAGGCTCAAGCTCGGCCTCCATCCATCGCGCTCAGCAACCCCTTGACCGCAGCATTCTCGCCGGCGAGCCGCAACAGCGCCTCCCGCCCGCCGCTGGCATAGGCGGCCGCTCCCCGCAGCAGATCGAGCAGCGAGCCCGGCGCATTGACGTCGAAGCGCGCATGCGCACCACCGGTCAGGCGCGCGATCGTTGCAAAGGCGGCGCTGGCGGCGGGGTCATGCCCCTCCTGGAATAGGAAACCGCGAATCCCGCGCAGGCCGAGCTCTCCGCTAAGCGCGGCAAGCGCATCGACATCCTCCTCCATCGCATCGCCAACGAAGACGAAGGCGCGGATCGGCACGGTCTTCGCCTCATGGCGGATATGCTTGAGCACGCGATGGATCTGCGTCTGGCCGCCCTCGCAGGCGATCCGGCTCATCAGCCCGTTGAGGCGCTGCGGCTCGCCGACCCAGCCCGACGAGCGGCACTCCATCAGCCCGCGGAAATAGACGAGCTGAACCGCAAGCCCACCGCTCTTCGCCGCGACCTCGAACATCCGCGCCTGCAAGGAGCAGGCAAGGTCCCATGTCGGCTGGCGGCTCATGGTGGCGTCGAGCGCGAAGACGAGCCGACCCGCCTGGCCCGTCGCCAGCGGCGCGAGCTGCTTGGCGGCTCCCAGGAAGCGGTCGATCGCACCCGGCGCCGAGGCCCCCGCAGCCTGTGGCGCGGTGGCTTCGGCCTTGCCCAGGGCACGGTCGGTCTTGTCGCTCATGGGGCTCCCGGTCGCACGACGCTGCAAATCATAGCTAAGCTGATATTGGCCATCGCCCGCGCATTTGCTACCCGTCCGCAAAATGGGAGGACAGGCGCAGTGACGCAGATAGCGGTTTTCGAGACAATCGCCGCGATGCGGGCCAAGGTCGCGGCCTGGCATGCCGCAGGCGAGAAGGTCGCGCTGGTGCCGACCATGGGCGCGCTGCATCAAGGCCATATCGCCCTGGTGAAGGAGGCTCAGCGCCATGCGCAGCGCGTCATCACCACGATCTTCGTCAACCCGACGCAGTTCGCCCCGCATGAGGACTTCAAGAAATATCCGCGCACCTTCGACCAGGACTGCGCGATGCTGGCCGAGGCGCAGGCCGATGCGGTCTTCTTTCCCCAGGTCGAGGAAATGTATCCGCCGGGCTTCGCCACCCGCATCCTGCTGCTCGGCCCCGCCGCGGTCGGCCTCGACGATCGCTTCCGGCCGACGCATTTCGAAGGTGTTGCAACGGTTTGCTGCAAACTCTTTACCCAGAGTCAGGCCGATTGCGCCGTCTTCGGCGAGAAGGATTATCAGCAGCTCAAGGTGGTGACGCGGATGGCCGCCGATCTTGACCTCGGCATCGAGATCGTCCCGCTCCAAACCTTCCGCGAGCCCGACGGCCTCGCCATGTCCTCGCGCAACCGCTACCTCTCGGCCGAACATCGCGCGCTCGCGCCGCTGCTGCACAAGGTCATGCAAGCGCTCGCCGCGCGCCTGCGTAACCGCGACGATCTGTTCAAGGCAGTGACCGAAGCGCAGGGCGAGATCATCTCGGGCGGCTTCGAGCTCGACTATCTGGAGGCACGCCACGCAGAGTCACTGGCGCCAGTGACCTCGCTCGCCGACGGGCCGATCCGGATCCTGGTCGCGGCGCGGATCGGCGGAACGCGATTGATCGACAATATTGCCGTTTGAGCCGTGGCGATGGCACCTCTGTACTGGGTCGGAGGCTGTCCCCTCTGCCGGCAAGGCCGCATCATCCTCCAGCGGAACGATGCGTCGGGGACGATCTACGCTCATTGCGAGGAATGCGAGCAAGGCTATGCCGAGCCGGCTGACCGTGATGCTGGGAGGGGCTTTCTGACGCTCGCCCTGGACTACGAGACATCGGATCCCGATTGGACTGCGATTGAAGGCTCGCCTTGGGCGGAACACGTCCTGGGCCGATTGGGCTGAACGACCGACCGGCGGAGCCTACAGCAACCCCAACTCCGCCAACTCCCGCCGCATCGCTTCGGGCATCACGCCGAGATCGCCGCTGCGGCCATCGATGTCGCGCGGCTTGTCCTTGTCGGCGAGATAGCGCCAGCCCTGGAACGGCCGGCAGGGGCGCGGCTCGACCGGCACCACCACCGGCTCCATCACCAGATGGCAGCGGCCGATGCCGTCCGCATCGGTGAACGGCCTGATCTCCGTCAGGCGCTGGCGAGCCGAGATCTGGCCCTTGATCACCCAATAGAGCGAGCCGCCATCGACGATCTCGCTGACGCGCTTGGGCACCATGCGGGTGGTGTGCGTCTGCTCGTTTGGACGGCCCATCCGCCGGCGCAACAGCGACTGCTCCTCGATCCATTCCTCGAGATCGCTGATCGATTCGGCGCCGACGCAGAGTTTGAGCAGGTGAAGCGACATGGCCGGGATAGTAGCGTCGATCGCCGCTCGCGCCAGCGCCGCCGCGCTCAATCCAAAGCTTTTCTCGAATGCTCGATGGCGTAGGTGCCGCCATCGAATTTGCGCACCGTGTCCGGCGAATTGGGAGTGGGGGCGGCTGCCGCGTCGAGCATTTCGGCGGTCGAAAGCCCCTGATTAACCTTGTGCAGGATGGTGTCGGAGACCATGAGCGCATTGTCAGCCAAGAGCCGCTTGCGTACGTCCTGGATTTCATCGGGATCGAGCAGGCTTATGAACGAACAGCCGCCGACCGATTGCAGTTTCGGCTTTCCGTCTGTCCAGACCACGGTCGTCGAAGTCGAGAAGGTCCACTGGACCGCGCGCACCGGGACATGCGCACCATCGGGGCGCTCGACGACGAGGGCTGTGATGAAATTCGTTTCGCTGGCGTGCTTCTGCAGGAAATTCCGTTTTGCTGTCAGCATGTTGGCGCGCACGAGACGGGCGGTTCCGCCAGGCGAATCGGTGATCGTGATCGAGCCCTGGCTGTTGTTGGCGACCGGCTTTGCCAGCGCCGAAAAAAACGGCAGCGACGGCGCCGAAAAATTGTTGCCCACATTCGCGCCGACACAATCGAGGTTCCAGGTGAAGTTGATCGAGGTCGTGCCGATGGTCTGCGAGCCGTGCTCCGGCTCGAGCCCGGCATAGGACATCGAGAGGAATTTGTGGAACGCGATCTGTTTGAGACCGTAGCCCGTTCCAGCAGGCGCCCCCTTGGGCGTGAAGCTGCAGGTCGTTTTGAACGCCTGCACGCCGCTATTGGGAGCGAAGCGCCCGACCATCAGCCGCCAGTCGAACGGGTCGGGCTTTTCGAAATCGACCGGGCGGCTCCTCGCCGCGTCGGAATTGAAAATATTCTCGAAGGTGACGCCGGAAATGGTGAAGCCAGGCGAAATCGTATGATCGGACATGTCGCCTACCAGTACATATTGCCGCGCTGCTCGGCCGGGAGAACCCGGTCGAACGCCTGGCCTGCCTTGTATTTCCCGAAATCGGGCAATTCGAGCAACGGGTCGGCAAGGATCAATTCATCGAACAGTCCCAGCGTCTTGGGGCCGATCATCCCATCGGAGGCAAGCCTTTTCTGCAGCTGGAACTTGCGCACATTAGCGTCGGTCTCGCTGCCGAAAATCCCGTCCCACTGGCCATTCTTGAACGATTTGACGAAGCTGAAGCCGAGGTCGTTGAGCAGATCCTGCATCGTCGCGACAGCGGGTCCGGCGGCGCCGCGGGCGAGTGGCGCAGACGACGTCACCCTGAGCAAAGGCGGGCAGGCGGAAAGGCGACGGGACCGAAACATCGCTGCGTCTCCGTGATTGGCAGAATCAGACCAATAGCAATCCAGAATAAACCCAAAAACATCAGACACCGAAACGGCCAGGCTTGTAAATCCACACAACGCGGCGACGTGACCGCCGCCGCCGAACAGGCTATCCAGACCCGCACACAGGAGACCCACCATGCGCGGACTTGCAGGCAAGGCCATCCTCGTCACCGGCTCCTCGACCGGAATCGGCTACGCCATGGCGCAGCGGCTGGTGGCGGACGGCGCAAAAGTGCTCGTCCATGGCCGCGACCAGGAGGAGGTCGACGCCGCCTGCCGGCATCTGGGCGCATCGACGCAAGGGGCCACCGGCGACCTCGCCGACCCCGCCACCGCGCAAACGCTGGTCGACGCCACGGTGAAGGCCTTCGGGCGCATCGACGGCCTCGTCAATAATGCCGGCATCTATCCGCGCGGCGTGCTGGCCGAGACCACGGCGACCTTCTTCGACCACATCTTCGCGATCAACACCCGCGCCCCGCTGCTTTGCGCCGAGGCCGCGATCCGCGCCTTCCGCCTGCAGAAATCCGGCGGCGCCATCGTCACCGTCGGCTCGATCAACGCCTATTGCGGGCTCTCCAACCTGACCGTCTATTCGATGTCGAAGGGCGCGCTGATGACGATGACGCGCAACCTCGCCAACACGCTCGGGTCCGAGCATATCCGCGTGAACCAGCTCAATGTCGGCTGGACCTTCACCGCCAACGAGGATGCGACACAGCAGCGCGAGGGCCAGAAGCCTGGCTGGCAGGACCATGTCCCGCTCAAGCTCGCCCCGACCGGCCGGATCATGCAGCCCGAGGAGATCGCGGCCCACACCGCCTTCTGGCTCTCCGACGAGAGCGCCCCAGTCTCGGGCCAGCTCTACGAGGCCGAGCAATACCCGCTGATCGGTCGCGTCTGATCCGTGGATTCCGCTGCGCCTGCCGATTTCGAGTCTTGGCTGTATTTTGAGCCCTGGCTGTCGCGCTGGGCGCTCGTGCCCGATGGCGACGCCATCATCACCCATGGCAGCCGCCTGCTACCAGTGCGCCATGAGGGCGAACCCGCAATGCTGAAGCTGCCCGAGGCGCGGGATGAGCGCCTCGGCTACCGCCTGCTCGAATACTGGGGCGGCGACGGGGCGGCGCGCCTGCTTGCCCGCGACGAGAGCGGCAGTGCCATGCTGATCGAACGCGCCATCGGCAAGCGCTCGCTTGCGGCCATGGCACGCAACGGCAGGGACGATGAAGCGACGCTCATCCTCTGCGAGGCGATCGCCCGCCTGCAGCAGCCGCGCGGCCCGGCCCCAACCGGGCTGATCCCACTCGACACCTGGTTCAAGGACCTGTTTGCAATGGCGCAGCAGCGCGGCGGCCTCCTCGCCCGCTCCGCCGGCACGGCGCACGCATTGCTGGCGGCGCAGCGGGAGATCCTGCCGCTCCATGCCGATCTCCACCACGAGAATGTGCTGGATTTCGAGGATCGCGGCTGGCGCGCCATCGACCCGAAATGCGTCATCGGCGACCGCGCCTTCGAATACACCATCCTGTTCTGCGACCCAGATCTCTCCGATCCCGAGCCCCCGGTCGCGCTGAGCCGTTTCGAGCATCGGCTCGACATCGTCCTCGCGCAATCGGGGCTGGAGCGCCCCCGTTTGCTGCAATGGCTCATCGCCTGGTGCGGCCTCTCGGCCGCCTGGTTCCTTGGCGACGACGACCCGCTGGCCGAGATCAACCTGGCGATCATGGCAAAGGCAATCGCCGCGCTTGACGGCTAGAGCCGACCAAAGGCAGGCATCCCGGAATTGCCCGTCCCGCTCCGGACAACGTCCCAGACCAGCACGCGTCGCACAGCCGAAACGGATCCCGGAATTTCGGTGGCCCTGGTAATGCCCGGGACCGGGGATTTGATCCATTCCGCTCCCGTCGGGATCGAAATCGCGTTTCGCGCGTTGATCAGTCACATCGCCAATCAGGCGCGAGGAGCAAACCATGACAACGATCAGGCAAACGGCCGTTTCCGTAGCAGCTTTTCTCATGCTGGCTTCGCCGGCCATGGCGCAGTCGCGCTCGCTCGGTCCGGCGACCGGCACCGTCAGCATCGAGCAGGTCCAGGCAGGCTTTGTCGCCTCCGGCGAGGTCGGCGGCGGTACGCTGCGTTACCACGGCCGCACTTATCCGATCACGGTCGGCGGCATCGGCCTGGGTTCGATCGGCGCATCGCGCACCGTCGCCTCCGGAACTGTCTACGGACTCAAGAACAGGTCCGATCTTGCCGGCGCCTATGTCCAGCTGAAGGAAGGCTGGGCTGTCGGCAATCGGGGACGCGGCAGCGTCTGGCTGCAGAACGACAAGGGCGTGACCCTGCGACTGGCCGCGCGCCGGCAGGGGCTTCAGCTCTCTCTGGGCGCCGATGGCGTGCTGATCGGCTTCAAGCAGTAAGCCGTGATCGCGGGCTGAAAACAGCTGCCTGGAGCTGAATCTCAGCTTCGGGTCCGGGACCTGCAATAATCAGATCTAGTCTACGTCTTCGGGGGCGGTGCAGCCATGTTTGCTCCACCGCCCCCGACGGGCCAAATTAACTCGTGAGCTAATCCCATGATCGCCGGGACTGGCCGGCTCGACGGTTCGGTGGCAGGGTTGCCCCTCCTGGCAGGCCCCCATGGTAAAGCAATCCATACCCCACCCGGTTCTCTCGACCCCACGCCTGCGCCTGCGCCAGTTTCGCGCCGATGACGCGGAGGCGATGCATGAGTGCTTCGCCGACCCGGAGGCGATGCGCTTCTGGAACCAGCCCGCCTATACGAGGCCCATCGAAACCGAGCGGGCCGTGCGCAGCTTCATCGACTGCACGCCGTCCTATTATCGCTTCTGGGCAGTGACCGAGGCAGGCGATGATCGCTGCCTCGGACTGGTCAATTACCATGACGGCCATATCCGCAGCAGGCGCGCGAGCATCGGCTATATCATCAACCCGGCGCGCCACCGGCAGGGCCTTGCGACAGAAGCCGTCTCAACGATGCTCGACTTCTGCTTTGGCGAACTCGGCCTGCATCGCCTCCAGGCCTTCATCCATCCCGATAACACCGCCTCGATCGCGCTGATCGAGAAACTCGGCTTCAGCCGCGAAGGCCTGCTGCGCGACAATCTGCGCGTCGGCGACGCCTGGCGCGACGATTTGCTCTACGCGTTGCTGGCGAACGACTGGCGACGCCAGGGCTGATTTCACATCCTGCGGGGCGGCAGCCCCTGCTCCACCTTCATCGCCACGACGATGGCGAGCTGCTTTGGTTCCTGTTCGCCGCTCCCTGCCCGGTCGGGAATGTCACGGCCAAATCGATATCACGCCGACTTGCTGTGACCATGGGCATGGTCATAGGCGATCGCGGCTTTGAAGCTGCCAATCCTCTCGATGATCATGTGACGATAGAGTTCGGCTGAAGTATCGCGATCGTCGACCCGGGTCAGTCCTCGCGAGACAGGAACGAGCAAATCGCCGGGATGGCTGCCACGCAGAGAGTGAATGCTGGCGATATCGCCGCCTTGCGCCCCCAGACCAGGCGCCAGAATGATGGAGTTGGGCAAGAGCTGGCGCAGACGCCGGCCTTCATTCGGGACTGTCGCCCCGACAACGGCGCCGATTGGACTCAAGGAGTGCAAGTCCGCAGTTGCGAAGCTCCCGATCAGGTCAGCCACGCGATCGGAAACCAGTCGGTTGCCCGCCATCTTGTCCTGGAGCCAACCTGCTCCCGGATTCGATGTCCGGCAGAGGACGAATAGACCTTTCCCGAAGCGGTTGGCGCATTCGATGAAGGGCTCCAGCGTATCTGGGCCCATCAGAGGATTGACCGTCAGGCAGTCGGCTTCGAAATCGCCGCTTCCGCCTTCCGAGGCTGGCGTCAGATATGCGCGGGCATAGGCGGCAGCCGTAGCCCCGATATCCCCGCGCTTGGCGTCGAGAATAACGCCCATGCCCGCTGCTTTGGCCCGTTTCATACCGGAGGCAAGCGCCGCAAGTCCCGCCAAGCCGCAGGCTTCAAAATAGGCCGACTGAAACTTCACAAAGCCAACGCGACCCTCAACCGCGTCGAGGACGAAACTCACGAAACGGTCGACCCAGCCCCCGGCATCATCGCGTTCAAAAAACCGAGGCACATCGGCGAGAGATGGGTCGACGCCGGCGACAAGCTCGCCATATCGGCCGACATTGTCTTCGACGATTTCAATCCATGTTCGAGCGTTCATGGTCTCCCCCATAATCTCGCCACTCAAGGTTAGAGTTCTGCGTCCAGGTTTTGCAACGTCGCCTGACCACAATGTCGCAACGATCAGAAGGCCCGCCTCGAAAGGCTCGCCAAGACCACGAGGTCATGGACGAAACAGCGACTGCGGGTGATTGGCCGACCGCGGTCGAAGCGCCGGCAAGGCCTCATTGGCGCGGCGTCAGTACGGTCGCCAGCATCGAAATACCACGCCGCACCATCTCGGTGTCGAGCGCGGCATAGCCGAGAATGAATCCTGCCGTTTGGGGCTTGGACAGCTTCGGATCGTATAATGGCGAGACGGGATGAATACCGAGCCCGATCGATCGTGCGGCCTCGACAATCCCGGCCTCGCGATCCGCAGCAACGCCGTTGATCCAGATGACGACATGCAGGCCCGTATCGGCTCCCTCGATGGATATGGCCGTCCCGCATTCGGCCGACAGGGCTTGGAGCAATACCGCGCGTCGCTCCGCATTCTTCCGGCGAATGCTGCGGACATGGCGTTCATAGGCGCCGCTGGCCAGCAGCTCGGCCAGCGCCTCCTGCTCCAGAAGCGGGCTGTGCCGATCGGTGAGGCGCTTGGCCTCGCTGAACGCTCGCGCCAGCCCGGCGGGGAGAACGAGATAGCCCAGTCGCAGGGTCGGCGAGAGCGTCTTGGAGAAGGTGCCGACATAGATCACCGACTGCGGGTCGAGCGTCTGCAAGGGCGGGATCGGGGAGATATCGTGCCGATACTCGCCATCATAGTCATCCTCGATGACATAGGCGCCCGACGCTGCAGCCCAGGCCAGGAGCGCGCGCCGGCGCGTCGCGGAGAGGACCCCGCCAAGCGGAAACTGGTGTGAGGGCGTGACGTAGACGAGACGCCCCGACGGCAGCCCGTCAACGCATAGGCCCTCGCCATCGACGGGAATTGGAACCGCAATTCCGCCAGCGGCAACGAAGGCGTGACGGGCGAGCATGTATCCGGGATTTTCGATGAGAAAGGCATCGCCGGGATCGAGCAGCAGCCGGGCGCAGAGATCGAGCCCCTGCTGCGAACCGTTGACGATGACGATGTCGTCCGGCGAGCAATTGATGCCGCGCGCCCGCCAGAGATAGCCTTGCAGTGTCGAGCGCAGATCGCTGGCGCCCTGGGGGTCGGCATAGCGCAGCCGCGCCTTTCGCCGAAGGCTGACCTTGGCCAATGCGCGCCGCCAGGCCAGCACGGGAAAATCGTCACCGGCCAGATCCCCATAGCGGAAATCCGCGACGTTGACCGCGTGGGACGGTGTTGGCGGCGGCAAGCCGAGCAGGCGTTGCGCGAAGCCCGAGAGATGCCGCAGCGCCGCCATCGGCGCGGGCGTCGGTGTCGCCTTGGCGGCAAGGCCCTGCGCCACGACCGGACGCGCCCCCGCCCGCGTAACCAGATAGCCCTCCGCGATCAATTGACCATACGCCGCCGTCACCGTCGTGCGGGACGCTCCCCACTCTGCCGCGAAAGCGCGCGAAGAGGGCAGGCGATCACCGGGCCGATAGGCGCCACTATGGATCTGCTCCTTGATCGCCGCGATGATCCTGCGGCCGACGCCTTCTAACTGGCCCACTTCAATCCCTCGCAACTGGCTATTCCCAGCAAGCCAGATTGGCGGCATCAGTCCCGGCAACGCAAGGAGTTCGCAGATGTACACGCCTCCAGCCTTCCGCGACGACGACAGGGACAGCATCCGGGCGGCGATCCGGGCCGCGCGGCTCGCCAATTTCGTCACCGCAACGCCCGACGGCGTGTTGGCCACGCCGCTGCCGCTCTGTCTCGACGAGAACGAGGGCGAGCACGGCGTGCTCTACGGCCATCTCGCCAAGGCCAACCCGCAATGGCGCAGTCCCGTCGCGGGCGACGGGCTGGCGATCTTCATGGGGCCGGACGCCTACATCACGCCGTCCTGGTACGCGACCAAGCAGGAGACCGGGAAGGTCGTCCCGACCTGGAACTACGTCGCGGTCCACGCCTATGGCCCGGTCGAGTTCTTCGATGACCCCACCAGGCTGCTGGCGGTCGTGACCCGATTGACGAATCTCCATGAGGGCGAGCGGGCGGCGCCCTGGGCCGTCGCCGATGCCCCTCCCGATTTCATCCAGGCGCAGCTGCGCGGGATCGTCGGCATCCGCATGCCGATCACGAGGCTGGAGGGCAAGCGCAAGATGAGCCAGAATCGTCCGGAGGCCGACAGAGCCAATGTCGCGGCCGGCCTTGCCGCGAGCGATCGCCCGGTGGAGCGCGCGGCCGCCGCCCTGATCCCGTCCTGAGGGAGTGCCCGCGGTTTCCCTCAACCCTCATCCAGTTCCCCCTCTCTCTCGACGGTGCCGATCCATGCCTGACCTCTCCCAACTCGCCCTCTACCTCGCCGCGGCCTTCCTGCTGGCGATCACGCCCGGCCCCGGCATCTTCTACGTTGCGGCTCGCACGCTCGCGGGCGGTCGCACTGAGGGCATCGCGTCCAGCCTCGGCACCGGCCTGGGTGGAATGGTCCATGTCCTCGCCGGCAGCCTGGGCGTCTCCGCGCTCGTGCTGGCGAGCGCCGAACTCTTCACCGCGCTCAAGCTGGTGGGAGCGGCCTATCTCGTCTGGCTCGGCTGGCGCACCTTCCAGGCCGCCCGGCGCGACGCGGCGAATGTCCTGGCCGGCGGCACTGTCGAGCCTCCGATCGGCCCACGCCGGGCTTTTCGCGAGGGCGTGGTCGTCGAGGCGCTGAACCCGAAGACGGCGGCGTTCTTCCTGGCCTTCATTCCGCAGTTCGTGGACATGGCGGGCAGCGTGGCGTTGCAGTTCATCGTGCTGGGCTTCATCTCCGTCGTGCTCAACACCCTGGCCGACGTCGTGGTGGCCTTTGCAGCCAGCGGTATCCGGGACGGCGCGGCAGCACGGCCCGAGCTCATCAAGCGCCTGCGGGAAGCCTCGGGCGGCGCGATGATTGCGCTGGGCATCGGCCTTGCCCTGGCCAAACGGCCTGCTTGATCCCAGAGACCGGCCGCTCGCATCTATTCCTGCATCCATGCCCTGAATGAGTCGGGCAGGACATTGGAACCGCATATCACTGTGGCCACGCGCTTGCCGCGATAGCGCGCCGGGTCTTCCAAGACTGCGGCAATACCAAGCGCGGCCGAAGGTTCGGTGACGAGGGCAGCGTGCCGGTAGAGCATCCGCATGCCCTCGACGATGCTCGCTTCCTCGACCAGCGGGACGTGGTCTGCGGTGGCGAGCAGGTCGTCGAGAACCGCGGCGATCGGAAATCGGCCCGCGACGCCGTCAGCGATCGTATCGGTGCGGTCAGTGGTCACAATCGATCGCGCCCGCCAGGACTTCGCCAGGGCCGGCGCGCCTCTTGGCTGGATGCAGACAACATCCGTCGCCGGCGACAAGGTCTTGAAGACATGCCCCACGCCGGTGGCCAGAGCGCCTCCGCCGAGCGCTAGCAGAACCGTATCGATGCGATCGAACCCCTCGACGAGTTCAAGGCCGATCGTGCCCGCGCCCTCGCAAGTGTCGAGATTTTCGCTGTCCTCCACGAGGAACGCATCGCCGCGAGCTGCAATCTCCCGTGCACGCTCGCGTGCATTCTCGATATCGCCATCGACCAATTCGACTGTACCGCCGAGCCGGCGGATTCGCTCGATCTTCGCGGCATTGGCGCCTTTGCCCGCAATCACGGTGACGGCGAGACCGCGTGCCCGGCCGCTATAGGCGAGCGCTTGTCCGAGATTGCCGGCGCTGGCGCAGACTGCGGCCATGGGCCCCGAGCCGCTTGCAAGACGTGACATCGCGACCTCGGTCCCACGCCCCTTGAAGCAGCCGATCGGGTTCGCGGTCTCGAGCTTGATGACGAGTTCGCAGCCCAGCAAATCGCCGAGCTTGGCAGAGACGAACTGCGGCGTGTCGCGGAAAACCCGCGAAATCTCCTGCCGCGCTTGCCGGATGCGTTGAAGATCGAGCCTGGTGCTCGGCTGCATGGCGCCGAAATCTTGCGCGGGACTTCCACTGACGGGCTGCATGGGACAATCCTCCGGTTGGATGCTAGGAACCGCGGATGCGTGGACGTGTGCGCTATAGCGCACGACCCATCTGTGCGCAATAACGCACGCCTTGGAGATTGCCCGCAATGAAGGCCATCAGCCCCGTCGACACGCCGAAGCTGCTCAAGTCGATCAGGCGCGATCTTGGCTGGAGCCTCGATCAGACGGCCGCGCGGACCGGAGTCAGCAAGGCGATGCTGGGCCAGATCGAGCGCGGCGAATCTGCGCCGACCGTCGCGACGCTTTGGAAGATCGCCACGGGTCTAGGCGTGCCCATGACTGCACTGCTGGAGGCGAATCGCGGGGATGGTGATGTCCTGCTTCTTCGCGACGCCAGCGAACTTCGCGTGCGCCCAGCGCAGGAAGGGATGCAACGCGCACTCCTGTTTCCATACGAGGCGCGATTTGGTTTCGAGCTCTACGAGCTCACCTTCGCACCCTCCTTCGAGAGCATCTCCGAGCCGCACGACATTGGCGTCGTGGAGCATGTCACCGTCCTGCACGGCGAAGTCGAATTGCTGGTGGAGGAGGAGTGGAGGCCGCTCCAGCAGGGGCAATCGCTGAGATTCCCCGCCGATCGTCGTCACGGTTATCGAAACCGGACGCGCAATGACGTCGTCGTCATGGACCTGATTCACTACCGGTTCACGCCGAGCTCGCAGCGCTGAAGCCCTCTTATTCCCCCAGCACCACGACCTTGGCGCCCTCGGCCACCTGCGCCCCCGCCTCGCCCGCGACCTCGGTGACGGTGCCGTCGCGCGGAGCCACCAGCACATGCTCCATCTTCATCGCCTCGACGATGGCGAGCCGCTGGCCCTTCACCACCGCTTCGCCGGCCGAAACGAAGAGCGCGATCAATTTGCCATGCATCGGCGCCTTGATGACGCCACCAGTGCCCGCCGCCGCGTCGAGATCGACGCTGAAGGGGTCGAACAGCGCAACCGCTGTCTGGCGGCCGCGATGCAGCGCGAGATAGGTGCCGCGCTCAGCCTGGGCCAGCGTGATCTCGTGCTCGCCCTCCCCGATCTCATGGGCGGGCAGGCTGACGCGCGCGCCCTCCTCATGCCATTCGATCCGCGCCTCGATGCGCTCGCCATCGACCAGCAGGGCCAGGCCCAGCGCCGGCTGCGGCATCAATGAGAACCCATCCGCGACAAGCCAGGGCGAGCGCGCCTCGCTGTCGGAACGCCCCGCGGCAGCCAGCAGTCCATCCGCCTGCCGCTCCTCCTCCAGTTGCAGCGCCGCGGCCGCCACCGCGGCGGCATCGAGCGGCTGCGGCTCGGCCCCAAGCGCTGTGATGTTGCGCTCGATGAAGCCGGTGTCGAACGGGCCATCGCGAAACCCTTGCGCCTCGGTCAGCGCCTTCAAGAAGGCGAGATTGGTGCGCGGTCCCGCGACGATGGTCTCACCCAAAGCCGTCCCGAGCCTGTCCAGCGCCTCATCGCGCGTCGCGCCATGGGCGATCACCTTGGCGATCATCGGATCGTAGAACGGCGTCACCGTGTCGCCGGCCTCGACGCCGGTATCGATGCGGATGCTCTCGCCTTCCGGGAACCGCAGCGCCCAGAGCTTGCCGGTCGAGGGCAAGAAGCCCTTCTCGGGATCCTCGGCATAAAGCCTGGCCTCGACGGCATGGCCGGTGGCGGTGACATCCGCCTGGCTGAAACCGAGCGGCTCGCCGGCTGCGACCTTGAGCTGGAGCTCGACCAGATCGAGCCCGGTGATCGCCTCGGTCACGGGATGCTCGACCTGGAGACGCGTATTCATCTCCATGAAGTAGAAGCGGTCTGCGCGCAGGCCCTCGCGTCCGTCGGCAATGAACTCGACCGTGCCGGCCCCGACATAGCCGACGGCTTTCGCGGCATCGGTCGCGGCCTTGCCCATGGCGGCGCGCACCTCCGCGCTCATGCCGGGCGCCGGCGCCTCCTCGATCACCTTCTGGTGGCGGCGCTGCAGCGAGCAGTCGCGCTCATAGAGGTGGACGACATTGCCATGGCTGTCGCCAAAGACCTGGATTTCGACATGGCGCGGCGAAAGCACATATTTCTCGACCAGCACGCGCGCATCGCCGAAAGCGCTCTTGCCTTCGCGCTGGGCGCTGGCGAGCGCATCGTCGAAGTCCTCGGGGCGGTCGACCTTCTTCATGCCCTTGCCGCCGCCGCCCGCGACCGCCTTGATCAGCACGGGATAGCCGATGCGCCGCGCTTCCGCGCGAAGGAAATCGGCGCCCTGCTCGGCGCCGTGATAGCCCGGCACCACCGGCACATTGGCCTTCTCGACCAGCGCCTTGGCGGCGTCCTTCAGGCCCATCGCCCGGATCGCCGAGGCCGGCGGGCCCACGAAGACGATGCCGGCCTTGGCGCAAGCCTCGGCGAAATCGGCGTTCTCGGAGAGGAAGCCGTAGCCCGGATGGATGCAGGCCGCATTCGCCTGTTTCGCCACAGCCAGGATCTTCTCGGCATCGAGATAGCTTTCGCGCGCCGACGAAGGCCCGATATGCCAGGCCTCGTCGGCCATCCCAACGAACAGCGCCTCGGCATCCGCATCGGAATAGACCGCGATGGTGCGCAGGCCCAGCCGCCGGGCGGTGCGGATGACGCGGCAGGCGATTTCGCCGCGATTGGCGATCAGGATGGAAGGCAGTCTGGCGGCGATCGACATGAGCGACATCCTCGAACAGGTGCCGCCTTTATAGCCGGGAGATCGCCCCTGTCGCCGCCTTGTTCTGCAAATCCGGCTTCGCGGCTTCGAGCCGGCGCACCGAGCGCCAGATCGCCCATGTCGCCTGGAAGCACAGGCCGGCGACGAAGAGATCGAACAGATATTCCGGCCAGCGCACGGGCGCCAATCGCGCAAACAACCCCATCAGGGCAAAACCCGTGGTCGAGATCACGTCATTGCGGGAGGACAGCCAGGTCGCCTTGATCACCGGATTGTCCTGCCGCCGAAAGCGCCAGAGCAGGCCGACGATCGCGACGGCGACGATGACCGCGCTCGCGGCGGAGAATTCCAGCGCCCAGAGATCGATCGGGCGCGGGCGCGCGATCTTGTCCCAGAGGTCGTAGAGCGTGTGAAATCCAGCCACCGCCATCACCGCGCCGATCGCGAGCGCGGCGAGCTTTTCCGCCCGCCCATCGCGACCGAAGACCAGCGCCGCGATGCCGTAGAGCGCGACGTCATAGACCCAGTCGACGCCGTCCTTGAACAATTGCGCATTGCCGACGGCAAGCGCCCAGGCGACGACGCCGGCAGCGAAAACCAGAATGCCGAGCGCGATGCCCCAGATGGTGCGGGTATAGGCGCGGGCGATGGTGGTGGCTTCAGTTCGCTCCAGCATATCCGTCCCTCGCCGTCATCCCGGACAAGCCGCGAAGCGGCGCCGATCCGGGATCCATCATAGAGCCCAACGCTCTACGATGGATTCCGGGTCTCCGCGGAATTTGTCCTTGGGACGATCGAAGATCGGACCCGGGGGCTACGCCCGGAATGACGGCGTGGTTCGAACAGCAAATTCCGAACGCCTCACCCGCGCCCGACGAACGGCATCTTCGATGCCATCACCGTCATGAACTGCACATTCGCTTCGATCGGCAGGCTCGCCATGTGCAGCACCGAGGTCGCGACATGGTTCACGTCCATGACCTGCTCGATCTTGATCGAGCCATCCGCCTGCGGCACGCCTTGCGTCATGCGCTGCGCCATCTCGGTCAGCGCGTTGCCGATATCGACCTGGCCGACGGCGATGTCGTATTTGCGCCCGTCGAGCGAGGAGGTCTTGGTCAGGCCGGTGATGGCGTGCTTGGTCGCGGTATAGGCGATCGAGTTCGGCCGCGGCGCATAGGCCGAGATCGAGCCGTTATTGATGATGCGTCCGCCCTTGGGCTCCTGCGCCTTCATCAGCTTGAAGGCCTCCTGCGTGCACAGGAACGGCCCGGTCAGATTGGTGTCGACCACCGCCTGCCACTGCTCGAGCGAGAGGTCCTCCAGCAGGATGCCGCCAGGCGCATTGACGCCGGCATTGTTGAACAGCACGTCGAGCCGCCCGAACGCGGCCTTGGTCTTGGCGAAGAGGTTCTGCACCGAAGCCTGGTCGGTGACGTCGGTGGGCACGGCAAGCGCCTGCTCGGCCGGAGCGCCCGAGAGCTTGATCGTCTCCCCCAGCGCGTCTGCCCGGCGCCCGGCCAGGACCGTGCGATAGCCGTCCTTCAGGAAGGCGAGCGCGACGGCGCGACCGACGCCCGAACCCGCTCCGGTGATGATGGCGACCTTGTTATGCCCAGACATGCGTATCCTCGCGTTTTTTCTCAGTTCAACCGTTTGAAGGCGGCCGCGACCATAGCAGCGCATGCAGCATACGGAAGAGGCGGCAATGCAGGGCAACCGCGCATTCCGTTGCTGGCCGGCGGCG
The DNA here is from genome assembly GCF_031456075.1 of Allobosea sp. BE125. NCBI lineage: Bacteria > Pseudomonadati > Pseudomonadota > Alphaproteobacteria > Hyphomicrobiales > Alloboseaceae > Allobosea > Allobosea sp. BE125. Next base: position 621,171 of record NZ_JAVDTY010000002.1, read on the forward strand.
GCCCGCTCATGGGCGGCCGGGCTTGGAGCGTGGAGCCTGAGGTGGCTGGCTTGGAGTGGCGGCTGTCATCGCCCTCGCGCTCCCACCGTCATGCTCGGGCTCGTCCCGAGCATCCACGCCTTGACCACGCCCTCGACAAGAGAAGACGTGGATGGTTGGCACAAAGCCGACCATGGCGGACCAGCAAACCACCACGCCTTTCCCTTCTCCGCTCCAGCTCGTCATTCGGCAGAGCTCCGCCCGGAACGGCGGCGCAGCTTGAATACGGGGAGGTTGAGGGCAATCGGAATGACGGACCGCCATGGGCGGATTGCCGACACTTCCGCCCTGGACCACGATGCAAAGCCTCGTCGGGAATCCACATGCCGCTCATCATCGACCAGATTGGCCAGTTCAGCGCGTCTCCGCTTGGGCAGTTCCGTGACCTCAAGCCGTGGGAGCTGACGGCAGGCTCGGCCCAGCTTGTCGAGCGACTGCTCGGTCAGCTCGGCGACGATTATTCGGTGACGGCAGGCATCGCCATTAACGCCTCTGCGGTCGTCGACCCGGCTGCGGCGATCAAAGGACCCGCCATCATTGGACCGGGCTGCTTTGTGGGAGCGGGAGCCTTGCTGCGTGGTGGCTGCTGGCTCGAAGCGGATTGCATCCTCGGGCCGGGTAGCGAGCTGAAGTCGTCCTTTGTGTTCGCAGGCTCAAGGCTCGCCCATTTCAACTTCGTCGGCGACAGCCTGCTTGGCAGCGATGTGAATCTGGAGGCAGGCGCCGTCATCGCAAATCACCGAAACGAGTGGCCCAATCGCGCGATATCGTTCGTGTACAAGGAAGGGCGGATCGATACCGGCGTCGGCAAATTTGGCGGTGTGGTCGGCGACAGGGTGAAAATCGGAGCCAATGCCGTGATCGCACCAGGCGCAATTCTCACGCCTGGAACGATCGTGGGGCGCATGTCGCTGGTCGACCAGGCCCCGGTTGATATCGCCTCGGGGGAAGCTGCCACTAAGGGGCGATGGATGCCCGGTCTCCGTGGAGTTTATCCTTGACCCGACCGAGGATCGTCCCCGAGGTCTGCGCCCGGAATGACGGCGCGGATGTCACCCGCGCCCAGACACTGGCCAGGGTATGAATATCCGCGATATGCAGCAAAGGCCCACCCGGTCACAGTGAGGGCAGCATGATGCATCAGATCATTTCGCTCGGCCTGAGCTTCGCCGCCGCTATTCTCTTCAACCTGAAAGCCGTAGCGGTCGCGTCCTCCGTCGGAAATTGGGGCGAAGCCTTGGGCCGGCTGCTCTTCGGCCCGGTCGTCTTCTTCTTCCTCGCTCACACGATCATCTATGGCCTGGTCCGCGCCGTGAGAGGCAAGCCCAAGCTCGCCTCCTATGCGGAGACGAAGCTCAACTACATCGCGGCGGCGTTGACGATCCTGGGCGTGATGGGCTCGGCGGCCAGCCGCATCTAAGGGCAGCGCCCGGCTGATCACCGCCGCAACAACCACCATCATGCTCGGGCTCAGTCCTGAACAGCCACGGCTTGACCAGCGCGTATAATCACCAAAGACGCGGATGGTCGGGTTTGAGTACGGGGAAGTTAAGGGCATTCGGCCCTACGAGTGGCTTGCTGATATTGGACGTAAACCGTAGCCTTCCCGAGAGATCGAAGCTTTCGGCATCCCTCATGAAACAAATTACACCGTGGCTGTGCGTCTTGCTTGCTTGTACTGCTACAGCGCAAACAGTCGTTGCAGATGGTGCAATCCATGTTAATGGGCAGGTCGAGGGAACCCTCGAAACGCTGTCAGGATACCTCGAATTTCGACAAGAGGCTGGGCAAACCGACACATTCCGGTTTCGCACGAACCGTGGCGCGAACTGCATCGGACCACTCTACCAAAAGGCGGGAGTGCTCAGCGAAGCGGTTCTTCAATGCTCGGATGGCCGGCCCGGCATCATTCGACTTCGCCTATACGGCAAGATCATTGTCTCAGAGGCGATTCTGGGCGGCCGAAAACTGATCTTGTCGACACCTTTCTACGAAGACCACCGCTCTCGATAACCCATATTCGCACGTAACAGCGCGCAACCGTCCAGCGAATGTGGCCTGCGCTCCCTGCCATGCTCGCCCCCTCTCCCGGATGGGAGAGGGGGCGAGGGTGTGCGGGTACTCCGGCCCCCGCGTGGGGCATCAGACCGCACGGATCTGCTCCTCGAACTCTTCGGGAATCGCTCCGTGCCGAGCGAGCACGTCGATCACGCTGACCTCCCCGGTTTCGTCATCGGCGACGACATGTACCACAGCAACGCCCTCGGCGGTCCGGCCAAGGCGTTCGCCGTCCGACAAGGCGTGATGCTTCGTCCTCGCTAGTACGCGCTGGCCCGGAACGAGGCGCTTGCGATGCGTCCTGAACGGCTGGAGGAAGAAACTGTCGACGTTTGCCATGGCTTAATGCTCGATTCGTTATGTTCCTATTTTGTTCTGGTACGCGAAGGCGCCGAGCCTGTCATCCCTGCCAGGCCAGCAATCGAGCATGCCCCGACCCTGCCCCCAGATGGCATCGAATGGAACATCGCAGATCTCGTCGTCGCGCATGGCAGCGAACGGACTGCGCTCAGGGCCGCCCTGTTGGCCGATGCTGACCGGTCTGTGTCGCGCGAGCCTCCTGCAAGGTCAGTTCGCGGAGCCGAATGCCCTCACGATCGGCAGCGCAGATCCTGCGTTCCCGGGCAGAAGCGAAGCGCGTTCGAGAGCGAGAACAGCACGGTCGCGCCGCGGTCCCAGCGCAGCGGGGAGCTATAGGTCAGTGGCCTGGCAACGGCGACCCCGAGCTGCAGATCGTCGCTGACGAACAGCCTGACACCGACGCCAATCGAGGCCAGGCCCTGCACCAGATCCTTCGGCTGGCTGTAGCTTCGCGTGACGCCGCCCTCGGTGAAGCCATAGAGCTGGTAACCCTTGGCGAAGCCGAGGTTCAGCGGCTGGTCGAAGCGCAGTTCGGCCGAGCCCGCGACGGCATTGTCGCCCGCCAGCCAGCCCCCCTCGAAGCCGCGCCCGAAGGACAGGCCGCCGAGATAATATTGCTGGGAGGACAGGAGCGGCCCGGACGCGACCTGCCCCGCGGCCGCGAGCTTCAGCGACCAGTTCTCGAAAAGGTTCTGGTAATGCGTGAACGAGGCGTTGAGCAGCGAGAAGCGGCTCGACGCACCCGAGCGCGAGAGCCAGTCCGTGCTGTCCGCCTTCGCGTCGACGAGGCCGAGGCCATGCCGGTAGGTCGCGGAGAGATAGCTCCAGCTACCCTCAGTCGCATGCAGCTTGTAGTCGGCCGAGAGGCTGGCGAGGCGGATGCGGTCGCTGTAAAGGCGGCCATAGCTGTTCTGCTCGCTGACATCGCTCAGGCCAAGCGAGCCGGTCAACCAGAGCGCATGGACCTGGTTCAGCAGGGGCGCGAAGGCGATGCGGGCTTCATAGGTCTCGGCCTGGGAGACCGTGCGCAGCCAGCGCCGCTCGTCGCCCGGCCAGACCTCGCTGCGCGAGGCCGAAATTCCGGCGCGCAGGCTCTCGACGCCCAGCGGCAGATCATAGCTCGCCCGGCCATAGCGCAGCTCGCGCGAAGCCCCTGGAGCGAAGGAGCCGGAGACGGCGAGGCTGTCGCCGGGCACGACGAGCGAGTTCAGAGCGGCGCTGGCCGAGGACTGCCAGGGTCCCACGGCGGCAGAGCCCATATTGTCGACGCCGACCGCGGTATAGACGCGCCAGGACTGGACCGAGACGGTCAGGCGGAAGCGGCCGCTTGCCGGCGTGATCTCGTCGAGCGCCGTATCGGTAACGCGCAGCCCGGGCCGGTCATTGGCCAGCAGGAGCTGCCGTTCTAGCGTGGCCAGCCGCGCCGGGCGCTCGGCTGCGATCGGCGAAAACAGCGGCTTCACCCCGAAAGTCTCGGCCTGCTCGCCATTGACGACGATCTCCTCGACCGCGCCCTCGATGACCTGGATGCGCAGTCGTCCGCGCTTGAGATCCTGCGGCGGCGCGATCGCGCGGCTGAGATGGAAGCCCGCCTTGCGATAGATCTCGCTGATCGCTGCAGCAATAGTGACGATATCGGACTGGGATATCTCGCGTCCGAGATAGCCGGCATAGGCCGTGGCCAGCTCTCCCACGGAAAGCGCGGAGATTCCGTCGAGGTCGACAGCCTGAAGCCGAAACAGCCTCCTGGTGTCGGCACCCGTTTGCTGGTTCGCGGCAGCGACGGAGGGCAGCGGCGGCAGCGGTTTCAGGCGCTGCTCGGCCTCACGGCGCTGCGTTTGCGTCTGTGCCGCCGCCTCGACAGGCTGAATCGGCCTTGCCGGCGACTGCGCCCCAGCCGATCCGGGCACGGCCGCATGAAGCAGAGAGATGATCGCAGCAGCAAAGACGGTTCTTGACGAGCGGATTTTCGCTTCTTGTCGTTCGGCACGACGCCGCATGTCCTGTCGCCTGTCAGAGTTCGAGCCAGCCCCCCGGCCTCTCCCGACCGTAAAAAAACATGGTTAACGAAACGCTCCAGATTTGAGGATTTACAGTCTAGGACGCTAAGTCTCTTTTCACGCCTCGCTTTTATGCTCCTGGGTCAGCGGTTTGCGCCTGCGCAAAGTCCGCCTGCGACTCAAGGATTGAGAACCATGCTTCGGAAAGCGGCACGATTTGCCAGCGGCCTCGTCTTGGCTGTCATCGTCGCGATCGGAGCAGCCCCGGCTGCACAGGCGGAGGACAATCTCTGGCGGATCGCCAAGGTCTCGGGCGAGGCCTGGGTATCCGGCAGCGGTGTCCAGCAGGCTTCCGCAGCCCAGCAGGCGGAATTGCGGCCAGGCGATTCGATCCGGACCGGGCGCAATGGACGCGTGCTGCTCGTTCGTGGCGCGGAAAGCATCCTGATCTCGGCCAATTCGGCGATCAGCCTTCCGGAATCCGGGCGCCCCGGCATGTCGACGGTGATCCAGCAGGCGGGGTCGATCCTGCTCGACGTTGAAAAGCGCAATGTCCAGCATTTCGAGGTTGAGACCCCCTATCTCGCTGCGGTGGTGAAGGGCACGCGCTTCAGCGTCTCGCTCCAGCGCGGCCAGGCCAAGGTCGATGTCCAGCGCGGCCAGGTCCAGGTCTCGGATTTCCGTTCCGGGCAGTTCGCACTCGTCCTGCCGGGCCAGAGCGCGCGGGCTTCCTTCGGCCACGTTTCCGGATTGCAGCTCTCAGGCCAGGGCACGCTCGCTCGTGTCGAACAGGGCGCTCCGCAGGCGGCGCGTGTCGCACCCCTTGCGGTTCCAGGTGGAGGCCTCAGGCCCGCGCCCGGCGCCACGCCGCTGCTGCGCGGCACCACGCCCGTGCTCAACGAGGTTTCCGACCGCCGCCGGCCCGCTCCCTCAGGCATCGCGCGCGGCCCCAACGGCGCGCTGCGCATTTCCGCACCATTGGGCGAGGTTAAGCTCGATATCCATAAGGTCACGCGCGGCATGGCGCGCAGCGAGGCGCAGGCGAACGGCCAGGCCCCTCGCCGCGCAACGGTTTGGAACACCGGCGAGCTCAATCCGGGCAATGGCGGCAACAGGAACAATCTTGGCAATAGCGGCAGCGCGGTCGGAGGGACGGAAGCAGCCGGCGCCGGCGTGGCGAGCACGGCTTCCGGAACGACGAGCACGGGTTCTGCGAATGCAAACGCCGCAAATGGCCAGGGCATCGCGCAATCGGCGGGAAACCGAAGCAATAGCAGCGTGGCGGGCAGCGCGAGCAGCGGCAATTCCTCCAGCAGCAATGCCGGCGGGAACGGCAACGGCAAATCCTCCAGCAGCAACGCCGGCGGAAACGGTAACGGAAACGGAAACGGCAACGGCAACGGCAAATCCACCGGCAGCAACGCTGGCGGAAACGGCAACGGCAATGCCTTCGGGCTCGCCAAGAACGGCAATGGCAATGGCAATGGCAAGAAGGACTGACCGCCGGATTGCAGACGGAGCGGTGCCCCGCCCGTGAAGCGCCTGCGCCCCCACCTGCTCGTCGGATTGCTGCTCTCGCTCCTGGTCCTGTCAGGGCTGCATCCGTGGTTGCGCGAAACCCTGCTCGATGCGCGCTTCAGGCTGCTGACGCGGCAGGCGACAGGCGACATCGTCCTAGTCGAGATCGATCCGCGCTCGATCGCGGCACTGGGGCGCTGGCCCTGGCCGCGAAGCGTCCACGCGGAGCTGGTGCAGCGGCTCGAACGTGCCGGTGCGACCGATATCGTGTTCGACGTCGATTTCAGCACGCCATCCACCCCCGATCAGGACGCTGCCTTCGCAGCGGCCCTGCAGGCAGCCGGTGGTTCGGTGGTCTTGCCGGCTTTCCGCCAGCGCGTCGCCGATCGCGGCGACGGTCAAACGCTGCACATCAATCGCCCGATCCCGCTCTTCGCGCAGCAGGCTTGGCTCGCCCTCGTCAACGTCCTGCCTGAGCCGGACGGCGTCATTCGCCGCTACAGCCACGGTGCCGCGATCGAAGGCGAGTTCATTGCCTCCGTCGGCGACATGCTCGCCGGCCGGCACGACCAGAACGCCCCGCCCTTCCGCATCGATTTCGGCATCCAGCCAGCCTCCGTGCCGAGCCTCTCCGCCATCGACATCCTGCGCGAGACGCCGGCGGCGCTTGCCGCGCTGCGCGGCAAGAAAGCCATCATCGCGGGCACCGCAGCCGAACTGGGCGACCGGTTCACAGTGCCCAATGGCCGCATCATCCCAGGCTCGCTGGTGCAGGCTCTCGCAGCTGAATCGATCATCCAGGGGCGGACACTCACTACGACCTCGCCTGCGGTCTCGCTGGGCGGCGTCGCCGTGCTGATCATCGCGATGGCCGCCATCTGGAGCCGGGTCCGGGCGGGACGGCGGATCCTTGTGCTGGGTCTGCTCGCACTGGCGATCGAAGGCGCGGCGATCTGTGTCCAGGCCTTCCACCCGATCGCCTTCGACAGCTCGCTCCTGCTGGCCGCCGTCGCTGCCTACGCACTCGCTACCGCCATCGATGAGATCGATCTGCGCGGCCTCCTCAGACTCGCCGCCGAACGGCGCTTCGAGCGCATCGCCATGTCCTTGAGCGACGGGCTGGTCTGCGTCGATCAAGCCGGCCGGATCACGCTCTGGAACCCCGGCGCGAGCGCGATCTTCGGCCATCCCGAACAGGCCGCGATCGGCCAGCCCTTCGAGTTCCTGCTGGCTCAGGGCGATGGCAGTGTGAGCGAGGCGCCGTTCAGGCTGACTGCGGTGCCGCTGGCCCGGCTGCTGCAGCGCGGCGGGACGGTCGTCGAACTCATCGGCTTGCGCCGCTCGGGCGAGCAGTTCGATCTGGAATGCAGCCTGTCCTGCTGGGATACCGCCACCGGCGTGCAATATGGCGTGGTGCTGCGCGATATCTCGCTGCGCAAGCGCCAGCAGGAGCATATCCGCTATCTCGCCGAATGCGACACCGTGACCGGCCTGCCTAACCGCAACAGTCTGATGGCGCATCTCGAAGATGCCATCTCGCGCGGGGAACCTGGCACCGCCACGCTGCTGCTCGTCGGCGTGAACCGCTTCCAGCAGATCAATAATCTCTACGGCCATTCCTTCGGGGACGCACTGGTCGTCGCCCTGGTCGAGCGCCTGCGGGTGGTCGCCGCGCAGGCGAGCCTGATCGCTCGTCTCGGCAGCGACGAATTCGCGATCCTGCTCGCAGGAGAGGCCGGTGAGGCCACGGCACTGGGCGAGCGCATCGTCGCCGATTTCCAGTATCAGCCCGTGACGGTCGGAGAACGCCCCCATCGCATCACGGTCGCGATCGGACTGGCTTCGACCAGTACTGCGCAGCATGCCGAGATGCTGATCGGCAACGCTCATTTCGCGCTGGCCGGCGCCAAGGCGCAAACGAGCGCGGCTCCGGTTCCGTTCGATCCACTCATGCGCGGCGCTATCGAACGGCGCGAGGCACTGGAGGCCGAGCTGCGCACGGCGCTGGCCGATAACGAGTTCGAGTTATTCTATCAGCCGCAGATTGACCTGCGCACAGGCACTGTCGTCGGCGCGGAGGCGCTGATCCGCTGGCGCCATCGCGAACGTGGCTATGTCTCGCCCGCCGAGTTCATGCCGGTGGTGAACACCACCTCGCTGTCGGAGGATGTCGCCGCCTGGGTTCTCGAAACCGCCTGCCGGCGGGCAGCCGATTGGCAGCGCCGCGGCTACGCCATACGCATCGGCGTGAATCTGGCACAGTCCCAGTTCGCGACCGGCGATCTGGCCGCAGAGGTCGAAAGACGGCTCACTGAGAATGGCTTTCGCCCCGAGCTGCTCGAACTCGAGGTGACGGAGGACATCATCCTCGACGATGGCGCCAAGACCTTGCGCGTGCTCGCGGCGCTGCGGGCACTCGGCGTCAAGATCGCATTCGACGATTTCGGCACCGGCTATGGCAGCCTGACCTATCTGAAAAGCTTTCCGCTCGACAAGATCAAGATCGACCAGTCCTTCGTGAAGCGGCTGGAGCCCGGCTCACAGGATGCGGCCATCGTTGCCGCGACGATCGATCTCGGCCAGGCGCTCGGTCTTTCGGTCATTGCAGAGGGCATCGAGACGCAGGCAACCGCCGGCCTGCTGCGCGAGATGGGCTGTAATGAGGGACAGGGCTATCTGATCAGCAAGCCGATCCCGGCCAAGGAATTCGAGGCGAAGTTCCTGCGCAAGGAGACACGGCTCGTGGCGTAGGTGGCGCCACTGGATGGCGTGAGCCTTAAGCCTCAGCGCAATGTCGCCGTGAAAGCGACTGGATGAGATAGTGCCGCCATCACGAATAGACTCTCCAGCGTGCAGATCGTCTTCAACGGTCATGCTCGCTGCCGCGTGTCCGAAGGTTGCACATTGGCTCGGCGACCAAGAAGGCGTTCCATCAGGAACAAATTGGTCAAGCTTCAGGTTTACCCAGATGCTCCTCATGGCGTGGCCAGCACGAAAAGAGGGCATCGGGAGAGAAGCAATGCAAAGACGAGCTTTTCTGATGATGATGTTCGGAGCGGGGCTATTACCCGTGACGCTTCACAGTGCAGCTGAGGCGTTGCCCGTTGCCGCTGCCGCTGAGCTATCGGCAAAGGCCGAGGATTCGTTGGTCGAGCCTGCGCGAAATCGAGGCCACGGCTACGGGCGGGGCAGAAATCGCGGTCTCCATCGCGGGTGGAATCGTGGGCGACATCGCGGCTGGTACAAGCGCCGCCGCCATTGAGCGCTGAGCCGGGACAGGAAGCGTTGCCCTAACAAAAATACGAGCCCGCCACGAATGTCGTGGCGGGCTTTTGAAATCACGGGCTTCATCTCAAGCCAAGCTCTCGGGATGAGGGCTCAAGCACACTCCGAACGGCGCCTCACATCCTGAACACGCCGAACCTGGTCTCCGGCACGTCGGCATTGAGGCAGGCGGAGAAGGCCAGCGCCAGCACGCGCCGCGTCTCGGAGGGCAGGATGATGCCGTCGTCCCAGAGCCGGGCGGTCGCGTGATAGGGCGAGCCCTCCTCCTCATATTTCGAGCGGATCGGCGCCTTGAAGGCCTCTTCCTCTTCCGCCGTCCAGCGCTTGCCCTCGGCCTCGATATTGTCGCGGCGGACGGTGGCGAGCACGCTCGCAGCCTGCTCGCCACCCATCACCGAGATGCGCGAATTCGGCCAGGTGAAGAGGAAGCGCGGGGAATAGGCGCGCCCGCACATGCCGTAATTGCCGGCCCCAAAGGAGCCGCCGACCAGCACGGTGATCTTCGGCACCTTCGCCGAGGCCACCGCCGTCACGAGCTTGGCCCCGTCCTTGGCGATGCCCCGCGTCTCGAAATCGCGGCCGACCATGAAGCCGGTGATGTTTTGCAGGAAGAGCAGTGGAATCCGGCGCTGGCAGCAGAGTTCGATGAAATGCGCGCCCTTCAACGCGCTCTCGGAGAACAGGATGCCGTTATTGGCGATGATGCCGACCGGGATACCGTGGATGCGGGCAAAGCCGGTGATCAGCGTCGTGCCGTAGAGCTTCTTGAACTCGTCGAACTCTGAAGCATCGACGAGCCGGGCGATGACCTCGCGGATGTCGTATTGCTTCTTGAGATCGGTCGGGACGACGGCTTCCAGCTCCTCGACAGGATAGAGCGGCTCCACCGACTCGGCGATGTCGATGTCGGGCCGCTTGACGCTGTTGAGATTGCTGGCGATGCGGCGCGCGATGGCGAGCGCATGGGTGTCGTCGCCAGCGTAGTGGTCGGCGACGCCGGAGAGGCGGGCATGGACATCGGCCCCGCCGAGATCCTCGGCCGAGACGACCTCGCCGGTCGCGGCCTTCACCAAGGGCGGGCCGCCGAGGAAGATCGTGCCCTGGTTCTTCACCATGATCGTCTCGTCCGACATCGCCGGCACATAGGCGCCGCCGGCGGTGCAGGAGCCCATCACCACCGCGACCTGCGGAATGCCTTCGGCCGAGAGCGTCGCCTGATTGTAGAAGATCCGGCCGAAATGCTCGCGGTCGGGGAAGACCTCGGTCTGGTGCGGCAGGTTGGCGCCGCCGGAATCGACCAGATAGATGCAAGGAAGCCGGTTCTCGCGCGCAATCTCCTGAGCGCGCAGATGCTTCTTCACCGTCATCGGATAATAGGTGCCGCCTTTGATCGTCGCGTCGTTGCAGACGATCATGCATTCGCGGCCGGAGACGCGACCGATGCCGGCGATCATGCCGGCGCCATGAATCTCCTTGTCGTACATCTCGAAGGCGGCGAGCGCCCCGATCTCGAGGAAGGCGGAACCGGGATCGAGCAGGCGCAGCACGCGTTCTCGCGGAAGAAGTTTTCCCCGCGCCGTATGGCGCTCGCGCGATTTGGCGTTGCCGCCGAGCGCGGCCGTCATGCGGCGCTCCTGCAATTCGCTGCGCAAGGCGGCCCAGTTCTCGGCATTGGCGCGCGTCTCGGCCGAATCCAGATCGACCTTGCTCTCGATGACCGGCACGTCGCGCTCCCTCGTCAGTTCTTGGGATCAGCCTTATGAACGGCTATGCGGGTGCTGCCAACGGGGCGTCACGCCAAGATGGTCGGCCCAAAGATGCGCTCGAATTGTGCGCGCAAGGTCGAATCGACCTCCGGCATCGTCACGGGCAGGCCGAGATCGACCAGCGAGGTCACGCCATGATCGCTGACGCCGCAGGGCACGATGCCGTCGAAATGCGTGAGTTCGGGCTCGACGTTGAGCGAGATGCCGTGGAACGAGACCCAGCGCCGGACCCGGATACCGATCGCGGCAATCTTGTCCTCGGCGCTCTCCGCTCCGGTCTTTGCCCGCTTCTCGGGCCGGCGCACCCAGACGCCGACGCGGTCCTCGCGCCGCTCGCCCCTGACATTGAAGGCGTCGAGCGTGCCGATCAGCCAGGCCTCCAGTGCCGCCACGAAGCGCCTGAGATCGGGGTCGCGGCGCTTCAGATCGAGCATCACATAGGCCACGCGCTGGCCCGGGCCGTGATAGGTGAACTGCCCGCCCCGGCCGCTGCGATGCACCGGAAAGCGCTCGGGCGCGATCAGATCCTCATCCTTGGCCGAGGTGCCGGCGGTGTAGAGCGGCGGGTGCTCGACCAGCCAGACGCGCTCGGGCGCAAGCCCGTCGGCGATCAGCGCGACACGCGCCTCCATCTCGGCGACGGCAGCCTCATAGCCGGTCAGGCCCTCAGTCACGACCCATTCGACCGGGCCGGCATCGCCCTCTGTCCCAAACAAAACCGCCAGCGCCTCGCGCGTCTTCACTTCGCCTTAACCCTGTTTGTTCAACGTTCATTCATCGGAAGCGGCAGGCGCCTCTTGCGCTCGAAAATAGCCCTCAGGCAAGCTCTGCTGGCAAGTTTCGTTGGTAGAATTCTGAAGTAGGGTTTCGGAGGCAGGACTTGAAGGCTGATCTCGATCTCGTTCCTGTCGTTCTCACCGTCGTGCTGGGCCAGACCCAGATGCCGATCTACAAATTGCTGCGCATGGGCCGCGGCGCCATCATCGAGCTCAACGCGACCGAGACCGAGGAAGTCCAGATTCTTGCCAACAATCACCCCTTCGCCAAGGGCAATGTCGTGGTCAGCGGCTCCAAGATCTCGGTCGAGATCACCCAGATGCTGAAGCGCCCGACGGTCTACTCGCTCCAGAGCGTGGCCGAGGCGGCCTGAGCGGCCGCACTATTCTCCTCGCCTCCACAGCCCTCATCCTGAGGAGCCTGGCGCGAAATGAATTCAATGATTTCAATGGCTCAGCCTTGATCATCTACGCGCCGTCTTTCCGGACGCAGCGAAGCGGAGATCCGGAATCCATCGTAGAGTTCGGTGGCCTCCGATGGATTCCAGATCTGCGCCGCTGACGCGACTTGTCCGGAATGACGGCGCTGGTGGAGGCAAGCGATCGGAGGTCCTTGATACCGCTCGATTCGTGTCGATTTGGCCTCCGCGGAGAGCTCCTCAGGATGAGGGCTGTAGGGGATAAACCGAACCATGACGCATTCTTGACGAAACACCCTTGTGGCGGCGGATTCGATTTGCTAGACCCGCGCCGTTCCTGAGTTGCCGCGTTCACACGGCAGTTTTCGAGCCGCTGCGGTCATGGCGGAATTGGTAGACGCACTACCTTGAGGTGGTAGCGGGGAGACCCGTGGAGGTTCGAGTCCTCTTGACCGCACCAGATTTGGGCTAAGCCCCATAAACGGCGACCCGCGAGGGTCGCCGTTTGTGTTTCCGGCCCGTTTTGGGAATGTGCTGTGAAGCGGTCATGCTGCGTTGCAAGAGCGCAAGCACACTGACACAAGAGCAGCCGCCCTTCCCTCGAATCCAAACCGTCCCTCAGACCATGGAGCCGGACCGATGGCGGATACGCAAACGGCTCAGGACGCGGTGCTGGAGCGCCCGATTCGCGACGAGGACGGCGCAATCGACGCAGGGCTGATCGAGCAGATCTCGCAAGCTGTCCTGCTCTCGGACCTGACGACGCTGCGCGCCGTCGTCGCCGACATGCACGAAGCCGATCTCGGCGCCGTGCTGGAAGCGCTCGATCCCGAGGAGCGCCCGCGCCTGATCTCGCTGCTCGGCGCCGATTTCGACTTCACCGCCCTGACCGAGGTCGACGACGCCGTCCGCGAGGAGATTCTCGAGGAGCTGTCGGCGCAGACCGTCGCCGAGGGCGTCCGCGATCTCGACACCGACGACGCGGTCTACATCCTCGAGGACCTCAACGAGGCCGACAAGCAGGAGGTCCTCGACAAGCTGACGCCCTCCGAGCGCATCGCGCTGCAGCAGGGCCTCGACTATCCCGAGGGCAGCGCCGGCCGGCGCATGCAGAGCGAGGTGGTGGCGGTGCCGCCCTTCTGGACCGTCGGCCAGACCATCGACTATCTGCGCGAGACGGAGGATGTGCCGGAGCGCTTCTTCGAGATCTTCATCGCCGACCCGGCGCATCATTTCGTTGGAACCGTCCAGCTCGACCGCCTGCTGCGGACCAAGCGGCCGGTGCCGGTCGCCGAGCTGGTCGGGGAGGAGAACCGCGTCGTCAAGGCGACCGACGACGTCGAGGACGTCGCGCGCATGTTCCAGCGCTACAACCTCGTCGCCGCGCCGGTGATTGACGATGCCGGCCGCCTCGTCGGCGTGATGACGATCGACGACATCGTCGACGTCATCGAGGAAGCGGCCGATGACGACGTCAAGCAGCTCGGCGGCGTCGACGCCGACGAGGAGTTGTCGGACCCTGTCCGGCAGATCGCCAAGAGCCGCTTCCGCTGGCTCTTCATCAACCTGCTGACCTCCTTCCTCGCAGCGGCCGTGATGAGCCTGTTCGAGGCGCAGATGACCAAGCTCGTGGCGCTGGCGATCCTGGCCCCGATCGTCGCAAGCCAGGGCGGCAACGCTGCAACCCAGACGATGACGGTGGCGGTGCGCGCGCTGGCGACGCAGGAACTCGGCGCCTGGAACTTGCGCCGCTTCTTCACCCGCGAGATGATCGTGGGTCTGCTGAACGGTGTCGGCTTCGCGCTGATCACCGGCGTCACCGCCGCGGTCTGGTTCTCGAGCACGGGGCTGGGCCTCGTCATCGGCGTCGCGATGATCGTCAACCTGATTGCCGCGGCCGGAGCCGGCGTCGCGATTCCCGTCCTGCTAGACCGCTTCGATATCGACCCGGCAATCGCATCGGGAACCTTCGTAACCACCGTGACGGACGTCGTCGGCTTCTTCGCTTTTCTCGGGATCGCGACATTATGGCTCGGCCTGGGTTAGGCTAAGGCCCGAGAAAAACCGGTAACGTAAACCGGGCGTCAAGCTTTCTCCTCAATTTTCAGAGAGATGATCCCGCTCCGCATGTTCAGCCCGAAGCCCGTCTCCTTCCTGGTCGCCGCCGCGCTCGCGGTGCTGGGCGGCTGCGTCGCGATGGAGGGCAACTATCCGCTCAAGGGCGACAACCGGCCTCATCCGGGCGTCGCCGCCGCGCATCGCTATGCCGTGCAAGGCATCGACATCTCGCGCTGGCAGGGCGAGATCGACTGGGCCGCGGTCAAGGGCGCCGGGACGCGCTTTGTCTATATGAAGGCGACCGAGGGCGGCGACCATGTCGATCCGGCCTTCCAGCGCAATTGGGAGGCGGCACGCCGGGCCGGCGTGCGCCGCGGCGCCTATCATTTCGTCTATTGGTGCCGCCCGGCACATGAGCAGGCGATCTGGTTCAAGCAGCAGATTCCCAACGACCCCGACGCGCTGCCGCCGGTGCTCGATGTCGAATGGAACGGCCATTCCAAGACCTGCCCGCAGAAGATCGACCGGGCGCTGGCACTTGAAAAGATCCAGCTCATGCTGACCGAGCTCGAACAGCTCACCGGCAAGAAGCCCGTGATCTACACCGACATCACCTTCCACAAGGATGTCCTGGAAGGCCAGTTCAACGACTATCCCTACTGGATCCGTTCGACGGCCGCCCTGCCCGAGGCGCGCTATGCCAACCGGCCCTGGGCGTTCTGGCAGTTCACCACCACGGGCCGCGTGCCGGGCATCCGGGGCGATGTCGACCGCAACGCCTTCTTCGGCAGCGAAGAGCAGTTCATCGGCTGGATCAATGGCGAGTTCGATATAGGCACGCGCAGCTGGGCCCGGCGCCGCCAGTCGCCGGCGCAGCCGAGCCCAAGCATCGTCAACGAGCCCCCGGCACCTGCGCGCTCGCTCCAGCCATCAGCGCCAGAACCGGTTGAGCCCGAGGACGCGCCTGTCGCGACCGTGCCTGGCGCGATCGAGCCAGTGCCCTCCTCGCTTCACATCGGCCGGAGTACCGGCAAGCGCAACTGACGGGGCGTTTTCGCCGCGCCGTCAGGCTCGGATGCGACGGCGTCTTTCCCAGGCGCGTCCCAGACCGAGCAGGACGAAATAGGCGACCGCGACCAGCAGGACGCCTTTCGTCAACCAGTCCGGGCGCATCTCGCGCCAGAGCGTCCACAAGGCAGCTCCCGCCCAGAGAGCCAGGATCGAGAGCGTCAGCCCGCGCCAGCGCCGCACCCTGACCGGATGGACGAAGACGACCGGCGCAAACATCAGCGCCGTCGCTACCAGAACTACGACGAGGGCCAGCCAGGCCGGCGGCGCGAAGGCGACGATGTAGAACACCACGATGTTCCACACCGCCGGAAAGCCGCGGAACCACCAATCGTCGGTCTTCATGCCGGTATCGGCGAAATAGAGCGCGCTCGTCAGCGTGACGACGACGCCACAAAGCAGCCCCCAGGGCTGCGTCATCACATCGGCGCGCAGCAGCATCGCAGCGGGCACGAAGACATAGGTGATGAAATCGACGACGAGGTCGAGCTGCGCGCCGTCATAGCGCCTGGCCAGCTCCTTGACCTCGAGCCTGCGCGCCAGCGGCCCGTCGAGCGCATCGACCAGCAGCGCCACAGCCAGCCAGCTGAAGGCCTGGGCCAGATCGCCCGCGATCACCGCCTGCAGTGAGAGCAGCCCGAGCGCTGCGCCCAGCGCCGTGAAGACATGGACGCCATAGGCCAACACCCTGCGCAATCCCGAAGCGGCCTCCTGCTTGCCTGGCTCCGGCTCCACCGCCGCTCCTCCCCGGTTAACCAAAGCTGAAACAAGCCGTTCGGATGCGAGCAAGTTCTAACCGGGCCTTAACCACGTCGCTCTCATCTGGAAAGGCTAGATCACGTCTCATTCGGACGGAACCGTCCGAATGAGACGTGATCGCTTCTAAAAGTTGAGAGCATTGCTCTTGCGAAAAACCGGTACCCACTTTTTCGCGCAAGGCTCTAGTGGAGAAGTGGATGCCTGCGCGAGCGACGATTTTCGGACGAACCCTCTTCGGTGTGCTCGCCACGCTGGGCCTGCTCGCTTGCGAAACCGTGCCCGCCGCCGCGCTCTATCCGAAGAAGGGCGACAGCGAACCGCATCATGGCGTGCGCGACGCAAGGCGCAAGGCGATCCAGGGCATCGACATCTCGCGCTGGCAGGGCGAGATCGACTGGGCCAAGGTCAAGGACGCCGACACCCGCTTCGCCTTCATCAAGGCGACCGAGGGTGGTGACCATCTCGACCCCAGCTTCAAGCGCAACTGGGCCGAGGCGAAGAAGCACGGCATCCCGCGCGGCGCCTATCATTTCGTCTGGTGGTGCCGCTCGGCGAAGGACCAGGTGCGCTGGTTGAAGAAGCACATCCCGCGCGATGCCGACGCGCTGCCGCCCGTGCTCGATGTCGAATGGCAGAACGGCTCGCAATGCACCCGCAAGATCTCGCGCGACCAGGCCCTCGCCAAGATCCGCGAGATGCTGGCGGCGCTGCAGGCCCATACCGGCAAGAAGCCGATCATCTACACCGACATCAACTTCCATGAGGACGTGCTCGAGGGCGAGTTCAACGACTATCCCTATTGGCTGCGCTCGACCGCCGCGCCGCTGAAGCATCGCTACAACCGCGAGAAATGGGAGTTCTGGCAGTTCACCACCACAGGCCAGGTCCCCGGCATCTCCGGCGACGTCGATCGCAACGCCTTCTTCGGCAGTGAGCAGGAGTTCGCCGCCTGGCGCCAGGGGCGCTACGACATCGGCGCGCGCAAATGGCATGGCGGCGAGCCGAAGGTCGCCAGCCCCAAGCAGCCCGCGCACCCTGCCGGCGCGAATGCGCCCAGGGCGGCAGGCGCAGCCCCGACCAGGCTCCTCCCGCCCGGGCGGGTGCCGCAACGGACGGCCGCGACCCGCGACGCGGGCGCGACCATGCGCGATTGAGCCTCTCGCAACCGCGAGAGGCCGTCATCAGACCGTCAGCGAAATCGAACAGGTTACCCGAACCTTAACAGGGCTCCGGGGAGCAGTACGATGACGAGTATGACGTTGGACAACGGCACGGGCCACGCCCCCGATGCCGGCAAACCGAAACTGGACGCTCCCAAGAGCCTCAGTGCCCTCGCCTTTTTCGCCGGCATCATGACCGCCGGCCTCGCCTATATGGCGTATTCGCTCTATCAGGACATCTCGTCGGCCGGCACGCCGGCCACGACCTGGCTGCCCTTCATCCTGCTCGGCGTGGCCATGCTGATCGCGCTCGGCTTCGAGTTCGTCAACGGCTTCCACGACACCGCCAACGCGGTCGCGACCGTGATCTACACCCATGCGATGCCGGCCAATGTCGCCGTCGTCTGGTCCGGCTTCTTCAACTTCCTCGGCGTGATGATGGCGAGCGGCGCGGTCGCCTTCGGCATCATCTCGCTGCTGCCGGTCGAGCTCATTCTCAATGTCGGCTCCGGGGCGGGCTTCGCCATGGTCTTCGCGCTGCTCATCGCGGCGATCATCTGGAATCTCGGCACCTGGGCGCTCGGCCTGCCGGCTTCGTCCTCGCATACGCTGATCGGCTCGATCATCGGCGTCGGCCTCGCCAACCAGCTCTACAATTCGAACAGCGGCACCTCGGGCGTCGACTGGTCCAAGGCCATCGAGATCGGCCAGTCGCTGCTGATCTCGCCGGTATTTGGCTTCATCGCCGCCGCGCTCGTCTTCCTGACGCTGAAGATCCTGGTCAAAAGCCCCGAGCTCTATGCCGAGCCGAAGGGCAACAAGCCGCCGCCGCTGTGGATCCGCGCCGTTCTGATCGCGACCTGCACCGGCGTCTCCTTCGCCCATGGCTCGAATGACGGCCAGAAGGGCATGGGCCTGATCATGCTGATCCTGATCGGCTGCGCGCCCACGGCCTATGCGCTGAACCGCGCCATCCCGGCCGGCGATATCGACACCTTCCGCAAGACCGCCATCGCCGCCAGCGCCGTGATCGACCAGAAGGCGCTGGGCTATTCGATCATCGGCGATCCGCGCCAGAACGTGACGCGCTATGTCTCCGACCGGACGATCGACGACTCGACCTTCCCGGCGCTCTCGGCGCTGAACAAGGAGATCGTCAAGCAGATCGAGACCTTCGGCCACCCCTCCAAATACCCGGCCGCGATCGTCGGCAACGCCCGCAACGACATGTATCTCGCCTCCGAGGCGATGAAGCACATCTTCAAGGCCGACAAGAAGGAAGAGAAGATCTTCACGGCCGAGGACCTCAAGGTCATGACCGCCTACAAGGCCTCGCTCGACGACGCGACCCGGTTCATCCCGTTCTGGGTCAAGGTCGTGGTGGCGCTGGCTCTCGGGCTCGGCACCATGGTCGGCTGGAAGCGCATCGTCGTCACCGTCGGCGAGAAGATCGGCAAGTCGCACCTGACCTATGCCCAGGGAGCCTCCGCCGAACTCGTCGCCGCCGCCACGATCGCGGCCGCCGACGTCTACGGCCTGCCGGTCTCGACCACGCACATCCTGTCCTCGGGTGTCGCCGGCACGATGGCGGCCAACAAGTCGGGCCTGCAGATGTCGACCGTGCGCAACATGCTGATGGCCTGGGTGCTGACCCTGCCCTGCGCCATCCTGATCTCCGGCACGCTGTTCTTGGTGTTGCGTCAGGTGTTCTGAGGCCAAGCGTAAGGCCGGCGCCGAGGCATAGCCGCCGCGGCGCCGGTTTGCATTTCAAGCTGAGACGGATGGGGTAAGCCCCGCATGAACATTGCACTGGCCACCCATGCCGACCTTCAATCCGGCTCCGGCATCGTCTGGGCCTATCGCTTCGACGAAGCGGGAAAGCCCAGCCTGATCCCGCGCGACGAACTCCCCGGCCTCGCCCCGCAAGCGGCCGGCTTCGTCTGGATCCATCTCGATCTCGTCCACACCCGCATAGCGGCCTGGCTCGCCGAGCAGCCCGCCTTGCCACTGCCGGCGCAGGCGATGCTCCTGTCGCATGACAACCATCAGCGCCTCGACCATTCGCCCGAGCTCGCCTGGGGCATCTCGCATGATCTGATCCGCGACATCGCCGACAAATCCGAGAGCGTCGGCGCGCTGCATTGGATCGTCGGTGAGCGCTTCCTGCTGACCGGCCGGCGCGGCGCCCTGCAGTCGATCCGCATGACGGTCGAGGCCATGGACCAGGGCGAGACCATCACCTCGCCCGTCTCCCTGTTCGAGCACATCATCGAATACATCATCGACGACGTGACCGACGCTGTGATCCGCCTCACCGACGAGATCGACAGCGTCGAGGACCATGTCCTGAGCGACCGCCTTCGCGACGGCCCGCAGCGGGTCGGCGCGGTGCGGCGCACCTCCGTGCGATTGCACCGGCAGCTCAACGGCCTGCATCTGCTGTTCCGCCGCTTCGCCGAGACCGGCTCGGGCCGCGCCGCACCGGAAACCGTGAAGGCCTGCGCCGGGCGCCTGCTGCAGCGGGTCGACACCTTGCATCACGACGTCCATTCCGTGCAGGAGCGCGCCCGCTTGCTGCAGGACGAGATCGCCGCCCGCTCGGCCAACCGGACGAACCAGCAGCTCTATGTGCTCTCGATCCTGACCGCTGTCTTCCTGCCCGCGACCTTCATCACCGGGCTCTTCGGCGTCAACGCCAAGGGCGTGCCCTGGGCCGATGATGCCGCGGGCTTCACCTATGTCACGCTGATGTGCTTGGCGGCAGCCTGGGCGGTGATGCTGTTCCTGAAGCGCCGCGGCATGATCGGCTGAGGCCCGTTCGCCTCAGCGCCCGCCCGCCACGCGCAGGATCACGCCCGTCGTATAGGCCGAGGCCTCCGAGAGCAGGAACAGGATCGATTCGGCGATCTCGTCGGGCGTCGCGACGCGCTTGAGCGGGATCGTCGGCGCGATGCGCGCGACGCGGCCGGGCTCGCCGGAGGACATCGCGTGGATATCGGTCTCCGTCATGCCCGGCGCGACCGCGTTGACCCGGATGCCGGCCGGAGCCAGTTCCTTGGCGAGCCCGATGGTGAGGGAGTCGATCGCGCCCTTGGAGGCGGCGTACCAGACGAATTCGCCGGGCGAGCCGAGCGTCACCGCCGCCGAGGAGATGTTGACGATCGCCCTGCCCTTCGCCTCGGCGTTGGCACTGAGCGCGCGGGCCGCCTCGCGCGCGACCAGGATCGCACCGGTGACGTTGATGTCGATGCAGGAGCGGATCACGGCGGTGTCGGCCTCGGCAAGCGAGCTCGCTTTGCCGGTGATACCGGCATTGTTGACGACATGGCTGAGCGGCCCCAGCGCCGCCTTGGCCTCGGCAAAGACGCGGATGATGTCGGTCGCGCTTGCCATGTCGCCCTGGAGCGCCACGGCCTTGGCCCCGGCGGCCTGGCAGGCCGCGACGACCCCGGCGGCGGCATCGGCGTTGCTTTGATAGTTCACCGCGACATCATAGCCGCGCTTGGCCGCCATGATCGCGGTCGCAGCGCCGATGCCACGGCTGCCGCCAGTGACGAGAAGGACGGGGCGGGTCATGGGCAGCTCCTTTTCAATGAAACGTCCTCAGCCCTCATCCTGAGGAGCGAGCCAGGGGCTCGCGTCTCGAAGGATGCTTCAGAGCGCACTGGAACATCCTTCGAGACGTGCGCCTGACGGCGCTCCTCAGGATGAGGGCTGCGGGAGGGGCAATAGAAACGAAAAGGGCGGCTCTTGCGAGCCGCCCTTCCACATACCGGACCGTCGTAAAACGATCAGCGCTTCGAGAACTGGAAGCTGCGGCGGGCCTTGGCCTTACCGAACTTCTTACGCTCGACGACACGCGAATCGCGGGTCAGGAAGCCTTCCTTCTTGAGCGGGCCGCGAAGCTCGGGCTCATAGAAGGTCAGGGCCTTGGAGATGCCGTGGCGCACCGCGCCGGCCTGGCCGGAGAGGCCGCCGCCCTTGACCGTGACGACGACGTCGTACTGGGTCAGGCGATCGACATGCTGCAGCGGCTGCTGCAGGACCATGCGCAGCACCGGGCGGGCGAAGTAGACCTCCTGGTCACGCGTGTTGACCGTGATCTTGCCCGAGCCGGGCTTGATCCAGACGCGGGCGATGGCGTTCTTGCGCTTGCCGGTGGCATAGGCGCGGCCCTGGGCGTCGATCTTCTTGACGTGGACGGGGGCGTCGGGCTGGGTCGACTTCGCGACCTGGCCAAGCTGCTCGAGAGACTGAAGAACCTCGGCCATGATCAGACCCTCGCATTCTTGCGGTTGAGCGCAGCGACGTCGAGCGTCTCCGGCGACTGGGCGGCGTGCGGATGCTCAGCGCCCTTGTAGACGCGCAGGTTGCCGAGGATCTGGCGGAAGAGCGGGCCGCGCGGGAGCATGCGCTCCACGGCCTTCTCGACGATACGCTCAGGGAAGCGGCCCTCAAGAATGAACTTGGCCGAACGCTCCTTGATGCCGCCGGCAAAGCCGGTGTGGTGGTAATAGACCTTCTGGTCGAGCTTGCGCCCGGTCAGAACCACCTTATCGGCATTGACGATCACGATATTGTCGCCGCAGTCGACATGCGGGGTGTAATTGGCCTTGTGCTTGCCGCGCAGGCGCATCGCCACGATGGTGGCGAGACGGCCGACGACCAGCCCGGAGGCATCGATCACAACCCACTTTTTTTCGACGTCGGCGGGCTTCAGCGACATGGTCTTCATCGCAGCACCCCTTCGGTTAGCTTGAAAAAAGGACAAGCCGCCGGGAACCCGGCGGCGATGTGAGGCGGTGGTTAAGGGGCCGCAACGGCGATGTCAAGGCAATCCATCGACACGACTGGCCAAGAAAACCCATATTTTCAAACGACATGCAGGAAAAGGTATCCAGATACCGCAAAAGATCGCAATCGGGCCCTGTTGCATCGCGCCGAGCTTTCGCAATCATGCGGCAGGAGGAACATCCATGAACAAGAAACCGCTTGCCTGTACCCTGCTCGCACTCGGCCTCACAGCCTCGCCCTTCGTTCTCGCCTCGCCGGCCTCGGCAGACGTCCACGTCATTAGTTCCGGCGGTTTCACCGCGGCCTACAAGGAACTCGTCGCCGGCTGCGAGGTGAAGATCGGCAAGAAAGTCATCAGCGCCTATGGCGCATCGATGGGGGCCGCGCCCGACGCCATTCCCAACCGGCTGGCGCGCGGCGAACCCGCCGACATCGTCATCCTGGCCAGCGACGCCTTCGACAAGCTGGTCAAGGACGGCAAGGGCATGCCCGGCAGTAGGGTCGATCTGGTGCGCTCGGCGATCGGCCTCTCCGTCAAGGCCGGCGCGCCCAAGCCCGATATCTCGACGGTCGAAGCGCTGAAGAAAACGCTGCTGGAGGCGAAGTCGATCGCCTATTCCGCCAGCGCCAGCGGAACCTATCTCTCCGAGGAGCTGTTCCCCAAGCTCGATCCCAGCGGCCAGGTCATGGCCAAGTCGAAGAAGATCTTCAGCGAACGCGTCGGCACGGTGGTGGTGCGCGGCGAGGCCGAGCTCGGCTTCCAGCAGGTCAGCGAGCTGGTCACGATCGACGGGCTGGATTTCGTCGGCACGCTGCCCGAGGAGGTCCAGCGCGTGACGATCTTCTCGGCGGGGCTGGCGGCCGGATCGAAGGAGCCGGAAGCGGCAAAGCAGCTGATCGCCTGCCTGGGTTCGCCGGAGGCCGCCCCGGTGATCAAGAAGACCGGGCTGGAGCCGCTGCCGCAGAAGTGAGCGGCCATGGCGATCCCTCTCCGTCATGCGCGCCCTTGTGGCCAGCATCTACGTCTTGAACGCCCGCCCGCAAGAAGACGCGGATGGTCGGGACAAACCCGACCATGACGGCCAAGATCAGCGCCCGGCGGGTTACGAAAGCCGTATCGAGCGCCGAATCCGCCTGCGCAACGGGCCCTTGACTTAGAGTGCGCTCGAACTTGTATCCAGATCAGCGTCACGACGAACAAGGCAAACCATGAAGATCGGGGACCTCGCGAGGCGCACGGGATTATCGACGCACACGATCCGCTATTACGAGCGGATCGGGTTGCTGCCCTACGCATCGCGCGCCTCCTCGCAGCAGCGCGAATACGATGCCTCCATCCTGGTCTGGATCGAGTTTCTCGGCCGTCTCAAGACGACCGGCATGCCGATCCGCGACAAGCTGCGTTATGCGCGTTTGCGCGAGCGCGGCCCGGAGACCGAGCAGGATCGCCGGATCCTGCTGGAGGAGCACCGGACCAAGGTCCGGACCCATATCGCCGAGCTTCAGGCCTGCCTTGCCGTCCTCGACACCAAAATCGCCGGCTATGCCGGCTCCGACATGGTGGAGAAGAATGATGATGCTGCAACAGAACGGCGCAAACGAGCGGTTCGATAGGGGCTTGCGCGCCCTCTCCGAGATTGACGGCCATGCCGGCGAGAACGTTGTCAATCAGCTCGCCGATATCGCTCCGGATTTCGCGCGCCACGTGATCGAGTTCCCCTTCGGCGACATCTATTCCCGCCCGGGTCTCGATCTCCGGAGCCGCGAGATTGCAACCATTGCGGCACTGACCGCACTCGGGAATGCCGCGCCGCAACTGAAGGTGCACATCGAGGCGTGCCTGAATGTCGGGGTCAGCCGAGAGGAGATCGTCGAGGTCCTGATGCAGATGGCCGTCTATGCTGGCTTTCCCGCCGCGGTGAACGGGCTCTTCGCCGCGAAGGAGGTCTTTGCGGCCAGAGGCGACGCCGGGATCGAATAAGTCCCCCTCGCATGGCAGACCATCTCACTCTCGCGCTGCCAGAATAGTGACGGGGAAGACCGGGCTGGAGCCGCGGCCGGTGAAACAGCCGGCCGATCAGATCAGGCCGTAGAGCCCTTGCACGACCAGGAGCGCGCCGCCGAACAGCACGACGGCGTCGAGGATCCAGGCATGGGCGGCGAGCGAGAGACCTGCGGTCAAGCGCCTGGCGAGAAAGGCGCCGGGGATGGCGCAGAGCCCGATCAGCCCTGCCATGATCCAGGAGGACAGCGGCAACGCGCCCTGCCAGAGGAAGACGGCCGATTTGACGACACCGACGGGCAGCGAGATCGCGGCATCGGTCGCGATCACCGCCATGCCGGAAAGCCCGGCCGACAGCAGCAGCGAGATCAGGAAGACGCCCGAGCCCGAGGTGCCCCCGACGAGCAGACCATAGCCGCCGCTGGCGAGAGCGAGCCCGGCATCGCTGAGATGGCCGCGCCGGCGCGCGAGCAGCCGCCGGGCCGGCACGAGCACGACCAGCACCGCCCCGATCAGCAGCATCGCGCCCGCGCCCGAAAGCAAGGTGTAGCCATAGGCGCCGAGCGCCGTCGTCGGCAGCGCGGCGACGCCGACCAGCGCCGCGCGCCTGAAATCGAGATGCTGGCGAAAGGCGATGAGGCGGCTGCCATTGGTGGCGAGCGCCGACAGGCCGATCACCGGCACGACGGCCTCGGCGCCGATGATCGGGATCAGCACCGGCGGCAGCAGGAGCCCGGTGCCGTAACCGGCGACGCCGCCGAGCACGGAGGCGAGGAAGGCGGTCAGCGCGACGAACGCGTATTGCAGCAGGGTGACATCCGCAGCCATGCCGCGGCTCTTAGCTAGGCCCGCGCCGGAATGGAATAGGTCCCCGTCGCATGGCAGACCATCTCGCTCTCGCCTTGCGAGAACAGCGAGACTTCGCCGACCGCCAGCCGCCTGCCGAGCTTGAGCAGCCTGGCCTCCGCGATCAGCGCCGCCTGCCCCGGCTTGCGCAGGAAATTGTAGTTGAGGCTCGTCGTCACCGCGAGCGCGACCGGGCCGATCTGGGCCAGGATCGCGGCATAGAGCGCCAGATCCGCCAATGCCATCATGGTCGGCCCCGAGATCGTACCGCCAGGGCGCAAATGGCGCTCATGATAGTCGCAGCGCATCCGCGCGCTCATCGGCCCGACATCCTCGATGAAATAGGTGCGCCCGCCATAATGGAGCTGCGGGAACACCTGGTCGAGAAAAGCCTCCAGTTCGGAGACGGTCATGCGCGTCGTCATGGTGCGGGAAACCGGAAGCGGATCGGACATCCCTCCCCTTGCAGCATGGCGGTCCCGCTCCGACAATAGGCGCGATCGCGAAAGGCTAAGCCATGAATGCCCATACCGGCCCCGAAGCCGCACTGGTGCTGCTACGCAGCGATGCGGACGGCGTCGCGACGCTGACGCTGAACCGCCCGCAATCGCGCAATCCGCTGAGCGAGGCGATGCTGGCGGCGCTGAGCCAGGCCTTCGCCACGATCGCAGGCGACCGCAGCGTGCGCGCCGTCGTGCTCAACGCCGCGGGACCGGTGTTCTGCGCCGGCCATGATCTGAAGGAGATGAGCGCGCATCGCACCGACCCGGATCGCGGCCGCGCCTATTTCACCGATATCCTCGGGCGCTGCTCGGCGATGATGCAGCAGATCACCGGCCTGCCCCAGCCGGTGATCGCCGCAATCGAAGGCACCGCGACCGCCGCCGGCTGCCAGCTCGTGGCGAGCTGCGATCTCGCGGTCGCGGGTGCGCAGGCGAGGTTCTGCACCCCGGGCGTCCATATCGGCCTGTTCTGCTCGACGCCGATGGTGGCGCTCTCGCGCAATCTCGCGGCCAAGCACGCGCTGGAGATGCTGCTGCTCGGCGAGATGGTGCCCGCATCCGAAGCCGCGCGGATGGGGCTGGTGAACCGCGTCGTCCCGGCGGGCGAGGCCCTGGCGGAGGCGCAGCGCCTTGCCGGCGTGATCGCCTCGAAATCCCCGGCCACCATCAAGATCGGCAAGCGCGCCTTCTACGAGCAGCGCGAGATGGGCTTGAGCGCTGCCTATGACCATGCCTCGGCGGTGATGGTCGAGAACATGCTCGCGCGCGACGCCGAGGAAGGCATTGGCGCCTTCATGGAGAAGCGCGCGCCCGTGTGGGAGTAAGGCATCGGGTCGAAAACCGGGACCAGGTTTTCATGACAGGGCCGATGCGGCATCGAAGCACTCCGCTCCTGGGCGGTTCCGCACGGTTCTACGCGCTGACAGGCTCCGTTTCCGGGCTATAACGCAGGCTAAGAGCGATCACAGCGCGCCAGCCAATCCGGGAGATCAGACCATGCTCGCCAACGCACCGCGCCCCTTTAATTTCGACCTCGGCGAGACCGCCGACGCGATCCGCGACACGGTCCATGCCTTCGCGCAGGAGAAGATCGCGCCGCGCGCCGAGGAGATCGACAAGACCAACACCTTCCCGCGCGATCTCTGGCCGCAGATGGGCGCGCTCGGCCTGCACGGCATCACGGTGAAGGAGGAGGATGGCGGCGCGGGGCTCGGCTATCTCGAGCATGTCGTGGCGATCGAGGAGGTTTCGCGCGCCTCGGCGTCCGTCGGCCTGAGCTACGGCGCTCATTCCAATCTCTGCATCAACCAGATCGCCCGCAACGGCAACGCGGCGCAAAAGGCGAAATACCTGCCAAAACTGATCTCCGGCGAGCATGTCGGCGCGCTCGCCATGTCCGAGCCGGGAGCAGGCTCCGACGTCGTCTCGATGAAGACGAAGGCGGTGAAGAAAGGCGACCGCTATGTGCTCACCGGCAACAAGATGTGGATCACCAACGGCCCGATCGCCGAGACACTGGTGGTCTACGCGAAGACCGATCCGGAAGCCGGCTCGCGCGGCATCTCGGCCTTCCTGATTGAGAAGGGCATGAAGGGTTTCTCGACCGCCCAGAAGCTCGACAAGCTCGGCATGCGCGGCTCCGACACCTGCGAGCTCGTCTTCGAGGAGTGCGAGGTTCCCGAAGAGAACGTGCTCGGCTCAGTCGGACGCGGCGTCAACGTGCTGATGTCGGGCCTCGATTATGAGCGCGTCGTGCTCTCGGCCGGGCCGCTCGGCATCATGCAGGCGGCGCTCGACGTGGTCATGCCCTATGTCCATGAGCGCAAGCAGTTCGGCCAGGCGATCGGCGAGTTCCAGCTCGTCCAGGGCAAGCTCGCCGACATGTATGTGATGATGAACGCCTGCAAGGCCTATGTGTATGCCGTCGCAAAAGCCTGCGACCGCGGCGAGACCACCCGCGAGGACGCCGCCGGCGCGATCCTGATCTCGGCCGAGAAGGCGACGCAGATCGCGCTCGACGCGATCCAGCTTCTGGGCGGCAACGGCTACATCAACGACTACCCGACCGGGCGACTGCTGCGCGACGCCAAGCTCTACGAGATCGGCGCGGGAACGAGCGAGATCCGGCGCATGCTGATCGGGCGGGAATTGTTCCAGAAGACGAAATGACGAAACCGCCGCGATGCGGCGAAGCATGGCGCGGGGAACCCTCTCCAATCCAAGTCGGATGTTTCCGACTTGGATCACAATGGATGCCAATCTCGGGCAAGCCCGAGATTGGTGGGAGAGGGCAGGGTGAGGGGTCGGCCCCTTCGCGGTGAGCCGGGAGGCTGGAACCGACCCTGAGTCCAAGCGTCAAACGGCCTACACCTCACCCTGCCCTCTCCTTACAGGAGAGGGTTCTATGTCGCGGTTCCGGAACCCTCCATGCCCCTCTACTTCGCCTATGGCGCCAATATGGACGTTGCCGCGATGGCGACGCGCTGCCCGCGCTCGAAGCCGCTGGGCTTAGCCCGCCTGCCGCGCCATCGCTTCATCGTCACCCGCGACGGCTACGCCTCGGTCATCCGCGACCCGCGCGAGGAGGTCCATGGCGTGCTCTGGGATTGTGCGCTCAGCGATATCCGCACCCTCGACAAGTTCGAGGACATCGCCAGCGGGCTCTATGTGAAGATCAACCAGCCGGTGATCGTGCCGGGTGGAGCCAAGCGCGCGCTGGTCTATATCGGGCGCTCCGGTGAGGTCGGGCGGCCCAAGCCAGGCTATCTCGAAGACGTCATCGCCAGCGCGAAACATTGGGCGTTGCCAGAGGCTTACCTCGCCGCGATGAATCGTTTCCTGAGCAGGCCGAATCTGGATGTGAAGACCTTGAATCAGGATCTGAAGGAAACCCTGCCACCCGGGCCGGTCGCCGGCGTGCGGCCGCGGGCGTTCGCGCCGAAATAGGATAGCCCTGTCATGCTCGGGCTTGACCCGAGCATCTCCCGACAAGGTGGCTCCCAGCGAAACGACCCCTCTCGTCATGCGATTCTCGGATCAGCGCGATGCGCAGCCCGAGAATGACGCAGACGTCACGGGCCGGCGTTTCGGGACGAACCCCGAGCAGAATGCCTGCCTGAAGCTGCCAGCCGGGTCGGCATCGTATTAGTCGTCACATGATCGATATATATGCCGCTACGTCATCGAATTTGAGAATACTAGCCAAGCTTTTCAGGGCACCGCCAACCCTTGACGCAGATGAGATTGTCGGAAAATTTAACGATCAGGCAGATCGCCTGATCGTGAATCGATGGATGAGCACGGAACTCTCCATCGATCATCCCTCTTCATCACGACATTATTCAGAATAATTTCAAGGAGGCGACAATGAGTGGAATCATTGGTTGGGCCATCGGCAAGATCAAATGGCTGCTGTTGATCGCAGCCGTCGGCGGCCCCGTAATCGCTTATATGAGCTGGGCCGATGGCGAACGCGTCAAACACGTCGCAGCCCAGGGCATCGAGACCCAGGCCTCGATTGAATCCGCGACCCGCACCAAGCGTCGCCGTGGCGGTACGAGCTATGCCGTCGATCTCGCCTGGAAGGATGCCAAGGGCGAGGAGCGCAAGGCCGAGAAGGTCGCAGTCTCGCTCGGCTTCGCCAACCAAATCATCCGGGCCGAGAAGATCGTGGCCGATACCGTCTGGATCAAGTACCTGCCGGACGAGCCTGGCAAGGATGCCGTCATCCTGCGCGATGACGCCGAGGCCCAGGCCAATACCGATCAGGAGCTGATCTATGTCGGCGCCGGGGCCGGCGTCGTCGGCATCATCGGCTCCGCCCTGTTCTTCCTGTCAGGCCGCCGCCGCAAGGACGAGCAGGTGGCCTGAGCTGGTCTCTCGCCTGCTGTCGTGCCGCTGTCCTGCAAAACAGCGGTACACAGCATCGTTCATGGCGGGTTGAACGCTTTTTGGGGGGAGCGCCGATGAAGCCCATCCATGCCGGAGCTATCTCGCTCTTCCTGGCCGTCGCGTCGGGCGAAGCGGCCCTCGCAGGCTCGCCGGAAACGCCGGCTCCGCCCCTCACCTGTGGCGGCGACGAACCCTATTGGCACCTGAAACTCGGGATCGATGGCAAAGCCCGGTTCTCCGATGGAGATGGTGAGACCTTCATCTCCGCCTTCACCATGCAGCCGAGCCGCAACACGACACTGATCGCGGGCGTGAACTTCGGACCGAAAGCCGACATCCACGCCGTCATCGGCCGCGAGACCTGCTCCGCGACCGCCAGCGACGAGGACAAGCCGCTGTCCATCTCGGTCTGGTACAAGGGCGACCTGCTGTCCGGCTGTTGCCAGCCGGACAGCTAGATGTGAGCTCTCAATAGGTTGTCCATCCGGTCCCGAGCGAGGAAGCTGAGGTTGCGCGGAGAAAACGCGCTGAAACAACGCTCCAGAGCAATTGAACGATCCAGCCGGATCGGAAATCGCTCTGGAGCATGTCCCCGTCCGGGGATGGAGCCGGCGGCATCACACCGCCAGACCCTTGGCCATCTCGCTGACCTGCTTCTCGAACAGCGCGCGATAAGCGCCATTCTCGCGCAGGAGCAGCGCCTCATGCGGGCCTTCCTCGACCACGCGGCCGCGATCGAAGACCAGGATGCGGTCCATCGCGCGCACGGTCGAGAGCCGGTGCGCGATGACGATGGTGGTGCGGCCTTCCATCAGCCGCTCCATCGCCTGCTGGATCAGCGCCTCCGATTCCGAATCGAGGCTCGAGGTCGCCTCGTCCAGGATCAGGATCGGCGCATCCGCCAGGAAGGCGCGCGCCAGCGCGACACGCTGGCGCTCGCCGCCCGAAAGCTTGACGCCGCGCTCGCCGACCAGCGTGGCGTAGCCCTTGGGCAGGCGCATGATGAACTCATGCGCGTTGGCGAGCTCCGCTGCCTGCTCGATCTGCGCCAGCGAGGCGCCGGGCCGGCCATAGGCGATGTTCTCGGCCAGCGAGCGGTGGAACAGCACCGGCTCCTGCTGCACGATCGCGATCTGCCCGCGCAGGGATGCTTGCGTCGCCGAGGCGATGTCGACGCCGTCGATCGCGATGCGGCCCTGCGTGACGTCGTAGAGCCGCTGCACCAGCTTGACGAAGGTCGTCTTGCCGGAGCCGGAGCGCCCGACGAGGCCGACCTTCTCGCCCGCACGGATCGTGAGCGAGAAATCGCGATAGAGCGGCTCGGCATGCCCCCCATAGTGGAAGGTCACGTTCTCGAAGGCGATCTCGCCCGCCGTCACCGCCATCTCGGCCGCGCCCTTGGCGTCGGGCACGCCATAGGGCTGGTCATGCATGGCGACGAGCTCCTCCATGTCGTTCACCGAACGCTGCAGGTTGTGGACGTGCTGGCCGACATCGCGCAGATAGCCGTGCACGACCGAATAGGAGGTCAGCACGAAAGCGATGTCGCCCGGGCTCGCCTGCCCGCTCGCCCAGAGCCAGATCGCCAGCCCCACCACCGAGCCGCGCATGACCAGCAGCACGAGTTGCTGCGTCGTGCCCGAGATCGTGCCGCGCACCCAGTTCCGCCGCGTGCGCAGCGACCACTTCGCCAGCACGCCGGTAAGGCGCGAATCCTCGCGCAATTCCGCGCCATAGGCCTTGACCACGGGATTGCACGAGATCGCGTCGGCCAGCGCGCCACCGATGCGCGTGTCCCAGCTATTGGCGAGCCTGGCCGCCGGCGCGACATAGTTCAGCGACAGCGCCACCGTGACGCCGACATAGACCAACGCGCCGGCCAGGACGACGAGGCCCATCACCGGCCAGTGCCAGCCCAGCAGCATCGTCGTGCCGACGAGCACGATCAGCGAAGGCAGGAGCGCGATCAGGACCGTATCGGTCAAGAGGTCGAGCGCCCACATGCCGCGCGTGATCTTGCGCACGGTCGAGCCGGCGAAGTTGTTGGCGTGCCAGTCGGTCGAGAAGCGCTGCAGCCGCGCGAAAGCCTCCTGCGCGACGTCGCTCATCGTCCGCAGCGTCATGCCGGTGATGCCGATGAAGCTGAAATGGCGGGCAAGCACCGTCACCGCGCCGAGCGCAATCATCATGACAAGCGCGTGCAAGGCAATGCCGAGCCCGGCCGTACGCTCGCCCGCCACCGCATCGACGAGGCGGCCGGCATAGAGCGGCATGAACAGATCGGCTGCGGTGGCGACCATGACGGTCGCGACGACGAAGGCGACGCGGCTCGGCGCGCGCGCCCAATGGCGAAAAGTGAAGCCGAGAACGGCCCGGAACGGCTCGGGCCGTCCGGTTTGAGTTTGACGGGACATCGATTCATTCGGCGCCGCTACGGCAGCCGACTCCAATTCAAGCGAAGCCCGGGCGCTGCCTCGGTCTTCTGAAAACGCGATGGGATTGCTGGCTCAGGCCGCCCTGGATCAGGCGGGCCGCGCGGTCGTCCGACTTAACGGGACGACGGCATTCGGGGAGCGGCGATGACGATGAAACTCATTCAGCCCTCCCTTTCTGAAGTTGGAGCCAGGATATGCACGATAAACGGGCAGGCGCGAATCGCGCAAGTCGCAATTTTCGCATGGGGCGCTTGCGGAAAGCGCCGGACAAGCTGGCCTCGGGCTTTGCCCGCCCCAAGCCTCACTCGTCCCTCACTCGCCAAGCCTCACTCGCCAAGCCTCACTTGCGACAGGAGAAGGGCAGGAAGGTGCTCGCCGTTCCCGCATTCATCGCCAGGATGACCATGATGTTCGCGAGCTCGAGCTCCTCAGCGGATTTCGGGCAGACATTGGCTTGCGCCATGCAGCCCGATGCGAGGAAAGCGTCGTGGTTGTCGAGGAACTCCGGCCCCAGGCCCTGCGTGCCCCGGCGCGCCAAGGCCTCCGACCAGGCCTTCTTGTAACGGGCGCATTTCACCTCGGACCAGCTTTGTGGCTGGCTGTCCTGCGCGAAGGCAAGCGTGGCCCCGCTCCCGATCGAAGCGGCCAGCAGGGCTAGGATCAACTTGGTCCGACGAAACATCTCACTCTCGGTTCATGCGGCGCAGGCGCGGTAGAGCGCACCTCACTTCCAGAATAATGCCAGCAATCGCACCGCGATCACCAGCACGAAGGCCAGGATGATCGTTCCCACCACGCGATGGCGATTCTCGCGGTCGGGGAATTGCCGCGCCAGGATGCGCCCCAACGGCTTGCGGAACAGGAAGGCGACGACGAGGAAGACGATCAGGATATGGGACAAGTCAGCAGCTCAGTTCTTGCCACCGGGCTCTTTCGGCTCAGCAGCGTCGAAGGGCGCGCCGGCCTTCTTCCAGGCGCCGAAACCGCCGGCGATATGGGCGACCGGCTTCAGCCCCATCTCCTGCGCGGCAAGCGCCGCCAGCGCCGAACGCCAGCCGCCGGCGCAGAAGAAGACGAAGCGCTTGTCCTGGCTGAAGACCGGCTTGGCGTAGGGGCTCTCGGGATCGATCCAGAATTCCAGCATGCCGCGCGGGCAATGGAAGGCCTCGGGCATGCGGCCTTCCCGCTCCAGTTCACGCGGATCGCGCAGATCGACGAAGACGACGTCGTCGCGGCCATGCAGCGCCCTGGCCTGCTCGACCGAGAGCGTTTCCACAGCTGCCTCGGCCTCAGCCAGCAACGCCTTGTAGCCCTTGGTGATGATCTGCGGCATGGCAGGCCTCCGTTGTCGCGGCACCGTGTCGGCTCGGGACGTCGCGGTCAATCGTCCTGCCTTGCGCCCTGCCCTGCGAGCGCGATCTTGGCAAGCCGGCCCGCACCGAGCAGTGTGGGAGTCTTGAGTATTTTCGAGCGAAGTGGACATCGGTTCGCGTGAAGAAAATGCGATAAAACAAGGAGCTAGAGCGTTTCGGCGATTCGGAGAAACGCGGAGATGCTCCAGGAGATGGAATGATCGGATTCGGCACCTTCGACATCGTCGGCTTCGCCTTCTTCGTGGCATCGTGGATCGGCTATCACTTCGCGGTGGAGCTCGGCCCGCACGCGGCGAAGAGCCTGAACATGCGGATGAACCTGCGCCGCGCGCGCTGGGTGCGCGAAGCCATGGGCCGCGACAACCGCATCGTCGACACGCAAGTGATGAACGGGCTGCAGAACGGCACCGCCTTCTTCGCCTCGACTTCGCTGATCGCGATCGGCGGCTCGCTCTCCCTGCTGCAATCGACCGACCGCGTCGTTGCCCTCTTCGCCGACCTGCCCTTCGGCACGCCGACCACCCGCGCGGCCTGGGAAATGAAGGTGATCGGGCTCGCGGTGATCTTCGGCTACGCCTTCTTCAAATTCGCCTGGGCCTACCGGCTGTTCAACTACTGCGTCATTCTGATCGGCGCCCTGCCCCCGGCTAAGAGTCATGACGAGCGCGACGCCGCCCGCGCCGTTCATGAGATGACCGAGATGAATATCGCTGCGGGCCGGCACTTCAACCGCGGCCAGCGCGCCTTCTTCTTCGCGCTCGCCTATATGGGCTGGTTCCTCGGACCCTTGACCTTCATGGTCTTCACCGCCGCGGTCCTGATCGCAATGTATCGCCGCCAATTCGCCTCGGACGCCGCCCGCGTCTTCAGCTATGCCAACGCCCTGATCGACCAGGCCGCAGCGCGCAAGGCTAATGATGACTGACCCGCTGGACGCCCTCGAAGCAGCAATGCTGCGCCTCGTCACTGAGCGTGGTCCTGGCGGCACGATCAGCCCGACCGACGCTGCCCGCGCCGTCGGCGGCGATCACCCCGATGGCTGGGGGCCATTGATGCAGCCGGCGCGCAAGATCGCGGTCAGGTTGATGAAGGAAGGCCGCCTCGTCATCACGCGGAAGGGCAAGCCGGTGGATCCCGACGATTTTCGCGGCGTCTACAGGCTTTCGCTACCGAAAGGCGAGTAGCGAATGGCGAACAGGAGGCGGATTTCTTATCCACTCGCCATTCGCTACGCCCCATTCGCCTGTCACGGCCCCGGAAACAGCGCCTCGGTATACCCCGCCAGCCAGTAGGCCAGCAGCCCGACCCATTCCTTGAAGCCGTCATCGGCGATGCTCAGGCCGCGCGGCGCCCGGCCATAGGGCCTGATGAAATCGGCCGGCTCGTTCTCCGACCAGTAGTCGACCGGGAAGGCCTCGACCGTAAAGCCCGCCTTGCGGAACACGCCCATGGCGCGCGGCATGTGCCAGGCCGAGGTCACCAGCAGCCAGCGCTCGCCAGGCTTCGGCTCGACCAGCCGGCGGGTGAAGACGGCGTTCTCGCGCGTATTGCGCGACCTGTCCTCCAGCACGAGCCGCTCCGGTGGCAGGCCGAGCCCCTCGAACAGCAAGCGCGCGCCATCGGCTTCGGTCTCGGTGACCGGCGTGACCAGATTGGCGGCGCCACCGGTGAAGACGATCTTCGCCTCGGGATGAAGCCGCGCGAGCTCGACCGCCTTGGTCATGCGTGCGGCAGCGGAGGTCAGCACCACATCGCCGCGCGCAACCCCGATGGCACCGCCCAGCACGACGATGCCGGCAACCGGCCCTTTCGCGGCGTCCTGCTGTGGAAAGCGGTTCTCGAGCGGCCGGATGACGATGCGCGGCAGCGGGCTGAATGCCATCAAGGACAGGGCGAGCAAGGCGAGAACGCCGAGCCCGCGCCCGAACCGGGCAAAGCGCGTGAAGGCCAGCAGCGCGGCAAGCCCGGCCAGCAGGATCGCCAGATTCACCGGCGAGAAGACGAACCAGACGAGCTTGGAGAGAGTGAAGAACATCGACGGCCCCCGGCGCAACTCAGCCGAATATAGAGCCTTCATGCTGACGGCTTGCTAACGCGGAGCGTCCGCCGCCTTAGCGGATGATACGCGGCGGCGCTTGCGGCTGTCGCGGCGGGGCCTGTGGTAGCGACCATTCGAGTTCGATCGCGCGGTTGGCGACCTCGCGCAATTCGCAGCCCGCCTGCCGGCCGAGCTGCCAGCCTTCCCGCTGCGTCGTTCCGTAGAAGGCACATTTCTGCGCGACGAAACTCTCCCAGGCGACCTGCAGGGCGACGACCCGGTTGCGCTGTCCTGCGTCGAGCGAACGCCCCTTCAAGCGCAGCGCCAGCAGCAGCCGCTCGCGCCAGACCGCCTCCTCCCGGCGTGCGCAGCCGGGTTCGGCCGCGCGCTGATCGACGCCGACGGCACGCACGCAAGCGACCGCGATCATGCCGATGCAGGACGGCGCGGCGATGCGGCCCTCGCGCAGACAGGTCGCCAATTGCGCCCGGTCGCTCGGGAGCACCGCGCTGCCCGGCGGCGGCGATGGAGCCTGCGCCCAGAGCGGCGTGGCGCTGGCCATCAACAGCAGGAGAGGGAGCGCCTTCAACGGGATCATCGGTTCATCATCCGCGCCGAGGCGGCCAGATCAAGGCCGCTAGAGCATTTTCGAGCGAAGTGGACACCGGTTCGCGTGAAGACAATGCGATAAAACAAGGAGCTGGAGCAGGATGCGAAAAAGTGGGAAACGGTTTTCGCATTGATCCTGCTCTAACTCCTTGAAGAGAGACGGTTTCAGATTTCAGATGGGATCACTTCGTGATTCCATCTGAAATCATCCGGCTCCAGGCGTCATCTCACGAAATCGGCAACGGCAAGGCCGGCTTGGCGGCCGGGCGCGCGAAGAGGGTCTCGTACCAGCGCTGCAGATGCGGCCGCGCCGCACGCTCGACCGGCATGTTCAGCCAGCGATGCGCGCCGCAACCGACCGTGATGTCGGCCATGCCGAAACGCTCGCCCGCGAGAAAGCTCCGCGTCGCCAGATGCGCCTCCAGGATATCCATCTTGGCCTCGGTCTTGGCGATGGAGGCTGCGATCACGTCGGGGCCGGTATGCCCAGGCATTTTCCGCACCACCCCCCAGAAGGCCGGCGTCATCGAGGGCTGCAATTCGGAGATCATCCAATCCATCCAGCGATCGGCCTCCGTGCGCAGCGCCGGATCCTCCTCCCAGATCCAGCCGGCGCCATAGCGCGCCGCCAGATAGCGCACGATGCTGTTGGATTCCCAGATGCAGACATCGCCGTCTTCCAGCACGGGAATCTGGGCGTTGGGGTTCTTGGCGAGAAAACTCGGCTCGCGCGTACCGCCGAATGCGCCGCCGAGGTCGATGCGCTCGAAGGTTTGACCAACCTCGCCTGCAGCCCAGACCACCTTCTGCACATTGATGGAGCTGATGCGCCCCCAGATCGTCAGCATGACTACCAGCCCTGTTCTCTCGTCTTGCCGGCCGACTTTCGGGCCAGCGTCCGCAATTGGCAAGGAAGAGGCGAAAGCCCGCCCCTGCCCTCAGGCGAATTCCATGATGACCGCATCGACCGCGAGTGAATCGCCCTCCTTCGCCAGGATCTTGGCGATGGTGACGTCCTTCTCCGCGCGCAGCACGTTCTCCATCTTCATGGCTTCGACCATGCAGAGCGCCTCGCCCGCCTTGACCTCCTGGCCGACCGTGACGGAGACCGCCTTGACCAGCCCCGGCATCGGGCAGAGCAGGAACTTGCCGGTGTCGGCCGCGACCTTCTCCGGCATAAGCGCCGCGAGCTCGGCCTCGCGCACCGTATAGACATGGGCGTTCGCATAAGCGCCGGCATGGCCGAGCGCGACGCCGTTGAGGATCGCCCTCACCTGCGCCGCCACGCTCACCCCGTCGAGCGTGCCGCGCCAGACCGGCTCGCCCGGTCGCCAATCGCTGACGACCGTGATGCTGCGCCCGCCGAAGGCGATGACGACCGCGCCGGCCTGCTCCGAGACCTCGCCCTCGAAGCGCTCGGCTCCGAGCTGGACGATGCGCGTGCGGTCGAAGGAGACTTTGCGCCAGCCTTCCATCTGCGCCGAGACATTGCGCTTGCGCTGGTTCAGGCGATGGTCGCAGGCGATCGCGATCGCCGCCATCCGCAGCGCAACCTCGCCCTTGGGCTGCGGCAGCGCGAAACCGTCCGGGAACTCCTCTGCGATGAAGCCGGTCGAGAGATTGCCCGCGATCCAGCGCGGGTGGTGCATCAAGGCCGAGACGAAGGGGATGTTGTGGCGGATGCCGTCGATGGCGAAGGCGTCGAGCGCGCGGCCTTGCGCCTCGATCGCAGCCAGCCGCGTCGGCGCATGGGTGACGAGCTTGGCGATCATCGGGTCGTAATAGATCGAGATCTCGCCGCCCTCGAAGACGCCGGTATCGTTGCGCACTATGGCATCGCCATCCTGCCCTTCCGCCGGCGGGCGATAGGTCACGAGCCGGCCGGTCGAAGGCAGGAAGTTGCGGGTCGGATCCTCGGCATAGACCCTGGATTCCACTGCCCAGCCGTTCAGCTTCACCTGGTCTTGAGTCAGGCGCAGCTTCTCGCCGAAGGCGACGCGGATCATCTCCTCGACGAGATCGACGCCGGTGATCATCTCGGTGACGGGATGCTCGACCTGGAGGCGCGTATTCATTTCGAGGAAGTAGAACGATTTGTCCTGGCCTGCGACGAACTCGACCGTGCCGGCGGAATCGTAGTTCACCGCCTTGGCCAGCGCGACCGCCTGCTCGCCCATCTTGCGGCGCGTCGCCTCGTCGAGCAGCGGCGACGGCGCCTCCTCGACGACCTTCTGGTTGCGGCGCTGGATCGAGCATTCGCGCTCGCCGAGGTAGATGACGTTGCCGTGCTTGTCGCCAAGCACCTGGATTTCGATATGGCGGGGATCGACGATGAATTTCTCGACGAAGACGCGGTCGTCGCCGAAGGAGGATGCAGCCTCGGATTTGGCGCGGGCGAAGCCTTCCGCCACCTCACCGGCGGAATAGGCGATGCGCATGCCCTTGCCGCCGCCGCCAGCCGAGGCCTTGATCATGACGGGATAGCCGATCTCGTCAGCGATCGTCACCGCGTGCGCCGGATCCTCGATGATGCCGAGATGGCCCGGGACGGTCGAGACCTTGGCGGCGGCCGCGGCCTTCTTCGATTCGATCTTGTCGCCCATCGCGGCGATGGCGCCGGGATTGGGGCCGATGAAGACGATGCCGTTATCCTTCAGCGCCTGGGCGAAAGCCTCGCGCTCGGAGAGGAAACCGTAGCCGGGATGGACGGCCTGCGCGCCGGTCGCCTTGCAGGCGGCGACGATCTTGTCGATCAGAAGATAGGATTGGGCGGCAGCGGCCGGGCCGATATGCACGGCCTCGTCGGCCATCTCGACATGGAGCGCATCACGATCGGCATCGGAATAGACCGCGACCGTCTTGATGCCCATGCGGCGGGCCGTCTTGATGACACGGCAGGCGATCTCGCCACGGTTCGCGATCAGGATCTTCGTGAACATCGATGGCGTCTCCCGGCCGTCTCACCAAATCATTGGCCGCCGGGGTTTAGTGAACGCCGCAGCCGGCGTCCATTGATGCAAAAGTTCAGCCGCTGGCAAGCGGTTGTGCGCAGATGGGCTCAGCTCGCCAGCAGCATACGCTCGGCGCCGAGGCCGCGAAGCTTCTCCGAGCCCTTGCGCAGCGCAAAGCCGATCAGGGCCTCGTCGCAGCGTTCTGCCTCGCGCACGATCTCGAAAGCGATGCGCTGGGCCGTGGCGCTCGGCCCGTCTCCGGCGCTCAGCGTCGTCACCAGCCAATGCGCCTTGTCGCGGTCGATGATCCCCGTCGGGCGGCTTTCCCAGACGGCGTAGTCGACGGTGAGCGTGACCAGGTAATCGGCGAAAGCCGCACAAGCCTCAGGCACCGCCCGATCGAGCGCGACCAGCACATCGATGATATCGCGTGTCATCACGACATCAGCCAAGATCTCACGCTGAAGCATCTTGACGTCTTCATCGTCGATCACGTGATTATCCATCACGCGATCGACGAATTCACGAAGCTCATGACCAATCATTGTTCAATCCTCGTCCGGCTTTGTTTTATGCCGGTATGTTCCTGTTGCAGGAACACCATGGATCTCCACCCCCCAGCAGGTGGTTAACACCCAAATCTGAACGGTTATTCAGGTTAAACAGAGCTGATCCGACGTGGTTGCGCAGATGTTACGATCAGCGCCGGCTCACGGACCCGCACGGGCGATGGCATCGGCCGGCAGGCATTTGCCCGTCCGCTCGAACGCATAGGGCGAGACCGGCAGAAAGCCGTCATTGTCAGGCGGGCCGGCCTTGCCCTTCGCCAGTTCCAGGAGCCCTGCCGTCAGCGTGGCCAGCGAGTGCTGCGCAAAGATCGAGCCGCCATCGATCAGGTTGAAGCGGATATGCCTGATCTGCGGATCGCAGGCCGAGGGAGGATAGACATTGCGCAACAGCAGGCGCGGATAGGCCAGGATCTCGCCATGCTCGTAGACGCGCTCGATCTTGAGCCCCCTGGAATTGTCGACACGCTTCTTTGGATCGAGATCGTAATAGCCGGTGACGAAACTCGGATCGAAGGCGAAGACGCGCCGGACGCGGCCGTCGCGATAGGCCGCCTGCTGCGCCAGCCCGCCACCGAGCGAGTGACCGATGGCGACGATTTCGGTGCGGCCCCGGCGATAACAGGGATAGCGTTCGACACGGTCGAGGATCGGGCCGACATGGTCCTGCACCTGCTCGTATTGATCGTAGAGCGGCAAAACCCGTGTCAGAGACCGGAAATTCGAGAGCCAGTCGTCGCGCTGGCTCCGGTCGGTGCCGCGAAAGGCGAGGATCACTTCGCGGCAGAACCGCGATCCCTGGTGGCCATGCGTCCAGACCTGCAAGCCCAGCCCGTCGAGAACGCGGCCCCTCGGCGACTCGTCCGAGGCGCAATCGCCCTTGCGCCCGCCGAAGCCGAAATCACGGCGCGGGCGCGGCGCGCCACGGCAGTCATTGATCAGCGTCTCCGCCAGGGCCCAGGGAGCAAGCCAGGGCCGCGCCAATGTCCCGAAGGCCTGATCGTCGTCGCGCTGTGCCTCCGCCTCTCTCGACCCGGCCGCCAACGGCTTGGCGATGCCGTAGCGCACGTCGTCATAAGCAGCCAGCGAGAGCAGCGCATAGCCGACAACATAAGGGGCGACATCTCTGGCCGGCAGCGCCTTCGCATCCTCGGCGCCGACACGCACGCGCGCATAGTTCTTGTCCTGGACGATCTCGATCGTGCCGCACGCAGCAAGGGCGAGCGCCAGGATACACGCCACGACAAACACCGTCGCCAGCTTCCCGCCCCGGACCGCCACCCTCGTCATCGCCGCCCCCGCCCTCAACCTAACGTAGCGTTATCGCATGCGCTGGCAAGACAGGAGCGGGCAAGACAGGAGGGGCGAGCTCAGGCAGGCTCCGTTGCCAAGGCGTCGAGCAGCCCCGGCAGCTCGGACATCTCGCCCAGCACATGCCGGGCGCCCAACGCGACGAGGCTCGTGGCCGGCTGGAAACCCCAGGACACCGCGATCGGGGTGACGCCGGCGGCAACCGCCATTTCGATGTCGAAGGAACTATCCCCGACCATCGCGCAACGCTCTGGCGTCGCACCGGTCTCGGCCAGCGCCCGCAGGATCATGCCGGGATGCGGCTTGGACGGCGCGTCGTCGGCGGTCTGGATCGTTGTGAACAACGCGTTCCAGCCATAGCGCTCGATGATGTACTCCGCGCCCCGGCGCGATTTGCCGGTGGCGATGCCGAGCTTCAAGCCGGGCCGGGCCGAGAGAACCGAGAGCATCCCGGCGACGCCGGGATAAAGCGGCTCGGCCAGCGCCGGATCGGTCTCGGCCTGATGGCGCATCGCGCCGAACACCTCTCGATAGGTCTGGGTCAGCGCATCATCGGGCCTGTCGAGGCTCGCCAATCGCATCAGCGCGATATCGAGCGTCAATCCAACGATCCCGAGCCCGGCTTCGCGACCGGGATGGGCGAGCCCATGCTTGGCAAAGGTTTCGTATTGGGCGCCGAGAATGATCGCTTCCGAATCGATCAGCGTGCCGTCGAGGTCGAAGATGACGAGATCCATGGCGCGGCTTTAGAGGTTGTTATGGACTATGGGAAGGATTTGATGAGGTCAAAACGGCGGAGATAGGAGGAGCATTGCGCCGCCGATACGTCAGTATCGGCAAGCGATGCGACGCAGCAGCTCCGCCGTTTTCACCTCACCCGCCGGGCGCGGCGCTTTTGCGCGACTGCGGCGTTGTTCTTCCTGGCAAACCGGAAGGTTTGCGCCCTCGAACGCTTTAGTGTTCTCGAACTCCCGGCATTCGCGCAAAATCGCCAACGTCAAATCATCCCCAGAGTCCATAACGACCTCTAAGAACATGACGCCGAAAACTGGCAACCAGTTTCAATCGGCGTCATGCCCTTGTCCTACGCGGACAACGCCGCCGCTTCAGGATCTCGTCGCAGCCGGGGTCTGCGGCGCGCCGGACTTGGCCTCGCGGGCGCAGCTGTCGACCGCCTTGCGCAGATCATCGCCGTCTAATCCCTTTCCGCGCGCCTCCTTGCGGCAGACAGCACGCTGGGCGAGATCGGGACGCTTTTCGTTGAAGCAGGCGACGAGCGCAGCCGTGCGGGTGGAGCCTTCGAGCTTGCGGCCGTCGATCTCCTCCTTGCAGGAGGCTCGGGCCGCAGCCGCGGTCGGCTTGCCGTCACGCGTCACCCCGTCGCGAGCGTAAAGCTGCACGCCGGGAAACTTGGCCTGGAGACAGTCGCGCATCGCCGCACGCAAATCATCGCCCGAGAGCGCGACATTGTCGGCAAGGCATTCCTGGCGCGCCTTGGCCCGGGCCTCGCGCGGCACGGGGTCATCAGGGGTGGCTGCGGCCGAAGCCGCCTGGCGCGGCGCGGGCGCCTGCGCGACAGCCGGAGCCGCAACGCAAAGGGACAGAGACAGGCCAGTGAAGAGAACGGCGAAACGCATCATCGGAGCACCTGCGTAAGAGCGATGGGAACAGAACTAGAACATAATCCAGTTTGTTCTGCAACTGTTCTCTTACGCTTCGTCAGCATCTCGAACGAAACGAGACCTGCCGGCTCTACTCGTCGGGCGCGTCGACGATCGGATCGTAGCGCTCATCCTCGAAGCCGAGCAGGTTCCAGGACTGGCGCATATGCGGCGGCAGCGGCGCACTGACATCGATCGTACCCTTGCCGCGCGGATGCGGCAGCACGATGCGGCGTGCCAGCAGATGCAGCTTGTTCTGGATGCCGCCGGGCAGTTCCCAGTTCTTGATGTTGAAGTATTTCGGGTCGCCGACGATCGGGTGGCCGATATGGGCGGCGTGCGCACGCAATTGGTGGGTGCGGCCAGTTACCGGCTTGAGCGAGAGCCAGCCGAGCTTCTGCGCCGCGGTCTCGACCACGGCGTAGTAGGTCACGGCATGCATCGCGCCGTCGTCGCCATGCTTGGCGACCGCCATGCGCTGATCGCCGTCATAGGCCTCCTCGCGGGCGAGATAGGTCGAGATCCGGCCCTGGCGTACGCGCGGCACGCCGGCGACCAGCGCCCAATAGACTTTGCGCGCCGAACGCGAACGGAAGGTCTTGGCCAAGGTCGCCGCCGCAAAGCGCGATTTCGCGATGACGAGGCAGCCGGCGGTGTCCTTGTCGAGCCGGTGCACCAGGCGCGGCTTCTGGCCGTCCTTGCCCATCATCGCGTCGAGCATCTGGTCGACATGGCGCGTGGTGCCTGAGCCGCCCTGCACGGCAAGCCCCGCCGGCTTGTTCAAGACGATGACGTCGTCATCCTCGTAGAGCGTGATCGAGCGCAGGAAGCCGAGCGTGTCGTCATCGGCCTTGAGCGAGCGCGGCCGCTGCTCCTGCGGTTCGAGCTTGAGCGGCGGAATGCGCACGGTCTGGCCCTCTTCGAGCCGGTCCTTGCTGTCGGCGCGCTTGCCGTTGACGCGCAATTCGCCCTTCCGGACGATACGCTGGATATGGCTGAAGGAGAGCTGCGGAAACCGGTTTTCCAGAAAACGGTCGATCCGCATCTCGTTCTCGTCCGCCGTCACCACAAGTTGCTGCACGCCGGTGGCGAGCACCTGCGCGGTCTCGGCCTTGACCTCGGCGCGCGTCGGCGCATCCGTCACCGGCGCTTTGCGTGGCGCCGCAGGCTTGCGTGGGCCAGCCGCGCGCGGCACGGGATGGTGCGGAGCCGGATTGCGCGTCGGCTCGGTGCGCACGACGTCCTCTTCCCGCTCCGGCCGAGGCCTGGCCGAAGCACGCGCCGAGCGGCGCGCATCATGGCTCGGGCGCTTGCCCTTTGTTGCAGGATCCCTGGGCGCACCCGAGGCCGGCGGCCTGCCGCCGCGCTTCGGTCCGCTGCCCCTGGGGCCGCCGCTCTTGGGACCGCCGGGCCCCCTGTTTCCGGTTCTCATGTCAGTCCCCGCATGATCGCAAGGCCGCCGACCAGCGCCGCAAGCGACACCACGACAGAGCCGAGGACATAGGCCGCAGCCAGCATCGCCTCGCCCCGCTCCCAGAGCAGGATCGCGTCGAGCGAGAAGGCAGAAAAGGTGGTGAAGCCGCCCAGGATGCCCGTAGTCAGGAACAGCCGCAGATCCTGCGGCGCGCCCTCGCCGGCCTTGAAGGCGAACCAGCCCGCGACCAGGCCCATCAGGCCGGAGCCGACGATGTTGATCGCGAGCGTGCCATAGGGAAAGCCGGGCCCGGCCCATTTGAGCGAAGCGAGGTTGACGCCGTGCCGCAGCACGCCGCCGATGCCGGCGCCGAGAAAGACGAGGAAGGTGGAGATCATCCGTTTCGCATAGAGCGCGAGGCGGCAGCGCACAAACGAAATCGCTCTCTTTCCTTCTCCCCTCGGGGGAGAAGGTGGCTCCGCGCAGCGGAGACGGATGAGGGCAGACCCTCAGCCACTCAAAATGCGGCTTGTGCGATCCTTCCCTCATCTGCCTCACTGCGTTCGGCACCTTCTCCCTCGAGGGGAGAAGGAAAGAGCGCGCTCCCGCTACTCCCCCCGCTCTCGCCGCAGCTTCTCCCAATACTCCAGCCGCTTGCGGATCTCGCGCTCGAAGCCGCGCTCGGGCGGATCGTAGAAGCGCTGCCGGCCGAGTGCGTCGGGCCAGTAGTTCTGGCCGGAGAAGGCATCGGGCGCATCGTGGTCGTAAGCGTAGTCCGCGCCATAGCCTTCTTCCTTCATCAGCTTGGTCGGCGCGTTGAGGATCGTCTTGGGCGGCATCAGGGAACCGCCCTGCTTGGCCGCCCGGACTGCAGCCTTGTAGGCCATATAGGCCGCGTTCGATTTTGGCGCGGTGGCGAGATAGATCACCGAATTGGCGAGCGCGAGCTCTCCCTCGGGCGAGCCGAGCTGCTCATAGGTCTCGGCGGCGGCACGCGCATGCAGCAGCGCCTGCGGATCGGCCATCCCGATATCCTCGACCGCCATCCGCACCAGCCGCCGCGCCAGAAAGCGTGGATCCTCGCCGGCGTCGAGCATGCGGGCGAAGTAGTACAATGC
The DNA here is from genome assembly GCF_031456075.1 of Allobosea sp. BE125. Lineage (NCBI taxonomy): Bacteria > Pseudomonadati > Pseudomonadota > Alphaproteobacteria > Hyphomicrobiales > Alloboseaceae > Allobosea > Allobosea sp. BE125. The sequence continues at coordinate 665,949 of NZ_JAVDTY010000002.1, forward strand.
CGCATCGGGATCGGAGCCGCGGATCGTCTTGTGCAGGGCCGAGATCAGATTGTAGTGACCGTCCTGCGCCTTGTCATAGATCGGCGCGCGGCGCTGGATGACCTCGGCCAGCCCCGCCTCGTCGAAGACCTCATCGGGCTTGGCGGCGCGCCAGAGCTCCTCGGCCAGCGTCAGCACGGCGCGCCCGTCGCCATCGGCGAAGCGGGCAAGCGCAAGACGCGCCTCCGGCGTCAGCGGCAAGGACCGGTTTTCCAGAAGCTCGGCCCGGCCGAGCAGGAAGAGCAGCGAGCCTTCATCGAGCGACTTGAAGGTCAGCACCCGGGCGCGCGACAAAAGCGCGGCGTTGAGCGCGAAGGACGGGTTCTCGGTGGTCGCCCCGACCAGCGTGATCGTGCCGTCCTCCATCACCGGCAGGAAGGCGTCGAGCTGGGCGCGGTTGAAGCGATGGATCTCGTCGACGAAGAGCAAGGTGCCCTTGCCGCCGAATCGGCGCCCGCGCGCCAGCTCGAACACCTTCTTCAGGTCGGCGATGCCGGAGAAGATCGCGCTGATCTGCTCGAAGCCGAGATCGACCTGCCCCGCGAGCAGGCGCGCGACGGTGGTCTTGCCGGTGCCGGGCGGCCCCCAGAAGATCAGGCTGCCGAGCGAGCCGGAGGCGACGAGCCGCGTCAGCGCCCCGTCATGCCCGGTCAGGTGCTCCTGCCCTGCGACCTCCGCCAGCGTCGTCGGGCGCAGGCGGTCGGCGAGCGGGCGCGGTCCGGACTTGTCCAGCCCGGAGGCGGCGAAGAGATCACTCACCCCGGGAAGACCGAGGTCACGGTCTGGCCGCCGCGCGAGATCGTCACCTCCCAGGCGCGCTTGCGCTCCTTGGTGGCGTTCTCGATATCCCGCGACGTCGCCATGCGCTCGCCGTTGAGCGCCTGGATGATGTCGCCCTTCTGGAAGCCGACGCGCGCCGCCACGCTGCCCTCCTCGATCTCGCTGACGGCGACGCCCTCGGTCGCGGCATCGATCGAAAGCTCCTCGGAGACGGCCGGCGACAGGTTCATCACCGTGAGCCCGGTCAAAGGCGAGCGCCCCGCCAGCACGACGGCGTCGCGGGGTCGGGTTTCCGGCGCCGGGATCAGCTTGACCGGAAGCGTCAATCGCTTGCCGCCGCGCAGTACGGTCAGCCCGGTCGTGCCGTTGAGCGGGCGGGTGGCGAAGCGATAGCCGAAGGCTTCTGGATCATCGACCCCGACCCCGTCGATCGCCAGGATCACGTCGGAGCGGCGCAGGCCTGCTTCAGCGGCAGGCCCCTTCTCGACCACGCTGGCGACGACGGAACCTGCCGGCCGGTCGAGACCGAGCCCGTCGGCGACATCGGCCGTCAAGGCCTGGAGCCGGGCTCCGAACCAGGGTCTGCGCACCGTCGTCGCACCCGACCGTGCGCTCTCGACCACGACGCGCACCATGGCGGAGGGAATGGCGAACCCGATGCCGATACTGCCGCCCGAGCGCGAGAAGATCGCGGTGTTGATGCCGACGACGCGGCCTTGCATGTCGACCAATGCGCCACCGGAATTGCCGGGATTGATCGCGGCGTCCGTCTGGATGAAGGACTGCGCGTCGCCGACGCCGATCTGCGTGCGCGCCAGCGCCGAGACGATGCCTTGCGTCACCGTCTGGCCGACGCCGAAGGGGTTGCCGATCGCCAGCACCAGATCGCCGATCTCGACCTTGTCGGAATCGGCCAACTCGATCGCGGCGAGATCCTTGACGCCCTTGAGCTTGAGCACGGCGAGATCGGTGCGCGGATCGCGCAGCAGGATCGTCGCCTCGACCTCGCGCTTGTCGGCGAAGGCGACCTTGACCTCGCTCATGCCCTCGATGACGTGGTTGTTGGTGACGACGAGGCCGGAGGCGTCGACGACGACGCCGGAGCCAAGCGAGCGCTGCACGCGCTCCTGCGGCACGCCGAAACCGCGATCGCCGAAGAAGCGGCGGAAGAACGGATCGTCCATGAAGGGGTTGCGCGGCTGCTTCTCGACGCGCGCGCCATAGACGTTGACGACGCTCGCCACGCTCTGGCGCACGATCGGCGCGAAGGAGAGCGTGATCTGCTGGCGGGTCTCGGGGGCCTGTTTCGGCTGGGCCTGGACGGCGCTCTCCATCGCGACCGCCATCAGCAAGGCGAGCGGTACGGCAAGGTGGATGGGTCTCGAACGGCCTGGCATCAACGCCTCCTCTGCAGCGCCTCGACAGCGCTGGCCGAGAAATAGGCCGGCCGGCTCAGCTTTTCCAGCGTCTCACGACGCAATGAGGCGCAGATGCCCTGCTCACTTGTCCTGCAGCAGCAAGCGGTAGCGCTCGATCTCGCCGGGTACGAAGCCTGCGACGAAGGCAGGCGTCACCTCCTCGGCCGAGGGCGGAACCGAGGAGAGCTCCTTGAATCGACCTTGCAGCGTCTGGCTTGAGAGCGCTGTTTTCAAAGCCTCATTCAGCTTGGCGATGATCGGCTGCGGCGTGTTCTTCGGGGCAAACAGCGCATTCCAGCCCTGCGCCTCGAAGGCCGGCAGACCGGCCTCCTTCGAGGTCGGAACATCGGGCAGGCTCGCAAGCCGTCCCGGCGTCGCCACCGCCAGGGCCTTCACCTTCTTGCTTTCGACCGCGCCATACAGCGATGTCGCGGCATCGCAGACACCGTCGATCTGCCCGCCCATCAGGTCGTTCAGCGCCGGCCCTGCGCCGCGATAGCTGACCAGTGCCACATCGACGCCGGCCGCCTTCACGAAATTGCGGCAGATCAGATAATTCGACGAGCCGACGCCGGCATGGCCGAGGCTGACCTTGCCCGGATTGGCCTTGGCATAGGCGACGAACTCCATCAGGTCCTTGGCCGGGAAATCGAGCTTCAGCGCGATCATCGGCGAAGTCTTGGCGACGAGGCCGATCGGCGCGAAATCGGCATTGGTGTATTTGAGGTCGGGATAGATCGTATAGGAGGCGGCATTGGTGCCGCTATTGCCGATCACGATCGTATAGCCGTCCGGCTCGGCGCGAGAGGCACGCGTCAAGGCCGTCGCCCCGCCTGCCCCGCCCATATTCTCCATCACGATGCGCTGCCCGAGCGCGCGGCCCATCTCGTCACCGACAAGGCGCGCGATGACGTCCGAAGACCCGCCCGCCGCGAAGGGCACGATCATGGTGATCGGCTTGGAGGGGTAAGTGTCCTGAGCCAAGGTTGGTGCCGACACCGACAACACGGCAGCCAGGGCAGAGATGGAGGCAATCGACTTCAGCATGTTTCTCTCCCGGCGCGCAGCCTTGTCAGGCAGGCCTTCATGCAGGCTAGCGCACCCCTCGATGGAGCGAAACGCGTTTCCCGTTTCCCCCGCCGGGTCCTTGGCGAGTCAACCGCTCAACGCAGCGGCCGCGCCGGATTGCCCACCACGGTCGCGCCTGTCGCGACATCGCGCGTGACCACGCTGCCCGCGCCGATGATCGCGTCGTCGCCGATCGTGACGCCGGGCAGAATCAGCGCGCCGCCTCCGATCCAGACATTGCGGCCGATCGTGACGGGGCGCCCGAACTCCAGCCCCGCCTCCCGCTGCGCAGGATCGCGCGGATGATCCGCGGTCAGGATCTGGACACCAGGCCCGATCTGCGTCCGGTCGCCGATCATCACGGCGACGACATCGAGAATCACGCAGTTGAAATTCAGGAAGACGCCTGCGCCCACACTGATGTTGAAGCCATAATCGCAATGAAAGGGTGGGCGGATGGTACTGCCCTCGCCTACGGCGGCCAGGCGCTCCGCCAGCAGCATACGGCGCTCCCGCGTCGGCATCGCGAGCGCCCCGTTGTAGCGCACCAGCCAGTCCCGGGTGGCCGCAAGCGCGGCCTGCAGCTCGGCGTCGCCGGCGTCGTAAAGCTCGCCGGCCAGCATCTTGTCTTTCTCGCTTCGCTCCATGGGCTCGCTGTCCTTCTCATTGCGCCGCGCTGCGGGATCGGACGAAGCCTATGGAAACGAAAAAGGGCGGCCCGAAGACCGCCCTTTCAAAATTGCCTGCGATAGAGAGACGGCTCAGGCCGCCTCGTCTTCCGCCGTGAAGACCGGGCCGGAATCCTTGCCCTTGGCCTCGACATCGCGATCGACGAACTCGATCACGGCGAGCGGAGCATTGTCGCCGAAGCGGAAGCCCGCCTTCATGATGCGCAGATAGCCACCATTGCGCTCCTTGTAGCGCGGGCCCAGCACGGCGAAGAGCTTGCCGACCAGAGCGACGTCCTTGATCTGCGCGATCGCCTGGCGGCGGGCATGCAGGTCGCCGCGCTTGGCGAGCGTGATCAGCTTTTCGACGACCGGACGCAGATCCTTTGCCTTCGGCAGCGTGGTGGTGATCTGCTCGTGCTTGATCAGGGCCTGGGACATGTTGGCGAACATCGCCTTGCGATGCTCGACCGAGCGGTTGAAACGACGACCGCGGAAACCGTGACGCATTTGGCTCTCCTATCAGTTACGGCCGCCGTGCCACGGTACGGCCGTTCTTTATGCTCCGGCGCTTATGCGCCGTGCGAAAGGCGCAGGCGACTGCCTGCGCCGTATTGCTCAGTAATGCTCCTCGAAGCGCTTCGCGAGCTCTTCGATGTTCTCCGGCGGCCAGCCGGTGACGTCCATGCCGAGATGGAGGCCCATGGTAGCGAGCACTTCCTTGATCTCGTTCAGCGACTTGCGGCCGAAGTTCGGGGTGCGCAGCATCTCGCCCTCCGACTTCTGGATCAGGTCGCCGATATAGACGATGTTGTCGTTCTTCAGGCAGTTCGCCGAACGCACGGAAAGCTCGAGCTCGTCGACCTTCTTGAGCAGCGCCGGGTTGAAGGGCAGCTGCGGTGCGGTCGAGACGGCCTCTTCCTTGCGCGGCTCCTCGAAGGTGATGAAGACGGCGAGCTGGTCCTGCAGGATGCGGGCGGCGAGCGCCAGCGCGTCCTCGGGGGTGACCGAACCGTTGGTCTCGATCTGCAGGGTCAGCATGTCGCGGTCGAGGTTCTGGCCCTCGCGGGTGTTCTCGACGCGGTAGGAGACCTTCTTGACCGGCGAATACAGGCTGTCGACCGGGATCAGGCCGATCGGCGCGTCTTCCGGGCGGTTCTGCTCGGAGGGAACATAGCCCTTGCCGGTGTTGACGGTGAACTCCATGCGGATCTCGGAGCCCTCGTCCAGCGTGCAGAGCACGAGGTCGGGGTTCAGGATCGAGACGTCGCCGATGGTGTTGATGTCGCCGGCGGTGACGGTGCCTGGGCCCGTCTTGCGCAGGGTCATGCGCTTGGGGCCTTCGCCCTGCATCTTGACCGCGACGGCCTTGATGTTGAGGACGATGTCGGTGACGTCCTCGCGCACGCCGGGGATCGACGAGAATTCATGCAGCACGCCGTCGATCTGGACGGCGGTGACGGCCGCGCCCTGGAGCGAGGAGAGCAGCACGCGACGCAGCGCATTGCCGAGCGTCATACCGAAGCCGCGCTCCAGCGGGCGCGCGATCACGGTGGCGTGGCGCTTCGGGTCGTCGCCGACCTTGATTTCGAGCTTGTTGGGCTTTGACAGATCCTGCCAGTTCTTGCTGATCACGACCGCACTCCTGGTGCTTGAATTCAATGGCGGCGGCGGGCCGCCCCGGACAGGCGCCCGCCGGTGCGGGCGCCTCGAGGATCAGGTATCAGACGCGACGGCGCTTGCGCGGACGGCAACCGTTATGCGGGATCGGCGTCACGTCGCGGATCGAGGTCACGGTGAAGCCGGCAGCCTGCAGGGCGCGCAGCGCCGACTCACGGCCCGAACCCGGACCGGTGACTTCGACTTCCAGCGTGCGCATGCCGTGCTCGGCAGCCTTGCGGGCGGCGTCCTCGGCGGCAACCTGGGCGGCATAGGGGGTCGACTTACGCGAGCCCTTGAAGCCCATCGTGCCGGCGGACGACCACGAGATCGTGTTGCCCTGCGCGTCGGTGATGGTGATCATGGTGTTGTTGAACGAGGCGTTCACATGGGCGACGCCGGAGACGATGTTCTTACGTTCGCGGCGACGAACGCGTTGGGCTTCCTTGGCCATAGGTCTTTCATCCTTCGAGCGCGCCCGTCATGCCAGGCGCTGGGGAGAGGTCCCTGCCGTCATGCCCGGGCTTTGCCCCGGACATCTCTTGCAGGAGAAGGCGCCAGAGGCGCCCTCGTCACGAGATCCTCGGGACAAGCCCGAGGACGACGATTGCCTCAGGCAATCGTCACTTCTTCTTGCCGGCGATCGGCTTCGCCTTGCCCTTGCGGGTGCGGGCGTTGGTATGGGTACGCTGGCCGCGAACCGGCAGCGAGCGGCGATGGCGCAGGCCGCGATAGCAGCCGAGATCCATCAGGCGCTTGATGTTCATCGAGACTTCACGGCGCAGATCGCCCTCGACGAGGTAGTCGCGGTCGATCGTCTCGCGGATCTGCAGGACTTCGGCGTCGGTCAGCTGGTTGACCCGGCGCTCATCGGCGATGCCGACCTTGGAGCAGATCTCCTTGGCCTTCTGGGCGCCGATGCCGTGGATGTACTGCAAGCCGATGACGACGCGCTTGCCGGTAGGAATGTTAACGCCCGCGATACGAGCCATGGTCTCTTCTCCATGTCGGCCGAGGCGCCCGATGGCGCGCCGGCGGTGAAAAATAACCTCGCGCCGGTGGAGGCCGGCCTCTGCGAGGCGTTGAAACGGTCACATGCGTAAACGCGACGCCGTCCCCTCTTACGAAGGTGTCGGCATCGCTGCATGAAACCGGAAGTGGGGTCGTTAGTCGCTTGGGCGCAACGAGTCAACCCGCCGCGACCAAGAATCGTGCCAAAGCAAAAATCAGTATCCCGCCAAGGCCTTCTCGATCGCCGCAGTCACGGCGTCGATCGGCTGCATGCCGTCGATATCGGTCAGTTGCCCGCGCTTGGCGTAATAGGGCGCGACGACCGCGGTATCGCGATTATAGGCCTCGAGCCGGGTCTTGAAGACCTCCGGATCGTCATCCTTGCGCACCGGCTGCCCGGCCGCCCTCGCCTCCTCGGCACGCTTGACGATGCGGTCGACGAGCTTGGTCTGGTCAACCTTGAGTTCCAGTACCTTGTCGAGCTTGAGCCCCTTGGACGCCAGCATCGCATCGAGCGCCTCGGCCTGCGCCAGCGTGCGCGGGAAGCCGTCGAGGATGAAGCCCTTCTTGGCGTCCGCATGCTCGATTCGCTCGGCGACGATGCCGATGACGATATCGTCCGAAACCAGCGCGCCGGAATCCATCACCGACTTCGCCTTGATGCCGATCGGCGTACCGGCCGCGACCGCCGCACGCAGCATGTCGCCTGTGGAAAGCTGAGGAATGCCGTGCGCTTCGACGATACGCGCCGCTTGAGTGCCCTTACCCGCCCCCGGCGGCCCCAAGAAAATCAATCGCATCAGCGCTTCGCCCCTCGCAGCTTGGCCTTCTTGACCAGCCCCTCATACTGATGGGCCAGCAAATGTCCGTGAACCTGCGCCACGGTATCCATTGTCGTCGTCACCACAATCAGCAGCGACGTGCCGCCCAGGAGAATGATCGGTATCTGGGCATAGGTGATCATGAACTCGGGGATAAGGCAGACGATAGTCAAATAGCCGGCTCCGAGCACGGTGATGCGCGTCAGCACGCGGTCGATATGCTCGGCGGTGCGCTCGCCCGGGCGGATGCCGGGCATGAAGCCGCCATGCTTCTTGAGATTGTCGGCCGTCTCCACCGGATTGAACACGATAGCGGTGTAGAAGAAGCAGAAGAAGATGATCAGCGCCGCATAGAGGAACATGAACAGCGGCCGGCCATGGGCCAGATAGGTCGCGATCACCGACAGGAAGCCCGTACCGCCCGAAGCCTGCGAGAAGCTCGCGATGGTGGTCGGCAGCAGCAGCAGCGAAGACGCGAAGATCGGCGGAATCACGCCGGCCGTGTTGAGCTTCAGCGGCAGGAACGAGGTCTGGCCCTCATACATCCGGTTGCCGACCTGGCGCTTGGGATAGTTGATCAGGAGCCGGCGCTGGGCGCGCTCCATGAAGACGCAGAAGGCGATGACGCAGATCGCCATCACCAGGATCAGCAGCAAGAGGCCGGTCGAGATCGCGCCCTGGCGGCCGAGTTCGAGGGTCTGGGCGAGCTGCGACGGGAATTCGGCGATGATGCCCGAGAAGATGATCATCGAGGTGCCGTTGCCGATGCCGCGGCTGGTGATCTGCTCGCCGAGCCAGAGCAGGAACATCGTGCCGCCGACCAGCGTGATCGTGGTCGAGAGCAGGAAGAACGGACCCGGCTCCAGCACGAGATTGCCCGAGCCCTGCAGGCCGACGCCGATGCCATAGGCCTGGAAGACCGCGAGAACCAGCGTCAGGTAGCGCGTGTACTGGTTCAGGACCTTGCGACCCTGCTCGCCTTCCTTCTTCAGCGCCTCGAAGGTCGGGACCACGCTGGAGAGCAGCTGCACGATGATCGAGGCCGAGATGTACGGCATGATCGCCAGCGCAAAGATCGCGAGCCGGCCGACCGCGCCGCCGGAAAACATGTTGAACAGGCCAAGCACGCCGGACTGGGACTGCTTGAACAGATCCGAGACGGCGTCGGGATTCATGCCGGGCAGCGGGATATAGGTGCCGAGCCGGTAGATGATCAGCGCGCCGAGCGTGAACCAGATGCGTTTCTTCAGCTCATCCGCCTTGGCGAACGCGCCGAAATTCAGGTTTGAAGCAAGCTGTTCAGCCGCCGATGCCATGCGTCCGGTCCTTGGATGGTATCATAAACAGTCAAACGGCGGCCTGGGCTTCGGGCCCGGCCGCCGTTCGCAAACGCTCATGTAAGAGCTTGGCTCACGCCTGTGAAGCGGCAGGCGCCAGGATCTTCACGGAACCGCCGGCCTTCTCGATGGCGGCGACTGCCGACTTCGACGCGCCAGCCACCTCGAAGGCGAGCTTCGCCTTGAGTTCGCCGACGCCCAGGATCTTGACGCCGTCGGTCGCCTGACGGGTGATCACGCCGGCGGCGACGAGCGCCTCGATCGTAACCGCGCCCTTGGCGTCGAGCTTGCCGGCTTCGACCGCCTGCTGGATCCGGCCGAGATTGACCTCGTTCAGATCCTTGGAGAACAGGTTGTGGAAGCCACGCTTGGGCAGGCGGCGATAAAGCGGCATCTGGCCGCCTTCGAAGCCCTTGACCGCCACGCCGGCACGAGCCTTCTGGCCCTTGACGCCGCGTCCGCCGGTCTTGCCCTTGCCGGAGCCGATACCGCGGCCGACACGGATACGCGACTTGTGCGCGCCTTCGTTGTCACGAATGTCTGTGAGTTTCATCGAACGATTCCCCTCACTTCACGTCGATGACGCGGACGAGGTGCCTGACCTTGTCGATCATGCCACGCACGGAGGGCGTGTCGACCAGGGTCGAGCGCCGGCGGATCTTGTTCAGGCCGAGACCGATCAGGGTCTGGCGCTGCGAAGCCTCGCGGCGGATCGGGCTACCGATCTGCTCGACGACGACGGTGGTTTCAGCTTTTGCCATGATCCCACCCTCAGACTTCGGCCGCGGCATCGGTGCCAGCATCGCGACGACGCGTCTGCAGGGCCGAAACCTTCAGGGACCGACGCGCGGCGACGCCGCGCGGGCTGTCCTCGTTCTTCAGCGCGTCGAACGTCGCGCGGACGAGGTTGTAGGGGTTCGAGGAGCCGAGCGACTTCGACACCACGTCCTGCATGCCGACCGCCTCGAAGACGGCGCGCATCGGGCCGCCGGCGATGATGCCGGTACCGGCCGGGGCAGCGCGCAGCACGACCTTGCCGGCGCCGTGACGGCCCTGGACATCGTGATGGAGCGTGCGGCCTTCGCGCAGCGGAATGCGGACGAGACCACGCTTGGCGGCTTCAGTCGCCTTGCGGATCGCTTCCGGCACTTCACGGGCCTTGCCGTGGCCGAAGCCGACGCGGCCCTTCTGATCGCCGACGACGACGAGCGCGGCGAAGCCGAAGCGCCGCCCACCCTTCACCACCTTGGCGACGCGGTTGATGTGGACCAGCTTGTCCACGAATTCCGAATCGCGCTCTTCGCGATCGCGGTCACGAGGTTCTCTCGCCATTTTAGTCCTCTTACTTGCGCGGACGACGCTCCAAGGCGTTCGCCGCTCGCTCGAGCGTTCCGGACGGAACGACGTTGAAGCGTGCCCTGCGAGAGTGGATTCCACATCTCGACAGGAACACGCTCGGTTCTTCAGCTTTCGTCCGGCCGTCTCCGGCCGAACGGAATGCGCGTCAGAAGTTCAGGCCGCCCTCACGGGCCGCCTCGGCCAGCGCCTTGACGCGGCCGTGATACATGTAGGAGCCGCGATCGAAGACCACGTCCTTCACGCCCGCCTTGACGGCGCGCTCGGCGATCAGCTTGCCGATCGCGGTCGCGGCCTCGACATTCGCACCCGACTTGATGTCGGCGCGGATGTCCTTGTCCAGCGACGAAGCCGAAGCGAGGGTGACCCCCTTCGTGTCGTCGATGACCTGGGCGTAGATCTGCTTGCCGGTGCGGTGCACCGACAGGCGAGCGCGGCCATTGGCGACCGCCTTGATGGCGCGACGGACGCGAGCCCGACGGCGCGCAGTGTTTTCTGTCTGCTTGCTGCTCATGGCGCTTACTTCTTCTTCCCTTCCTTGCGGAAGATGAATTCGCCGGCGTACTTGACGCCCTTGCCCTTATAGGGCTCGGGGCCGCGATAATCGCGGATCTCGGCGGCGGTCTGGCCGACCACCTGCTTATCGATGCCGGTGATCACGATTTCGGTCGGCTTCGGCGTGACGATCGCGACACCTTCCGGGATCGGATAATCGATGTCGTGGCTGTAGCCGAGCGACAGCTTCAGCACCTTGCCATTGACGGCGGCCTTGTAGCCGACGCCGTTGATCTCGAGCTTCTTCTCGAAACCCGTGGTGACGCCCAGCACCAGATTGGCGACGCGAGCACGCGAAGTGCCCCAGAGCGAACGGGCGCGCTTTGTCTGCGAGCGCGGCTGGACGGCAATGGCGCCATTATCCATGGCGACCGAAACGTCCTCCGGCACCTCGAAGGAGAGTTCCCCCTTCGAGCCCTTGATCTTGACGAGCTGGCCGGCGACGTTGGCGGTGACGCCAGCGGGAACCGGAACAGGCTTCTTACCGATACGAGACATTGGATTTCTCCTGAAAACGAGCGGCGCGGAAGGTCAGAAGACCTTGCAAAGCACTTCGCCGCCCACGTTCTGCTCGCGGGCAAGATGATCGGGCATCACACCCTTCGGCGTCGAGATGATGGTCACGCCAAGGCCATCGGCCACGCGCGGCATCGTCTCCACCGAAGAATAGACGCGGCGGCCGGGCTTCGACACCCGCGAGATCGACCGGATGACCGGCTGCCCCTCGTGGTACTTCAGCTCGATATCGAACTCGGTCCGGCCATTGCCGAACTCGGTCTGGGTGTAGCCGCGGATGTAGCCCTCGGACTGAAGCACATCGAGCACGCGGGCCCTGAGCTTCGAACCAGGCGTCGAAACGCGCGACTTGCGCCGCATCTGCGCATTGCGGATGCGGGTCAGCATATCTCCAAGCGGATCAATGATCACGATGCGTCCTCCTCACCAGCTCGACTTGACGAGGCCGGGAACCAGCCCCTTGTTGCCGAGCTCGCGCAGCGCAACGCGCGACATCTTCAGCTTGCGGTAGAAGGCGCGCGGACGGCCCGTCACCTCACAGCGGTTGCGCACCCGGTTCGGAGCCGAGTTGCGCGGCAGTTCAGCGAGCTTGAGGCGAGCGAGGAACCGCTCGTCCATGGACTGGCTGTCGTCATTGGCGATCGCGAGAAGCCGCGCGCGCTTGCCCGAGAATTTCTTCACGAGAGCCTTGCGGTGGTTGTTGTTCTCGACGGAGCTTTTCTTAGCCATCGATCTCTCCTGGTTTCCGCGTATGAGCGGTGAGGCTCACTGCCGGAACGGGAAGTTGAAGTGCTTGAGCAAGGCGCGTGCCTCGTCGTCCGACTTCGCAGTCGTGCAAACGATCACGTCCATGCCCCACACGGCGTCGACCTTGTCGTAGTTGATCTCAGGGAACACGATGTGCTCCTTGATGCCGAGCGCGAAATTGCCGCGCCCGTCGAACGACTTGGGGTTGAGGCCCCGGAAGTCGCGCACGCGGGGCAAGGCGATGGTGACGAGCCGGTCGACGAACTCGAACATCTTGGTCTTGCGCAGCGTGACTTTGCAGCCGACCGCCATGTTCTCGCGCAGCTTGAAGCCGGCGATGGCGAGGCGGGACTTGGTGATGACCGGCTTCTGACCGGCGATCAGGGCGAGGTCGCCGGCGGCGTTGTCGACCTTCTTGCGGTCAGCCGTGGCTTCGCCAACGCCCATGTTGATGACGATCTTGTCGATCGTCGGCACTTCCATGGCGTTCTTGTAGCCGAACTCGGCGATCATCGCGGGACGGACGACGTCCTCGTAATGCTTCTTCATACGCGGCGTGAGAGCCGCCTGCTGCTGATTATCAGCCATCGATCAGATCCCCCGAACGCTTGGCGAAACGGACCTTGCGGCCATCGTCGAGCACCTTGAAGCCAACCCGGGTCGGCTTGCCGTCCTTCGGATCGGCCACGGCAAGGTTCGACAGATCGATCGTCGCTTCCTTGCTGATGATGCCGCCCTCGGACTGGGCAGACGCCTTGGTGTGCTTCTTGACCATCATGACGCCACGCACCACGGCGCGGGCATCCTTCGGGATAACCTGGAGCACTTCGCCGGCCTTGCCCTTGTCACGGCCGGCCAGCACGACGACCTTGTCGCCCTTCTTGATCTTCGCAGCCATTACAGCACCTCTGGCGCAAGCGAGATGATCTTCATGTGGTTCTTGGCGCGAAGCTCGCGCGGAACCGGTCCGAAGATACGGGTGCCGACAGGCTCCTTCTGGTTGTTGATCAGAACGGCCGCATTGCGGTCGAACCGAATCACCGAACCATCGGCGCGCTTGACGTCCTTGGCGGTGCGAACGACGACCGCCTTCATGACGTCGCCCTTCTTCACGCGACCGCGGGGAATGGCTTCCTTGATCGAAACGACAATGATGTCGCCAATGCGGGCGTAACGCCGCTTCGACCCGCCGAGAACCTTGATGCACATCACACGACGGGCGCCGGAGTTATCCGCGACCTCGAGATTCGTCTGCACCTGGATCATGGCCTTGATCCTTCCATATGCATATCAGCGCGGTTTCCCGGCAGGCATTAGCGCCGCCGGGACTACGACTGACGGGGGTCGATCGCCCCCTGGCCTCAAATTTGACTTACGCCTTGGGAGCGTTGTCGAGCACAACCCAGCTTTTCAGCTTGGAAATGGGCTTGGACTCCTCGATCCAGACCTGGTCGCCAACCTTCGAGACCTGAGCCTCGTCGTGGGCATGATAGTTTTTCGTGCGGCGAACGGTCTTCTTGAGGAGCGGGTGCGTATAGCGCCGCTCGACCTTCACCACAACTGTTTTATTTTGCTTGTCGCTGACGACGACGCCCTGCAGCACGCGCTTCGGCATGTCTCAAACTCCTCAGGCGCTCACTGCGGCGGTCTTGGACCGCTGCAGTGTTTTGATGCGGGCGATATCCTTGCGCACTTCGGTGACCCGAGCGGTATTCTCGAGCTGGCCGGTGGCGCGCTGGAAACGCAGGTTGAACTGCTCCTTCTTCAGCTTCAGGAGCTCTTCCTGCAGCAGGTCCACGCTCATGACCTTCAGGTCGGACAGGCGTTTTGCGGTCTTCATGTCGTCCTCCCTTACTCGGCGATGCGTTGGATGAAGCGGGTCTTGATCGGCAGCTTGGCTGCGCCGAGGCGCATGGCCTCGCGCGCGGTCTCTTCCGGCACGCCGTCAATCTCGAACATGATCCGGCCCGGCTTGACCTTGGCTGCCCAGAATTCAGGCGCGCCCTTGCCCTTGCCCATGCGGACTTCGGTCGGCTTCTTCGAAACCGGCACGTCCGGGAAAATCCGAATCCAGACGCGGCCGGCGCGCTTCATGGCACGCGTGATCGCGCGGCGAGCCGCCTCGATCTGGCGCGCGGTGACGCGTTCCGGCATCAGCGCCTTGAGGCCGAACTGGCCGAAATTCAGATCCGTGCCGCCCTTGGCGACGCCGGAAATGCGCCCCTTGAACTGCTTGCGGAACTTAGTCTTCTTTGGTTGCAACATGGCTCTTCTCGATCAGCCTTACGCGGCGTGGTCACGACGATGGCCACCGCCGGAACGGCTGCCCTCATCGGCCATGCGCTTGTCCTGGGCCATCGGGTCGTGTTCGAGGATCTCGCCCTTGAAGATCCAGACCTTGATGCCGCACGTGCCGTAGGTGGTGAAGGCAGTCGCCACACCGTAATCCACATCGGCGCGCAGCGTGTGCAGCGGCACGCGACCTTCGCGATACCATTCCAGACGCGCGATTTCGGCGCCGCCGAGACGGCCCGAGCAGTTGATGCGGATGCCCTCGGCGCCCAGACGCATGGCCGACTGAACGGCCCGCTTCATGGCGCGACGGAACGCGACGCGGCGCTCGAGCTGCTGCGCGATCGAGTCGGCGACCAGGGTCGCGTCGATCTCGGGCTTACGCACCTCGACGATGTTGATGGCAACATCGGCCTTGGTGAGCGTCATCACCGTCTTGCGCAGCTTCTCGATATCGGCGCCCTTCTTGCCGATCACCACGCCCGGACGAGCCGAGTGGATGGTGACGCGGCACTTCTTGTGCGGGCGCTCGATGATGATCTTGGAGATCGCAGCCTGCTTCAGCAGCTTCATGAGCGCGGCGCGGATCGCCATATCCTCATGCAGAAGCTTGCCGTACTCACCCTTCTGCGCGAACCAGCGCGAATCCCAGGTGCGGTTGATGCCGAGGCGAAGCCCGATCGGATTGATTTTCTGACCCATCGTTCTCTCCTCAGGCCTTGGCCGCCGCGACTTCGCGCACCACGATCGTGATGTTGGCGAAGGGCTTCAGGATGCGGGCGCCGCGGCCGCGGGCGCGAGCGTGGAAACGCTTCATGACCAGCGCCTTGCCGACGAAGGCCTGCGCCACGACGAGGTCATCGACGTCGAGATCATGATTGTTCTCGGCGTTG
This sequence comes from Allobosea sp. BE125, assembly GCF_031456075.1. Lineage (NCBI taxonomy): Bacteria > Pseudomonadati > Pseudomonadota > Alphaproteobacteria > Hyphomicrobiales > Alloboseaceae > Allobosea > Allobosea sp. BE125. Next base: position 681,109 of record NZ_JAVDTY010000002.1, read on the forward strand.
GCGATCGCGCTCTGAAGGCACTTGCGCACGTCCAGCGAAATCCGCTTGCGCGAGAATTCGAGGTCGGCGAGCGCGGTCGAGACCTTCTTGCCACGGATCAGCTGGGCGAGGAGGTTGAGCTTCTGCGGGCTGACGCGAAGATTGCGGGCGACCGCAATGGCTTCGTTGTCAGGCAGCGCACGGGGGAAGGATGCTTTTCCCATGGCTTACTTCCTCTTCGCCTTCTTGTCGGCAGCGTGGCCGTGGAAGGTGCGCGTCGGCGAGAACTCGCCGAACTTGTGGCCCACCATTTCCTCGGACACGGACACCGGCACATGCTTGTGGCCGTTGTAGACGCCGAACGTCAGACCGACGAACTGCGGAAGGATCGTGGAGCGACGGCTCCAGATCTTGATGACCTCAGACCGGGCCGCCGAACGGGCAACCTCGGCCTTTTTCAGAAGGTATCCGTCGACAAACGGACCTTTCCAAAGCGAACGCGCCATGACGGACCTCAGTTCTTCTTCTTGCGGGCGTGACGGCTCGACACGATGAACGTATCGGTCCGCTTGTTCGAGCGGGTCTTCTTACCCTTGGTCGGCTTACCCCAGGGGGTGACCGGGTGACGACCACCGGAGGTGCGGCCTTCGCCGCCGCCATGGGGATGGTCGACAGGGTTCATCGAGACGCCGCGGTTATGCGGACGACGACCGAGCCAGCGCGAACGCCCTGCCTTGCCGTCATTCCGGTTCATGTGGTCGGGGTTGGAAACCGCGCCCACCGTCGCATAGCACAGGCCGCTGATCAGGCGCTGTTCGCCCGAGTTCAGACGGACGATGACATAGCCCTGGTCGCGACCAACGATCTGGGCGTAGTTGCCCGCAGACCGCGCCAGCGCCCCGCCCTTGCCGATCTTGAGTTCGACATTGTGGACGATGGTGCCGATCGGCAGCGTGCCCATCGGGGCGGCGTTGCCGGGCTTGACGTCGACCGACGGGCCCGAGATCACGCTGTCGCCAACGGCGAGGCGCTGCGGGGCCAGGATATAGGCCTGCTCGCCGTCGCTGTACTTGATCAGCGCGATGAAGGCGGTGCGGTTGGGATCGTATTCGATCCGTTCCACCACAGCCGGAATGCCATCCTTGCCGCGACGCTTGAAGTCGATCAGGCGCAGCGTGCGCTTGTGACCGCCGCCGCGGAAGCGGACGGTGATGCGGCCGAGGTTGTTGCGGCCGCCTGAGGACGACTTGCCCTCGGTCAGCACCTTGAGCGGCTTGCCCTTATAGAGCTCGCTGCGGTCGACGATCACGAGCTGGCGAAGGCTCGGCGTGGTCGGCTTGAAACTCTTCAAAGCCATGATGCAGATCCTCCCTTCACAGACCCGTGGTCACGTCGATGGAATGACCATCTTCGAGCGTCACGATTGCCTTCTTGACGTCCGAACGCTGGCCGAGGCGGCCACGGAAGACCTTGATCTTCCCTTCGGTGACGAGCGTGTTCACGCTCTTCACCTTGACGTCGAACAGCTTTTCGATCGCGGCCTTGATCTGCGGCTTGGTCGCAGTCTTGGAGACCTCGAAGACGACCTTGTTATGCTCGGAGAGCATCGTCGCCTTCTCGGTGATCACCGGGCTACGAATGACGTCGTAGTGGCGCGGATCCAGATTCTTTGCAGCCTGGCTCATTTGAAGCGCGCCTCCAGCGCATCGACAGCCGCGCGGGTCAAGACGAGCTTGTCGCGACGCAGGATGTCATAAACGTTGATGCCCTGGATCGGCAGGACGTCGACATTCGGGATCGAACGCGCGGCCAGGCCGAAGTTCACGTCGATCTCGGCGCCGCCGATCACCAGCACGCTGGACAGGTCCAGCTTGCTGAAATGGCCGAGCAGCAGCTTGGTCTTGGGCTCCGAGAGCTTGGCATCATCGATGATGATGATCTCCGAACCCTTGGCCTTGGCCGAGAGCGCATGACGCAGAGCCAGAGCGCGGACCTTCTTGGGCAGGTCATGCGCATGATCGCGCACGATCGGGCCGAAGGCCTTGCCGCCGCCGCGGAACTGCGGAGCGGAAGCTGCGCCGTGGCGAGCGCCGCCGGTGCCCTTCTGCTTGTAGATCTTCTTGCGGGTGCGATCGACTTCCGAGCGGCCCTTGGACTTGTGCGTCCCGGCGCGGCGCTTGGCGAGCTGATAGCGCACCATGCGGGCGAGGATGTCGGCGCGCGGCTCAAGGCCGAAGATCGCATCCGACAATTCGACGGAGCCGGCAGAGCCGCCCTCGAGGGTGGTGATATCGAGCTTCATCACGCGTTCTCCTCAACGGTCTCAGTCGCGGGAGCCTGCGTTTCGCCGCCGGCAACCTTGAACTTGCCCGGCAGGGGCGCATCCTTGGGCAGCGCACGCTTGACGGCGTCGCGGACGTGGATCCAGCCACCGGCATGACCGGGAACCGCACCCTCGACCAGGATCAGGCCGCGCTCGACATCCGTCTGGACGACGCGCAGGTTCTGCGTGGTGACGCGCTCGGCGCCGAGATGGCCCGGCATCTTCTTGTTCTTGAAGGTCTTGCCCGGGTCCTGACGGCCACCGGTCGAACCGATCGAGCGATGCGAGACCGAAACACCGTGCGTGGCGCGAAGGCCGCCGAAGTTCCAGCGCTTCATGCCGCCGGCGAAGCCCTTGCCGATGGTCGTGCCGCTGACGTCGACGAACTGGCCGACGACGAAGTGGTCAGCCGTCAGCTCGGCGCCGACCGGGATCAACGCGTCGTCGCTGACGCGGAACTCGACGATCTTGCGCTTGGGCTCGACCTTGGCGACGGCGAAATGACCGCGCTCAGCCTTCGAGACGTTCTTGACCTTGGCCAAGCCCGACCCGAGCTGAACGGCGACATAGCCGTTCTTCTCAACCGTACGATGCGCGACAACCTGGCAGTTATCGAGCTTCAGCACGGTGACCGGGATATGTTCGCCGGCATCCGTGAAGATGCGGGTCATCCCGACTTTCTGTGCAATCACACCGGAACGCATCGGTGCATACCTTCCCTTGGGGTCATGTTCATCCTGCCAAAACGCAGGAGACAGAGGACCCGGCTAAAAATCAGAACATGGCCGGACGACGGGAATAGCGGATCGTCGTCTGGACCATGGTCAACTTACAACTTGATTTCGACGTCGACGCCGGCGGCGAGATCAAGCTTCATCAGGGCGTCGACCGTCTGAGGGGTCGGGTCGACGATATCGAGAACCCGCTTGTGGGTCCGCATCTCAAACTGCTCGCGCGACTTCTTGTCGATGTGCGGCGAGCGGTTGACCGTGAACTTCTCGATGAGCGTGGGCAGCGGGATGGGCCCGCGGACCTGGGCGCCCGTCCTCTTGGCCGTCGACACGATCTCGCGCGTCGAAGCGTCGAGAATGCGGTGATCGAACGCCTTGAGGCGGATCCGGATGTTCTGACCGTTCATGGTCTTGTGTTCTCCGTGACGTGAAAAGGCAAAGGCCCGGTAGGGCCTTCGCCCTCACGAAAACGCGTTACGCGATGATGCTAGCGACGACGCCTGCACCGACGGTGCGGCCGCCTTCGCGGATGGCGAAGCGCAGCTTCTCCTCCATCGCGATCGGCACGATCAGGTGCACTTCCATGGCGATGTTGTCGCCAGGCATCACCATCTCGGTGCCCTCAGGCAGGTGCACCACGCCGGTCACGTCCGTCGTGCGGAAGTAGAACTGCGGGCGGTAGTTGGTGAAGAACGGGGTATGACGACCGCCCTCCTCCTTCGTCAGGATGTAGGCCTCGGCCTTGAACTTGGTGTGCGGCTTCACCGAACCCGGCTTGCACAGGATCTGGCCGCGCTCGACGTCCTCACGCTTCGTGCCGCGCAGCAGCGCGCCGATGTTGTCGCCCGCCTGGCCCTGGTCGAGCAGCTTGCGGAACATCTCGACGCCCGTCACCGTCGTCTT